>NZ_OX352321.1:2400000-3029010 GCF_947090775.1 Pseudarthrobacter sp. MM222
AACGGCCCCTGCAGGTCGTGCAGCACCGTCGAGGTCAGGCCGATCCCGTCCGTCCCGAACGAGACCTCATTGTCCAGCCCCAGCCATTCCCCTTCGGGCCGCCGGTACATGTGGATCTGCAGGTCCAGGTTGGGGAAGGCGTAGCTGCCCTTCCCCGGCGGGACGCGCGCGGCAATCCCGTTGGCGGTGTCCACGAGGCCGACCAGGCGGGCCAGTTCGCTGCTGTCGCCCTTGTCCGTCAGCGGGTGCTCGGTGTGCAGCCAGACGGTGCCCGAACCCGCACGGTGGCCCTCGGCAATCCGCATCCGCAACGAGGCGATGTACCCGCCCGGCCAGACGTTTGCGGCGTCGTACGGTTCGCAGGCTTCCGGCGCCGGAATCCGCGGGTCCTCAAAGGCGGCGATGGCGGAGGTGTCGGACATCAGCATTCGCCAGGCCGTGGCACGGATGGCCACGCGGCCGCCCGCCACGAGCTCGGCCTGCACCAGCTCGATGGTCCGCCCCGGGCGGAGCGTCCTGGTGGTGACCTCGAACTCGCCACCGGGGATCAGGCCGAGGATCTCATAGCTCAGGCGGGCCATACGCATGTCAGCGCGGGGCTCGTGCCGGTCCAGGCAGTCCGCCAGGATCCCGGACGCGGGCGCCATGTGCTGCTCGTGCTCATTCCACGCACCCTGCGCATGGATGGTGGAGCGGAATCGACCTTCCCCCAGCACCTCATAGTAGAAGTCGCCCTCGGCAAGCTCCGGTAATACAGCAGTCAACGTGCGCCCTTTCGCGTGGCTGGTGAGTTCTGAACACACTATCCCTTCGGGCCGCGGGTCTTGCCGCTTTCACAGCTCCCGCTAAACCGGAGCTCATGGCCGGTATAAGTCCGGCGCCTAGAAATAGTGCATGACACCTGAGAAGAACACCCACCGTAAGGGCGGCCGCGTGCGGCGCGCCGTGCTGGCCGGAGCCCTGGCCCTGACTCTCTCGGCGGGAGGCGCCACCGCCTGGGCGCTGGACCGCTTCGTCTTTGAGCATGTCGAGATCTCCGACGTCGCAGCCTACGAGGCAAGCCGGGGCGTAACGTCCGGCACGGCGGACACGGCGGTTGCCGCGGCCGAGACCACGGACAGTTCATACACTTCGGCGGACTCGAACATCAACATCTCCACGGTCGTGACCGGCAGCGGCGACAGCACTGTCACCTACTACGTGGCCGACGTCGTCCTCAGCGATGCCACCGTCCTGCAGTCCGCGTTTGCCGACAACAGTTTTGGCGGGAACATCACGGAGACCACCTCGGCCACCGCGGCCGACCACGACGCCGTCTTCGCCATCAACGGCGACTACTACGGTTTCCGGGACACCGGAATCGTCATCCGCAACGGCGTCGTCTACCGGGACGAGGGCGCGCGGCAGGGGCTGGCCTTCTACCGGGACGGCACCGTGGAGGTCTACGACGAAACCAGCACCACGGCCGCCCAACTCGTGGCCGACGGCGTCTGGAACACACTGTCGTTCGGACCGGCCGTCCTTGAGGACAGCCAGGTCGTGGACGGCATTGAGGACGTGGAAGTGGACGCGAACGTCGGCAACCACTCCATCCAGGGCGAACAGCCCCGGACGGCCGTGGGAGTTCTCGGCACCAACCACCTCGCCTTCGTCGTGGTGGACGGCCGCAGCCCCGGCTACAGTGCCGGCGTCACCATGACCGGACTCGCGGAAATTCTGCAGGGGCTCGGCGCCACCACCGCGTACAACCTGGACGGCGGCGGGTCCTCCACCATGTATTTCAACGGCCAGCTCGTCAACAACCCGCTCGGCCAGAACAAGGAACGCGGCACCTCCGACATCCTCTACATAGGACAGTGAGCCGGAGCCATGATCATCCTGATATCGGCCTACGAGCCGGACGACCAGTTGCTCCGCCTGATCCGCTCGATCGCCGCCGCGGCTCCGCAGCTCGCTCTGGTGGTGGTCGATGACGGCAGCGGGCCGGACTACCAGCCCGTGTTCGACGGCGCGGCCCGGCTTGGGTGCACCGTCATCGGCTATGACCGCAACCGGGGCAAGGGCCACGCGCTGAAGGCGGGCTTCGGCTACATCGCGGACCACTTTCCCGGCCGGGACGTGGTCTGCGCGGACAGCGACGGCCAGCACCGCGTCGAGGACATCCTGCGGGTCGCCGGCCGGCTGCCCGCGGCGTCGGATGCGATGGTCCTGGGCACCCGCAGTTTCAGCGGCACAGTCCCGGCCCGCAGCAGGATAGGCAACGCGGCCACACGATGGCTGTTCCGCCTGGCCACGGGTGAAACCATCCCGGACACGCAGACCGGGCTCCGGGGATACCCCGCGGCGATGCTCCCTTGGCTCAGGGGGGTCCCCGGCGAGCGCTACGAGTATGAACTCAACCTTTTGCTCGAAGCCAGGCAGGCCGGTTACCTGATCCGGACGGTCGACATCGCAACCGTCTACCTGGACCACAACTCGGGCTCGCACTTCCGCCCGCTGGCTGACTCGGTGCGGATCTACGCACCCCTGCTGAAGTTCCTGGCGTCGTCCCTGACCGCGTTCGTTCTCGACACCGCCGCGTTCCTCGTCATTATCGCCGTCACCGGTTCCGTCCTGGTCGCCGTCGTCGGTGCCCGTGGTATCAGCTCGGCGGTGAACTTCCTGATCAACCGGCACCTGGTATTCCGCCACGGCCGCGAGCGCAAGGCCACCCGTACCGGCGTCCGGTACTTCGCCCTGGTCCTCACGCTTCTGGCCGCCAACCTGGCGCTGATGGCGGCACTGGACCAGATCGCCGTCGCGGCCCTGCCCGCCAAGCTCCTGGTGGAAGCGGCACTGCTCGCAGTCAGCTACTCCGTGCAGCAGCGGTTCCTGTTCGCCCCGGAACATCCGGCCACAGGCCGCGGCGCAGGCCGGGCCGCGGACCGGGCCGGTGCCGTCGACGCGACTCATATTCCCGCCATGGTCCCGGCACAGTTCCCGCACAGCCTGAGCGGGAATCGTAGAGACCAATCCACCCACTGATTCCGGAGACTCCCATGACACCCCTAATTCTCATTGCCGCCGACCTGGCCGCCATCAGCATCCTGACCTTCGCCCTGTACCTGCGCCGGCACCGCCGCCGCGATCTCGTGGTGTCCTACCTCGGCATGAACGTCGGCGTGATGGCCGTGGCCGCCGCCCTCTCCGGCTCGGCCGCCGGCATCGGGCTCGGCCTGGGACTCTTCGGCGTACTCTCCATCATCCGGCTCCGCTCCACCGAGCTGGCCCAGCACGAAGTGGCCTACTACTTCTCCGCCCTGGCCCTTGGACTCATCTCCGGCCTGGGGATCGAACCGGTGTGGCTGCCGCTGTCCCTGATGGCAATGATCCTGCTGGTGATGTTCGTGGGGGACCACCCGCGGGTCCTGCCGGCCTACCGCCACCAGACAGTCATCCTGGACCGCGCGATCGCCGGCGACGCGGAACTCACCGCACGCCTGGAGGAGGTCCTGCACGGGACAGTCCACTCGGCCACCGTGCAGGAACTCGACCTGGTCAACGACAAAACAATCGTCGACGTCCGCTACGCCTATGTCCCCGGCGGCGCACCAGGTGGCCTCATGTCCGGCCTGCACACCAGCGCCGAGGCCCGCGAGGAACTGCCGCGGCACCAGCTTGCCCCCGCCACAGCCGGTGCGGCATGAGCGCCGGCATTGCGGGCAACCTCCGGCACCTGCCCCCGATCGGGCTCGAGGAACTCAATGCCGCCGCTGCGCTGCAGACCAGGGTGGACCGCAAATACGTTGTCCCGGCCCAACAGGGCCAACAGCTGTTGGCCGCGTTCGAGGCGGACCTGATGATCCTGGAGATGGACGGAAAACGCACTTTCGACTACGACTCCGTGTACTTCGACACCCCCCAGCTGGACAGCTACCTGCTGGCCGCCAGGGGCAGGCGCCGGCGCTTCAAGATCCGCACCCGGACCTACGTCGACAGCGCCGTAAGCTTCCTGGAAGTCAAAACGGAAGGCAGCCGCGAAGCCACCGTCAAGGACCGCATCCCGTACGGGCTGCGGGACCGCAGCCGGATCACCGCCGAGGGACTCGGCTACATCAACGAAACGCTCGCGGCAACCATTGGGCACGTCCCGCCCGGTCCGCTGGAACCTGTGCTTGAGACCCGTTACCGGCGCACCACGCTGTTCCTGCCCGCATCGGACAGCCGCGCCACCCTCGACGAAGCGGTCATCTGGCAGCGACCGGGCGGGAGCTCCTGGCTCCTCGACGGGGCGCTGGTCCTCGAGACAAAGTCCGGCTCGACGGCCGGACCGCTGGACCGACATCTCTGGGCCAACGGCGTCAGGCCCAGCCGCATCTCCAAATTCGCCACCGGCATGGCCGCCCTGCGCCCCGAACTTCCGGCCAACCGTTGGCACGGCACGCTGCGGCGGAGCCTGCACCTCACCCCCGCAGCGGCCGCCTGACCTGCCGCTTCCCCGCCGCCACTCCTGGCACCCCGCACGACCACCCCACCATTTCCCGCGCACTTCAACGACCTCCCCTTCATTTCCCGCGCACTTCACAGACCGCGCACTTCAGCAGACAAGGACCCCCATGAACAAGTTCCGCAACTACATGTCCGTCGCAGCCCTCGCCCTGGCCGTCTCGCTTACCGGCTGTTCGGTGGCCGGTACGGCTTCCTCCACCGGCCAGGCCGGCACAGCCGGAACGGGGGCCCAGTCCGCCGTGACCGTCGCCTCCGTGGAAGAGGACACGCACTTCGATTCCGACGATCTCAGCTGGGACGCGGCAGAGGAAGTGGCCGTGACACTCGCCGACAGTGCCAGCACCGTGGCCGCAGGGTCGACGTCGGACGCCGTCAAGATCGACGGCGGCACCGTCACCATCAGCGCGGCCGGCACCTACCGGCTTTCCGGCAGCCTGTCCGACGGCCAGGTGGTCATTGCCGCCGGCGAGGAGGATGTTGTGCGCATCATCCTGGACGGGGTGGAACTCAGCAGTTCCACCGGATCCCCGTTCGTCGTCCAGAGCGCCAACGAGGCCATCGTCTACCTCGAGGAGGGCAGCACGAACACCATTGAGGACGCCGCCAGCTACGCGGACCAGGGAACCGATGCCCCCAACGCGGCGCTCTATTCCCTGGCCGACCTGACCATCGCCGGCACCGGTGCACTGACGGTCAGCGGCAGGTACAACGACGGCATCGTCTCCAAGGACGGCCTCGTACTCGCGGCCGGCAATGTGAGCGTGGACGCCGCGGACGACGGCATCCGGGGCAAGGACTACACGGTGCTGCTGGACGGCGCCTACACCGTCACCGCCGGCGGCGACGGAGTGAAGGCCGACAACGACACTGACGAGGGCCGGGGCTGGCTGCTGGTCAGCGGCGGAGCGCTGACCGTAAAGGCAGGGGACGACGGCGTCAAAGCCGTCACCCAGCTCACGGTCGCCGGTGGCACCGTCACTGTCGAAGAGTCCGAAGAGGGCCTGGAATCGGCCCACATCGCCGTCAGCGGCGGCACGGTCAGCGTCACCGCCAACGACGACGGCGTCAACGCCGCCGGCGGCAGCTCCAGCACCCAAACGGGCAGCCAGACCGGCGGTCAAGGCGGCGGCATGGGCGGCGGTGAAACCGTCGGCGACTATTCCGTGGACATCAGCGGCGGCGATGTCACCATCAACTCCCAGGGCGACGGCCTGGACTCCAACGGCAACGCCACCATCAGCGGCGGCACCGTCGTCGTCAACGGACCAAGCAATGACGGCAACGGCGCGCTGGACGTGAACGGCGGGCTGGCCGTCAGCGGAGGCACCGTGGCGGCGGCCGGCAGCGCGGGCATGGCGGTGACCCCCGCGACGTCGTCGACGCAGTCCGGCGTTCAGGTCACCTTTGGCACGGCAGTACCGGCCGGGACGACCATCCAGCTGGCCGATTCCAGCGGGCAGCTAGTGGCTACCTTCGTGACGGCCAAGCAGGCGGCGTCCCTCGTGTACTCCTCCGCCGCCATAACGGCCGGCGAGGAGTACACCGTCTACACCGGAGGAACGGCGCAGGTCATGGCGGGCGTGGGTGAAGGATCACTGGACGGCGCCCGGCAGCAGGGCACCGTTACCGCCGGAGAATACACGGCGGCGCGGGGCCCCGGCGACCGCCGCTAGAAACGGAGCCCCGAAGCGACACCGCAAAACCACAGCGGCCGGCGTCGGATTCGCCGGCCGCTGTGCTTCAGGCTTCGACGCGGACGCCCCGCCAGAAGGCCACATGGTCCTTGATCTGGGCTGCGTCGGACTTCGGCTCCGCGTAGAACCAGGCCGCGTCCCGGTTCCGCTGGCCGTCCACCATCAGGCTGTAATAACTGGCCTCGCCCTTCCAGACGCAGACACTGCGGTGGCTGCTGTCCTCGAGGTATTCGCGCTTGACGGAGGAGATCGGGAAGTAGTGGTTGCCTTCCACCAGGACGGTATCCTCGCTTTCGGCGATCACCGCCCCGTTCCACATTGCCTTTGCCATGGTTCGGTCTCCGTACTGGTTGCCGGGAACTACCTGTCTCTGGCGGCCGTGGCCGCCTGCTACTGGCTCAACGACGCGCGGACGGCATTGATTCCGCCAGCATGATCCGACGTGGACTGGGTACACTCGGAAACAGGCTTTTCCCGACTATCCTCCGAAGAGGTGCTCTCCTGATTCGAGTCATCAGTTATAACCTCCGCAAGCACAAGGCCAGTGGTGAGCTGATTGATCTGGCCCGCGATTTTGAGATTGACGCCTTATGCCTCCAGGAGTGCGACACGGACGATCTGCCCGAAACCATCGGCGATCTGCACCTGGCCGATGCCACCAAGGGCAACCGGCTGGGCCTGGCGATCTACTACCGCATGAGCCGGTTCACGGCCTACGAAACCAAGACGTTCGCCCTCAAGAAGTCGATGCATGACCGCGTCCTGTCACCCGCGCATGAGCGCCTCATCGGCACGCGCGTGATCGACAGGGAAACGGACCACGATCTTGTCATCGCGTCGTTCCATGCGGCCCCGCTGACCGCGTCCAATTCGCTCCGGCGCAACCAGATCCACGCCGCCCACGCCGAACTGCTCAGCATGGGCGGCGGCTTGATGTCGCTCATGGTGGGCGACTTCAACTACCCGTTCTTCACCAAGTACCTCACCGCCCAGATGAAGGACGCCGGTTATGACCTGACCCTCAGCGACCGGCGGACCTACACGCGGTACAAGGTCTTCAAGGGACACTTCGACTTCGCCACGTCCCAGGGCCTGGTGATCGAAAGTGTCGAGACACTCCCCCGCGGCGCCTCCGACCACCTCCCTATCCTGATCTCGGCCGAGTACGGTCAGGACGCCCCGACGGCCGACTGATCCGTTCCCGGCCCGGGCCCGCCGGGGCGCCCGAAGAATCTCCCTTTCGCATGTCCGACCTCAGGCGTAGCTTGTACTGATAACGGCTGGGCCGCGCCGCGAAGGCCCGCCCCGCCGGCCAGAATCGCATCATCACCGGGAGGAAATCATGAGCGACATCATGCGGCACGTCCCTTTCGATGTGCCCGAGCCATTCCGCCGGTTCCTGCACGGCGAGACCGGGGCCATGCTCCGCGTCGAGGAGTTCCAGGACGGCTCAACAATGGTGGTCCGGGCCGAACTGCCCGGCATTGACCCCGACCGCGACGTCGATATCACCGTCTCGGGCACCACGCTCACCATCGAGGCCAGACGTGAGGAACGGACCGAATACAGGGGCAAGCACAACTACCGCTCCGAATTCCAGTATGGCGCGTTCACACGCCATATTCAGCTGCCGCAGGGCACGAGGGAGGAGGACATCAAGGCGTCGTACACCGACGGGGTCCTGGAAGTCCGCATTCCCACTCCGGAACAGGATGCAAACCCCAGCCGAAAAGTTCCCGTGAGCCGCACGTCCTCGGCCGCCGGCCAAGGGTCCGCGGGCTTGGGCACCCCCGACACCACCAGCGAAGCCACGGCACCCGGGCATTTCTCCGCCACCACCCCACCGGAACCCGGCGGACCGTCAGCACCCCCGACAGGGTCCGTCTGAGCAGCTGGACAGGAACGTTATGAATCGATTGATCTGGGTCGTCGGCGTTTTGGCCATCGTGGCTCTCCTTCTCGGCGGCACCATCCAGGCGGTCTCGTTTCTCCTCTGGATCGCGCCGGTTCTTTTGGTGATCGCCGTTCTGCTCTTTATCCTGAACCGTTCCGGGGGCCGGCGAATCCCGCGGTAGCAGCGTCCGTTCCGCCGAAATGGACCCTTTTTCTCCCACACGGGCTGTGGGACGATTCGTTTATGAGCGAAAACACCGATCCTCATCCGCCCCACAGCAACCCCGGGGGCCCGGCGCGGGCCCGTCATCCCGGTCACTCGCTCCGTCACGAAAATCCGACGACTCAGCAAATGCGCATCGTCGGGCAACGGCGTGCGGAGGCCGAGGAAAAGCTGGCACACCACCTGGAACAGGCCCGGCACCCGGCAAAGGAAGCGCACCCGGCAAAGGAATCTGCCACGGATCACGAGCAATCGTAGCCGCGTCAACCGTAGGGTCTTGAACGCCAGTAAGCATACTGAGAAACTCATGGTTACGGCCGCAATTGCGCGACCGTCAGACCGAAAGGAAGTACAGACATGGGAATCCTCGGATTTCTCCTTCTCGGGCTTATCGCAGGAGCAATCGCTAAAGCCATCCTTCCCGGCAGGCAGGGCGGAGGCTGGGTTATCACGCTTGTCCTGGGAGTCGTCGGCGCAATACTGGGCGGCTGGATCGGCTCGCTGATCTTCGGCGGAGGCCTGGGTGAATTCTTCGATCTGCGGACCTGGCTCCTCGCCATCCTCGGCGCCATCATCGTGCTGCTGATCTACGGCGCCGTCGCTGGCCGCAGAAGCAGGGTGTAGATGCTGGAGGCCTACTGAACCCGACAGGGAAACCCTGGACTGCCCGGCCCGAATTCGGGGCCCCGTCGGTCCAGGCCTTAACCAGCATTTACGGATGCGGCCCGCTCCCTCGTAGCGGGCCGCCCTTACGCGCTGTCCTACTCCCCGTCCCGCCCGGATGGCCGGTTGCGTCGGCGTCGGATGCTTCGCACGATCACCCAGGCCACAACGGCGGCCACGGCGGCGGAAACGGCATAGTTTAGGAAGCGCGCGTACTCATCGATCAGCCGGTACTGCGGGCCCAGCAGGGCTCCGAGCCCGATCAACAAGCCGTTCCAGAGTCCGCTTCCCGCGACGGTGAAAACGCTAAACGTGCCTAGGTGCATTCGCTGGGCTCCGGCGGGCAGCGAAATGAGGCTCCGCACGCCCGGGAGCAGGCGGCCGAAGAAGACCGCGGACCGGCCATGCTTCCTGAACCATGCGGCCGCGTTCTCGAAATCCTCCCGGTCGACGAAGGGCATCCTGGCGAGCCAACGGATCGAGCGCTCCAGCCCCAGCCGGGCGCCGAGCCAATAGAGCACCAGCGCGCCGGCGTAGGCACCCAAGGTACTGGTGAAATGGACCAGCACGAGGTTCATTGATCCCAGCCGGGCGAGAAAACCCGCCAGCGGCAATATGACCTCGCTCGGAATGGGCGGGAACACCGTCTCGGCCAGCGTGAACAGGCCCACGCCCCACTCCCCCAGCGAGTCGACCGCGCGGGCGGCAAAACCAACGATCCCGGTGAGGTCGTCCACAGGGCTGGCCGCCCCCACAGCGGCCGCCATCAGGATGAATTCTCGAACACTCGGCTACGCCCTTTCCTTGAGCCGGACGGCGTTGGGGCCAGCCTAGCCGACCTGCAACCCCGGCTTGCGCCCAGGTGCCGTCGACGGCGTCTTCGGCAAGCATTACGCTCAGCAAATGGGCATCATTCGGAAACTCCTTGGCGGCCTGGTCCTGGTCCTGGTCGGGCTGGCGGGCCCAGCTCCGGCCGCACTCGCCGTCCCGCCGGCCGACGTCGTGGTGGAGGACCGGGCCGGGGTGCTGGACCGCACCGCGCTCCTTCCTGCGGTCCGTGCCATCGACTTCCATCAGCCCACCAAGGTGGCCGTCTACACCTACAACGGAACGGCCTCGGACAACCTCAATGAGGAAGTGCTCCGCTTCGCCCGTGCCGAGCACGCCGACTGGATCAGCGCCGACGGGCAGAAGTGGGCGGACGGGCTCTTCATCTTTGCGCTGGACCCGGTGGGACGGCACGTGGGGACCTACATGGGCGAGGACCGCAAGGTCAGTCTGGAACAGCGCGACGACATCCAGAACGCATCCAAGGATCTGTTCCGTGACGCCCAGTGGACCGACGGCACCATCGCAGGTATCAGGCGCGGCGCCGAGCTGATCAACCAGCCGTGGTACCGGTCCACCGCGTTCGTTGTGACGGCGTGGACGACGGCGATCGCGGCCGTGGCGGGCGCCGCAACCTGGCTGATCGTCCGGTGGCGGACCCGGGCCAGCAGCCGAAAGGAGCTCGCCCGCGGGGACGCCAGCTACGCGAGTGTCAGCATGGACCTGCCAATCACCGAACTCAACGCCAGCACCATCCCCGAATCATCACGCTACGGCAGCACCGTCCTCGAGAAGCACCGCAGCTTCCTCTCGAAGTACAACACCGCCACCGGGCTCTCCAACCAGGTGCACGCGCTGACGGCCAAGGACCTGAGCCGCCGGCCCAACCTGAAACTCGTCCAGAGTTACGCCGACACCGCAGCCGAACTCGACGCCCTGGACGACGTCATTGCCGACACCAACGCACTGCTCAACCGCGGATCGTCGTGGGCGCCGGCCTGGGACCGGCAGCTGGCACCGTTCCGAAACGACCTCGCCGCCCTTGAGCCGATGCTCAGCCAGCGCCATGCCGAGGGCGGCTCCGCGACGGCTATGGCCCTCCGGTCGTTCCGCGAGGAGAGTGACCGGGAGCTGGAACGATGGACCTCGGAACTCGCCGAGGGCGCCGTCACTCCCGAGACGGCACTCGACCGGCTGCGGAACGCCCGCACGCACCTCTCCGAGCTCCTGAAGAACCACGCCGACACCGTCATCGACGGCTTCGCCAGGAACGAGAAGGAGGCCGGGTTGATGCGCAAGGAAATGGAGACTGTCCAGGCCGGCCCGAAAGCCAGCTACGGCCGCAGCTACGAGCCCAGCATCCTCGGCACGGTCTACCCGTCCTACTACTTCTTCTCGGTGCCCACCTTCAACTCAGGCTTTGACACAGGCGTGAGCACCGTCAGCAGTGCCCGCGGCGGCAGCAGCAGCACCACCACCGGTTACGGAAGCAGCGGCGGAAGCTTTTCCGGCTCCGGCAGCTCCTCGAACTTCTAGGGCTGGGGCGAAGGGGGTGTTAGCCCTTCTGGCTGCTTTCGACGACGAAGTCGCCGCCGGGAAACAGGATTGTCTCGTGGCCGTCGTCGAACCTGACATGGTACGGCGGCGCCCCATCGGCACCCCTGACTTCGAGGATCTCGCCGTGCCGGTCCGCGGACTCCACGGTGTGGCCCCGGATGATGATGCGGTCTCCCTGAACTGCTTTCATTCCAATCACCTCCCTTCTCCAGCGTACG
Source organism: Pseudarthrobacter sp. MM222 (assembly GCF_947090775.1). Lineage (NCBI taxonomy): Bacteria > Bacillati > Actinomycetota > Actinomycetes > Micrococcales > Micrococcaceae > Pseudarthrobacter > Pseudarthrobacter sp. MM222. Next base: position 2,411,565 of record NZ_OX352321.1, read on the forward strand.
ATTCTCCGCTTCATCGCGGAACGGGCATCCCGTTTTGCCGGACATCCCAGGACGTGCGGCCTCAACGCCGTGCGAGGCCCCTCAGAACAGTCCTTCGGCCACGGCTTGCGTCAGCTGATGGATGATGCTGGTGCGGGCAGGCATATCCGACCCGTTCTTGCCGAGGGTATAGACCACGAAAACATAGGCCCTGTCGCCCTTGACCAGAACGCTGGCATCGTGCAGGTTACCGGACAGCAGGCCGTACTTGTGGAACACCTCGATGCCGGCCGGGACGGCGGCGGGGATGAGAGTTTCGTAATTCGTTTGCTTCATATAGGAGAGCAGCTGCGCTGTATTTTCCGGGTTGAGCAGCTGGCCGGAGTACAGCAAAGACAGTGTGGTAGCGGTTTCGGCCGGGGTAAGGAGATTCACGGTGCGGTCATAACTAATGCCCAGAGACGCCGCATATGCCGTCAAACCCTGATGTCCGACGGCCCGTAGGATCAGTGCCCACGAATCGTTGTTGCTCTGCTGGACCATCTGCCGGATCTGGACCGCCGCCGTCGACGAACCCATCCGGGTGCTCAGCGAAGCCTTGCCGGTTTCCACCAAATGGTAGTAGGCCGACGCGGCCAGGATCTTGGCAGTGCTGGCTGCTACGAATTTGGTGTTGTCGCCGTATTCGTGGACTACGCCGTCCTTCACATCAATGAGGGCCACTCCCACGTCGTACCGGCTGTTGGCGTTGATGATGGCGTTGATCGGAGCATCGAAGGCAGGGCTGAAAACCGCCGCCCCACCGTCCGGTCCGGCGGTGGAAGGCGTTGCAGTGGGCGGTACCGCGGTCGGCGATACCGGCGAAGCCGAGGCGGGAGAGGACGCTGATGCAGTGGCGCCCCCAGTGGTTCCGGTGCCGGCCATGCCCGGTGCGGCCTGGGTCCCAGAGATTGACGATTCCGGCGGTGCTACCGCATCGGCCGGCGGACCGGCCTGGATGGCGACGTAGACTGCGGTCCCGGACAGCAGGGTCAGCGCTGCCGCGGCCGCGGTCAGGACTTGAGCGCGGCGCCTGCCGAACAGCCCCTTACCCCGACTATCGCCGCCCCGTCTGCGGCGGCCGGAACGGAGTTGCGGGCGCGGGTCCATCGTTTCCACAGGATCTTAGTCCCGGCGCATCGGACTGTGTCGGATGGCGGGAACGCACCGCATAATGGCTGGCGCCAGACGTACGTTCGCAGGCATGCGGTCCCTCCGAAGTAAAAGCTGCACTGGACTTTAGATCTCCTGAATTGTTGCCCAGCCTGGACGCGAGCGCAAGCCTAGGCGGTGGCGCGGCCTGGGGTAAATCCCCTCCGGGAGGACAACGGCGTACGCTTTCTCCGTAGAGAAGGAGGTGTCCCGGTGCGGAAAATCATCCTGATGATGCAGGTGTCCCTGGACGGGTTTTTTGAAGGGCCCGATCAGGACCTGAGTTGGCATCTGGTGGACGAAGAGCTCCACGCGCACTTCAATGACGAGCTCCGGAGGATGGGGGCGTTTTTGGATGGCCGGGTCACCTACGAGCTCATGGCCGACTACTGGCCGACGGCCGACAGTGACCCCACGAGCCCCCCAACGATGGTCGAATTCGCCGGCATCTGGCGGGACATGCCGAAGATTGTGTACTCCCGGTCGCTGGAATCGGCAGGCTGGAACACCACGGTGGTGCGGGACGTCGTCGTCGAAGAGGTGCAGGCGCTGAAGGCGCAGCCGGGCGGGGACCTTGCCCTCGGCGGCGCCGACCTCGCCGCGACCTTCCGGAACCTAGGCCTGATCGATGAGTACCGGATCTACGTCCATCCTGTGCTGATTGGCCGCGGGAAGCCCCTGTTCCAGCCCACCGACGCCACCGCCCAGCTTCGCCTGGCCGAGACCCGTGCGTTCGGAAATGGTGTCGTGCTGCTCCGTTACGAGGCGTGAGCGTTGAGCTCCCACCCCCGGCTGGCCCGCAGGCTGACGACCCTTGACGCGGTCCTCATCGGCCTCGGTTCGATGATCGGCGCCGGCGTGTTCGCAGCCTTTACCCCCGCGGCCCAGGCTGCAGGATCGGGGTTGCTCATCGGGCTGGTACTGGCCGCCGCCGTCGCGTTCTGTAACGCGACGGCTTCCGCCCAGCTCGCTGCGGAATATCCGACGTCGGGCGGGACGTATGTCTACGGGCGCGAGCGGCTTGGCCCGTGGCCCGGGTTCCTGGCCGGTTGGGGCTTTGTGATCGGCAAGACGGCGAGCAGCGCGGCGATGGCGCTGACCTTCGCCGCCTACGCGGCGCCGGCCGGCTGGGAGCGGCCGGTGGCGATTGCCGCCGTCGTCCTGTTGGCGGCCGTGAATTACCGTGGCGTGACCCGCACCGCGGGCCTGACCCGGGTCATCGTCGCCGCCGTACTGGTGGTCCTGGCCATTGTTGTCGCCGCCTGCTGGGCCCCCGGTGCGGCTGACCCTTTGAAGCTGCTCGACGGCGGCGTCCTCGCCCACGGCTGGTATGGCATCCTGCAGTCGGCGGGCCTGCTCTTCTTCGCCTTCGCCGGATATGCCCGCATTGCCACGATGGGTGAGGAAGTGATCAACCCCGGCAAGGCCATCCCGCGCGCCATCGTGACGGCGTTGGGCATCGCCGTCGCCGTCTACGCAGCCATCGCCATCAGTATCCTGGCCGTGCTCGGCGCGGACACGATCGCCCAGACACCGGCACCGCTTGCCGCCGCCGTTACCGCCGGATCGTGGGACTGGGCCGCCCCGGTTGTCCGGATGGGGGCCGCCTTGGCAGCGCTGGGCGCCTTGCTGGCCCTGATAGCCGGCCTGGGCCGGACCAGCCTTGCCATGGCACGCGGGAACGACCTGCCCCGTTGGCTGGGCGCCGTCCATCCACGCTTCAAAGTCCCGCACCGGGCCGAGCTGGTGCTGGCCGCGGTCATCTGCGGAATCATCAGCGTGGCTGACCTGCGCGGCGCCATCGGATTTTCGTCCTTTGGCGTCCTGATCTACTACCTCGTGGCCAACGCTGCCGCGTACACGCAGACCGGCGACAACCGCCGCTACCCCAGGGCCCTGCAGCTCACCGGCGCCGTGGCGTGCGCCGTCCTGGTAGTCACGCTGCCCGTGGAGTCCGTAGTCGCGGGGCTGCTGATGTTCGCCGCCGGCGTCGTGTACCGCGTGCTGCGCTTGCGTCTGTGGACTGCCCGGACTTCCTGACACCCTGCGATGATTGGTGGGTGATTATCGCGAAAACCGTGCTCCTGTTCGTCCTGGCCGCCGCCGCGGAAATCGGTGGCGCCTGGCTGGTGTGGCAGGCGGTGCGGGAGGGCAAGGACTGGTGGTGGGCCGGACTCGGAGTCCTGGCACTGGGGCTCTACGGCTTCGCCGCGACGCTCCAGCCGGACGCGCACTTCGGCCGGATCCTTGCCGCCTATGGAGGCGTGTTCGTGGCGGGGTCCCTGGCCTGGGGGATGGTTTTCGACGGGTTCCGGCCCGACCGCTGGGACATTGCCGGATCGGCCATCTGCCTGGCGGGCGTGGCGGTCATTATGTTTTCCCCGCGAAACGCCGGCTAGGCACATTTTCGGCCGGCGGGAACGGCAAAGGCCGGTGATCCGTTGCCCCCAAGGCAACTGATCACCGGCCTTTTTGCCGCGGGTTGGACCGAGGGCTAACTGCGGTCCCGAGGCTCCGCGTCAGACTTCAGGTCTTGAAACTCCGGCGCGTTAGGCTCCGACGCGGACGAAGGTTACGCCGCCCGTGGCAGTCAGCCAGGAGAGCGGGTGCGCCATAGTTGCGTTAATGCCGTTCATTCCGCCGCTGACGGCCTGTCCGTTGCCCGCGTAAATGGCTACGTGGCCGGACTGAACGATGATGTCGCCCGGCTGGGGAGTCGCAACAACCTTGCCGTACTTCAGGAAAGCGGCCGGGCCGATGTTGCCAACCGGGATGCCGGCTGCTCCGAGGGCCTTTTCAACCATCGCGGTGCAGTCCTGGGTGATCCCGACCTGGCCGTAGGCGGCCGAAAGCAGGGTGGCGTTTGCGCCGCCGGCTGCCGGAGCAGCTGCGGGGGCGGGGGCAGCGGCGGGGGCGGCCGCCTGGACCGTGACTGTTGCCTTCGGGGCGGCAGCAACCTGCGGGGCGATGGCAGGCACAGCCGCAACGGGCTTGGGCTGTTCGACGACGGGCGCCGGGGTGGACACCACGGCCGGACGCTCGAACTTGACCTGAACGGTGGAATCCGCACTGACCGGAGCTGAGAGCTGGTCCTTGACGTCGATGGACGCCGGTGCGGAGTCGCGCTTGATGGGGGCTTCAGCCGCATTTGCCGCCATGGCGCTGCTAAGTACCAGGCCGGACGCGGCGGCAATCACTGCGGCCTGGCGGCCGATGGTGCCTGCGTTGCCCGCAAAAGCGGAGGAAATTGCCGAAAGTCGGCTGGTGGAACCGGCGCTGCGATGGCGCGCGAAAGTGTTGCTTGAAGTCATGGTTGTAGCCTCTCCCAATGCCTGCGAGGTGAGCTGTCGGATTCGGATGGGAGGCACCCGGCCGCAGAGTAGCCCGCGTGGCGGGCCGTGCGGCTTCACCCCAAGACCGGCATATCCGCCGGTCAAAAAGTGGTTTCCCCGTCTCTGCCGGACGTCGATGCGATTTGTCCCCGGGCCGCGGCAGAGTTAGGCAATCGGCAGGGGAGCGCCCGTATCGGAGACAACAGGCACCTATCAAAGGTAACGGGATGATTACGAAAAGTCACATCGAGGTAACGGGCGGAGTCCGGCCCCGGTCCACAGTCGTCCATGGGGATCACGGGCGCCGACATAGGATTAAGCCATCAGCATTCCTTGAAGCGGAGGCTCGAAAAATGACCAGCCACTGTGTTGCCATCTGCCAGCTGAGCGACCAGCCTCAGGAGGATTTTGACGTCAACACAGAGTTGCTGATCCTCGAGGGCGGCACCGTCCGCATCTCCACGTGGGACGCCGAGCCCCGCGACGGAGGTTTCGACGTCCAGATGCTGAACGACCGCACCGATGCCCTCGGTTTCATGGTTGTCAGCGACTGGCAGTTTTTGGACGGCAAGGCGTACGCGGTGGTGGAACGACGGACCAGCGCTAAGGCATAGCGGACTTCCATCACGTCGCGTCGGCCGTGAACTCCAGCTCCGGTCGATGTACGGCAACGTCCGCCAGCACGACGGCGACCGCCTCCCGGACGGGGTCGGTCCCGGCGTCGGGGTCCGAGGGGTGGGCAAGCGCCAGCTTGGCATGGCGGACAAACGCGGGCCAGTCTCCCCCGCCAGCCCGGAGCGCACGGAGCGGCGACAGCAGGGCGGCGCGGCGCAGCCAGATGTCCGGTTCCCGTGCCCAGCGGTCGAGCACACTGTCTGCCCGAACCCTGCCCGGCAGGTCCAACCCCGAAACCAGCGGACCGACGACGTCGACGGCCAAGGGATCGGACAGCTCGCGCCTTTGCGCAGTTCTTAGGAAGCCTTCAATCCGGGTCAGATCCGCGTTATCCAGCAGCCTGACCTTGGACTGAAGAAGCACAACAGCCGACAACCGTCGCTCGAAGACCGGTACCGACCACAGTTCGGAACTCAGCGAAGTAATGTCGTCATGCGTCAGGTCCCGGTGGCGGCGCAAGGCGTCGCGGACCGTTCCGCGCACCGCGCCGACCGAAGCGCCGTAATACCCGAGTCCGCTCCCCCAGCGCGATTGCAGGTCCTCGGCCCGAAGCCATGACCCCTCGCGTTGAAGCGATGCATCAATAAGGTCGCCGGCGTCGCTCATGCGTCCATTCTTTCGCATTCGTCTTCCGCATTAGTGCTTGTTCGTTTCGGCTGCTGCGGACGGGGTTGGCGGCATCTACCAGTGATTGCCGGCGGCCCTCCTTGTTGGGCGGCCGGGGCAGTCCCGCCCTCTTTGTTGTCCGTCTCTTATTGATGCTCCTATTGGTGTCAATGCTGGCGGTCACCGCCGCGGCTGAGTCGGTGCCGGGTGGTCTTTTCCGAGGATGCCGGGATCGGGGCAACGCCGACCAGGGCCGCGAATTTGGATTCCGTGCTGATCCATTCGGGGTTTGTCGCCCACCGTAGCGGTGGAACATGAAGGGCACGCCGGCCGGGTGGGCAGACCAGACAGTAATGGGACTTCTCGAACAGGCTCCTATGAGGTCATGTGCACCTGGCCGCCGCGTTTACTGCAGCTGTGCTGCGGCAGACAGATCATTTTGAAGAGAAACCCCTCGCAGGGCGCCAGTCGTAGGCCGAGTCACACCGCAACACAACCAATTTCATCATTACTGTCAGACCCCCGTAGAAGACTTGGTTCATGGACGCAAATCGGGAACCCGAAGTGCATCGGTCAGGAGAGTGCATCGCCAACGACGGCGGTGCTGCCGGCCCGTGCGATGGCCTCTGCGGCGGCTGCGGGCTCACCGAAGTGACGGTCGCGGACCTCGTCCGGTTCGTGGCCGGCCTCCCTGCCCCGGACAGCCCCGCCGCCCTTATCGACGAAACACGCGAACTGGAGGACCTGAAGTCCGCCCTGGCCGCCCGCCGGGCCCGGAATGCTGTCGCCTTCGACCTAGCCCAGCGCCGCGCCCAGCGGGCCGCCGGCGTCCCCGTCGCCGAGCTCGGAACCGGGGTAGCGGCGCAGATCGCGCTCGCCCGGCGCGAGTCCCCCGCGAAGGGTGGGCGGCTGCTGGGGCTGGCGAAGGCCCTGGTGACCGAAATGCCGCACACCCTCGCCGCGCTGGAGACCGGCCAGCTCAACGAATGGCGCGCCACCCTCCTGGTGCGCGAGACAGCGTGCCTGCCCGCCGCGGACCGGGCCGCCGTCGACGAGGAACTCGCCGCCGACACAGGCACCTTCACCGGCGCCGGGGACCGCACGATCGTGGCCGCGGCCCGGGCCGCGGCGTACCGCCGGGACCCGCGGTCCGTCACCCAGCGGGCAGCGCATGCCGCCGCCGACCGGCATGTCAGCCTCCGCCCCGCGCCGGACACCATGACCTATCTGACCGCGCTGCTGCCGGTCGCCGAAGGCGTCGCGGCCTACACCGCCCTGTCCCGGCACGCCGACACCGCCCGCGCCGCCGGGGATTCCCGTAGCCGCGGACAGCTGATGGCCGACGCCCTGGCCGAACGCACCACCGGCAAGGCAGGCGGGATCAGCGGCATCGAAATCCAGCTCGTTCTGACCGACCGCACCCTCTTCCAGGGCGACTCCGAACCCGCACGGCTTCCCGGCTACGGCATCGTCCCCGCCGGCTGGGCCCGCGAACTGATCAAGGGTGGTGGCTCAGGTTCGGGCAGCCCCCAGCACCAGCCCAAGCCTGCCCGCCGGCTCGAGTCCCGGCGCGGAAGGCGGTTGTGGCACCGACGGGGTCCCCGGCACCAGCAACCGCGACCTCCAGACCTGGCTGCGGCGGCTCTACACCGCCCCAGGCACCGGGGACCTGGTCGCGATGGACTCCCGCGCCTGGCTCTTCCCCACCGGGCTCCGCCGCTTCCTACAGGCTCGGGACGACACCTGCCGCATCCCCTACTGCGACGCCCCGATCCGCCATATGGACCACATCATCCCCTGGCAGCACGGCGGAGCCACCACTACGGCCAACGGCGCCGGGCTCTGCGAAGCCTGCAACCACATCAAAGAAACCCCCGGCTGGACCAGCCGGCCACTCCCCGGACGCACCGGCACCCACGAACCCAGAGAGAGCCCAAGCCAGAGACACCGCCTCGAGCTCACCACCCCCACCGGACACAGCTATCACTCCACCGCGCCACCCTTGCCGGGGGAAGCGATACCCAACTTTCAAGTCGGTCGGCGGGGGCTAAGACACGCCGCCAAGATAGCCAGACAAGCCCGCGCTCATCGGCTGCAGGCGGCGTAGCGGCCTCGGTTGAGGCCGGCGGCATTAGGCGTTGGAGCGGGTCGGAAAGGCCGGTGCCGGCGGCGTGGACACACCGCTTTCCCCTGCATGCCGGCGCGGCGCCCCGGCCTCGTTGCCTAGGCGCGCGGTGGGCAGAGCAGAGGAACGGCGGTTTGCGGGCGAAGGTCACGGTCAGGTAACGTTGCGGCTGGCCCTGAGGGGCCGGCCCGCACGCAGGGCCCCGGAGGTCCGCATATGCGGGCACCGCTGCGCCGATCGGCGCCTGCTCGCTCCCGCCTAGTGCAGGGGGCCGAACGAAGCTTCGAGCACTCGTCATCGCCTCAGTGGAGGCTGCCGTTTGCGTCAGTCCTAAGCCCGAAGGGTTCTCTTGTTTAAGAAAATAGCCATCACGCTCACGATGGGCGCACTGTCCCTGACCGGGTGCAGCATCGCTCCCACTTCCGAGGGGAACGCGCCGCCAGCGAGTGCCAGCGAATCGGCAGCGCCGGCAAAGTCGGCATCTGCAGCGGTAAAGACCGCGAAAGCAACCCCGGCCCCGACGCAGACCACTCCGGCCACCGACTCGGACGAAGCCCCGGCAACCGACGCGCCGGACGAGACTGATATTGATGCTGGCGCTGACGCTGATGCGACTGCTACTGTTCCGGACTCTGCGCCTGCCGAAGTGCCGGCAGCCGCAGCCCAGGCCGTGCCGGCAGCCGCAGTGCCGGCTGTCGCAGCTTCTGCCGCAAAGGCTCCGAGCGCCGCAGCACCCGTTGTCGCAGCGCCAGCCGTAAAGGCACCCCCCGCAGCAGCCCCGGCAGCGTCAGGCGCATCGGCACCCGCCGCAGCGCCCGCCGCCCCCGCTCCGGCAAAGCCCGCCACCCCGGCGCCTGCCGCCCCGGCACCAGCACCCGCGCCAGTTGTACCAGCAGTATCAACGGGCAGCGGCTCCGAGGCAGCCACCAACTTCAACTGGGGCCCGGTCCTGACCGGCGACGAGTTCTCCAATACCGGCGCACCGGACTCCACCAAGTGGAGTGTCTTCAAGGGTCCCGGACACCACAGCCAGGGCATCCGCAGCGCGGAAGCCTGGTCGGTCGCCAATGGCGTGGCCACGGTCAAGGGTGACTCCGCCGGCACCACCGGCGGCATGTCCGCTAAGTTTGCGCAGCAGAAGTACGGCCGCTGGGAAACCCGCATGAAGACCAACGACCGCGACCCCGAGTACCACCCGGTCCTGATCCTCTGGCCCAATGACAATTCGTCGGCCAACTGTGCCGAAATCGATTACGCCGAAGGCAGCACGGAAACTTCCATGATGAAGTTCTTCCTGCACTACGAGTGCGGCGGCAAGGATTTCCAGACGTACGCCACCAAGCCGATCGACAGCACCCAGTGGCACAACTACGCCGTGGAGTGGACCCCGGACGGCATCACCGGGTACGTCGACGGTGTGAAGACCTTCAGCGACACCAACCCGGCGCACCAGCCCACTGTGGGCATGCACCAGACGCTGCAGCTCGACTGGTTCCCTGACGGTTCCGCCACGAAGGCTTCCGAGATGCAGGTCGACTGGGTCCGCGTCTACAAGTAAAGAACCACCGCCTGTCTGCAGGCAGCTATTGCTATTGACGGTTCGGACGGCCCCGCATGCCTCGGCGTGCGGGGCCGTTCCAGGTTAACCGCAATGGTCGGCGCCGCAACGGGGTGAGACACTCGGTTCCATGCGCGAACTGGTCATTCTCGGCACCGCCTCACAGGTCCCGACCCGTACAAGGAACCAGAACGGCTATCTGCTGCTCTGGGACGGCGAGGGCATGCTCTTTGATCCGGGCGAAGGCACCCAGCGGCAGATGATCCATGCCGGCGTGTCGGCGTCCCAGATCACGCGCATCTGCCTCACGCATGTCCACGGCGATCACTGCTTCGGGTTGCCCGGCGTCCTGTCCCGCTTGGCCCTCGACGGTGTGACGCACCCGATCCATCTGCACTATCCCGCCTCCGGGGACGACGTGGTCCGCGCGCTCGTGTCGCTCTCCTCCCCAGGCCCCGACGTGCGGCTGCACCCACACGGAAGTGCCGGTCTGGTGGCGCCGGGACTTGAGGTCCTTCCCCTACGGCACCGAATCGAGACGTACGGCTATCGACTCGCTGAGCCCGACGGCCGCACCCTTTTGCCTAAACGGCTGGCTGCCGCGGGGCTTGCAGGGCCGGACATCGGCCGTCTGCAGCGCGAAGGGAGGCTGAACGGCGTCCGGCTGGAGGACGTGAGCGTCCCGCGGCCGGGCCAGAGTTTCGCCTTCGTCATGGATACCGCGCCCTGTCCCGGCGCCGAGGAGCTCGCCCACGGGGTCGACCTGCTCGTCGCCGAATCCACATTCAGTGACGACGACGCCGACCTCGCGTCGCAGTATCGCCACCTCACCGCCGGACAGGCCGGCCACCTTGCATCCGACGGCGGCGTGGGCAGCCTGGTCCTCAGCCACTTCTCCTCACGCTACGCCGACGCCGCCCCACTCGCCGGGCAAGCGCGGGCCCGCGCGGGAAACGCCACCGTGGTGGCAGCAAACGACCTTGACCGGTTCGCGTTCCCCAAGCGCCGGGCTTCCTCAATAGATGAAAATGTCAATCCAGGCACGGTTGTGGGCATGAATCAGGACCAGGAAGAGGACGAAGTCGAAGAGCAGGTGGACGCTCACGATGTAGGACAGGGATTTCGTTCGCGTGAATATGAACGCCTGGAGGAGCGCAAACGGGAAGATGAACAACGGCGCCCAGGCGTGGAACCCCAATTCCCACAAAAAAGAGGTGAATAGGACAGCCTGCAGGACGTTCGCCTGGCCCACGGGTAAATGGCGGCGCAGGAGCGCGAATGCTGTGCAGATAAAAAACAGCTCGTCCCAAATGCCCAGGACATTGGTCCCCAGGAAAAGGCGCGCGATTCCTTCCGGATCCGAAACGGCCGGCCAATTGCGGTAGACACCGGTGTTGACCATGTAGGCCGGAAGCACCGCATACCCCATGATTACCACGGCGGGCAGGTACCACCTTTCGGCCCGCGTCCATGCCTTCCCGGTCAGCACCGGAAACCTGACGGCATAATCCTTGAAGACAAAGCGCGAGACAGCGTAGGGAATCCCGACAGCCAGGATCATGGCGGATCCCATGACCGCCATGTGCTCCGTGCTGATATCGGTCGTGATCGGAACCAGGCTCATTGCCATGAGTCCGACGGCGATGAGGGCCAGATCCCGCAGCAGCGCCGCGTCGATCCAAGCTGCCAGCAGGAGTGCCAGTGCCAGGAGGCCAAAGCCACCAACCCTGTTTTCCAGAACAAACAGGACAAATCCGGAGAACGACACGAGCACGGAGGGAAGCAGCTGACGGGAGAGCCCGTGCCGGGATCCGGACCGCCCGGGCAGCTTGCCGCTCGCATTTCGGGGCTGCCGACCATGCCCGCGCGGACTCCGTCTACGCAATTGAAGCCTGTGCTCCACGCGACCCCCAGCTCCTTCATCCGGTCCGTGACGCTGCCAGTATGGTCGCCGATCCGGCGCCCGGCAAGCCCGGTTGATCAGTACTTCCTGGCAATGAAGTAGGTGTTGAACGGATCCGAGTCGATTTCCTTTGGGTCAACGTTCGCGAAGCCGGCGTCGGCGAGCATCGACAACGCGAGCTGTTCGCCCCAGGCCGTTCCCAGCCCGTCGCCGTCGAGCCCGAGCGAAACGCTCATGCAGTGGAAAGTCGAGATGGCATACAGGTAGCTACCCCAGGGGATTTCGATGTTGTCCTCCACCTTGCTGGAGGCCTTAATGTCCACCATCAGGAAAGTTCCGCCGGGTCGCAGCGCCCGGTGCACATTGCGCAGTACCGCGGCCGGATGTGCCTGGTCGTGGATGGCGTCGAAGGCGGTGACGGCGTCGAAGCAGGCCTCGAGATCCAGGGCGGCAACGTCAACTACCTCGAAGCCCGCGTTCGCCAGCCCCAAACGTCCGGCCTCGGCACGGGCCGCACGAACGGCCCCCTCGGAGAAGTCGTAGCCGGTGAAGCGGCTGGCAGGGAAGGCCTGAGCCATCAGGTTGATCGCGTGGCCGCTGCCGCAGCCGACGTCAGCTACGTCGATCCCTGCCTTCAGCCGCCCGGGCAGCTCCGGTGCCAGTGGAAGGATCACGTCCAGCAAGGCCGCGTCGTGCACCGCGGCGCTGGTCTCAGCCATGTTCCGGTGGAAGCGGGGGTAGTCTGCGTAGGACAGCCCGCTACCGTGCCGGAACCGCTCGATGATCTTCTGCTCCACGTCACCCATCATCGAAATGTGCTGCATCAGGATGGCCACGTTGTCCGGTCCGGCGGCGCTCGTCAGCACCGCCGCATGCTCGCGCGGCAGCCAGTACGTCCCGGTGGCCGGGTCATAGCGGGTCACGCGCGCCGCCGTCATGCCACCCAGCCATTCGCGCACATAGCGCTCGTCCAGGTGGCCGGCGTCCGCGATCTGCTGGCTGGTCGCGGCCGGCAGCGCCGCCAGCGTCTCGAACAGGCCGGTCTGGTGACCGACGCTGGTCAGCAGCGCGATCGCCGCGTCGTTGAGAATGCCCACGAAGCGCCCCGCAAAGGCCTGGGCGGCCTCGGTGTCAATCCCCGCCAGCGATGTTTCTTGGTCGACAGTCATTGTTCTTCCTCCGGTTGCTACGGGCTTTCTCCGCCCGATTGGTTTCACTGTAGGAATGACCGCGTGGGGCCGGCATCGGGCGAATGATGCGTTGTCTCCCAGCTGCCATGGGGCGAATGATGCAGGCGGTGGCCGGGTTGCTCATTGCAGGCAGTGGCCGGGTTGCTGGATGCGGCCATTATCGGCGCGGCTGCAGACCGTGTTCGTGGGCCCAGGCCGCCGCCGCCGTGCGCGAGGAGACCCCGATCTTGGCGAAGATATTGGCCAGGTGCCTGCCGACCGTCTTCTGGCTGATGAAGAGCGCCGCGGCGGTCTCCTTGTTGCTGGCTCCCCCGGCGGTTAAGGCGAGCACGTCCGCCTCCCGCTCCGTCAGCCCTCCGGGCAGGCGGCCGCCGTCGAGCCGCTGTATATCCGGCAGGGCGCCGAGTTCACGGTAGATGGCCAGCGCTGCGGCCGAATCGGCGGCGGCGACATTGGGTTGACCCAGCCCCCGGTGAGCCTGGGCGAACTGTTCGTAGACTCTGGCCAGTTCGTAGCGGGCGTGCAGACCGCGGTACTCGTGGGCGGAGGCCTGCAGCACGGGCAGGGCATCGGCGTGCCGCGACCCGGCGATCAGCACGGCGGCACGGGCCTGGCCGGCCCAGGCGCGGAAGCCCGCGGTGGCGAATACGACGGCGGTTTCCTCCAGTTGGGCGCACAGCCGCTCGGCCTCGTCCCGGTGACCGAGGGCGAGGGCAATTTCGACGCCGGATCCCAGCAGCCGTGCGCACGCCAGCCGGTCCCGCCCGGCCATGGCGGCACACAAACCGGCCCAGGCGGCGTCGCTCTTCCCGGCGGCATGCTGGAGCAGGGACTCGCCCGGCTGCGGGTCGGTTCCGAGGTCGCGGGCGCGGGCATAGGCTTCCTGGGCACCACTGCTGTCCCCACGCAGCCGACGGATCTCGCCCAGTTGATAGAAGGCCTCACCCGCAACCCAGTTGTTCCGACCCACGAGCTCTGCCCCGCCCTGCTCGATGGCGTGTTCCGCCGCCTCCCAGCCACCTTCGATGCTCAGCAACTGCAGCCGGTGGATGCGGCAGATTCCCGAGTACACCACCTCGCCGGGAAACTGTTCGCACCACTGCTCCGTGGCTTGGGTCCAGGCCCGCATCCGGTGCAGGTCGGCCAGCTCATGGCACGCATGGATCACGGTGCAGTATATTTCGCCGGCCCATTCAGGCGGCAGCTGACCGGCGAGCACAGGCAGCATTGCTTCATCCAGCTGGGCAAAGCCGGACGCGGTGCCGCCGTTGCGCAAGTCAGCCAGGCCGGCAAGAACCAAGCCGAATGAAGTGAGCGCCGGGGCGCGAAGGCGCCGGCCCAGGTCCTGCAGCTTCACCGCCGTCTCCCGGGCCGGTCCGGCGTCGGATCTTCCCAGTGCGAGGGCCGCGTCGATGTAGAGCAGATAGCCGTGCTCCGGGCCATCGGGAAGTTCCTGCAAAAGCCGCCGGGCGCGGTTTACCCAACCGGATGCGATGACCAGGTCCCCGCGGATGAACCAGAGCAGCCCGAGATTCAGGGCCTTCATGGCGGCTCCGGGGGCATCGTCGTCGTCCTGGAAGCGGTTGTACACTGCCTCCGAAATCCCTAACGATTCCTTGACCCGTCCGAGCCACCACGCCGCGCCGGCCAGAAGATCCAAATCCCCGGTGGCCAGCTCCGAGAGTGTCCGTGCCTGCAGAAACTGCCGGTGGGCGGCGTGCCAGTCCCCGCGGGCGTGTGCCGTCCGCGCCGTGGCCAGCAATTCGTCCAACTCGTCCATCCGGGGCTCCACCTCAACGGTAGCGCCGCCCGCCGGATACTGCACTTGCTAGAACGGGTTCAGCAGCCGGTCCACGAACTGGCGTGTGCGTTCCTCCCGCGGGTCGCGCAGTACGGTATCCGGGTGGCCGCGTTCGACGACGACGCCCCCGTCCATGAAGATGACTTCATCGGCGACCTGGCGGGCGAAGGCGAGCTCGTGCGTGACGACCACCATGGTCCAGCCTTCGTCGGCGAGTTCCTTGATGACGGTCAGGACGTCGCCCACCAACTCCGGGTCCAGCGCCGACGTCGGCTCATCAAAAAGCAGCAGCTGCGGGCGCAGGGCAAGCGCCCGCACGATGCCGACGCGTTGCTGTTGCCCCCCGGAGAGCTCGAACGGATAGCTGTTCTCCTTGTCTTCCAGGCCAACGCGGGCCAACAATTCCCGGGCTTCTGCGATGGCGTCGGCTTTGGGGCGCTTCTGGACCTGGACCGGGCCTTCAATGATGTTCTCCAGGACGGTCTTGTGCGGGAAAAGATTGTAGTGCTGGAAGACCATGGCGCTCCGGTCCCGCATGGCATTCACCTGCTTCTTCGACACGGGTGCGGTGAAGTCGACGGTGAGTTCGCCCGCGAAGGAAACGATGCCGGCGTCGGGCACCTCAAGTCCATTGAGGCACCGCAGGACCGTCGTTTTACCCGAGCCGGACGGTCCGATCAGGGTGACGACTTCGCCGCGGCGGACGTCCACGTCGATCGATTTCAGGACCTCATGTCGACCGAACGCCTTGCGCAGCCCCCGGACCGTCAGGATGGCGGCCGCGTCCGGGGCGGTGGGCTCAATGGGCGACATAGCGGTCCAATCTCTTTTCCAGGGCTGACTGTCCGCCGGACAGGAACAGGCAGATGATCCAGTAGATGACTGCGGCCTCCAGGTACAGCAGCATGAATTCCTGGCTGAAGGCGGCCACCTGCTGCGCCTGGCGGAACAGCTCGGTCACGAGGATCAGGGAAGCCAACGAGGTGTCCTTCACCAGGCTGATGAACGTGTTGGACAGGGGCGGGACCGAGACGCGGGCGGCCTGCGGCAGGATGATCCGTACCAGCGACTGCCGGCGGGACATGCCGATGGTGTGTCCGGCCTCCCACTGCCCCTTGGGAACCGAGAGGATGGCCGCGCGGATCACTTCCGCCGCGTACCCGCCCACGTTGAGCGAGAAGGCAATGATCGCGCTGGGCCAGGGGCTGATGGTTAGCCCGACCGAAGGCAGCCCGTAGAAAATGACGAACAGTTGGACCAGGAGCGGTGTGCCGCGGATAACCGATATATACATCCGGGCGACATCGGCGAACACCGGATTGCGGCTGAGCCGCATCAGTGCCACCAGCAGGGCCAGCAACAGGCCCAGACCGAACGAGGCAAGCGCCAAGGGGATGGTGCCGGTGACCGCCCCCACGAGAATGGGCCCCAGCGACCCCCAGACGAGATCCCAGTTGATATTCATGCTCTGACGCAGAGTCCGCCGACGGCTTCCGCCCGGCTACTTCGTGACGTCCGCGTCAAAGTATTTCTGCGAAATTTTCGTCAGCGTACCGTCGGTCTGCAGCTCGCCGAGGGCCTTGTTGACCGCCTCCGCGAGGCCTGTTGACCCCTTTCGGAAGGCGAAGGCGCTCAGCGACTTGTCCGTGGTTTCCGCCGCGATCTTAATATCGCTATCTTTGGCGGTCTTTTGGTAGTCCAGGTACGTCAGCTTGTCGTTGATGGTTGCGTCCACGCGGCCCTGCTTGAGCAGCGTGATCGCCTGCGCCCATCCCTCCACGGCCTCGACGGTGGCGCCGCTTTCCTGCGCCAGCTTGTACCAGTTGCTGGTCAGCGACTGGGCTGTGGTCTTGCCCTTGAGACTCTCGAACGAGTTGGTGCTGGTGTTGTCGGCCTTGGTCACCACGACGCCCGTGCTCACGGTGTACGGGGTTGAGAACTCGTATTTTGCCTTGCGTTCATCGGTAATGGAGACCTGGTTGGCGACGACGTCGAACCTCCGGGCCTCCAGGCCGGCGAAGATGGCGTCGAACTGCGTTTCCTGGAACGCCGGCTTGACGCCGAGCTTGCCGGCGACGGCGGTGATGATCTCGACGTCGTATCCGGTCAGTTCGCCGCTGCCGTCGGCGTGGAACGAAAAGGGTTTGTACGTTCCTTCGGTGCCGACCTTGAGCGTTCCTGCGCTCTGGACGTCGCTCAGGGAAGTGTCGGCGCCGCCCGCCGGCGCCGAGCTGGCCGGCGTCGTCGACCCCGACCCGCACCCGGCCAGGGCCAGTGCTGCGGCGGCCATGAGACCGATGGCGGAAAGTCGTGTGCGATTCATATTGATCCTTAATCCTGGTGCCGGCAGGGCTCGCCGGCTGCACTGCCCGCAGGCCGTCCACTACCGACGATAGCAACAACTACCCCCGGGGAGTACCCGTCGGAATCCTTCTTATTTTGATCTACTCAAAATAACTGTTAGCGTTTTAGTCAGGCGGGCAACGGCAGGGATGAAGCCGGACAATCAAGCCCCGACCAACCGCGCGGCCGCATTGGTGGGCACAGCGCGGGTCTGCCCCAGGCGGCCGCATTGCCTGCACGCACCACCAACGCGCTGAGTGCCGGGTGGCTATATCCAACACCGCCTGTTGTCGTCACTAGCGAAGTTGCCTTCAACGTGTTCGCCGCCCGGGCGCCGTTAGCCGTGCCGGTTGCCCGGTACACCGGACCGCCGCTCCAAGCGCCGTGCCGCCGCAGATCAACCACCCATTTAGCTATCCGTTGTACCTAGGAGCAGATCATGACTTTGCAAGCCGAACGAAATACCGCACGCCCCACCACCCACAAGCAGAAGTCCGTCCGCCCGGCTCCGCGGGGAGGGAATTACGTGACAACCAGCACCATAGCCGCCGATTCGCACACGGAAGGCGGCTACGTAACGACGTCCAGTGGAGTCCCGGAGAATCGCAACCGCGCCCAGGGGCACTACGTCACGGTCGCCAACCGGCACGGGGACGACACCGCCGGGACCTACACGCGAGCCAGCTAAGGCATTAGCGCGGACCGCGGCCGCGTTACTGCTGGTACGTAATGTATGCCTCGTACTGCACCCGCCACTTCTCGGGAGCCTGGGGGTCAGGCACAGAGGTGGTGAGGAACTGCACGCTTGTCACCTGGCCCTTCAGGTACTCCAGCCATTGCGTAACCTCCCCCGAGACATCCCTGTCGAGCTGGGCGACGTGGTGAACCTTCATAGCCATGAGGGCCTCCTTGCTTGGTGGGGAGACTTTACTCCCGACCAACGAGGCACTTCTACCCCTTGCCGCGCCAGCGATCCGCGAAATGGAAAGTAAGCTTACGATGTAAGGGACAGCGCTGCACGGAAAGGACAAGGCCATGACTGAAAAAAACGACAGCGACAACGGTTTTATAGTTCCGGATCCCTCAAAACTCCGCGAGGACGTTCCAGGTGACGCCGGCGATGAAGCGAATGTGATCCGCTTCAGTGAAGAACAGGCGTTGATCGAGGAACAGGCCCACGGCATCCGGCCGGACACTTACAGCGTCCCGTCCGGCGGTCCCACCATGGAGGAGGCACGGGGGAACATGGACCTGGCTCCTGACGACGCGGGCACGTCACCGTCCAGCGACAGCAGCGACGACGGCCTCCACGGCGGCGCTGAGCAGTAGGGCGGCGCTGAGCAGTAGTTCGGCAACAAAAATTACGCGGGCTTCCCGTGTCAACGGCCCCGCACGCGTACGCGTGCGGGGCCGTTCCGGCGGGCGCCCGCCCGGGACGCCGTCGTACATCACTGACAGCTGGCCTCGGTGTGTGTCTGCCGGATTTGCGTTCCCACGATGACGAATCGAACATTGATCATGCATGAGATTGTTGAGAGGACACCGTCGTCCTTGATCACCTGCCGCAGTTGAAACAGGGCAGGTTCACCGCTTTTCACCAGCGCATTAAATTGCTGCGTACTATCCGACCAAGCGGTCACGAGGCCGTTCTTGATGGGCCCTGCGTAGACGGTAGTACTGGTTGTGACGGCGGATTGTGTGATGGTCTTACCACCGGGGGTATCGGTTTGGCTGAACCGTCCCGACTGGCTGATACAGACGAGATGATCATACGGAGCTGCAACGTAGTGGCACACTTCGGCGAACACGAAGTGTTGCGGAGGAGCAGCTGCCGCGGGGGTGGCCGACAGGGACAGCACGGCACTTGAAGCCAGTAAGGACACGCCTGCCCGGAATTTCGGGTTTCTAGGTTTCTTCACGAGATTCTCCGAGGAATCACCGGCTGCAAGGCCGAACTATGGAAGGAAAGGCGCTCCGTTTTCTGCGCCAGAACGAGTGCGATTCCAGCCTCCGCAATCGATGCAATATTGGGGATTTCAGTCTATGCCTGGCGGCCACATCCTCAAGGGCCAGCGGAAGCTTATATACCCCATGCTGCTGGTAGGGTCTGCGCATGGATGAAAATTTGGGGAAGTTCATCGACAATTTTGCCGAGCTGGTGCAGCTTGCGCAGTCCGGGCAGCATCGGGTGCAGTCGGGAATCCAACTGCTGAGAACCCTGACGGACCATCTGGCGGTTCCGGCGGAATCACTGTCCGTCGTGGTGGAAGAAATTCCGCCGCACCGCTTCGTCGACGCCGACATCCTGATGGCAGAGCTCGCGGCCGAGGACACGGATTTCCGGCTGCTCGGTGTTGGCGGCGGGGACCAGCGCCACCATCAGTCGCTCAGCGACATGCTGCAGCAATCCCAGTTTTTCCCCCAGTTCCCGATTTCCCAACCGGACTTCACCAATCTGGCGGTCGGCCCGGACGAACAGCGGCAGGCGGTGGCCCTGGGGCTGTGGCTGTTCAGCCACGCAGGAGGCCCGGTCGCGGTGCTGCAGCGCGACGCCAACCCGCGCTATGGGCGGCAGTCGGCCTCGCTTGAAGTGTTGGCCGGCGATACCGGCCACGCCGCCGGCTTCCTGTCGGAATTCCGTCGACGGATGCAGCACCGCAGTGTCCTCAAGGGCCAGGTCATCTCGCTTGTCATGGGCGAGTATGGCCCGAGCGCGGCCGGTGTGACCTTCCATGCCCGCCCTGCCCTCTCCGCCTCCGATGTCATCCTGCCGGAGGGCCTGCTACAGAAGGTGTCGGACCACGCCGTCGGCATTGCCCGGCACCGGGACTCCCTCAACCACTACGGACAACATCTCAAGCGGGGAATCCTGCTGTACGGCAAACCGGGGACCGGCAAGACCCACACAGTGAGGTATTTGTTGAGCCAGAGCGAGGGCGCCACCGCAATTCTGCTGTCCGGAGGATCGCTGGCCCGGATTTCAGAGGCTGCCACGATGGCCAGGGCCTTGCAACCCTCCATCGTGGTACTCGAGGACTGCGATCTCATCGCGGAGGACCGCAGTTTCGGGCATGGCCCCCAGCCGCTGCTGTTCGAGGTGTTGGACGCCATGGATGGCCTGGACAACGACGCCGATGTTGCATTCGTTCTCACCACCAACCGGGTAGACATGCTCGAACGCGCCTTGGCGCAGCGGCCCGGGCGCGTGGATCTCGCCGTGGATATTCCCCTTCCGGCCCTGGCGGAGCGGGTGGGGCTGGTCGAGCTCTACGCCCGTGGGATTCCGTTCAGCGCCGAAGCGGTGCACGACGCGGCCGCGCGGACCGAGGGGACAACGGCTTCGTTCGCACGTGAGCTTGTTCGCCGGGCCGTCGTCGCGGCTGCCCTGGATGGCACGCCGGTCGGGGATAGTCATCTCGCCCAGGCGGTGGAGGGCTTGATGGCCGACGGCGAAGCGCTGACCCGGAGCCTTCTCGGCAGCGCTACCGGCGGGGAAGGAGATGGCGGTGGCGTTGGCGGTCCCTTCCCGGGGGCGCCGGGCTTCGCGGGGCCATTCCCTGGTGGACCGGAATTTGGCGGGCCGGCCGCCTTCCATCCCGGGAGCTAGCCAGCACCGTCCCCGGGCGTGGGACGCATCCGCGTCAGTCCCAGCCCAAGGCGGGGCGCAGGTCGCGGGAAATCGCTGCAAGCAGCCGGACATTGAAGTCCACGCCGAGCTGGTTGGGGACGGTGACGAGCAACGTGTCTGCCGCGGCTACGGCCGCGTCGCGGGCCAGCTCCTGCACGAGCTGTTCGGGCTCACCGATGTAGCTGCGCCCGAAGTGGGCCAGCCCGCCGTGGAGGTACCCCACCTGGTCCCGGGCATCGGCCTGGGCACGCAATCCGAAGTAGCGGCGGGAGTCGTCATCGATCAGCGGAACAATACTTCGCGATACGGACACCCGCGGAGTTTGCCGGTGGCCTGCGTCTGCCCGGGCCGCCCGGTAGCCGGCAATCTGCTCGGCCTGCTGCTGGTCGAAGGGAATCCCGGTATCCTCCGTCAGCAATGTCGACGACATGAGGTTCATGCCCTCCTGCCCGGCCCACCGGGCGCTGGCACGATTGCCGGCACCCCACCAGATTCGTTCGGGAAGAGAAGGTGACAGCGGCTGCACCGGCACCGGCCCGGTGCGCCCGCTGGCTTGTGGATTGGCACGGGCAATGCCTGCGCCGGAGATGGCGTTCCGGAAGAGCGCGGTGTGCCGGCGGGCCATGTCGGCGTCGGACTCGCCCTCTGCCGGGAAGTGCCCGAAATTCCGGTAGCCGGCCACCACGGACTCGGGTGAGCCACGGCTCACCCCCAGCTGCAGACGGCCTGCGCTGATGAGGTCGACGGGGGCGGCCTCCTCAGCCATGTAGAGCGGGTTCTCGTACCGCATGTCGATGACGCCGGTGCCAACCTCAATCCGGGAGGTGCGGGCGGCAATCGCGGCGAGCAGGGGAAACGGCGAGGCCTGCTGCTCGGCGAAGTGATGGACGCGGAAGTACGCTCCGTCGATGCCGACTTCCTCCGCGGCCACGGCCAACTCGATGCCCTGCAGGAGGGAGTCCCGGGCGGAACGTACGAGTGAACCTTCGACGTCGCGCCAGTGGCCGAAGGAGAGAAACCCGATCCGCTTCATGAATACTCCACTTCTCAAGATTGGGAGCGGTCTGGCTCCGGGTAAGGGGGTTTCTTCAGTTTGTATCCGAGAACGGCCGCCGCCGCCCAGCGCGCCTCCGCCCCGGCCTCCGTTTCACCCATCGAACGCTACCCCGTTCCGTAGCCGCATTCCGAGCCATAATAGACGTGTGCCCGCTGTCTGCCCATCAGTGGCCAATCGGCGTATTCTGAACACACGTTTTCGAGCGTGATGGCTGGACAAAAGATGGCGCGGAACAACCGGATAGGATCTCGCTTGGTCGCGGCCCTGAGGAGGGTCCTACTACTGCTGACTGTCAGCGCGCTCTGCGGGGTTCTGGCCGCCAGCCTGGTGGTCCCCGGTGTCGCTGCAGCCGGAGTCGCTGTCCGAAACTCGATCATATTCTTCAACAATCTTCCCTCTGAGCTGATAGTGGATACGCCGGCACAGTCAACCAAAGTGTTGAGCGCAGACGGCAAACCGATCGCCACCTTCTACGCGGAGAACCGCTTGAAGGTCGGGTTGGACCAGATGTCGCCGTACATCAAAGATGCGATCGTGGCCATTGAGGACAGCCGCTTCTACGAGCACGCCGGCGTGGACCCGCAGGGCATTCTCCGGGCCCTGACGTCCAACCTGACCAGCGGTGACAGGCAAGGTGCATCCACGCTGACCCAGCAGTACGTCACCAACGTGATCAACGAGTCCCTGCTGTCGGCCGACAAGGGGAATCAGGTCATTCTCAGCGGGCAGAAGAGCGTCGGCGACAAAGTGCGGGAGGTGAAGCTCGCCATCGAACTGGAGAAGAAGTTCACTAAGGACCAGATCCTCGAGGGCTACCTCAACATCGTGTTCTTCAACCGTGACGCCTACGGAATCGAGGCCGCGTCGCGCTACTTTTTCAGCACCACCGCCAAGGACCTCACACTTCCCCAGTCGGCTCTCCTCGCCGGACTGGTGAACAGTCCCAGCTTCTACGATCCCGCCGTCAATCCGGAAAACTCCCTCCAGCGGCGCAATCAGGTCCTGGACAGCATGCTCGCCCAGAACAAGATCAGCCAGGCGGAACATGACGCCGCCGTCGCCACGGGCGTGGACCTCAAGATCACCCCGGGGAAGCAGGGCTGCGCCGCCGCCGAAATCGCACCGTACTTCTGCGACTACGTTTCCCACCTCATCCTCAACAACCCGGCCTTTGGCGTCAGCCCGGCCGACCGCGAGAAGAGGCTGTACCGCGGCGGCCTGACCATCACCACCACACTGGACAGCCGACTGCAGGCGGCGGCGCAGGCGCAGGTCGACGCCACCGCGGGGGCCAACCCGGACAGGTGGGGTGCGTCCCTGGTTTCGGTGGTGCCCGGAACCGGCAAGATCGTGGCGATGGCACAAAACACTGTGTTCCTCCCGGCACCGGGAAAATTCGACACCCAGCTGAACTTCAACGTCGATTCCAAGGACGCCAAGGGCAATGACCTGAATGGCGCCGGCGGGTTCCAGCCCGGATCCACCATGAAACCGTTCACGTTCGCGGAATGGCTCAATGAGGGCAAGTCACTGAAGGCCATGGTGGACGCCTCCCGGCGGACATACCCGCTCGATTTCCCGTGGAAGTCCAGTTGCGGCAAGGTCCTCGGCGCCTACAGCACGGCGCAGAAGAATGCGGGCCTCGGCGCCGCAGATGACCTGCAGAACAACGACGAGGGGTACTACCGCCCCATGGCGGTCGATTACGGGCTCTACAACTCCATCAACACCGCAACCTTCGCTGAGGCCGCGCAACTTGATTTTTGCGGCATCCAGAAAATGGTGGACGCCGTGGGGCTCCACAGCGGTGTGGATAACGCCCCGGTGAACATGCACCAGCTCGGCAACCTCCTGGGTGCCATTGGCGTGGCGCCGCTCCACTTGGCCAACGCGTTTGCCACGTTCGCCAATGACGGCAAGTACTGCGCGCCGATCGCTCTGGTGGAAGTGACCGATGCAGCGGGACGCAAGCTTCCGGCGGAGGCCCCGAACTGCCGGGACGCCGTCAAACCCGAGGTCGCGCGCGGTGTGAATCTCGTGCTTCAGGACGTGCTGAAACGGGGATCCGGCGTCTACATCAATCCGAAGGTCCAGAGCGTAGTCCCGGTGGCCGCTAAGACCGGGACGTCCAACAACAACGGGGCCACCTGGGTGGTCGGCTACACCTCAGGCCTCGCCACGGCGTCCTTCTTCGGCGACACCCTCGAAGGTCAGAAACGGCCCGGCCAAAACGTCACCATCAACGGCAATTTCTACAAGGCCATTGACGGATACATGCTGGCCGGCCCGCAGTGGGCGAACTATATGCAGCAGGTTGTCGGGCTCTACGCGGTTGCTGCTTTTCCGCCGCCGCCCGAAGCCATGACCAAGCCCTGATCCGCCAGCCGGGCGGGGGGCCGGGCGGGCCCGGCGCTTAGTTGTCCTTGCCGACGTTTTGAGTGCCGACCGGTTGACCCTGCCCGGTGTTGGTCCTCCTGTTGATCAACCAGGTGATAAACCACAGCAGGACGCCGATCGCCATCAGCCCGCCCGCGATCTGGTATTGGATGACATTGCGGCCCACCCAGGGACCGGCGAGGAAGGCACAGAGCAGGGCCGCCACGAGGGGCAACTGCCCGGGGGAAGTGAAGAACACCTTGCGGTTGGGGTCCCGCTTGCGGCGGAGGATCAGGCAGGCCACGTTCACCACGGTGAACACGCACAGCAGCAAAAACGCCGTCGTGCCGGAGAGGTTGGCTACGACGTTGCTCTTCGGATCGCTGGTGACGTACAGAATCAGCCCCAGCGCCAGGATGGTGGAGAAGACGATGCCTGCCCACGGCGTCCGGCGCCCCGGCAGCACCTTTCCCAGCGGCCGGGGAAGGACGTCTTGGCGCGCCATGCCGTAGATCAGGCGGCTCGCCATCAGCATGTTGATCAATGCGGTATTGGCAACGGCGAAGACCGCAAGGAACGGGAAGATCCTGTCGATGGGGAAGTCCGGGGAGCCCTTGTGCACCACCTCCAGGAGGGCAGCGCCTTCTGCCTGCCTAATGCTCTCCAGCTCAGTGGGCGACAGCACGCTGACCACGGAGACGGCCACCAGCATGTAGAGGAGCACCGCGATGCCCAGGCCGGTGAGCATGGACCGCGGGAAAATCCGCTCGGGGTGCTGCGTCTCCTCGACCATGTTCACCGAGTCCTCGAAGCCCACCATGGCAAAGAAGGCGATGGACGTCGCCGCGGTGACGGCCAGGAACAGGCCTTTGTCCTGGTAGTCGTTGAAGACGAATATTTCTCCTGCATTCCCCGTGCCCTGGGTCATGACGTAAAAGCCGACGCCGATCACGATGCACAGCGCGGTCATCTCCACGAGGGTGAGCACCACGTTGAACTTAACGCTCTCGCCCACCCCGCGCAGGTTGATCGCGGCCAGCAGGAGCATGAACCCCATCGCCACGGCGGTGATCACGCCCTTATCGGGGAGGTCCATCCAGCCGTTGATCTCCAGGCCACCGAAGAAGTTCTGGGCAAGGACGTTCGCGGAGGTGGACGCGCTGGTGATGCCGGAGCAGACCACGGCAAATGCCACGAGGAAGGTCACGAAGTGTATGCCGAACGCCTTGTGCGCGTAGAGCGCCGCTCCCGCTGCCTGGGGGTACTGCGTGACCAACTCCAGGTAGGAGAATGCGGTCAGCGTCGCCACGATGAAGGCAAGCAGGAACGGAAGCCAGACGATGCCCCCGACCGTGCCGGCCATGGTTCCGGTGACGGCATAGACTCCTGCGCCGAGGATGTCACCGACGATAAACAGGAGCAGGAGCTTGGGCCCGAGTACCCGTTTGAGTTCGTGTTCGTCGCCTTCCGGCGTTGCGTCGAACACTTCTTCAGAAGCCTTACTCATGATGACCTCCACAGCGCGTACATCTACCCTGAGGAACCGCTGCCGGAAGCCGGCCACGGCATGACCTACTTCACTTTGGCCCCGCCGGATCACTTTGGCAACAACCTGCGGCGTTCGACTGCTTCCGGATGCGGCTCTCGCGTCGGGCAACGAGTTCGTTAATGGCTCTGACTCGCTTCAGGAAGTCGGCGCCGGCCTCACCCTCGTCCTCATGGAATCTTTCGTACCTCGGACGACCCTGCTCATCCGTCAGATAGACTCGCCAACCTGCACCTTGCGTAAGGATGCCGGCTTCCTCGATTCCCATATCACGGTCCTCATGCCAATTGAAGCGGCCGAGGTTTTCGGCCACCAAGACATTCAGGACATTGACATCAGCCTCTGAGCTTAGGCGTTCCGCGCGCAGGGCAAAATAGCGATTCGTTGCTCGCACCTTCTCCAAGAAATCGGCAAGGGCCTCTCGCTCGTCTCCGTGGACCTTTTCATATTGTTCGGCTGCCCTCTCATCCGTCGAATAAACGCGCCATCCGCCAATTTGCAGGACGATTCCCGCCTCGTCGGCGCGGGGACCGCGGTCCTCAAACCAATTAACGCGGCCGAGGTTCTCCGACTCCAGGATTGCCAGGACGTCTTCTTTGCTTATTTCGTTCATTCTCTTCTACTCACTTCCTGCCGAGGTCACCAGTCACAACATACGCATCCCATGATCTTTCCGCTGCCATGGTCGTACCGGGCCGAAGCAGGTACAACTGAGGGATGACGACCTCACCCCTGGCGCTCGGTCCGATGATGCGGTACGTGGACGAGACGTCGGCCAGTATCTGGGTGGAGACCCGGAGCCCAGCGCGGGTCTCGGTCCGTGCCGACGGCAGAGGCTGGGACGCGCGCACATTCGCGGTGCACGGCCATCACTACGCGCTGGTGGAGGTGGACGGACTGGAGCCGGGAACGGTCACGCCCTACACCCTGGAGGTCAACGGATCCAGCGTCTGGCCCGATCCGTCTTCCGGGTTCCCGCCGCCAATGATCACCACGTTGAAGCCCGGCAAGCCGCTGCGGATGGCCTTCGGCTCCTGCCGGACCAGTGTCCCGCACGACGAGTCGGGCAACCGGACCCACGGCATCGACTCGCTACGTGCCTACGCACTCCGAATGGCCTCCGGCAGCGACCAGGCGTGGCCGGATCTGGTGGCTTTCCTCGGGGACCAGGTGTACGCCGACTCGACCAGCGAGCAGATGCAACAGTTCATCCGCGCCCGCCGGAACATCGCCGAACCGCCTGGCGAGGAGCTCAAGGACTACGAGGAATACGCCCACCTCTACTACCTGGCCTGGTCGGACCCGGCCAACAGGTGGCTGCTGTCCACCCTTCCCAGCGCCATGATCTTCGACGACCACGACATCCGCGACGACTGGAACTCCTCGCTGAGCTGGAAGAAGGAAATGGAAGCCACCTCCTGGTGGAGTGAACGGATTGTCGCGGGGCTGGCCTCGTACTGGGTCTACCAGCATCTGGGGAACCTGTCGCCGCAGGAGCGCGTCGAGGATCCTATCTGGCAGCAAATCGCCCGGCACGGTGCCGAGACAGAGCTCGACCTGAGCGCGGAGCTGGACCGCTTCGCCGAACGGGCCGATAAGGACCCGGAATCCTACCGTTGGAGCTTCTGCCGGGATTTCGGGGACACCCGGCTGGTAGTGGTGGATTCCCGCGCCGCCCGGAACCTGCAACCGGAAACCCGCTCCCTGCTCGACGAAGCGGAAATGGCCTGGCTCGACGGCCGGATGCGCGGCGGTTTCCGCCACCTGCTGGTGGCGACGTCGCTGCCATTCCTGCTGCCGATGGGCCTGCACCACGTCGAGGCCTGGGATGAGGCCGTGTCCGAAGGCGCGTGGGGAAAACTGGGCGCCCGAGCCGGCGAGAAACTGCGCCAGGCGTTGGACCTTGAACACTGGGGCGCCTTCCAGAGGAGTTTCCAGAAAGTGGCGGCCATGGCGGCCGACGTCGCCGATGGCAAGCGGGGCGCGGCACCGGACACCGTCACCTTCCTCTCCGGAGACGTACATTTTTCCTACGTTTCGGAGGTGAGGCGCTCCTCGGGCAGCCGGATCGTGCAGGCAGTCTGCTCCCCTATCCGAAACCCGCTGCCCCGGTTGATGAGGTCGTTTTCGGCCATCCTGTCCTATGGCCTGGGCGAAGCGGCAGGTTCCCTGGCCGCCCGCTCCGCGAAGGTCCCGGACCCGCCGTTCCGTTGGTCCGGCGTCAAGGGGCCATGGTTCGACAACAACCTGGCCTGCCTTGAGGTGGCGCCGGAGGGGCTGAAGCTGTGGTGGCAGACGGGGGTCGTGAACGACGGCGACCACCTGCATCCGGGGCTGGAACTGGTCGCCTCCGTCACCGTGGTTCCCCGGAGTGCCGGGGAGCGCGGCGTGAGTTCTGCCTCAGAAGCGCTCTCGGAGGAATAACAGCGGCTTTGGAAGGCTTGTTCCAGACAGCGGGGCCAGGTGGCCACCGCCAGAAAAAAGGACTCCTCTTGCCCACTGCTTTTATCCCGTTCACCCTGCGCGCTACTGCCCGGGAAGGCCACCTCCGGGCCTTCCGGACGGATATTGAACGGCTGACCTCCGACCACCGTGCGCCGCTGTCTACTGTCGGGTCGACGGACACGATGGCGTGCCTCCGCGGCGCGATAGCCAAGGGCGAGCACACCGAGAACGAGGCGAGCCTCGCCAGGTACTTGGAGGACCGGCTGCTCAGGAACGGCATCCACCTCGACATCACGGTCAACCTGGAGCGCTAGCAGCTTCCGCGCGCCAAAAAAGGTACAAGTCCGGCTCTATCCCATCCGGCCCGGAGCCTCTATTCTCTTGCCATGAGAGTCGGGGGCGCAGATGAGCGTGCGAGCCGCACATGAACGCCCGCAGCGCCCCGCCGCCTGACAACTACGACGAATTCCTCTCAAGGCTGGACGTTGCCACCACAAGCCTGGGCACGCGCGCCGCCGCGCTGGATAAGGCGATATCGGCTGTTGCTTTGCTCCTGGGACCCTACGAATCCGCCGTCCGGAAATGGGAACGTCGCCGCGTTCACGTCGGTCATCAGCTGGGCCGTCACTCCGGGACGCCACAGACTTACTCCGCACTGTGCGAGCTCCACGACATGGCGGTGAAGATGGAGTCGATGCTGCGCGACCGTACCGAGCGCGTCGCGGACAAGCTATTGGTCATGCAGGAGCGTCGCGCCGCAATCGACAAGTCGCTGCTGGAGCTGGAGATGAGCAGGGTCAAACTGAATTCTTCCCGGATGCTGTCCCGGGACCGCGAGAAGCTGAACCGGGTCTTTTACGACCTTGCCGGTTCCGCTGGTGCCGTCGATACCATGTCCGACCTGGGCCTGCTCGGGGACCTCAAGGAAGCACGCGAGGCAGTCATCCTGGCTGAAGCGCTGATTGAAGTGAAGGGGCAGTAGAAATGGAAAAGTCGGTGCCGGGTCAGTCCCCGAGGAACTCCGTCACTCTTGTCCGCTGGACGAAGAAGCCCGGTCAGGATCCCGTTGCCAGGCTTGTCCTGTTCAGTATCGTCGGGTTGCTGCTGTGCCTGGTCTTGATGGCCTTTCTGCCCGGTCTCAGGAGTTTCGGTGCTGTTGCGTTGTTCACGGCCTTCTTCGCGGTGATTCTCACGGCTCCCACGGTGTCGAGCCAGAGGGGATTCACGCAGGGGCTCACCAGGCGGGTCAATGAAACGATCGTTGAAGTGACCGGCAGGTCTGGGGACCGACTCTCCGTCAAGCAGTTTCGGGGCTTGGTCAAAAGCGGCGAGCGGCTTTACCTTCCTGTCAGCGGTGTACAAGGATTGAGCCTGCACGTGGAACGGGCCCCGATACTGGAGAAAAATGCGCCGGAAAAGTTTTCTGCGGTCTTCACCGTAATTCCGCCGGACAACGGCACCGCCAGCTTCGACCGGTTGGTTGCCGCGGCAATCGGCCCCGGCCCGGGTTCCTCCACCAGCATCGAGACGTAGCCACGCTATCCACCAAGCGGATCGGCCGCTCTATTTTTCCAGCCGCTCTATGTTTCCAGCCGCTCTATGTTTCCAGCGGCGCCGGAGGCGTCAGGCCGGTGAGGGGCTGCGGCCGTTCGTGGGAGGATTCTGCTATGCCGCTGCGCCTCCTGTTCGTCTCCGATACGCACGTCCCCCACCGGGCCCGGAACCTTCCCTCCCAGGTATGGGCCGCCGTCGAGAGCGCCGATGTGGTGTTCCACGCCGGCGACTGGGTGACGGCCGGCCTGCTGGACGAATTCGAGTCCCGCAGCCGCCGGCTGATTGCCGTCTACGGCAACAACGATGGCCCGGAGCTTCGCAGTCGGCTGCCGGAAACCACGTCCGTGACCCTGGAGGGAGTGCGGTTCTCAATGGTGCACGAGACGGGCCCGGCCAAAGGCCGGGAGCAACGGTGCGAGGCCCTGTATCCGGACGCCGACGTCCTGGTCTTCGGACATAGCCACATCCCCTGGGACACGATCTGCCCGAAGGGCCTCCGCTTGCTGAACCCCGGCTCCCCTACCGACCGCCGGCGCCAGCCCGTCTGCACCTACCTCACGGCAAGCGTCGACGGCGGAGCGCTGGCGGATGTCCGGCTCGTGGAGGTCCACAAGGATTGATCGCGGCATCACAGCTAGTCCCGGACGACGCCGGAAGAGTCGTTCATCCTAGCGATCCCTCGGGTTTTCGTTCGGGTTCAGGCCCTTGACGTACGCGGCCTGGCCCGCGTGCTGGAGGCAATCGGCAATTGTGCTGATCAGCCGCACCCCGAGAGTGACGGGCGGGTCCCAGCGCGTGTCGACGATGCGGTCGAAGTCGCCGTCGCCGAGCGCCTCCACATACTCCACGGTCGGCCGGTGGACGGCGTCGTAGTACTCGAGCAACAGCTCCGGCGCGGCCTGCACTGCGTCGACCTGGCGGCTGGAATGGCCGTAGCCCGTGTCGCGTTTGGGCAACGGCAAGTCGAAGCGGCCGGCAAACCCCTGCGAGGTCCAGACCTGCTCCAGGCCCGCGGCGGAGGCGAGTTGCGCGTCCTCTACACGGCCGAGGTGCCAGATCAACCACGCGATCGAGTTTCCGGTGCCAGCGGGACGCCGGACCAGGGACTCGTGGCTGACCCCTTCCAGTGTGGCGGCCACGGTTTCACGGATCCGGCCGAAAGCGTCCAGCAGCAATTCGTTGGATTTCATCGAGTCTCCTCACGGTGCTTCATTCCAGAGTCCTCATGCTTGCATGAGAACCACACAACCGGACAGGGCCCTCGCACGCATCGATGCTAGTGACGAAGCTCTCACTCTCCGTGGACACCACCGCACTTCCCGTTTGTCCGGGCACTTCCGGACGCGGCGGCCGCTTCCGGGGCGAAGTCCTCGGCTTGATAGAATTATGCGGGCCCGGCGGCGTGATTTTGGGCTTAAAATTCGGATTTGTTGCCAGCCACTCCCGCTTGGCAGAATTTTTAGATTGGGTGCGGACGATGTCCCCGCCAGCTTTTGCGGAGGCTTCCGTGAAGATTCCATCCACCACAGGGAGCACCATGATTTCCGTAGGCCGGGTCTCGAAGAGCTACGGCTCCAGGTCGACGGCGGTCCGGGCACTTGACGACGTCTCGCTGTCCGTCGCCCGCGGCGAGATTTTCGGCGTCGTTGGCCAAAGCGGCGCCGGTAAGAGCACGCTGATCCGCACCATCAATTCCCTGGAGCGTCCGGACTCGGGAAGCGTCCTGGTCGACGGCCGCGAGATGACCACCCTGTCCGGCACAGAGTTGCGCGCTGCACGCCACAACATCGGCATGATCTTTCAGCACTTCAACCTTCTCAGCAGCAGGACTGTGCAGGCGAATGTGGAGCTCTCCCTCGAGATCACCGGCGCGGGACGCGAGGCGCGGCGGTACCGGGCACTCGAGATCCTCGAGCTGGTAGGCCTCCACGGCAAGGCCGGAGCCTACCCCGCGCAGCTGTCCGGCGGACAGAAACAGCGCGTGGGCATTGCCCGTGCGCTGGCGTCCAACCCAACAGTTCTGCTCAGCGACGAGGCGACGTCGGCACTGGACCCCGAAACGACGAGGCAAATTCTTGACCTGATCCGCCAGCTGAGCAAGGACCTGGGCCTGACCGTGCTGCTCATCACGCACGAAATGGATGTCGTGAAGAGAATCTGCGACTCGGCCGCCGTCATGAGCGGGGGGCGGATCCTGGAGCAGGGTCCCGTGGAACAGCTGCTGACAACGGAGAAGTCCCTGCTGGGCCAGGCCCTGTTCCAACTGGGGGAAATCCCGGAGACGTCCAACGCAATCGTGGAAATCACCTTTAACGGCGTCAAGACGGACCGTCCCGTGATCGCGCAGCTGGCGCGCAAGCACGGCATCGACGTCGGAATCCTGGGCGCCGCCGTTGAAACCATCCACGGACACCAGACAGGACGCACCAGGCTCGAGCTGCCCGGAGACGAACGGACCGTGGCCGGCGCCGTGGCCGATCTCCGTTCGCAGGGACTCTTCGTGGAGGTAATCAAGTGATCGACCGCAATGACCCCTACTTCTGGTCGGACCTCCTGGACACGATCCTGAAGGGCACGGGCGAGACCTTCTACACAGTGGGCCTGAGCCTGCTCTTCACGGTCGTTTTCGGCCTCGCGGCCGGGGTGCTCCTGGTGACCACCGAGTCCGGCGGCCTGCTGTCGAAGCTCTTCGGCAGCCGGGCGCTGGGACTCGTCGTCAACCGTGTGCTGGACCTCCTGGTGAACATCGGGCGCTCCATCCCGTTTATCATCCTCATGATCCTGCTCATTCCATTCACGCGGCTTCTGGTCGGATCCTTCATCGGACCCACCGCGGCCATTGTCCCGCTGACCATCGCCGGCATACCGTTCTTCGCCCGTTTGGTGGAGATCGGCATCCGCGAAGTGCCGGTGGGCCTCGTCGAGGCGGCCCAGTCGCTGGGCGCCACCCGGTGGACCATCCTGACCAAGGTCATGGTTGCCGAGGCGGTTCCGGCCCTTGCCCTCGGGCTATCCACCACCGTCGTCGGCCTCATCGGCTACTCCGCGATGGTCGGCGCCGTAGGCGGCGGCGGCCTCGGGGACGTTGCCTTCCGCTACGGCTACCAGCGGTACAGCCCCGAATACATGTTCGGCGTCGTTATCCTCCTGGTCCTGCTGGTGCAGGTGTTCCAATCCCTGGGCAACTTCGCGGCGCGGCGCCTGTCCCACCGGTAGCCACCGCCCCGTACCGCCCAATCCTTCCCCTCAACCCATCCCATTCTGCGAAAGAGTTCCAATGTTCCGTTTCCCAGTCCTGAAGGCCGCCGCAACCGGCGTGGCCGCAATCCTCGCCCTGTCCGCTTGCGGTGCCGGCTCCTCCACCAACTCCGCCGGAGCCACCGAGACCATCAAGGTGGGCGCCCTGGCCGTGCCGGCCGGGGACATGCTGAAGCATGTCCAGCGGGAGCTCGCCCCCAAGGAGGGCCTCACCGTGGAGTACAAGGAGTTCAGCGACTACAACACGCCGAACCCGGCCGTGAGCGACGGGGACATCGACGCCAACCTGTTCCAGAACACCACGTTCATGGAGACCTACAACAAGGCCTCCGGAAAGAACCTTGTCAGCGTGGGCAAGGTCTACCTCCCGCCGATGGCCCTGTACTCCAATGGCGTGGCCACCCTGGATGCACTGCCCGACGGCGCGTCCGTCGCCATCCCCAACGACCCCACCAATGAGTCCCGCGCCTTGAAGCTCCTCGCGTCCAAGGGGCTCATCGAAGTCACCGAGAACCCGATCACGCTCAAGGACGTCAAGGCGAACCCGAAGAACCTCAAGTTCACGGAGATCGAGAACGCCAGCCTGCCGCAGGCCCTCAACGACAAGGACGCGGCCATCGTGACGCTGGCCTTTGCCCTTCCCGCCGGCCTGAGTGCCGACAAGCAACTGCTGGTCGAGGGCAGCGACAGCGCCTACTACAACGTGCTGGCGGTCAAGGCCGAGATGAAGGACGATCCCCGCGTGCAGAAGCTCTACAAGATCCTGACCTCGCAAGAGATGAAGGATTTCATCCAGACCAAGTTCAAGGGCCTGGTGATCCCGGCCAGCTGACCAGGCCGGCCGGGGCACCGGAACGCAGGCGGGCAAGGCCCTCCAGCGCGTCGCGCACCACCTCGGCAACCGGGGCGGCGATATCGGTGACGACACCGGCTTCGTCCGGGCCGAGCGGCTCCAGCGTTGCCAGCTGCGATTCAAGCAGGGCCGCGGGCATGAAGTGGCCACTCCGGCCCTCCAGCCGGGAGCCCAGCACCTGCCTGCTGCCGTGCAGGTGCAGGAACACCGTGTCCGGCGCCTGGGCCCGGATGGCATCCCGGTAACTGCGCCGAAGCGCTGAACAGGCCAGGACCAGGCCGCCCGAACCGGCCGCGGCCAGTTCGCTGCCGACTATCGCGAGCCAGGGCCAGCGGTCATCGTCGGTCAACGGCGTGCCGGCTGCCATCTTGGCCACGTTCTCCACAGGGTGGAGGGAATCGCCGTCGAGGAAGCGGACACCCAGTTCGCGGGCCACGAGGTCGCCGATGGTGGTCTTGCCGCAGCCGGACACGCCCATGACGATCACACGGGGCGCCCGCACCGCAGCTGTTGCGGAAGCTGAGGGAGTCATCACCAGTCGTGAACCGTGCCGTCGACGAGGCGGTTGTAGGGCAGGTAGGCCTGCTGGTACGGGTAGGCCGCGGCGGCTTCCTCGTTGAACTCAACGCCGATGCCGGGCTTGTCCCCGGGGTGCAGGTAGCCGTCGACGAACGTCATCGACTGCTCGAAGACCTCATTGGTCTTGTCCGAGTGCTGCATGTACTCCTGGATCCCGTAGTTATGGATCGCCAGGCCCACGTGCAGCTGCGCGGCAAACCCCACCGGGGAAATATCCGTCGGCCCGTGGAAACCGGACTTGATCTGATACTGCGCGGCGAAGTCCATCACCTTCTTCAGCGGGCTGATCCCGCCGAAGTGCGTCGACGCCGCCCGGACATAATCAATCAGCTGTTCCTTGATGATCGTCTGGTAGTCGTACACCGTATTGAAGATCTCCCCGATCGCCAGCGGCGTGGTGGTGTGCTGCCGGACCAGCCGCAGCGCCTCCTGGTTCTCCGCCGGGGTGCAGTCCTCCAGCCAGAACAGGTCATACGGCTCCAGCGCCTTGCCCAGCTTCGCGGCCTGGATCGGCGTCATCCGGTGATGCCCGTCATGGAGCAGCGGCAGTTCCGGGCCGAACTCGTTCCGGACCGCCTCGAACACGCCCGGCAGGTGCCGCAGGTACGCCCGGGTGTCCCAGTCCTCCTCCAGCGGGAACGCCCCCCGCCCGGCCGGCTCATAGTCATACCGCTCCCCCGAGGCCTGCGCCTGCGCCGCGACCCCGTACACGGCCTTGATCCCCGGCACCGCGGTCTGGATCCGGATCGACTTGTACCCCAGCGCCAGGTGCTCCCGGACCGAATCGAACAACGACTCCAGGTCCGCGCCCGAGGCGTGCCCGTACGCCCGCAACCCGTTCCGCGACGCCCCGCCCAGCAGCTGGTACACCGGCATGTTCGCGAGCTTGCCCTTGATATCCCACAGCGCCATGTCCACCGCGGCGATCGCGGCCATCGTCACCGGCCCCCGCCGCCAGTACGAACTGCGGTACAGGAACTGCCAGGTGTCCTCGATCCGGTGCGGATCCTTCCCGATCAGCAACTGCGCAACGTGCTCCTTCAGGTACGCCGCAACCGCGAGCTCACGCCCGTTCAGCGTCGCATCGCCGATCCCGGTCACCCCGTCCTCGGTGGTGATCCGCAACGTCACGAAATTACGGGAGGGACTGGTCACAAAGACTTCCGCGGCAATGATTTTCACAACAGGTCCTTTCGGGGGGACTGGGTCAGGGTCAGTTGGTGGGCGCCGCGAGCGGCGTGGGTGAAGTGGCGGTTCCGGTACCGTCGGAGGATTGCCCGGCGGCGGGACCAGTGGGGTGGGGGCCGTCGCCGCGTTCGCGGCGGGCGGTGATCTCTTCGAGTATGCGGGCGTGCATCGCGTCCGTGAGCTTGTACTTGGACATCACCAGCACGGCCAGGATGGTCATGATGGCGGGCATGGCTCCGGCGGCTACCTGGATGCCGAAGACTGCGTCCGCGGTCTGCACGGCGCCGGACTTGTAGCCCCCCAGGGCCAAGGCATAGGCGGCGAGGGCTCCGCCGACTGCCTGTCCCGTCTTGCGGGTGAAGGAGAAGAGCGCGTAGGTGATGCCTTCGGTGCGAACACCGGTCTTCCATTCGCCGTACTCCACGGTGTCCGCTTCCAGTGCCCAGACCACGATGTTCACGGCCAGGACGCCCACAAGGCTGATCACCAGGCCGGTGAAACCGATCCAGACCTGGCTCGCCGGGGTCAGGAAAATGAGGGTTCCGCCGGCCACGGTCAGCAGGGACGAGAGGATGTACACGCGCTTCTTGCCGAACGAACGGACCAGCCTGGGCATGAAGGCGGCCAGCACGAAGGTCAGGACGAGTTGCGTGATGGACAGGACCGGATAGAGGTCCAGACGGCCCAGGACGTCGCGGAGGTAGTACAGCTGCACGGAGGTCAGGGCGAGGTAGCCGGTGAGGAAGAAGAAGGAGCTCAGGCAGAGCATCAGCAGCGGCTTGTTGCCCTTGAGGGTGTCCATGCTCTGCGTGAAGGTGACGTTGGGCACGGCGCGGTGCACCCGCTCCTTGGCCGTGAGCACGGTGAAGAAGTAGAGCGCCGCGCCGATAACGACGAAGACCAGCGTCACCGTGGTGAACGTGGACTGCAGGTCCGCGCCGGGCTTAATCAACGGGGCCACAAAGATGCCGAGGGCGGAACCGACCAGCAGGGCGCCGATCATCCGGGCGGAGCCGAGTTTGGCCCGCTCCCCCGGGTCCTGCGTCATGGCGCCGGCCAGCGAGCCGTACGGAATGTTCACCAGGCTGTAGGCGAGACCGAGCGCCGCGTACGTGACGTAGGCGTACAGCAGGGTGCCCGTCTCGCCGATCTGGGGCACGGAAAACGTTGCCACGCTGAGCAGGAGCAGCGGGATGGAACCGAACATGATGAACGGGCGGAACTTGCCGAAGCGCTTGCTGAAGGCACGGTCCACCACCCGGCCCGCGAACACATCGGCAAAGGCGTCGAAGATCCGGACCGCCAGCAGCAGCGTGCCGGCGGCGGCCGCGGAAATGCCGGCTACGTCCGTGTAGTAGACGAGCAGGAACATGGTGGCCGTGGTGAAGGCGAGGTTGTTGGCGGCGTCGCCGGCGCCGTAGCCGATGATGCTCAGATTGTTCAGCTTTTTCATGTGTGGGCTCCTTTACCCGGTGCCGGCCCCGCGGGGCCGGCGAAAACAATGGTGAAAACGCTAGTCGTTGTTGAGCTTCTTGTCGCTGCCGTTCTTGGTCCCCGCAAGCGCGGTCCAGCGCTGGCGCAGGGCGAAGGCGGCGGGCTTGGGGCGGCGGTCCCGGGTGAAGACGCCCTTCTTGTTGCCGTCCACGCGCATGATGCCGTTGGACGTCTGGAAGTCGGCGAAGTTCCAGACCTGCTCGCCCACCATGGCATCCACGCGGTCGAAGACGCGGTGGTACATGGCCAGGAACGCGGCCTGGTATTCCTCGCTCCAGGGCTGTTCATAGATGGAGTGCAGGCCCGGCATGGTGTCCGGTCCGTATTCGGTCATGATCATGGGCTTGCCGTATTTGGCTTCCCATTCC
Source organism: Pseudarthrobacter sp. MM222 (assembly GCF_947090775.1). Lineage (NCBI taxonomy): Bacteria > Bacillati > Actinomycetota > Actinomycetes > Micrococcales > Micrococcaceae > Pseudarthrobacter > Pseudarthrobacter sp. MM222. The sequence goes on from NZ_OX352321.1 coordinate 2,448,614, forward strand.
CGCAGTTCCTTCTCCAGGACCTGCTCGGCCGTTTCGAGGTCTCCGTTGTGCAGGTACCAGCCGTAATAGCGGTTGAGCATGATGACGTCGAAGAGGTCGCCGAGCACTTCCTTGTCCGGGGTGTCGAACATGACGTTGACGTAGCCCACGGGGCGGGTCGGGTCCAGCTGGCGGGTGAGTTCGGCCAGCGGCTGGAAGTACTCGCGGGCACCTTCCTCGGAACTGTTGGGTTCGTTGGCGATGGACCAGATGACCACCGACGGGTGGTTCTTGTCCCGCGCCACCAGCTCGGCGATGGCCTGCCGGTGGTTCTCGGCGGTTTTGGCGTCCACACCGCCGTCGACGTAGGTCTTCTTGGCGATGCCCCCGAACACGGCACCGAAGCCGAGGTGCAGCCCGACGGCGGCCGTCTCGTCGATCACCACAATCCCGTGCCGGTCGGCGAACTCCATGACCTCTTCGGCGTAAGGGTAGTGCGAGGTGCGGAACGAGTTGGCGCCCACCCAGTCCAGGAGTTGGAAGTCGTTGACCATCTGGGCGTTGCTGTGGCCCTTGCCGATTGCCACGTGGTCCTCGTGCATGCCGAAGCCGGTGAAGTAGAACGGCTCTCCGTTGATGAGGAATTCCTTGCCGCTGACCTCAACGGTCCGCACGCCCACCGGCAGCGTGTACGTGTCCAGCAGCTCGCCGCCGTCGTGGATTTCAGCCGTCAGGCGGTACAGGTACCCGGCGCCGGGCTTCCACAGGACGACGTCGTCAATCGCCAGGGCGCCGTCGGCGCCGTCGGCGGTTGCCACTTCGGTGCCGTGCGCATCGCGAAGGGAGACCTTGACGGTTTCGCTTCCGGTGCCGCCGGCGGTGGCGATGCGGTAATCCACTGTGCCGGTGGTGCCCTCGAAGCCGGTCGCGACCGTGATGTCATCAACGGTGACGGCAGGCGTGCTGTAGAGCCAGACGCTGCGGTGCAGTCCTGCGTAGTTGTAGAAATCGTGCAGGTAGCTTTGCTGGCGGCGGCCGTCGCCGGTGACCGTGATGCTGCCCGGCGGGATGGTGGCCTGGGTGAGCTCGTTGTTCACGGAGATGGTGAGGCGGAACGTCTGGCCCGCTTGAACGTGGTCCGTGATGTCTGCGCTGAACGGCATGTAGCCGCCGGTGTGCTGGGCGACGAGGACGCCGTCCACCCAGACCATGCCCTCGTGCGTGGCGGAATCGAGGCGGAGGTGGATGCGCTCCCCTGCCCAGCCGCGGGGTACCCGCACTTCACGCTGGTACCAGACGTAGCCGACATGGTCGCGGATGGCTTTGTCCGGGAAGACGTCGTTGTAGCTGGCCGGAACACCCATTTCGAGGCCGGTCGCCAGCGGCGCCTTGAACCATTCCTGCCGGTGGCCGGTTCGGTCGAAGTCGACCTTGAACCGGTAGATTCCGTCCAGGTTGACCATTTCGCGGGTTTCGCTGGCCTGGGGCTTAAGCATATTTTCGGGTCCTAACGCATCTTTGCGGCTGAGCCGGGAGGAAGAATTTGCGGCTGGGCCGCAGGGGGTTTTGCTTCTGGATGTAATGCTAGTCACTTGGCAATCATTTGGCAAGCGGTTGCCAAAGCCGCAATGATGTGCGGAGCGCTACCCGGAGACAGCCGGCCCCGGAAGCGTTCCGCACAAGTCTTCGATAAGCGAGACGACGGCGGCGTCCTCGCCGAGTCCGGGGCTCAGCAGGCCCAGCAGGGTGGCGATCCGCCGGGTGCCCGACAGGCTGTTGGCGACCCCGATCTCTGCGGCGAGGGGGTCGGCGAGTTCCGGCGCCGCGCCGGGGAAGTCCAGCCGGGTGTAGTCCAGCCAGGCGGAGATGAGCCGCGCTGCCGCCTCGCCTGACCGGCCCTTGGCCCGCTCGGCCTGCAGCACGGGAACGGCGCGCATCCGGAGCTTGGTGCTTCCGTCAACCGCGATCTGCGCGAGGTGGTGCGCGATGCGGGCGTTCCGGAAGCGGGCCAGGAGTTGCGCGCGGTACTCCGGGATCCGCAGGTCTGCGCGTTTCGGGTCCGCTGTTGCCAGGCTGGCGGCCGCTTCGTCCCAAAACTCCTCGACGGCCCGCAGGCACGCCGGGTCGGCCAACGCCTCTGCCACCGTCGCGTGGCCGCACAGCTGTCCGGCGTATGCCAGGAGCGAGTGGGCGCCGTTGAGGAGCCACAGCTTGCGGTTCTCGTAGGGTTCGATCTCGGCCACGAACATGGCGCCGGCGTCTTCCCAGCGCGGCCGGCCGGCCGGGAAGTCGCCGCTGAGCACCCAGTTCCGGAAGGGCTCCGCGACCACCGGGGACGAGTCGGAGTAACCGCAGGCGGCCTGGACCGCTGCGACGTCGGCCTCCGTGGTCCGCGGTGTGATGCGGTCCACGGACGTGCTGACGAAGCTGACGTTGGCATAGACCCAGGCCGCCAGGCCGGCATTCCACGCTGCGGCCAGGCCCAGCACCGCGCTGCGGGCAACGCTGCCGTTGTTCGCGAGGTTGTCGCAGCACACGACGGCGAGCGGGCCAGAGCCGGCCGCCTTCCGCGCAGCCAGGGCGAAGACCAGCCGGCCCAGCGGCGTCGTCGGCCTGCCGGCGGCTCCCGCGGCTCCGCCGTCGCCCGCTTCCAGCAGCGCGAGGTCTGCGACGACGTCGGGGGCGGCGCGGTCAAGCTGGCCGTGCGCGTCAAGGCGGTACGCGGCCTCGGTGATGGTCAGGGTGATAACGGCCGTCGCCGGAGCGGCGACCAGCTCGGCGAGGCGGTCCACATCGGCGCCGTCCACAGCCTCGACGATGCTGCCGACAACCTCGAACGAATCGCCGGCATCAGCGCGTTCGACCACGGTGTACAGGCCGTCCTGCTCGGCGAGGGCCAGCGCGGCGTCCGGCCGCCGGCCGGTGAAGGAGGCGATGCCCCAACCGGCGGCATCGCCTGCCCGCTGGGTGTACCAGGCCTGGTGCGAGCGGTGGAAGGCGCCCAGCCCCAGGTGGACAATCCTTACCGGGGCCTTGGCGGCCGACCGGATGGACCGGTTCAGACGGGGATGCGACACCGTTGCAGGCACCGCTGGCTCGCCCTGCTGCAGTTCGAGGCTCACAGCTTGAAAACCCTTCTCGGGGAGGAATCGACGACGTCGACGATGATCTCGTGCGCACGCTCTTCGCTGACCCGGTGCTCCGCCACCAGGCGGGCCAGGAAGGCCGCCTCGATCCGGCGGGAGGTGTCATGACGCGCGGGAATGGAGCAGAAGGCGCGGGTGTCGTCGATGAAACCCGACGACCTGGAGAATCCAGCGGTCTCAGTGACCGCCGCGCGGAAGCGGAGCATGGCATCCGGTGCGTCCAGGAACCACCACGGGGCGCCAAGGTACACGGACGGGTAGAAGCCGGCCAGCGGCGCGAGTTCGCGGGAGAACACGGTCTCGTCCAGGGTGAAGAGCACCAGATGGAAGTCCTTGGCCGTGCCGAAGTCCTGCAGCACGGGGCGGATGGCCTCCGTGTAGTTGACCGCGAAGGGGATGTCGTGCCCGGTGTCCGCGCCGTAGGCGTTGAACGTGGGCTCGTGATGGTTGCGGTAGGAACCCGGATGGATGGTCATCACCAGCCCGTCTTCGACCGACATCCGGGCCATCTGGTACATCATGTGGGCTTCGAAGTCGTCGCGGTCCTGGGCCGTGGCCTGTCCGCTGCGGGCGCGGTCGAAGAGCCTGGCCGCCTCGGCGGCGTCGAGTTTCAGCGTTGCCGGTGTGCGGACGCCGTGGTCCGCGGAGACAGCCCCGTGCTCCAAGAAATAGCGGCGCCGGTTCTCCAGGGCGGTGAGGTACGCGGCATAACCGGTGCCGCCGTCGCCGGCTGCCCCGATCAATCGCTCGACGTTCGCCTGCCACCGCGGGTGGGCGATGTCCAGGTACTGGTCCGGCCGGAACGTGGGCAGGACACGGCCGTGGAAGGTGGGGTCCTGGGCGATGGCCCTGTGGCTGGCCAAATCGTCCAGCGGATCATCCGTGGTGGCGAGGACCTCGATATTGAAGTCCTTGAACAGCTGGCGGGGCCGGAACCCGGGCTCCTGCAGCTTGGCGTTGATGGCGTCATAGGTGGCGTCCGCGGTCTCGGCACTGAGCTCGTGGTGGAGGCCGAACACGGTTTCGAACTGGTGGCGGAGCCAGTACCCGGACGCTGTTCCTTCGAACAGCGGCCACGCGGCACAGAACTCGCGCCACACGCTGCGGGACCCGGGCGCCGCATCGGAGGAGGCGCGCAGCCGGCCCAGCGGCACCCCGCTGGCGTGGATCAGGCGGGTGACGTAGTGGTCCGGACTGACCAGCAGCGCGGCGGGATCCGGAAACGGGGTGTCCTGTTCAAGAACGGCAGCATCAACGTGGCCGTGCGGCGAAAGAATGGGGAGGTCCTGTACCCGCTCCAGCAGCGCGCGGGCAATCCTGCGCGTTCCGGGATCCGTGGGGAGGAGCCGGTCGGGGTGGGCGGCAATCGACTGTGACATACGTCAATGATCAGGCGCCTCATTGGTCATTGTCAACCGGTTGCCAAAAATTGCCATTCAGTTTGCCGGAAGCAGCCGTCCGCTGGATCCGCGCAGCACCAGTTCAGTGTCCACCCGGACAATCGCGGCCACCTGCTCCGCGCCGTGCAGCACGTTGAGCAGGAGCGTGGCGGCTTCCGTGCCGCAGGCGGTCATCGGTGAGCGCACGGTGGTAAGCGGCGGCGTGGTGAAGTCCGCGCCGAAGATGTCGTCGAAGCCCACAATGCTGATCCGGTCCGGAACCACCACTGCGGCGGCCTGCAGTTCCTGCATCAGTCCGATGGCCAGGAGGTCGTTGTAGGTGATCACGGCCGTGGCGCCGCTGGCGACGACATCGCGCGCGGCCTGCCGGCCGCCGTCGACCGTTGGCTTCACGGACTCAAGCCGGACGGCCTCCAACCTGGACCATTCGCAGGCCGCCTGGACGCCCTCCCACCGGCGGCCGGACATCCACGACCGTTGCGGGCCGGCCACGTACGCGATCCTGGAGTGTCCGTTGGCCGCGAGGCTGCGGACTGCTTCGCCGATGCCCTTGTTGACCTCGGGAACGACGCAGGGAACGCCGTCAACCTCGCGGTTGATGACCACCACCGGCTTTTCCCGAGCGAGCTCGCGGATCCGGTCGTCGTCCATTCGCGGGCTGGCCAGGATCAGGCCGTCCACCGTGGCCATCATCCGCCGGGCCGCGGTGAGTTCCGTTTCCGCGGATTCGGCGGATTCGGCGAGCATCAGGGTGTAGTTCCGGGCGGTGGCTGTTGATTCCGCGCCGCGGATGATGCCGAAGAACGTGGGGTTGGTGATGTCCGCGACGATCAGCCCAAGGGTGCTGGTCCGGCCGGTGGGCAGGGCACGCGCGAACGGGTTGACGTGGTAATTGAGTTCGGCGGCCGCGTCCTCGATCAGTTTCTGCGTCTTGGCGCTGACCCGGCCGGGCTTGCTGAGCGCCCGGGACACCGTGGACGGGTTCACGCCGGCAAGCTTGGCGATGTCGTAGATGGTGGCGCTCGGCTTTCCGTCCCGGCTGGACTTCCTGGCAGCAGCGGTTGTTGCGGCAACTTCTGGCTTTGCGGGTTCGGTCACTGCCCCATCGTACATAGCTACTGCGGGAATGCGGGCAGGCCAGCCGGTTGCCAACGGCCCCGGCCGTCCTGCCTCCACCAAGCGCTCCCGCATTCTCTCGCGAGCAGGTTGCTGCTAGGTGCGCTGCGGGAACTTGCCTTCCTCGGCGATCCGTTTGTTGAGTTCCGTAAGGAACTCGTCCTCGTCGAAGTCCAGCGCTACTTCCCTGCCCGTCCAGCTGGAGAGGTGGATGGCGTTGGCCAGGCGGACGCCTTTGATGCCGTCGGAGCCGGGGGCGAGCAGCGGGGTGCCGTCCAAAATGTTGGCGGCAAAGTTCGCCAGGACGCCGGCGTGCTGGGCGCCCCAGGCGGACGGGAATTCGATGACCTCGGAGCTGTAGTACTCCTCGGGATTCAGCTCGCCCATAAAGAGCTTGCGCACGTCATCCATGCCCATGCCGTCGCTGAGCTCGCGCTCCGGCCTGGTCAGCCGGGTCACGGTGGCGGTCTTGCTGTCGGTGACGACGATCTTGCCCTGGTCGCCAAGGATTTCGAAGCGGTCGGTGCCGGTGAGGTCGTGGGTGGCGGTAACGAAGACGCCGGTGGCGCCGTCCCCGTAGTCCACCACGGCAGTGACCTCGTCCTCGACGGCGATGTCCCGGCGGAAGCCGTACGCCACCTTGGCGTACACGGACCGGGGCGCCCCGCAGATCCACTGCCAGAGGTCCAGCTGGTGCGGTGCCTGGTTGACCAGGACGCCCCCGCCCTCGCCACCCCAGGTGGCGCGCCATTCGCTTGAGTTGTAGTAGCCCTGGGGACGCCACCAGGTGGTGATGATCCAGTTGGTACGGCGGATCCTGCCGATCTCGCCGTTGTCCACGATTTCCTTGAGTCGCTGGTAGAGCGGGTTGTTGCGCTGGTTGAACATGATGGCGAAGGAAAGTTCGGGCTTGCCGGCGGCGAAGTCGTTCAGTTCCTGCACCTGCTTCGTGTACACGCCTGCGGGCTTCTCCACCAAAACGTGGATGCCGCGCTTCAGCGTCTCGATGCCCATTTCGGGGTGCAGGAAGTGCGGAACGCACGTGACAACGGCATCCACCGTCCCGCTTTCCAGCATGGAGATGTAGTCCTCGTAGAACGGCACGTCCGGGTGGGCGGCCGCGGCCGCGTCCTTCCTGGCCGGGTCAATGTCGCAGAGGGCACCGATCTCCATATTGGGGACCAGTCCGTCGGTGATGAACGTGGCGTAGGCGCCGCCCTGCTGGCCCAGCCCGATGATACCGAGGCGTACTTTCTTGCTCATGGATGGTGCTTCCTGTCGTGTTGTAAGGGGCCGCCCGGAAAAGGCGGTCTAGAAGAGGTGGGAGTGGCCCATCGCCACGAGGTTGTCATGCGAGGTCTGCAGGGCATCCCACACGGTGCGGCCATAGAGCTCATCCTGCTCCACCAGCAGGTATTCCGCCCCGGCGGCCTGGGCTGCGGGAATGATGGACGGGAAGTCGAGGTTGCCCTCGCCCACTTCGGCGAACTGCACCACGTTCCGGAATTCCTGCATAAAGCCGGGAAGGTCTCCCGATTCCAGCAGTCCGAAGGCATTCTCGGGCAGGGCGCCGATCCGGTAGTCCTTGAGGTGGACCATGGCCGTGCGCCCGGCGTACTTCTCGAGGGTCCGGACCGGGTCCAGCCCGCCGCGCTGCACCCAGTGCACGTCAATTTCCATCCCCATCGCCGGGGAATTTTCCGCGATGATGTCCAGCAGGTACTTGCCGTCGAACTTCGCGAATTCAATGTGATGGTTGTGGTAGTACAGGCCGATACCGTGCTCCTGCAGCCGTTCCGCGTAACCGTTGGCTTCCTTGGCGAAGTCGATGAGGGCTCCGATGGACGTCATCGCGGGAAACGGCAGCATGCCGATGCGCAGGAGCTTTGAGTCCAGCCGCTTGGCGTCGTCCACGATCTTGTCGAAGTGCTCAGCCAGCGAGTCACCCGGCCGGCCCTTGGGGGTTTCCATCGCCACGGACAGCGCGGCGATGTCCATCCCGAGCTCGCTGCGGGAACGGTCCAGTTCGGCCACGTTGTCCGCCGTCATCGGGATCTGCGAAATCTCGACGGCGTTGTATCCGATCGCGCTTACCTTGCGAAGCGTTTCGAACGCCCCGAGGTCCGCGAAGCTGTCCTTCAGCATCATTGCCTGTACGCCGACGGTGGCTGTGTTGGCCATGTTCGTCCTCCGTTGTTGATTGTTAGTGGGTGCCGCGGCTTAGGCCAGGGCGCCGGCCTGTTCGTCCTGCATCCGCTGGATTTCGAGCAGCCGGTGCCGGTCTGCGCGGCGCTGCTCCTGCCGGTCCGGGTCGGGCACCGGTGAAGCGAGCAGCAGCCGTTGGGTGTACGGGTGCTCGGGATCGCGGGTCACGACGTCGGCCGGGCCTTGCTCGACAATCTCCCCGGAGTACATCACGGCCACGCGGTGGCTGATATGGCGGACCACGTCGAGGTCATGCGAGACGAAGAGGTAGGAGACGCCGGTGTCCCGCTGGATCTGCAGGAACAGGTCCAGGACCCGTGCCTGGGTGGACAGGTCGAGGGCACTGACGGGTTCGTCGCACACGATCAGCTTCGGGGACAGCGCCAGGGCGCGTGCGATGGCGACGCGCTGGCGCTGGCCGCCGCTGAATTCCCGCGGCAGCCGGTGCAGGGCGTCGGAGGGCAGGCCCACCTGGTCCAGGAGTTCCCGGACCCGCCGCTTGGCTTCCGCCGGCGACTTGCCTTGGACACCGAGCGGCTCCGCGAGGATGTCGCCGATTTCCAGGGCCGGGTTCAGCGAGGTGTAGGGATCCTGGAAGACCACCTGGAGGTCCCGGCTCAGGGTGCGCCGTTCCTTGCGGCTGGCGGAGCTGATGTCCTTGCCTTCGAAGGTGATCCTGCCGGCCGTGACGGGCGCGAGCCCCAGGACGGCGCGGCCCAGGGTGGTCTTGCCGGACCCCGACTCCCCCACCAGGCCAAGGGTCTCGCCCCGGCCGATGGAGATGTTGATGTCCGTGAGGGCCCGGAACGGCTTGGCGCGGAAGCCCTTGCCCGGGTATTCCACCACGAGGTTGTCCACCCGGAGGAGTTCGTCCCCTGCCTTTCTGGCGGGCGTCCCCGAGACTAGGTCTGCAGTCATGATGTCGCTCCCTTGGAGGTGGATGAAACGAGCATGCTCATGGGTTCCTTGCCCTCGAGCATGGACCCGAGCAGCGTCCGGGTATAGCTTTCCTGCGGGTTGCGCAGGATGTCGCGCACCGGTCCCTCTTCGACGAGCCGGCCGTTCTGCATCACCACCACGCGGTCACAGAGGTCCGCCACCACGCCGAAGTTGTGCGTCACCAGGATCACCCCGACGCCGAGCCGGCGCTGGAGGTCGCGGAGAAGGTCCAGGACCTCGGCCTGCACCGTGACGTCCAGGGCCGTGGTGGGTTCGTCGGCGATGATCAGGTCCGGTTCGCAGCTGATGGCGCCGGCAATCAGCACGCGCTGGGCCATGCCGCCGGACACTTCGTGCGGGTAGGCGTCGAAGGTCCGCTTCGGGTTGACGATCCCGACGTCGGCAAGGAGTTTCAACGCCCGCGCTGCCGCCTCGGCCTTGGAGATGCCCAGCACGCGCACCATCGGCGTGACCAGCTGGGAGCCGATGGTGAAGGCCGGATCCAGGTTGCTCATGGGTTCCTGCGGGATGTAGGAGATCCGCTTGCCGCGCAGCTTGGAGAGCCTGGCCTGGTTGACTGTGTCATCGCCCGGCGCCACGGTGTAGCTGCCGTCGAACTGGATGGAGCCACCCACGACGCGGGCGGTGTCCGGCAGCAGGCCCAGGACCGAGAAGGCGGTCTGGGACTTGCCGGAGCCGGACTCGCCCACGATCCCGAGGATTTCGCCGCGGTCAACGTGGAAGGACACGTCGTCAACGACCTTCTTGACCGTTCCGTCAGCTTGCGGGTACCCGACGCCGAGGTGGGTCACCCTGACAAGGTGGTGCTCGGTTCCGGGCTCGACGGCGGCGACGCTGTGTCGTGTTGCCCGCTTGACGGCGGGAGCGGCAGGCGCCGCCGTGCGTTGCTTCCTGCGGTGCTTGATCTTCTCGCCGTCTTCCAGGGCGTCCCGGATGGCGTTTCCCAGGAGCACCAGTGCGCCAATGGTCAGTGCCATGGCGAACGCGGGCCAGAAGAGCAACGTGGGCGTGAGGTAGACGTTCTTGAATCCTTCACTCAGCATCACACCCCAGGTTGCCTTGGCCGGATCGCCCAGTCCCAGGAACTCGAGTCCGGACTGGATGGCAATGGCCACACCGGCGATCGCTGCAGTCTGGATAATGATCGGTGCCCGCACCACGGAGAAGATGTGGCGCGTGATGATCCTCAGGTCTGACAGCCCGGAGACCCGCGCGGCATCGACGTAGAGCTCATTGCGGACCGACTGCACCGCCGAGCGCGTCAGCCGGAAGTAGGAGGGGCTGATCAGGACGCCGAACGCGATCATGGCAATCCATACCGACGGGCCGAAGGCAGCTCGAATGGTCAGCAGCACGATCAGGCCGGGGAGGCTCATCAGGATGCTGACAATCCAATTCGAGACTGCTTCGAACTTGCCGGCATAGTAGCCGGCGATCAGGCCGGCGGGGAGGCCGATCGCGATCGCCACGGCGGCGCACAGCAGCGCGGACAGGAGCGTCAGCTGCGCACCGAAGAGCAGCCTGCTCCAGACATCGCGCCCGGAGCTGTCCGTGCCGAGGAGGTTGACGGCGTCGGGAGCGGCGAGGGTCTTGGAGATGTTGGCGAAGTTCTCGTCGAACGGGGCCAGGGCATCGGCGAACACGGCAAGCACGGCCATGCCGAGCAGGATGGCGATGGCGATGATGCCGAGGGGATTCTTGAACAGCCGTTTGAGGACTGTTGACCGGACGACTGTTCCGGTCTGGCCCGACGTTCCCGGGATGGGCGTCAGGGCTGAGGTTTCGACGGACTCGGTCACGAGGCACGCACCTTCGGGTTGAGCCAGCCGTTGAGCAGGTCAACGATGAGGTTGACGCCAATGACAACGGCGACGGTGTACATGACAACGCCCATAACTACTGGCAGGTCGCTCTGGCCGGTGGCCGCCACGGCAAGCGGGCCCATGCCGGGAAGGGCAAAGATCTGCTCAATGATGACCACGCCGCCGAGCATGCCGATCAGCTGCAGGCTGAGAACCGTGAGCCCCGCCGGGGCGGCACTGCGCAGCACATGCTTGAACAGGACCTCGCGCTCGCCGATGCCGCGGCTGCGGAGGGTGCGGACATAATCGCGTTCGAGTTGCTTGATGACGGCACTGCGGATCTGCTGCGCGCCGCCGGTGACTCCGTTGATGAGCAGGGCAAGCACCGGAAGGGTCAGGGACAGCACCCAGGCGGAGGCAGGTTCGCCCGGCGAAATGGTGCTGGTGGCGGGGAAAAGACCCATCTGGATGGCCAGCACTGTCACAAGGATGATGCCGATCACGAACCCGGGAATGGAGTCGCCGATGATGGCCGCGACCTGGACCACTCGGTCCACCCAACCGCGCTTGACGGCCGCGGCTACGCCGATCAGGGTTGCGATGATGGCGATGAGGACCATGGCCGCGATCACCATGGTCATGGTGACGGGAATCCGCGTGGCAAGCGCGTCAGCTACGGGCTCGGAAGTGAACCAGGATGCTCCCAAGTCCCCCTGGAGCGCGCCCGTGAGCCAGCTGAAGTAGCGCGGAACGATGGGCTGGTCGAGGCCCAGCTCGGCTTCCTTCACGGCCAGCTGCTCCGGCGTGGCCTGGTCGCCCAGGATGTTCCGGGCAATGCTGCCACTCGCCAGGTAAAGCAGGGAAAACGTGAGGATCGAGACGGCGAACAGGACTACAAGTCCGCTGCCGAGGCGTTTGAGGATGAATGTGATCATTGCTGGCTCCATTGAACTGGCATGGTTTGACTGCCGGTCCGGCAGCCCGACGCGGGTAGTCGGGCTGCCGGACCTGCGCCGGTGTGTGTTGCTACAGAACCCGTACTACTTGGCGGGCGTGTAGTTGTAGATGGACGGAACGGCCTGCTGGACCTGCGGCGTCACATCGATCTTGGAGTTGGTGTAGTACATCTGATTCACCCGGAACAGCGGGGCAAACCATGCCTGCTCCACCACGTACTTGTTCACTTCCTGGGCCAGCTTTGCCGCATCTTTGCCGCCGTTTTGAACGGCATCGATCTTGGCTTGGAGTTCGGGCGAGGTGTTCTTGAAGGGGTTGTACAGGGCCTTCGTGGAGATGATTTGGTTGACGGCCACCCACGGCTCACCCTGGAACAGGGAGAAGTAGATGCTGCTGAACTTCTGGGCCGCAACATCCGTGGTGTAGGTGTTGGTGATGGCGGCGCCCACCTGGAGGGTGACGCCGATGTCAGCCAACTGTTGCTTCACCACCGCCAGTTGGGTTTCAAACCCGGGGACAGCGGGGACCTCGAGGGTAACGCCGCTTTCATAGCCGGCTTCCTTCAGGAGCTGCTTTGCCTTGGCGGGATCGTACGGGTAGTACGTCTCCAGCTCTTCGGTCCAGGCTCCGCTGGCCTTGCCGAACGGCTGGGACGTCGGCGTGCCCTGGCCCAGCAGGACCTGGTCCAGGATGGTCTTGCGGTCAAAGGCGTAGTTGATGGCCTGGCGGACCAAGACGTTCGCCAGCGGAGCGTTCTTGGCGCCGTCGCGGTCCAACAGCAGCAATCCCTGCCAGTCCACCTCATTGGTGACCAGCTTCATCTTGGCGCCCTCCGCCTGCTTGCCGGTCTTGGGGTCGAGCAGCGTGGCGTCAACCTGTCCCGAGACCAGGGCATTGGTTCTGGCGGTCGAGTCAATGAGGATTTTGAAGGTGATTTTCTCGAACTTCTGGAGATCCTTGTTCCAGTAGTCCTTGCGGGCGGTGAACACGGACTGTGAGTCCTTGACCGTGGCAGCCTTGTCCATAACGTACGGACCGCTGCCCACGGGTTCGGTCTTGATGGCTTCGGTGCCCAGGGCCTTGGGGCTGCCCATCAGGCCTGCTGCCTGGCTCAGGTAGAACTCGAGGGATGGATCCGGTGTGGCCAGGTTCAGTTCGATGGTGTCGGCATCCACTACCTTGACGTCGGAGACTGCGGTGAGCTGGGCCATCTGCGGCCCGTTGGCCTTCTTGAAGTGATCCAGGTTGGCCTTCGCAGCCTCGGCATCGAACTTGGCGCCGTCGCTGAAAGTCACGTCCGTGCGGAGATCAACGGTCAGCTGCGTGTTCGCATCGTTGTACTTCCATCCGGTGGCCAGCATGGGGCTGAGCTTGCCGTCCGGTTCCCGCAGGAGCAGGGAGTCGTAGGCCGCCTGGTAGGGCTGCAGGAAGTGGCCAACGTGCGCCTGGGCCGGGTCCCATGAACGGATTTCCTGAACGGCACCCACGGTCAGCGTGGTTGTCTTGGCGGCGGCAGGGCCGTTGGCACCTGATGCACCGCCGCCGCAGGCCGTCAGCGCAAGGGCTGCGCTGAGGATGAGGGCAGCTGTAGCTGCCTGGGGACCTAACTTCATTGTTGGCTCCTATGAGTCTGGTGGAACGGATCGCTTCCGTGCTGAGGGGATGTGGCGCGTGCCACATTCACTCCGTGTACCGACAGTACGCATTGTTGCCGTTTTTGGCAACCGATTGTCGCAACTATTGCGGAAGCTCAGGTCCCGGCGTCGTGAAAGGGCGTCAGCGCACGGTGTCGCGCAACTCCGGGTAGCTTTGCCGGTAGAGCTCCTTGACGATCCGCAGCGACTTCGCGGCCTCGGAAGGGTCGATCCAGAACGGGCCGTCCTCGCCCAGCCGGGCGTAGAAATCGGCTATCAGGAGCTCATGGGACACGCCCCAGTAGGCCCTGCCGCCGGACTCCGCCAGCCGCTCGGGCACCACCTCGACGCTTCCGTCCTGATGGGTCACGGTAAGGTCGCCGCGCAGGCTCAGGGTGGCCCGCTCTGTGACGATGTCCAGCGTGACCGGGGCGTTGACGGCATTGGCAAGGGTGGCATAAAAGGCGCTCCGGGCGCCGCCGGCATGCTCGGCCACGAATTCGGCGGTGTCTTCAACCTCGATTGCCCCCGCCAGGAAGCGTGTGGAGGCGTTGCCGCTCAGCGACACAACGTCCCCCATCAGCCACTGCAGCAGGTCAACCGTGTGGATCGCCTGGTTCATCATCAGGCCCCCGCCGCCGCCTGCCCAGCTCCCGCGCCACGGCCGGTTCTGGTAGTACCCGGCACTTCGCTGCCACATCACGGTCGCCGACGCGCCCTGGACAGCGCCCAACGCACCGGAGCGCAGGAGCGCGTGCATCGCCTGGGCAGTGGCGTTGTACCGGTTTTGAAAGCACACGGCGATCTTGGCGCTGCTGCCGGCGGCGGCCTCGACCAGCCGGTGCCCCTCGGCCAGGGTGTGCGCCAACGGCTTTTCCACAATGACGTTCACGCCGCGCTCCAGGCAGTCTGCTGCCAGCGACGCGTGCTCGGAGTGCGGCGTGCTGATGTGGACCACGTCCGGTCTCAGCCTGGCCAGCAGGCTGAGGTGGTCGGGAAAGCCGGGCACGCCATAGCTTGCCACGGCGGCGGCGAGCCGGCCCGGGTCCGTGTCGCAGACGGCGACAAGTTCGACGTCGTCCAGCTTGGCGATCGCCCCGAAGTGTACGGACGACACGTCACCGCAGCCGATCACCGCCGCCCTGACTGTCATGAGAGTGTCACGCCGTTCTTGGCCGCCAGCCCGGCGAAGGCCCGGGCGGCCGCGCCGAAGGCTCCCGGGCCGGAGAAGCCGCCGAGTTCATGGGCGCTGGCCAAGTGCGGTTCGAGCGAGGCGAACCCGGCGAAGCCGTCGGCCTTCAGCGCGGCGATGGTGGCGTCCAGCTCGCCGTCGCCCTCCCCCGCCGGCACCACTTCACCGGTCGCCAGGACGGCGTCCTTGACCTGGAAGTACTCCAGGTACGGGCGCAGCATGGCGTACCCCTCGGTGTACGGTTTGACGCCCACCTGGACAAAATTGGCGTTGTCCCAGGCGATCCGCAACGCCGGGGAATTCACGGACTCCATGATGTCGAGCACCCGATCCGGCGTATCGCCGTAGATGCCCTTCTCGTTTTCATGCAGGAGTACGACGCCGGCCTCCGCGGCTTCCGCGGCCAGCGCCGCCATCCGGACCAGGACATCGTTCCGAATGTCCGCCGGGCTCTGCCCGGGCCCCCGGTAGAACGAAAAGATACGGATGTAGCTGGTGTCCAGTGCCTTGGCAACGCCAATAATGCGGCGCAGGCGTTCCAGCTCGTGCTCCACCGGAAGGCTGACATCCACCTTCCCGATCGGGCTCGCAACCGCCGATACCCGAAGCCCCTTTGCGTCAAGGATGCCCTTGAGCGTTCCGACCTGCTGGGGGTCCAGCTCAGAGACGTTGGTGCCCCACGCGCTGCGGACTTCGATATGGCTGGCGCCCAGGGCAAGCAGGACGGCCGCCTGCACGGCCGGGTCCGGGTCGACTTCGTCGCCGAATCCGGACAGCGGCCACACGGCGCTCAATGCATCGGTCATGAAAAACTCCTTGCGTTCGACCACGCCCGGCGAGCCGCCATAGGGGCGGGCTTCGTCGCGCAGTGACTCACTTCACACCCAATAGGGGTATGGTGCCAGTCTAGTTCGGCTTGCGAATATTTGACAACCGATTGCCATGCTCCGGTCCATGTGGCACTCTTTATCCACTGGCGTCGCGGCGGAAGCCTTCTGGCGGCTCCGGCGCCGCGTCAATCGACCGCGTCAACACGACCAGAGGTGAACGCCATGGCTGCACAGGCCGGGACCGACCGTCCCGCAACCATCCACGACATCGCAGCCTTGTGCGGGGTCGCCGCTTCAACGGTTTCCCGGGCGCTCTCCACGCCGGACCGGGTCAACTTCCGCACGCGGGAGCGCATCGAAGCCGCGGCAGCCCAGCTCCGCTACACTCCCAACAACCAGGCCAAGGCCCTAAGCTCCGGCCGGACCGGCGCCGTGGGCGTGCTGGTCCCCGACATCACCAACCCCTTCTATTTCGACCTCATCCGAGGGACCCAGCTCCAGCTAAAGGCTGCCGGCTACACCCAGTTGCTGGTGGACACCGAGGAATCGGATGAAGTTGAGGCCGGCGCACTGGAACAGCTGCGCAAGGGGGCCGACGGGGTCATTGTTGCGGCCTCGAGGCTGAGTGATGATGACCTTCTCGCCGCTGCGGCCAAGATGCCCCTGGTTACCGTCAACCGGGATGTTTCCGGCGTTCCGGCCGTCATCATCGACACGCCGGCGGCGACCAGTCAGGCCCTTGATCACCTGATTTCACTGGGCCACACGCGGATCGCCTACATAGGAGGTCCGGCCACCTCCCAGTCCAGCACCCGGCGGTGGGCCGCCCTTTCGGAAGCGGCAGAGGAACGCGCAGTCGAAGTCCGAAACCTGGGGCCTTTCGCGCCCAAGACCCAATCGGGCGCAGCCGCGGCGGACGCAGCGGTCCACAGCGGCGCGACAGCCTGCATCGCCTTCAACGATCTGATTGCCATCGGAATGCTCCAGCGCCTCCGGGAACGCGGCATCCGGGTCCCGGAGGACATCAGCATCGTGGGTTGCGATGACATCTTCGGTGCTGATTTCTGCAATCCGCCCCTCACCACCATGACGTCGCCAATCGAGCAGGCCGGACGCGTGGCCGTGTCCATGCTGCTGGCCCAGCTCAATCCCCTCTCCGGCGGCGCCATTCGCAGCCGGTCCGTGATGCCTACCCACCTCACGGTCCGGGGGTCGACGGGAAGCAAACCGAACAGCGGGCATTAGGTCATGGAAGTTCGCTTCGCCTAGCGGGAGCGGGATCTCCACCACGAACTGACCACCTTCTATACTGCGTTGATGAACGGTCAGCTTGTGTCTCTCCTGGAAAGGGCGCGGCGACTGGCGGCCTCCACGACGGCGCCGGTCGTCATCGGCGTCGTTGGCGCCCCGGGGGCCGGCAAGACCACGCTGGTCGAGATCCTGGTGACCGAACTAAACAAAGGCGTCCCCGATCCGGAGCACCAGCAATTCGCCCACGTCCCCATGGACGGCT
This sequence comes from Pseudarthrobacter sp. MM222, assembly GCF_947090775.1. NCBI lineage: Bacteria > Bacillati > Actinomycetota > Actinomycetes > Micrococcales > Micrococcaceae > Pseudarthrobacter > Pseudarthrobacter sp. MM222. The sequence goes on from NZ_OX352321.1 coordinate 2,465,348, forward strand.
TTCACCTCTCCGACCAGGAGCTGACGCGACTGGGTTTGCTGGACCGCAAGGGCGCCCCCGAGACCTTCGACGTACGCGGGTACGCAGCCGCGCTTCACCGGCTGCGTACCCCCCGGGCGGCGGTGGTCTACGCCCCGGGATTCGAACGCACCATTGAGCAGCCCATCGCCGGAGTGATCCCCGTGTACCCGTCCGCGACGACCATCCTGACCGAAGGAAACTACCTTCTGCTCGGCCTTCCGGAATGGCGACAGGTCCGGAACCAGTGCACCGAGGTCTGGTACTGCGAGCAGGAGAACGAATTGCGCATCCAGCGCCTCATCCAACGCCACGTCCGATTCGGCAAGAGCCGGGCGGACGCCGAGTCGTGGGTACACACTGTGGACGAGAAAAACGCCCGGCTGATCGAGTCGTTCCGGGCCGAGGCTGATCTCGTCGTCACCCTCGCGGAGTACGGGCCCGAAGGGTCGCCCGCTGCAGGGCGACGATGAGATCACGGAGGCGGTAGCCGGGCGCCTTCTGGCGTTCCTCGTGGTCGCCGGCCCTTTTGGCCGGTACTCGTTGATCGACACAGCAAACGGCACGACGGTCCGGTTCCGCACGCCGCTACTCGGCCCGCTGCAGTTCTCCCGCGGTGACGACGATGGCGCCGCTGGCCGTTGAGTCCGGGTTCAGCATCCAGCCGACCCGCTTGACAGTGCTGAGCATGACGACGCTCTCCACGAGTTCAATTCCGGGAACCTTCTGTTGCAGGGAAAGCTCCGCGTCCATGACGTGTGCAAGGGACTGGACCCACATGATGATCACGAAATTCGTGGGACCCGTGGTGGAAGCGCTGAGGCGCACCTGACGGATGGTCCGGATCGCGGCCGCGGCGGCGTCGTGCTGGCCTGCAGGGACGCGGGCGAACCACTGACAAGTGACCGGAAAGGAAGAGTATTTTTGCGCCACCTCGCAGCGCAGGGACAGGATCCCGCTGGCCAGGACGCGGTTGAGCTGGCGCTGGACAGTCGCCGGATTCCGGCCAAGCGCCCGCGCGATGTCGGCCGCCGTCGCGCGTCCATCCTTGGCGAGAATGGGCAGGAGGTCCAGGTGGCTGGCAGGCAGCGGCGCCCGGACCGCGCCGGGACGTTCCGCGCCGGCCGGCAGGGACCTCCCCAACGCACGGATGGATGCCTGCTGGGCACGGCTCAGCACGTTCAGCCGCCAGGCATCGCCCGCTGAGTGCAGGCGCGTGCACAGTGCCGTCTGGTACTTGAGCAGGCCGTCGATGTCCTTCAGCCGTGACACCACCTTGGTGCTGAACTCCTCGAGGGATCCGGTAATGACGGTCAGCATGAGGTCCCGGTTGCTCGCCGCCTCTTCAATGGTGACGATCTGCGGCATTGCCGCCAGCCGGGCCGTGACGTTCTCCCGCTGGTTCCTCTCGCAGTCCACGGCTACGAATGCGAGGCACATCTGCTTCGGGTCACCGATCAGGTGCGCCGTGACCCAGGAGGCACCGCCGGACCGCAACCGCTCCCACCGGGCCGCCAGAGTCGTCGCGTGAACGCCGAGGATCCCCGCGGCATCCGCCCAGCTCAGGCGGGGTTCAATTTGCAGGGCATTGATCAGTGCCAGGTCTTCCTCGCTGAGATCCACCGCGTTCCCTTCTGCATGAATCATGGCCAACGGGCACTGAGAGTGCATTTTTCCAGCACTTCTGTTCGTTGTGAAGTACGCCACTTCAGAATAGACCACAGAGCCAGAACCACAGATGAGGAGTGCACATGCCGATCACCGCAGACGCCCGGGAGATACAGGCGGACCTCGCCCGGCTCCGCCACGACCTACACCGGGAGCCGGAGATCGGCCTGCAGTTGCCGCGAACCCAGGAGAAGGTCCTCCGTGCGCTGGACGGGCTGCCCTACGAGATCACCCTGGGGAAAGAGACGACGTCGGTCACCGCGGTCCTCCGCGGCGCCGCACCCGGCGCCGTGGCTGGGACCGACCGGCCCGCCGTGCTGCTGCGCGCGGACATGGACGGGCTTCCGGTCCAGGAAAAGACCGGCGTCGACTACACCTCCACTATCGACGGCGCCATGCACGCCTGCGGCCACGATCTCCACACGTCGATGCTGGCAGGGGCGGCCACACTCCTGGCCGAACGCCGGCACCAACTGACCGGCGACGTCGTGCTGATGTTCCAGCCGGGCGAGGAAGGATTCGACGGAGCGAGCTACATGATCAACGAGGGCGTCCTGGACGCCCCCGGCCGTCGGGTGGACGCCGCCTACGGCATGCACGTGTTCTCCTCGCTGGAACCGTACGGTACGTTCTGCACGAAGCCGGGCGTCATGCTCAGCAGCTCCGACGCGCTGGTGGTCACCGTTCTTGGCGCCGGAGGCCACGGCTCCGCACCGCATTCTGCCAAGGACCCCGTTCCGGCCGCCGCCGAAATGGTGACGGCCCTGCAGGTCATGGTCACCCGCCAGTTCAACATGTTCGACCCCGTGGTCCTGTCCGTAGGGGTCCTCCATGCCGGCACCAAGCGGAACGTCATCCCGGAAACCGCGCGCATCGAAGCCACCATCCGGACGTTCTCGGAAGAGTCCCGGCAGAAGATGATGGACTCCGTGCCCCGGCTGCTCAAGGGAATCGCCGCCGCGCACGGCCTCGACGTCGATGTGGACTACCAGCACGAGTATCCGCTCACCATCACAGACGAGGACGAAACCCACACCGCCGAAAAGGTCATCGCCGGGCTGTTCGGCGGATCACGGCTCACGCGCTGGGCCACCCCACTGGGCGGATCCGAGGACTTTTCCCGCGTGCTCGCCGAAGTGCCGGGCACGTTCATCGGCCTGAGCGCGGTGCCCCAGGGCACCGACCACACCACCTCGCCGTTCAACCACTCGCCGTACGCAACGTTTGACGACGGCGTGCTGGCCGACGGGGCCGCCCTCTATGCGGAACTCGCCATCTCCCGTCTGGCGGCGCTCGCCGCCACTCCCCCGGCCTACGCTCCGGCCGCTGCACCAGCCTCCTAGCCCACCCACTCCCAGGGAGAAAACATGACCGCCATCACCCACGCACAGGGCGCGAACCGCCTATCCACCCGGAAGACCCTCGTCGGCACCGGCATCGGAAACGCCGTCGAATGGTACGACTGGGCCATCTATGCGACCTTCACGCCCTTCATCGCGAGCCAGCTGTTCAGCAAGTCGGATCCGGCGTCGGCGGTGCTGTCCACCCTGGCGATTTTCGCCGTCGGCTTCGTCGCACGCCCGTTCGGCGGTTTCCTCTTCGGCTGGATCGGCGACCGCGTGGGCCGCAAGGCCTCCATGACGCTGGCCGTGGGCCTGGCGTCGCTGGGCAGCCTTCTGATCGGCGTCGCCCCGACCTTTGCGAGCGTCGGCGCCTGGGCGTCGCTCATGCTGCTGGTGGCGCGGCTCGTCCAGGGCCTGGCCCACGGCGGGGAGTTGCCGTCATCCCAGACCTACCTCGCGGAAATGGCGCCCAAGGAGCACCGCGGGTTCTGGGCCACGCTGATTTACACCTCCGGCACCGTGTGCATCCTGTTCGGAACCTTGTTGGGGGCGGTCCTGAACATGGCGCTGAGCACCGAGGCCATGAACGCGTGGGGCTGGCGGATCCCGTTCCTGATCGGCGCCGCCATGGGCCTGTATGCGCTGATCATGCGGTCCCGGCTGCACGAGACGGAGGTCTTCGAGGGCGAGTCGGCCACCGAGAAACGCGCACCCATCTGGCCCCAGATTGTCCGCTACCGCAAGCAGGCCCTCCAGGTCATCGGCCTGACAGTGGGACTCACGGTGATCTACTACATCTGGGGCGTCGTGGCCCCGAGCTATGCCACCACCGCCCTGAAGATCGACCGCGGAGAAGCCCTGTGGGCCGGCGTTATCGGCAACATTGTGTTCATCGCCGCCCTCCCGTTCTGGGGCAAGCTGTCAGACCGGATCGGCCGCAAGAAGGTCCTGTGGGCGGGGGCAGTCGGGGCCGCCGTGATGCACTTCCCCATGACCTGGCTCCTGAAGGATTCGGCATGGCAGCTCGCCATGAGCATGTCCGTGATGCTGGTTTTCATCGCTGCGAGCGCCGCGATTGTGCCCGCTGTTTACGCGGAACTGTTCCCCACCAGCATCCGGACCGTGGGCGTGGGCGTGCCGTACTCCATCTGCGTGGCCCTGTTCGGCGGGACCGCGCCCTACCTCCAGCAGTGGCTCGGCAGCACGCTCCAGTTGCCCACCCTGTTCAACGTGTACGCGGTGGCGTTGCTGGCGATCAGCGCGGCATTCATCTTCACCATCCCTGAAACCAAAGGCAAGGACCTGGCCCGGTAGCGGACGGCGTCGGGCCGGACTGCGTCGATCAAGCTTCCCGGGCGAAGGCGCGGATGGCCCCGATCACCGGCGCCGTTCCTTGTATGCGGTAGACATCGATGGGCCTGGCGCCCAGGTGGACGTCATAACCGCACATCCAGATCATGGCCTGGGCCGGCGTGAACGCCGCGTGCAGATGGCCTACGAGCGCATCCAGGTCCGCAAGCTGGAGACGTCCCTCCGTATCGGGCGCCTCCTGCCCGGACGCCCAGCGGTCCAGGAGTTCCTCTGTGACCCCCAGAAGAGGTGCCGCCGCTTCGTTGCCGAGCGAATTTAGAAGCCGCTCGGCGATTGCCTTCGGGCTATAGCCAGGGGCATCCCGCAATTCCGCGAGGCTGGCGAACACCGTGGTGACAGACAACGCAGGTTCCTCAACGCGCTGGTCTTGTAGTTCTTCCATGACTTAAGGCTATGGCTAGGGGCACCCTCCGAGTAGGGCCGCTGGACCCTCCCGGGCAGCGTCAGTAGGTGTCGAACTCGACGTCCACGGTCGAAGCGCCGCGCAACGGCGCGACCTGCTCAGCCTCACCGCGGAGCGACTTCCTGTCCCGATCCGGCAGCAGTCCGAACGTCTTGATGGAAATGGTCAGCCTGCGGCCGCTCTTGCGTGGACGCCAGGTGCCGGTGACCTTGCCGTCTGCGAGGACCGTGCCCGGTTCCCCGACACTCTTCCACACCTCCCGGTGGTATTTTGTGTCGACGATCGTTTCGCGGTCGCGCATCTGGGTATACGGGTCACGTGGCGGGAGCAGGCGCACGCCCGCCGGCATCGGGGCCGACCGCAGTGCGTCGAGATCCTCCGTGAGGATCCAGAACGTGCCGCCAAACTCGACCGGCGTCAGCTCGTCCTTGACCAAGCTCCACCAGGGGGCGGTGTCACCGGCGTGGATCCCCGCCCAGGCGGCGAAGTTTCCGCGTGTCGACGGTCCGTAGCAGCGGAGGTAGCGCCGCAGCAGCTCGGCGCGCGCGAGGTCCGGGTGCATGTCCGGGATCGGATGGCCAAGCCACTCGTCGACCAGAACGAACGGTGCTTTGTTCCCGGCGCGCGGCGCGAAGCAGACCACCCGCTGCAACGTGAGGATGCGGACGCAGAAATGTACGACACCCTCGCCGAGCGGTTGCCCCGGGGCGTAGGGACCTTCTTCCTCCCAGATGTCGCGTTGTCGCCTCGGCAGCCTGCGGGCAATCCGCGCGGCGATCTCCGCGCCCAGCTCATCGATGGCAAGCCTGCGCCCGGACAGCACGCTACCGATCTCGGAACCGGTCATCTCGACGGTCTCGATCAGGCTCATGCCAAGAGAGTCCAACGCCTGCTCCGCTCCGGGAACGAGATGGCGCATCGCCTCCTCGGTCGGCGGCAGCATGCCGGTGGTGAAGACCGGCGCGTCCGGTGCCGGGAAGTAGAACGGCGAGCCGCGCATGCACCAGGTCTGCAGCAGGCTCTTGTCCGCGGCGACTGCGTGCGCCACCTGTTCCTGAGTGAGCTTTCGCACCCTGGCGTGCAGGGCAAGCACCGCCGCCCCTGGCGGGCTGTTCTGGATTCCGCACCGGCCGGCCGCGTCGAGCAGCGCGCCTTCGCCCAGCCGCTCGGTGAGATTGTGGGCGCCCAGGCGAAACGCGATGACGTCGCCCTTCGACACCCTGTCAGCCACTGGCATGCCGGTGAATCGCGGGCAGCTCTAAGTAAGCTCGGCGGCGGCGAAGGAGACAGCGAAACGCGCGCACCAGATACTGACGGAACTGTAATCGGCCAGGTTCACTCCGGGGGGGATCTCATAGTTCTGATCGCCCTTGTTGGCTTTGAGCGCGCCCAGGTCGAGATGGACGCCGTCGTCGAAGACATACCAGCCAGCCGATCCTTCGATCACCGGGGCGTCGCTGAGCCATACCCGAAGGTCCGGGCCATCGGAAGTATCGAGGCCTTCGAACCTCAGAATCCGGCTCCCGTCGGAGAGTTCGAGGATTTTCACGGTTCCGGAGCTGGCATGTTCGTGGCTGATAAGTCGGCCCGTCACCACTTCGCGCGGAGCGACGGCGGATGGTTCATCCGATGGGCCCGCGGACTGGCTGGTCGGCGCAACGGCCGGAACGTCCTCGGTCAGGGTCGAACTTGTGAAGATCCGCCACGGCTGGAACAGATAGAGCCCGACGGCGGCCGCGACGGCGGCCAGGAGAACCACAACCGGAACGGCAAGGCGCCTGCTCATGCCCTTCCAACGACCGGACCTACAGCGAAGTTCCGGGTAATCAAAAGCAAGGCCCGGCCGGTGCGCCTCTTGCGCACCGGCCGGGACCACTCCCGTGCCCTTTCGGGTGTTCCCGGAAGGCTACGGAATGGCTGCGACGGCGTCGATTTCGACGAGGAGATCGCCAAGGAATGAGCCGACGGTTGTCCGTGCCGGGTAGGGCGTCTGAACCAGCTTCGATGGTGGTGCCAACGGTGTTGTCGGTGACGGGGACCATGGATCTCACGCAGCAGGCCTAGTTAAGCGCGCCGGACGGCTCCGTGTTTCCGCCGCTCACGCACCAGCAACGATGTCCAGGCTCACCAGCCGGGCGCCGTCGCGGTCCGCAAACAGCCCCACCCGTGCGCTGGACTCCGCGGCGAACACCTGGTCGGTGATGGCTGTGAGGCCATCCTGGGCGAAAACCTCAACGGAGCAACGGTCCAGAAAGATCCGCAGCCGCAGCCGGCCGGCTTCCAGCGGCACGGCCACACGTTCCACCGAAGCGAACGACTCGTGGAAGACCGTGTTGCCGGACGCCGTACGGTCCAGGCTGAGCACGCCCGTGCCGGAGTCGTAGGCAAGAACTGTCCGTTCGGTGTCGCCTGCCCGGAGCAGCAGGCCAACTTTTCCGGCGGCGCCGGGCTCGAATTCGGCGTCGATCCGCAGCACATCGCCGGAAGCCTCGGCCGGGAGCCAGCGCGTCCCGGCAGGAAGGGACCGGCCGGCCTCGCTGTAGGTCGCGGCTCCGCCGTTTTCAAAGGGGTCCACGGCCCCTTGCACCAGCACCACGCGGCCGCCCCGGGTAGCCAGCGTGACCTCCCGGACCAGGGACAGGGCGCTGCGCCAGCCGCTGGTGGGTGTGTCGGCGCCGTACTGCCAGTTGTTCATCCAGCCGATCATGAGCCTTCGCCCGTCCGGGGCATTGCTGAACGAGACGGCGGCGTAGTAGTCCCGTCCCCAGTCCAGCCAGCCATATTCGGCCATCCGGCTGTCATCCTGCTGGAGCCCCTCAGTGACAGTGGTATCGGAAACGAACGCGACGCCGTCAAACGTTCCGAGGAAGTACTGGCCGCCGGAGCCGCCGGCGATTCCGCCGGGGCTCAGGTTCACCACCAGCACCCACTTGGTGTTCCCGGCGGCGCCGTCCACCGGGAGCTCGAACAGGTCAGGGCATTCCCACACTCCCCCGGTGGCGTTCGCCGGGCCGAAGGTGCTGAGGTATTCCCAGGCTTTGAGGTCGGCGGACTTGTAGAGGACGACTTCACGGTCCGTCGCTTCGACGGCGACCATCACCCAGTAACTGCCGGCGCCCCCGTCGTACCAGAAGACCTTCGGGTCGCGGAAGTCGGCGGAACCGCGGTCCGCTACCGGGTTCCCGGCGTGTTTTGTCCAGGTGGCGCCGTCGTCTGTGCTGTAGGCGAGGGACTGCGCCTGCCGGCCGCTCAAAGGGGATGCGGGCGAATAGGCGCTGGTGTAGATGGCGACGAGGGGCGGGTTCTCCGCTGTGCCGAAGCCGCTCGTGTTGTCGGCGTCCAGCACGGCCGAACCGGAGAAGATGGCTTCCTGCTCATCGCAGGCGATGGCCACCGGCTGCTCGTCCCAGTGCAGCAGGTCCGCCGACGTGGCGTGCCCCCAGGACATGTTGCCCCACACGGTCCCGGACGGGTTGTGCTGGTAGAAGAGGTGGTAGGTGCCGTTGGCGTAGACCAGTCCGTTGGGATCGTTGAGCCAGTTGCGGTCGGCGGTGTAGTGGTGCTGTGGCCGGTACTGGCAGCCAAGCGCGGTGGTGGTTGTCATGGGATTGCTGTCTGCTTTCACGGTGTGTGCCGAAGCGGTGGCCGGGGCGGGGGGTGCTTAGCCCTTGACGCCGCTGGACGCGATGCTGTTGATGAAGGAGCGCTGGAAGGCGATGAAGAGGACCACCACGGGAACCGTGATGAGGGAGGCGTAGGCCATCACTTCGCCCCAGGAGACGTTGAGCTGGAAGAAGTATTGGATGCCGATCATGACCGGGCGGAGTTCCTCGGACTGGACCACCATGAGGGGCCACAGGTAGGAGTTCCAGGCCGGCAGGAACGTCAGGATCGCGACCGTTGCGGTGGCCGGGCCGGCCAGCGGCATGACCACCTGGCGGTAGATCTTGAACCAGCCCGCGCCGTCGATCCGGGCGGCCTCGTCCAGTTCCTTGGGGATGGATTCGAAGTACTGGTGGTAGAGGTAGATGGAGAACGCGTTGGCAATGAAGGGGATGATCTGGACCTGGTAGGTGTCCAGCCAGCCCTTCGAGATCTCGAGGCTGAAGCCGTTGAGCTCAAAGTACGGCAACTGGTTGACCCACCAGACGAGGGGCAGGGCAAGGGTCTGGAACGGCACGATCAGCGTGGCCAGGATGACCGTGAACACCACCCGCTTGCCGCGCACTTCCATCCGGGACAGTGCGAACGCGCAGAGGCTGTTGATGAAGATGCCAAGGACCACCGTCACGGCGGAGATGCCGATGGAGTTGATCAGGAAACGGGCGGCCGGAACCCGGTCGAACACGGCCGCGTAGTTGTCCAAGGAGATGTTTCCCACCGGCAGGAAAGCCGCGGCGGAGGACATGTCCCCGAAGATCTGGGTGTCCGGCTTAAGCGAGGACACCAGCATGAAGACGATGGGGAAGGCGGCGACGGCGGCGAACAGGATCCGCACCAGCATCGTGACCGCGCCGCTTAGTCTAAGCGAATTTTTCACGTCAGTCCTTCTCTCGGGTCAGGTAGCGCTGCACCGCTGAGATGAGCAGCACGAGGACGAAGAAAACCAGCGAGATCGCGGAGGCGTAGGAGGTTTCCTGCTGTTTAAAGCCGGAGCGGACGGCCTCGTAGATGATGGTGGTGGTGGAGTCGAGCGGGCCGCCCTGGGTCATGACACTGACCTGGTCGAAGAGGCCGAGGGCCTGGATGGTGATGGTCACCAGGACCAGGCTGCGGGTGTGCTTGAGACCGGGCCAGGTGACATAGCGGAACTGGTGCCAGCGGCTCGCGCCGTCCAGCTGGGCCGCCTCGTACAGTTCACCGGAGATGCCCTGCAGCCCGGCGAGCCAGATGATCATGTGGAAGCCGGCCGCCTGCCAGATGGACAGCGCGATGATGGCAGGCATGGCCGTGGCGGGGTCGTTGAGCCAATCCGCTCCCTGGATGAGGCCGAAGCTGAAGGTGGACAGCAGCTCGTTGATCAGGCCGTCCTTGCGGTACATGAACAGCCACAGCAGGGAGACCACCACCATGGAGGTGACCACGGGCAGGAAGTAGACGGTGCGGAAGAAGTTCACGCCGCGGAACTTCTTGTTGATCAGCAGCGCCATGGCCAGGGCGAGGGCCGACTGCACGGGGACCACCACCACGGCGAAGTACGTGACGTTCAGGAGCGCCCGCCAGAAGGTGGGATCCGCGAACAGCCGGGCAAAGTTGTCCGCGCCGACGAACTCCACCGGCCGGGGCGAGATCAGCCGGGCGTTGGTGAAGGCCAGGCCGAAGCCCAGGATGGCCGGCAGGAACACAAAGAGCAGCAGCAGCACCGCTGCGGGGGCGATCATGCCCCAGCCGCTGAGCTGTTCGCGCAGGAAGCCTGCCCGGCGGTGGCGCGGTGCGGCCGGCAGCGGCCGGGGCGCCGCTGCGGCCGCGGGGCGGGGACGGGTGGGAAGTGGGCTGGTTGTCATGGGATTCTCCGTTGACTGCAGCACCGGGCGGACGACGACGGCGGAACTGTGCCGCCGTCGTCGTCCTCCGCGGCGGGCTGCTAGTTCTTGTAGCCGCCGTTGGACTTGATGTTGGCATCAATGGCCTTGACCGCCTTGTCCAGGGCAGCCTGGGGGTCGGCGCCGGCCAGGACATCCTGGACGACCTTGCCGTATTCGGTGGCGATAAACGGGTACGCCGGGGTCTCCGGGCGCATCACGGCGTACTGGCGGGAGAAGTCCATGAAGGTCCGGTTGGCACCGCCCTCCGCGAAGGCCGGGATCAGCGCCGCGGCTTCATCCGTCGCCGGGATGGTGCCCGTGGCCTTAGCAACTGCGGCCAGGTTTTCCGGCTTCAGTGAGTAGGAGAGGTAGTCCATGGCGGCTTCGGTGTTAGCGCAGCCCTCGGTGACGCCCCACTGCCAGGAGGCCCCGCCGATCTTGGGTCCGTTGCCGAGGTCCACGGTGGGCATGACCACCAGGTCCTCGCCCAGTGCGGCGCGGGCTTTGTCCGCGGCCCATGAGCCGGTGTACAGGACACCGCTCTTGTTGTTCAGGAAGTCCTGGGTGGAGTCCTTGCCGCTCTTCGTGGCCATGAAGCCCTGCTCCGCGAGGCCGCGGAACCACTTGGCCCACTCCACGGCCTTGTCCCCGTTGAGGACACCGTCCGCGGTCTGGAACCCGTCGCGGTTGATGAGGTCGGCGCCGAAGGACTGCAGGAACGGCGAGTAACCGTAGGGCAGCCATTCGCCGCTGCCGGCGGTCCCCAGGTCCAGCGGGTATTCCCACTTGCCCAGGGCCTTGAGCTTGGTCAGCGCGTCCTGGAACTCGTCTTTGGTCCAGGGCTGCTCGGTGGTTGCAGCGCGGACCCCGGCGGCTTTCAGGTCCGAAGCCCGTGCAAACAGGGCCAGCGCGACGTCGTAGTAACCGACGGCGTAGGTCTCGCCTTCCCACTTGGCCACGGTGCTGGGCAAGTTGGCGGACAGATCGGCGGAGAGCTTGAGCGGGGTCAGATACTTTGCCCACGCCCAGTTGGGGACATTGGGTCCGTCAATATCCACGATGCACGGAAGTTTGCCGGCGGCCGCCGCAGCCACCACGGAGTCGTTGTAGGACTCCTGCGGGAACGCCTGCACCTTGATCTTGGCCTTGGCACCGCTGCCCTTGTTGTAGGAGTCAACGACGCCCTGGATTGCGGCCAGCTCCTCCGGGTTGCCGGCATTATGGGTCCACATGGTGATCTCGTTGGAGCCTTCGGATGTGGCCGAGGCACTCCCCTTGCCGCACGCACCGAGGCTGCCGACCAGGGCGGCCGCCGTTATGCTGGTGGCCAGGATCCGGGTGAATCGCTTGTTCATGAGTGAGTCTTTCTGCTTATTTTTGTTCGCGGATGATTAGCCCGGGTCCTTGGGGGCGCGGCCGGTGCAACGGCTGCGTCCCTTTTTCGGGTCCGGGATGGTTCTGTGCTGGAAAGCGTTGGGTGGATTAGCCGAAGGGCTCAGTCCGGCGGCGGACCGACGGACCCTCTCTCAATGAGCGGGCAGGAAAGCATCTCCTGGACGGCCGCCGCCTCGGGGCCCTCAATATCGTCGAGGAGCCGGGTGACCGCCCAGCGTCCCATCTCATAGTGCGGAAGCGCCACAGTGGTCAGTCCGGGCCAGAGGGCCGCGGCGATCAGCTCGAGGTTGTCCGTTCCGACAATGGACAGGTCCTCGGGAATGCGGAGCCCCAGCGCGGCGGCGGCCTGGTAGGCACCCATGGCCACCCGGTCGCTGAAACAGAACAGCGCCGTTGGCCGCTCCGGACGCTGCAGCAGCTCCAGTGCAGCCTCCCGCCCGCCAGTAGTATCAGCCACCCCCGCGGTCACCAATTCCGGTTTGAACCGGAGGCCGTGGCGGCCCAGCGCGTTGCGGTAGCCCTGTAGCCGGCCGTGGGTTGCCGGGATGTCGTCAGCGTTGCTCAGCATCCCGATCCTGGTATGGCCCGCTTGGACGAGGGCCTCCACCGCCGTTTCCGCCGCCGCAACTTCGTCCGGGACCACCGACGAGATGGACCGGTCCGCCGTAGCGGCGTCGAGAAGGACTGTGGGCAGCGTGCCCAGTTCCTCCGGCAGGGTGACTCCCTGGTGGTACATCCTCGCGTAGACGATCCCGTCAACCTGGTGCTGCTGCAGTGTCCGGATTTCGCGGTTTTCGAGTTCCGGGTCAAGGCCCGAGTTGACCACCATGAGCACGTAACCGCGCTCATAGGCGGCATCCTGGGCGCCCCGGATCATGGCCCCGGCGAACGGCGTGGTGGTGATTTCGTCGCTGACGAGGCCCAGGATCTGCGAACGCTGGTTGCGCAGGCCGCTGGCCAGCCGGTTGGGAGCGTAGCCAAGGTCTTTGGCGACGGCCCGGATGTGCTCACGGGTTTCCGTTTTGACGCGGGAACCGCCGGCGGGATTGAGGGCGTGGGACACCGTGGTTACGGAGACCCCGGCGGCTTTCGCCACGTCCCTTATCCCGATCTTCGTCATCTTTGACAGTCCTTTGCAAAACGTTTTGGCATGTTGTGTCGATCACACTACCGAAAACGTTTTGGCAATGTCAAGGGACGCCGTTTGATCCCGCAGGCTTAAGCCAAGAAACCCCCTCGAACGAGGGGGTTTCTTGGCTGCGCACGGGGCACACGCCCCGCGGTGTCAGTGGTGACGCCGCCGCTGAGTCAGGCGGAGATCCGGTCCGACAGGCGGGTACAGGCAGCCTGAGCTGCCGGGACGCCGTCGCCCTCCTGGCCGTACAGCCAGTCGTTGTACCGGAAGTCGTTGTCCTTCCGGCTCTTGAAGAGCAGGTTGCGCAAGGTCCGGGCCAGTCCGGAGACGTGCCAGGATTCGCCCCAGATGCGGGCCGTGCGCTGCACGCGGGCGGTGCGGCCAGCGCGCAGGACGTTGAACTCCCTGATGGCATCGCCCCAGGCTTCGGGCTTGACGCCGTCCGCGGTGAACACGGTGCCATTGCTTGCGTCCTGCAGCACGGCGGCGTCTTCGAGCGCCTGGCAGGCACCCTGGGCAAGGTACTGCAGCATAGGGTGCGCGGCATCGCCCATCAGCACCATCCGGCCGGCGACCCAATTTTCGATCGGATCACGGTCATACATGGGCCAGCGCATGCTGGTGCCCAGGTTTTTCAGCGCATCCTGGACGGCCGGGACGCAATCCTTGTACGCAGCCTCGAGCTCGTCCACTCCCCCGTACTGCTCCTCGCCGCGTTCGAACGAAGCGGATTTGAACACGGCCACGGTGTTCAGCAGCTTGCCCTTGCGCAGCGGGTACTGCACCAGGTGGCAGTCCGGTCCGAGGTAGACGATGACGTCCTCGAGATCCGCCCTGGGCGTGTTTTCGGTAATGGGCACGGTGCCGCGGTAGGCAACGTAGGCCGAGGGAACGGGCTCGTCGTTGGCGACGCTCGGGCGGAGGGTGGACTTGAGTCCGTCGGCACCGATCACGACGTCGGCCTCGTAGTCCACGCCGGCGGCCGTGTGGGCTACGCCGCGGCCGTTCACGGTTTCCACACTCTCGACCATCACGTCGTTGACAAGCTTGACGCCCGCCGCTTCACAACCTTCGAGCAGGACCCGGTGCAGGTCGCTGCGGTGGATCACAACGTACGGCGCACCGTAGCGTTCCTCGAATTCCCCGCCGAGAGTCTGGCGGGTGAGCTCCTCGCCGGTGACGGCGTCGCGGAAGACGAGATGTTTGGGCTGGACGCCGATCTCCAGGGCCTTTTCCAGCAGGCCCCAGCGCTTCAGGACGCGGGAGGCGTTGGGGGCCATCTGCAGCCCCGCGCCGACCTCGCCAAATTCGGGGGCCCGCTCCACCAAAGTGACGTTGGCGCCGTTTTCCCGCAGCGCGAGGGCTCCGGCCAGTCCGGCCATACCCCCTCCGATGACGAGGACATCGGTGGACGGGCCGTCGGTGGGCAGGAAACCGGTGGACGGGGCGTGGTCAGACATTGCTTGCTCCTTGGGAGATCGGGGATTTTGACTTGAGCTTGAGGCCGACGGCGGCCAGCAGGACCGCGGCGATGGCGGCTGCGCCGGCGAAGGCGAGGAAATTGGAATTGACGCCGAGCCCGGCGGCCAGCAGGAGGCCGCCAATCTGGGGCGCGGCGACGGCGCCGATCCGGCCCGTCCCCAGCGCCCAGCCCAGCGCGGTCCCCCGCAGGTGTGCGGGATAGTGGCTCGCGACCGCGGCGATGATGAGGCACTGGGTGCCGTGGGTGCCGACGCCGGCGAGGACCAGCATGAGGTACACGACGGTGACCGGCGGTCCGGTCACCAGGACCACCAGCGCTCCTGCTGCAACGGCGGCCGCGGCGATCGCCGTCGGGATCGGGCCAAAGCGGGTCCCGGCCCAGGCCGTGATGACCGAGCCGGCCACCGCGCCCAGGTTGAGGGCCAGGGCGAAGGTGAGGGCGGAACCCAGGTTGTAGCCGGCCAACTGCATGAGGTTGGGCAGCCAGGTGCCCAGCCCGTACCAGGCGAAGAGGGTGGCGACCGTTGCCAGGGCGAACAGCAGGCTGACCCCCAGGTACGGTGCGCGGAGCAGGGAGGAGAAGCCGGCCGGCTCGGAGTCGTTGTTGCCGGTGCCGGTACGGGCAGACTTGCCGGCCGCCTTGCCTGATGCGCTGGCTTTGGCGCGGACCGGGGCCAGCGTCTCCGGGAGGTATTTCAGGCCGAGGGGCACCACGATCAGCAGGGCAAGCACGGCCACCAGGAACATGGACTGCCAGCCGAAGGCGGGAATCAGCCGGATCCCGACCAGGGCGGCGATGGATCCGCCGATAGGCACGCCGGACATCATCAGGGTGGCGATCGTGGACCGCCACTTTGCCGGGACCAGTTCCGCGACGAGGGCGTTTGCCGAGGGCACCAGCCCGCCGAGGCCGATGCCGGCGAGGAGCCGCAGCCCCCCAAACACGGCGGCGCTGGGAGCGAAGGCGCAAAGGATGGTGAAGATCGAGAAGACGATGGCACAGCCGAGGATGGTGCGGCGGCGTCCCCACGAGTCGGCCATCCGGCCGGCGAAGATCGCCCCGATCATCATGCCGAGGAAGGCCATGGATCCGATGGTTCCGGCCGTGGCCTTGCTCAGTCCCCAGCCGGTCTCGGAAATCAGGGCGGACTGGACGGTGCCGTAGACGATCAGGTCGTAGCCGTCGAAGACCACTAAAAGCCAGCAAACCAGGACGGCCGCTGCCGATCCTTTGGAGAACCGTGATGCGTTCCCATCAGCGGGAGAGGGTGCGGGAGCCCCCGTCGAGGACCGGTGCGGCGCTGCAGCGGAAGTTGTGTGATTCATGCCACTACTGTCATGGCGGCCGCAGATGAACCACAATACAATTCTGATGTGCAGAACAATCCATTGGCGAAGTCCGCCCGTCAGCCTGTTCAAAAGCGGCCCACCTATTCCATTGAGGCAGTGGACAACGCGCTGCAGCTCCTCCAGCTGCTCCGCGACGGCGGAGCACTGCGGCTCAAAGACGCCGCCGCGGAGCTGGGTGTGGCTCCATCCACCGCCCACCGCCTCTTGGCGATGCTGGTCTACCGGGGATTCGCCGTGCAGGACGAAAACCGGCGCTATGTCCCCGGCCCCGCCATGGGCGTCGGGCCGGCCGGGCTGAGTTGGACCCGGCTGCTCCGCTCACTCGCGCAGCCGCATATGGAGCTGCTCTCGGCGCGGCTCAACGAGACCGTCAACCTCATGGTGCGGGTGGGCACGAAGGTGCGCTTCCTGGCCACAGTGGAAGGGAACAACGTCCTGCGGGTTGGTGACCGGCAGGGGACGGTCATGCCCGCCAACAAGACCTCCGGAGGCAAGGCCATGCTCGCCGGACTGGATCCGGCCATGATCGAGCAGTTGTTCCGCAGCCATAACGCGGAAATTGGCGGGGACACCATTCCGGACAATGAATATCCGGCATTCGTGCGGGAGCTCGAGTCGGTCCGCAGCAACGGCTTCGCGGCCAATTTCGAAGGCACTGAGGAGGGCGTGAGTGCGCTCGGGATGGCCCTGCACAACCGGCACGGGCACGTCGTCGGCGCGCTCAGCGTCGCAACTCCGGCGACGCGCTTCCGCCGGGTATTCGACGCCGGGCTTGTCCCCGCCCTGCGGGAAACCTGCCGGCAGCTGGAGATCGACATCGCGGCGAATCCGGCCGAACCGGACTGAGCTGTCACTGAAGGCCCTCGCGATAATTCTGGCCAGCAGAATATGCTGGGGATCACACCGCCGTATTCGTAAGGTCGAACTACGCCCTAGAACTGTTCTGACCTTATCGAGGAGGCCCACGTGTCCATCAGCGCCGAGAACACCACGCATGAATCGGTGGCGGCCAGCCACGCCCTGCCGGAGCCGACACCCGAAGAGGCTGCCCAGCTCAAAGAGCTGTACCGGGATTTTGACCGGGAGAACCTGATCCCGCTCTGGACCGAGATCGCGGACCTGATGCCGATGGTCCCGACTCCCAAGGCGGTCCCGCATGTCTGGCGGTGGAGCGATCTGTACCCGCTGGCCGCCCGTGCCGGCGACCTTGTCCCGGTCGGCCGCGGCGGGGAACGCCGCGCCATTGCCCTGGCCAACCCGGGCCTGGCCGGTACGCCGTATGCCACCCCCACCTTGTGGGCAGCCATCCAGTACCTGGGTGCCCGCGAAACCGCCCCGGAGCACCGCCACTCGCAGAACGCCTTCCGCTTCGTTGTCGAGGGCGAAGGCGTGTGGACCGTCGTGAACGGGGACCCTGTCCGGATGTCCCGGGGCGACTTCCTCCTGACCCCGGGCTGGAACTTCCACGGCCACCACAATGACACTGATGAGCCGATGGCCTGGATCGACGGCCTGGACATCCCGTTCGCGCACTACGCCGACGCCGGCTTCTTCGAGTTCGGCACCGAAAGGGTCACCGACGAAGCCACCCCGGACATCTCCCGGTCCGAGCGACTCTGGGCCCACCCGGGCCTGCGCCCGCTCTCGGGCCTGGACGACACCACGAGCTCCCCCATCGCGGCCTACCGCTGGGAGCACACGGACCGGGCACTGGCTGAGCAGCTGCTGCTCGAGGACGAGGGCCACCCCGCCACCGCGTCCCAGGGCCACGCCGCCGTCCGCTTCACCAACCCCACCACCGGCGGCGATGTGATGCCGACTATCCGGGCCGAATTCCATCGCCTCCGCGCCGGTGCCGCCACGCAAGCCGTCCGTGAAGTCGGATCCAGCGTCTGGCAGGTCTTCGAGGGGTCCGGCTCCGTGGTCCTCAACGGAGAAACCAGGACCCTGGCGAAAGGCGACCTCTTCGTGGTCCCGTCCTGGCAGGAATGGTCGCTTCAGGCGGACCTGCACGCCGAAACAAGTTTCGATCTCTTCCGCTTCAGCGACGCGCCCATCTTTGAGCGCCTGAACTTCAACCGCACCTACATCGAAGGACGCAACAAGTAATGAGACTCCTCACCCTCCGCCTCTCCGTTGGGGAAAAGACAGTAACCAAGGCCGTCCGTCAGGACGGCGACACCCTGACCGAAATCGGCGGCTTCGCCGACGTCGGCGAACTCCTCCGCTCAACCGGCTGGGAGGCCACCGCGAAGGCAGCGGACGGCGCCACGCACCCGCTCGAAGGCGCCGACCTCGACGCCGTCGTCCCCTCCCCCGGCAAGATCATCTGCGTGGGCCACAACTACCGCAACCACATCAAGGAAATGGGCCGGGAAGTCCCCCAGTTCCCCACCCTGTTCGCGAAGTACCAGGAGTCCCTGATCGGCCCGAACGATGACCTGGCGCTGCCGCAGGAATCCGACGCGGTCGACTGGGAGGCCGAACTCGCCGTCGTGATCGGCAAGAAGGGCCGCCGGATCAGTGAAGCCGACGCCGCGGACCACATCGCCGGCTACGCCGTGCTGAACGATGTCAGCATGCGCGACTACCAGTTCCGCACCGTCCAGTGGCTGCAGGGCAAGACCTGGGAGAAGTCCACTCCGTTCGGACCTGCCCTGGTCACCAGGGACGAGTTCAGCAGCGGCCTCATGACCTCCGAGGTCGACGGCGAAATCCAGCAGCAGACGCCCACTAACGATGTCGTCTTCACGCCCGAGTTCCTGGTCTCTTACATCTCCACGATCATCACGCTGAACCCAGGTGATGTCATTGCCACCGGCACCCCCGGCGGCGTGGGCCACGCCCAGGACCCCAAGCGCTACCTGCAGGAGGGCCAGGTCCTGATTACCACCATCGAGGGACTGGGCCAGCTGAAGAACCGCGTGGTTAAGGAAGCCTGATGGTTGCCCGCACAGACCAGGCGACGGACCCGGACCTGCTTGCGGCACTGCTGCAGGCCCGCCGGGGCACGGCGTTCTTCGCCCGGAAGCTCAACGAACTCAGCGACGTTGAGCTCGACGGCGATTCGCTGTTGCCGGGCTGGACCCGCCGCCACATCACGGCGCACATCGGCTACAACGCCCGGGCGGTCGCCCGGCTCGTCGAGTGGGCGGCCACCGGGGTGGAAACCCCGATGTACGCCTCCACCGCGGTCCGCGACCACGAAATCGAGTTCGGCGCCACGCTGAGCCCGATCGCGCTGCGGCACCTCTTCGACCACTCCGCCGTGCACCTGAACGTCGAATGGCGGGACCTGCCCGCCGACGCCTGGCGCCACAAGGTGCGGACGATCCAGGGCAGGGAGGTCCCGGCGGCCGAAACCGTCTGGATGCGCACCCGCGAAGTCTGGATCCACGCCGTGGACCTGGACAACGGAGCCACCTTCAGTGACATCCCGGCACCCGTCCTGGAGCGGCTCCTGGCTGACATCACCGGCGCCTGGAAGACCCGCGGCACCGATAAGGGTCTCGTGGTCAAAGTCACCGACCGGGATCTCACGTTCGGGGACTCGTCGTCGGCGTCCGCCACTGTGGTCTTTGGGCCATTGGCGGCCGTCGTCGAATGGGCCGCTGGCCGGGGAAGCAACGGCGTCACCGCCGCCGGGCCCGGGACCGCCGCTGCAAACGGCACGGTTCCCGCCGCCCCGAAGTGGATCTAAGCCTTCTCGGCCTGATTCGTGTACCCAAAGGAAAAGCCCCTCGTCGAGGGGGCTTTCCTTTGGTACAGCGTGGATTAGTACAGCGTGGACCGTCCGGTACGGCTCAGCCCAGGTGAACGACCGGAACGTCCCGCTCGGTGCCGGTGAACCTCTTGCGGTCGATGTTGATGAGCAGCAGGGCGATCGGGGCGATCAGGACCGCAATGCCGGCTGCCCAGAGGAAGACCAGAGAGTAGCCGGTGGAGAGGGCCGCCAGCGAGACGCCACCGGGCGTGGCCGCCGCAGCGATGGTGCTGAACAGGGCGATGCCCAGTGAACCGCCGATCTGCTGTGAAGCGTTCACCAGGGCACTGGCGACGCCGGAATCGTCCTTGTCCACGCCGAACAATGCGAGGTTCTGCATCGGCACGAACACCATTCCCAGACCCACTCCCATCAGGAGCAGCGCGGGCAGCATGTTGAAGAAGTAGCTGCCGTCCGCGCTCACCTGCGTGAGCCACAGCATCGCAGCCGCCAGAAAGACCGGGCCGACCGCCGTCGGGCTCTTCGCCCCCAGTTTGGGCAGGTTCTTCGCGACGAGGCCGGCCGTAACGATCAGCGCCACCGTCAGGGGCAGGAAAGCCAGGCCGGCCAGGAACGGCGCGAAGCCAAGCACGATCTGGATGTAGAAGTTGATGAACAGGATGCCGCCGATGAGGACCGCGCCGGACAGGAAGGAGGCCAGGAAGGCCGCCCCGCGGTTGCGCTCGGTGGCCACGAGCGGGTGCCTGACCCTGGTTTCCATCAGCACGAACAGTGCCATAAGCACGGCTCCGGCCACAATATAGCCCCAGGCTTCGGGGCGTCCCAGCCGCCCTCGGCGAGTCCGTTGCCCGGCTAAGCGCCGTCACAGAGCAGGTGGTACCAGCTGTCGGCAAGCAACTCGAGCGCGTGCTCGCGGTTTGGCTCGAACTTGCGGCGTGTCCAGAGAGTCGCGACGTAGTCGAGGGACGTGAAGGCGAGCGTTCCGCGGATGTGGTGCGTCTCCTCCGAGAAGCGCCCGGCCAGCTTCATACCGCTGACCAGGTCGGAGATGACCTCCTCATGCCATCCTTCCACCATGGCGCGCACGTCGCGGTCGACGGCGGCGGCCTCGTCGAGCACGTCGAGGTAGGGGCGGAAGACCGGCCAGAGCGCCGCCCTCGACTCCAGCCAGGCAAGGATGCCCGGCAGCTCGCCTGCGCGCACCACGTCAACGAGGTCGGGCGCGGTGGAGCCGCTCTCCGGGCCATCCGCACGGTCGAGCACGGCGTTAACGCGCGCCATGAAGTCCCTCATCAGATCGCTGCGCGAGGGGTAGTACGCGTAGAACGTGACCCGGGTGGTGCCCGCCGCCGCGGCGATCTCGTCGATCGTCGTCGCAGCGTAGCCCTTCTCGGTGAATAGCTCGAGCGCCCGTTCGACGATCATGTCGCGGGTCAGTTGCTTCTGGGCTTCTCGCAGCGACGACATGAGTCAATCCTAGAACGCTCCCGGCCCGGCGTTGGCCAGTCGACGCAGTTTAGGGATGGGGATCCGGTAGTTGATCGCCGCGGCAGTCCCGGAGCCATCCTTGTTCTGCCAGCGCAGGAGCATTGAATCCCGGTCCTCGCCCGGAGCGCTGTAGTCGGGTGCGCCGACCACGGGCCCGAAGCCGACCGACTTGAGCGACAGGCCGAAGCCCTCGGTCCAGAAGTACGGCTGGAAGTTGAACTCGGGCGCCGCGTCGCCCTGAAGCAGGCCGACGGCCGCGACCTTGGCCTGGTCGATGGCGCTCGTCCACAGGGGCACCCGGCCCACTCCGCGGTTCGTCCGGATGAACGCTACGTCGCCGGCGGCAACGATGTCCGGCCGTAGCCGGCCACGGGAGTCGACCCGCAGCGAACCGTCGACGAGGAGTTTCGAACCGGCCAGCCAGTCGACGTTCGGCTCGTCGCCGATGGCGGTGACGACGAGCTCCGCCTCCAGCTGGGTGCCGTCGGCCAGGGCGACGCACATCCCGGCATCGGAGTCGACAAGACGGGCCTTTCCCCCGCTGACAATCCGCAGTCCGCGCCGGAGGGCGGCGGCAACGAAGATATCGGACAGATGGTCGCCGAGCTGACGCGAGAGGGGCTTGACGTCGGCGACGAGGGTGACCTCGCAGCCTACGTGCAGGCAACCGGAGGCGACCTCCATGCCGAGCGGTCCGCCGCCGATCACGATGACTGATGGCCGCGACGCGACGCGACGCCTGAGCCTGATCGCGTCCTCGATCGTGCGCAGGGTGAGCTCCCGGGACGAGCTGTGGTGTCGCGGCCCGCCTTCCACCGCCCTGAAGGCGAGGCGCTTCGCCCGGGAGCCGGAAGCGATGACAAGGCCGTCGTACGGCAGCTCGTCTCCCCCGTCAAGCCGAACGACCCGGGCGTCGACGTCGAGTCCTGCGGCGCTTACTCCGAGTAGTTCGGTCGCTCCGTGGCTCGGCTCGGGCAGCTCGTGGGCTTGCAGGCCGTCGGCACTGTTCCCGTCGACACCGCTCCCGTCGACGCCGTGCAGCAGCGCCTTCGACAGCGCGGGGCGGCTGTACGGGCGGTGACGCTCGGCGCCGACCACCGTCAGTTCGCCGTCGAAGCCGGCCGAGCGCAGCGAGTCGCAGGCGGTGAGTCCGGCGATGCCGTTGCCGACCACCACTATCCGGCGCATCGTCACGCGGCCTCCAGCCGGAGGGCCGCAACCGGGCAGACCCTCACCGCCGCCTTCGCGGCGCCCAGGTCAGTCCCTTCCACGTCCGGGACGTCGATGACCAGCTCACCGTCATCGTCAAGGTGCATCAGCTTGGGTGCAGCTTCCTCGCACAGGCCGTGTCCTTCGCAGCGCGGCCGGTCCAATGCGATCCTCATGCCGCCACCACCTTGGCGACCTGAAGCAACTCGAGGCTGCGCGTGATGTTGCTGGGCTCCCGGACCTCGTCGGAGATCGTCAGCGTCTTGACCCTGCGGGCAAGCGCCTCAATGACGGCATGCGCTTCCAGTTTCGCCAGTCCCTGGCCGGCGCAGCCGTGCGGACCGTAGCCGAAGGAGAGGTGGTCCACCGGGTTGCGGGTCACGTCAAAGGCGTCGGGATTCTCGTAATGCCGCGGGTCCCGGTTGCCGGCACCAAAGAGGATGCCGATTTGGGCCCCTGCAGGAACGGTAACTCCGTCGATGTCCACGTCGCGGGTTGCTTCGCGGCCCCAGATGTGGACCGGCGCCCAGTAGCGCAGCACTTCGGCGAAAGCTGCTGGGACAAGGTCCGGGTTCTCCCGGACCAGCTCGAACTGCTCGGGGTGGTGGCCGAACAGCGCAATGATGTTCCCGATTGAGGCGATTGTCGTGTCGACGCCCGCTCCCAGGTATTGGTGGATGATGTGCCCCGCAGAGCCCCGGGGGATGTCGCCGCGTGTCTCGGCGTCGAAAATTCCGCGGCCGATTGAGCCGGGCGTGAGGTCTTCGGCGGTAACTGACGAGCACCAGCCGTAGAGCTCACCGGCGATCGGGAAGCTCTCCTGCGTGCGCTGGTTTAGCGGGCCGAGGACCTGCATGGCGGCCTGGCCCCAGCGCAGCATGTTGTCCTTGACGTGTCCCGTGAAGCCAATGAGGTCGGCGACGATTTCGATCGGGAAGGCCCGGGCCAGGGAATCGATGGCCTCGAAGCTGCCGCTGGCAGCGAGCTCGGCGACGAGCATGTCCGCCTTTTCGTCGATGACGACTTTCAGGCCGCGAAGTGCGCGGGGGGTGAGGTTCTGTGACAGCGTGGCGCGGAGCTGCGTGTGAACGGGCGGGTCGGAGGCAAGTGAGGTGCCCTGAAGCGCCTCGTTCACCATGGGGTTGAAGCCGATGCTCGTGGACGAGAAGGTTTCCGGATCACCGAGTGCGTCGCGGATGACGTCGTAGCGCGTCAGGACGTACAGGTCGTTCTTGGGCAGGTGGACTACCCCGGCCTGCTCGCGCAGCGCGGCGTAAGTGGGGTAGGGGTCGACGAGGATGTCGTCAGCCCAGATGTCGATGTCTGATTCGATAGGTGCAGTCACGGAGTTCTCCTTGCGGGTGAGGTGGTCGGGTGTGGAGGCCGTCAGTCTCAGACGATCGCCTTGGCGTTGGCCGCAGCGGCCTCAGGTGTTGCCACGACGGCATCGGGCCTGGGCGCCGAAGAACGGGCCGAGATGAAGAGGGTAAGAATGGCGGAGAGGGTGGCCGCGATACCCGCGGCGAGGTACACGGTCTGGAAGCCCTGGCCGAGGGAGGTCCCGGCCACGGCCTGGATCTGCTGCCGCGCGGAGGTGAGGGCATTGACCATGCCGTCGACCGCCTGGCTGGATGCGCCGCTGGCCGTTGCCTGGCCGGTGAACTGCGCGATGACGCCATCCCAGCCGGAGAGGTAGCCCAAAGGCGGCACGTTCGACAGCCCGGCGGCGGCTTCGGCGGGCAGGCCTGCCCCGCCCAGGATTCCGGCGAGGGGTCCGGCGAAGACAGTGGCTCCGACTCCGAACGCGATGGCTGAGCCGACGACGGGACCCAGGGCGAAACCGAGGTCGCGCAGGAGGTTTGTCGTGGCCGAGGCCATGCCGATGTGTTGCGGCTCTACGGTGTTGATGGCCACGGCAGTGATGGAGCCGACCGTCAGCGCAAACCCGATGCCCAACAGCAGGAGCGGCGGAATGAACGCCGTCCAGGGAGTTCCGCCGAAGGCCTCCGGCGCGCCCAGGGAGAACGTCGAAAGCCAGAAGGCGGAGACCGCCATGAAGGCGAAGCCCGCGGTCAGTACCCAGCGCGGGGCCACGTGGTGGATGAGCCAGCCCACCACCGGGATGAAGGCGAATGCCGGGCCCTGGATGAACACGAACAGCACGCCCACCTTCCAGGCTTCGGCGAGGGCGAGTCCGCCGACGGCGACGCTGGTGCTGTAGCAGACTGCGAGGAAGGCGAACATACCGGTAACGGCAACCACACCCGTGATCGAGTAGGCGCTGTTCCTGAACAGTGACAGGTGGATCAGTGGCTGCCTGGTGCGTGTTTCAATGACAACGAAGGCGACCAGGAGGGCGCCGCCTGCAACGTAGCTTGCGATCACCTCGGCGCTGCCGAAGCCGGCGTCGACTGCCTGCACGGTGGCGAAGAGGACGGCGATCAGGCCGAGCGCGAGGGTGATCTGGCCGGGAAGGTCGAGTTTGCGGCCCTCCGCGGCCGCAGAGTCCAACGCCTTGACCGCGATGATGAGGACGGCGACGGCGATCGCGGCGGCAATGTAGTAGGCCACGCGCCAGCCACTGAAGACGTTAGGCGCGCCTGCCGCGGGTCCCGCCACGGTGAAGGCCTGCGCCGTCAAGCCGGCCAGCATCGGAGAGATCACCGCACCAAGGGACAGGAACCCGGCCCAGGTGGCGATAACCTTCGCCCGGGCGCGATGGTCAGGGGTGATCGCCGCGATCATGGACAGCGAAATGGGGAAGAGTATGCCCGCCCCGATGCCGCCGACTGCCTGCGCCGCGATCATCATCTCGGTGGTCGACGCCAGCGCCGCCAGGACGGAGCCGACGATGCTGACCATAGCGCCCGCGTACAGCAGCTTCTTGCGGCCGAAGAGGTCGCCCAGGACCCCCCAGCTGAGCTCAAAGACCACGATGCCCATCATGAACATGCCCGCGATCCAGGTGAGGCCTGCGCCCGAGGTATGGAACTCCACGGCAAAGGTGCCGTTGAGGGCGCCTGGCAGTGCGTTGGTGATTTGGGCCAGGGTGACCGCGCTATAGGCGGCTACGAAGGTGGCTCGTACAGAGCCGCGGCTCGACAACGAGGTGGTCGAATTCATCGATGAAACTCCTTTGTTTCCGGTGATTCTCCGGTGATGCGCCATGACTGTCAGGTACCGGGGAGCGGCCCGAAGGCCGGAATATGTGGTGCTCCCCACAGTTTGGCCTCAAGGTTTACACGATGTCAAGAGTCTGTACGTGTTGTGGTTTATGTGAACGGCTTAGCGAGAAATATGCGTACGTTCCGATTATTTCTTTGACACAGTGTAAAGAAATATGTGATGGTGGCTACACCGCAGCGGCGCGCACGGCCAGGCCCCGCGGCGCCCCTGCATTCAGAACCCGAACTTCAAGGGAGAAGCCCCGTGAGTCACCCCACACCCGTCGAGACCGGCGACGCAGTCCAAGCCCCTGCCGGGCAAACCGTCAACACGGTCCTGGGTCCTGTACCCGCTTCTGAGCTGGGCGTTGTCGCGGTCCATGAAGCCTTGTTGTCGGTGCTCCCGGGCGCCCAGTACGCACCCGACATCTCCATGGACCGGGCGGAGATCTTCGAGGCCCTTGCCGCGAAGCTGACGGACTTCCGCGAGCACGGCGGGCAGACGATCGTCGACAGCACCGGCATGTTCCACGGCCGCGACCTCAAGCTCTACGAGGCACTGTCCCGCTCCACCGGTGTCCACATCGTTGCCTCCACGGGCCTGGGCCCGGAGGAAGAACTGGGCGGATACTTCCTGACTCCGCAGACCAACCCGCCCACCCCGTGGCCGGCAGAAAAGTTCCGCGATCTCTTCGGCAAGGAGGTCACGGAGGGCATGGTGGTTCCCCGGGTCGAGCGCCGCGCTTCCGCTGGCATCGTCGCTGCCACCGCCGACCGCGCCGGCATGACCCCGACAGAGGAGAGCTTGTTCCGCGGCTCCGCCCGGGCCGCCAAGAGCACCGGCGTACCGGTCTCCATCCGTTTCGGCGCCGATGCCCTGCACGATCTGGACATCGTCCTGGACGAGCAGATCGAGGCCGACCGGGTGCTCGTCGGCGACCTGGACCGCAAGGATGCCGCCGGCTCCGCCGTCGAGGTGGCCGGCCGCGGAGCCTTCGTCGGCATCGACCACGTGGGCCTGAACGACCACGCGGACTATCTCACCGACCACGACCGCGCCAAACTGGTGCTCGAGCTCGTCAAAGCCGGCCATGCCGACAGGATCATCCTTTCGGGCAACTCGATCGGCGTGGCCAGGGGCCTGCCCGAGTACAACCTGCCCTACAGCCACGTCCTGACCGCATTCGTGCCCTTCCTCAAGGCCCGCGGCCTGAGCGAAGAAGACGCCCAGCGCATCCTCGTGGACAACCCCCGCCACCTGCTGACGGTGCGCTAAGCACGCGTCAGCCCACCCACAACAAGCTTTCGAACCCTGAGGTGCACGAATGACCAAGGTCAACACGGTGCTGGGAACCATCCCGGCCGAAGAACTGGAAATCGTGGCGGTCCACGAACACATCGGCTACGGCATGCCCGGGTCCGAACTGGACACCAGATGGTGGAAGTCGCCGGAGCAGGCCTACGAGGAAACCGTGCCGAAGCTGCGGAAGTTTCGCGAGTACGGCGGCGGTACCTTCGTCGATGCCACCGGCATCTGCAACGGCCGCGACGTGGACTACTACAAGTCGCTGTCCCAGAAGACGGGCGTGCACATCGTGGCCTCCACCGGCTTCGTCGGAGGCGACACGGCCCTGCCGCATTTCTCCCGCGCAACCGTGGACTACCTCACGAAGGTGTTCATCCACGAGATCACCGTCGGCATCGGCAAGACGGGCGCCAGGGCTGGCGTCATCAAAGTCGGCGTGAGCCGCGGCGGACGGATGACGGACCTGGACAAGCGCATCTACCGCGCCGCGGCCCGCGCCGCCGTCGTCACCGGCGCGCCGATCCTGACCCACCTTGCCATCGACCCCGAACCGGCAGTGACCATCTTCACCGAAGAGGGCCTCCCGCTGGACCGCGTGCTCTTCGGCCACGCCGACGACGGCCTGAACGCTCCGATCACCCCGCACGATTGGATCTACGGGCAGGGCGGCCGCATCGGCTTCGACACCTTCGGCTACGACCTCGAGCTGCCGGATCCGCCATTTTGGGGCCGCAAACGCGCCGAACGCATGGAGCACTTCGTGGACCTCGTGAACAAGGGCTATGCGGACAAGCTCCTCGTCTCCGCGGACGCAAATTGCAGCCCGCTGGGCTGGCCGGGCGTGAAGGGCCACACCATCAACTACATCTTCGAGGACATGATCCCCGACATGCGCGCGGCTGGCATTGACGACGCCACCCTCAAGCTCCTACTCGAGGACAACCCGGCCGAGTTCCTGTCGCTTCAGGCCTGAACCCGGACAAACCACACCTACTTACCCGTTTCCCCAGACTTGGCCCGGGCCAAGAAAGGGTCCAGAAAGAGATGAAACCATGAAGGCTTCGGAAATCGAGAACCTCAACGTCGCCATCGTCGGCGCGGGGTACGGCGGCGCAGCGGCGGCCAAGGCCCTGAGCCTGCTCGGCGCCAACGTCACCGTGTACGAGCAGGCGGCCCAGATGCGGGAGGTCGGCGCCGGCATCGGCCTGCGTCCCGCCACCATGCACCGGTTCCGCCAGTGGGGGATCTTCGACGCGATCGCGAAGGTGAGTTCGCCGGGCGACTACTTCGAGATCCTCACAGCCACCGGTGCTCCGATCATGCAGGACACCTGGCCTGAGTTCGGCGAGGAGAAGCAGACCTACCTCATCCACCGCGGCGACTTCATCGAGGCCCTGCTGAGCGTGCTTCCCGAGGGCATGGTGCACCTTGGCCACAAGCTGGAAACCATCGAGGATAAGGGTGGCCGCTCCGTCCTGATCTTCACCAATGGCAAGACGGTCGAGGCTGACCTGGTGGTGGGGGCCGACGGCATCAAGTCCGTGGTGCGCGAGCAACTCTTCAGTGACAACGGCCCCGTGTTCTCCGGCGAGCATGCTTACCGCGTGGTGATCTCCGCCGACGACGCCCACGGGATGGTGGTTGACGACAATCTCCGGATGTACATGGGCCGGGGCACCAAGGTCTACCTGCTGCCGCTGCGCCACCGCAACCAGATGTCTTTCGACATCACGGCCCTCAACCCGGACGGCACGTGGGCGCCCGCCATCACGAAGGAAGACCTCGTGGCCACCGTGGAGGGCTTCGACGAGCGGATCGTGAACATCGCTCGCGGCCTCACTATGGACGCGGTCAACATCCGCGCCGTCTACGACATCGACCCCGTAGCCACATGGCACTCGGACTCCGTTGTGCTGATGGGCGATGCGGCCCACTCCATGCTGCACCACCAGGGCCAGGGCGCGAACTCTGCCATTGAGGACGCCGGCGCCCTTGCCGACGCATTGGCCCAAGCCGGTTCGGTCAAGGAGGCACTGGCCCTCTTCCAGGCAACCCGCAAACCGGTGACGGACGAACTGCAGCGCATTTCCCGCCAGGGCTGGAGCGAGGAAGAGGTCAGCGACGTTTTCCCTGGCCAGAAACCCGCCGGGCAAAAGCCCGCGTCCCAGAAGCCTGCCAGCGTAAACGCACCAGCACCCTCGAAGGGCTGAACGCCATGACGATCCATCCTGAAATCGCCAAAATCCTGGCAACGTTGCCGGCACCCGACGGCTCTCCCTTGAACCCCGAAGCCATGCGCACCGGCGAAGCCGCCCGGGTCCCGCCGCTGGAACTGCGCCTCCCGCTGCACTCTGTCGAGGACGCCACGGCAGTGACGCCGACGGGCGAGGTCCCGGTGCGGATCTACACGCCCGTGGAGGCGGACGCCTACGGCATCCTCGTCTACTTCCACGGCGGCGCGTTCTTCCTGGGCAGCCTGGACACCCACGACCACGTGGCGCGGGCCCTGGCCAAGGAAACCGGCCACAAGGTCATCTCGGTGGGCTACCGGCTGGCCCCGGAGGCCGCTTTCCCGGCAGGGCTTGAGGACTGCTACGGCGTGGTCCGCTGGGCCGCCGAACACGGCGGCAACCTCGGCTGGGACGGAAAGAACCTCGCCATCGCCGGCGACAGCTCGGGCGGCAACTTTGTGGCCGCCGTCGCCGCGAGCGCCCATGATGACGGGTTCTCGGCGATCACGCACCAGATCCTGTTCTACCCGTCGCTGGACCTGGATTTCGACGTCGACCGTTACCCCTCGCTGCGGGAGAACGCCGAAGGATACGGACTGGAGACGGCGGGCCTCAAGCCCTTCAACGCCTTCTACCTCGACGGCGGGGCGGACCCGGCGGATCCGCTCGTCTCCCCCATCAAGCGCGAAAACCTCACCGGCCTGCCGTCGGCCCTGGTCATCACCGCCGAGCACGACCCCCTGCGCGACGAGGGCGAACTCTACGGCCGGCACCTGTCGGAGGCCGGCGTCGACGCGACAGTCAGCCGCTACGGGGCGGCCAACCACGGTTTCGTCCAAAACTTCGCCTGGATCCCGGAGTTCTACCGGGCGTTCGAGGAGACGGGTGACTTCCTGAACGCGAGGTTCGGGCTCGGCGGAGGCACAGCGCAATGACGGCGTTAGTCGCTGTTCACCCCATGGTCTCCCCGTGGGGCCGGTTCGGTCTCTACAGCTTCTACATCGACGCCCCGGAACCCGCCATCGTCGACACCGGGATCGCGTCCTCGCCCGCCGAAGGCATGGTGCCGGCATTGAAGGCAATCGGCCGCCGGATCGAGGACGTCCGCTGGATCTTGCTGACCCATGGCCACATCGACCACATCGGCGGCGCGTACGCCCTGTGGGAGCTCACCGGACGCCGCGCGCAGGTGGTCATCCACGAGGCCGATGCACCGTTGCTGCGCTCGCGCCGGGCCCACGTGGACGAATTCCTTTCCGGACGGGCGCAGTACCTGGATGACCCCGACGGTGAGGGGAACCTGACGGCGGCAACGAACACCGTCATCTCAGGCGAGATGGAGCCGACGCTGGTGGTGCGGGGCGGTGAAACCATCTCCTTGGGCGGCGACGTCTCTGTCTCGGTCCACTCGATTCCGGGCCACACCCGAGGGTCGGTTGCATATGTCCTTGACGGCCAAAACGACGTGTTCGTCGGCGACGCCGTACAGGTCCACGGTGCGGCCAACGGTTTCCCCGGATTTGTGGATCCGGCCGGCTACCGCTCGAGCCTGCAGTACCTCAGGGATGAGATCCGTCCGCGGCGTCTCTACCTGGGGCACCCGTATCGCCGCGCCGATGGCTCACCTTACGGCGTGGAGCTCGACGCCGGGCAGGCCCGGGAAGCGCTGCAGGCCAGCCTGGACATCGAGGCCCGCGTCAATAGTGCGGCCTGCGGCTGCCTGGCCGCCGGACTGCAGGATACGGACTCGCCGTACTCGCCCTTCGCCCGCGTTGCCGAAGACCTTGGTTACGCCGGGAACCCCGCGCTGGAGCCGTCCCCGTTCTTCACGACGCTCCACGGCTACCGCACGACGATGGACCATTTGACCGAAGATGAGGAGATAAGCACTCATGGATGACTTCCAGTTATTGAATGCCGGCGCGGAGAAGATCGCCGTTCGCAAGGACCTCCGGGTCCCTATGCGGGACGGCGTCGAGCTCGCCGCGGACGCCTACCATGGGCTCGAAGACAAGCCGCGTCCTGCATTGGTCGCCCTGAGCCCGTACGGCAAGGAGCTGCAAGCCCTCGCACTGACCACGCCGCCGCAGCGGCGCCCCAGCCCGATGTGGGACGGCTGCATCGAGGCCGGCGACATCGCCCGGATCGTTCAGGAGGACTACGCCCACGTCATCGGCGATCTGCGCGGTTCCGGCCACTCCGGCGGCGAGCACATCGGCAACTACAACGCCGGCGGCGTCTCGCTGGGCCAGGATGCGTACGACTTCATCGAGTGGGTCGCCGAGCAGCCGTGGTGCGACGGCAACGTCGGCATGGTCGGCATCTCCTATTTCGGCTCCATGCAGGTGCTTGCCGCGGCCGAGCGCCCGCCGCACCTGAAGGCGATCTTCGTCAGTGGCGGTCACTACGACTTCTACGAGACCACCTACCACGGCGGCATCATGTGGTTCATGCCGCGGGCGGCCCGTGAAGGCCGCGGCGGGGACTCCGGCTGGGCGTTCACCGACAACGTCAAGTCCCGCATGATCGAGACGTACTCCCCCGAGGAGCTTAAGCAACTGGTCACCAACCGCCTGCAGGATCCGGACGTCGCCGCCTGGCCCAACCTGGTCCACGTACTGAACTACCCCAAGAACCATGAGGCGTGGTTCGACATCGTGATGAACGGGCTCGACGGCGACTGGTACGAGGAGCGCAACCCCATCACGCTGGCTCCGAACATCGACATCCCGGTCTACCTGCAACTCGACCAAGGCCGCGGCTGGACCTTGGACGGCACCATCGAGCTGTTCAACGAACTCAAGGGCCCCAAGAAACTGGACATTGGCCCGTACCCGCCGATGCAGTCCCGCCCCTTCATTGAAGAGCACGACAAGATGTTCCGCTGGTATGACTACTGGATCAAAGGCATCGACAACGGCGTCATGCTCGAGCCGGCCGTGAGCGTCTTCGTGGAGGGTTCCCGCGAGGTGGTGACCGCGGACCAGTGGCCGCCGAAGGACATCGAGTACACGTCGCTGTACCTGCGTCCCCGCCACAAGCTCTCCCCCGAGCCCGAGCCGATGGGTCTCGAATATGCCGCCCCGGACGGCTTCTACCAGGCGCCGCTGACGGTGACCGACAAGGTGGAGATCCTGAGCTGGAGCACCGACAAGTTCGAGGAGGACACGGAGCTGATCGGCACGGGCGCCGCCCACATTTTCGCGGAGATCGACCAGCCGGACACCAATTTCATCCTGCGCCTCTGGGACACCGCCCCGAACGGGAAGCGCCAGCTCATCACCACCGGCTACCTCAAGGCCTCCCACCGGGAACTCGACGACCGCACGACCGAGGGCAACCCGTACCACCCGCACACCCGTTCCGTGCCGGTTGAACCGGGGACGGTTGAAGAGTACGTGCTGCGCCTCTACCCGTTCGCGAATACGTTCAAACCGGGCCATGTCCTGACGGTGGAACTCTCCAACGGCGAGCCACTGGCGGACGAGCACAACTCGCTGCTCCCGCCGGACGCCTTCCACTTGCCGGTGGGCCGACCGGTCACCCACAAGATCTACCGGGACGCCGCCCACCGGTCCCGGCTGGTCCTGCCGTTCACAACGCGCAGTCAAGCGGAGAACCCTTGCGTTGCCCTCCCGGGTGAGTAAATTTGCCCTACGCGGGGCGTATTAGTTCGACTGCACGGGAGGCGACGATGACTGAAGATGGCACCGTCCTGGTTGTGGGCGGCACCGGCATGTTGGGCAGCCAGGTGGTGGCCAGGCTGCTGTCGCGTGGAAAACACGTGCGTGCCCTGGTGCGCCCGGGCTCCGACGCGACCCGTCTGGAAACCGCCGGTGCCACGATCGCCCGCGGGGACATGATGGACCTTGACTCGCTGGTCCGCGCGATGGACGGCGTGGACGGCGTGATCAGCTCGGCGGCAGGCTACACCCGGCACAGCAAGGGTGACACCCCGCAAATCGACACCATAGGCAACAGCAACCTCGCCGAAGCTGCCAGCCGCGCCAACATTCGCAGGTTCGTGCTGACGAGCATCCTCACCTGTGACCAGACTCCGGACGTTCCGCACTTTTGGCACAAGAAGTTGGCCGAGGACCGGCTCGAGGAACTCGGCGTCCCGTTCGCTGCACTGCGCCCGGGGGCATTCCTTGACCAGGTCACCCGCCTCGGTGGCGACCCTTTCAGCAAGGGGCGCCTCACGTGGCTCGGGTCCTCGCGTATTCCGCTGACTTTCGTCCTCACGGCTGACCTTGCCGGATACTTGGCCGACGCATTTGACGCACCCGGCATCGACGGGCAGCGCATCGATATCGGTTGGGACCGCCCGGTCAGCATGCAGGAGGTCGCTGAGATTTCCGGCAGGCTCCTCGGGAACCGGATCCGCGTCCGGACAATTACCGTCGGGCTCCTCCATACCGTGGGAACGCTCCTGGAACCGGTCAACCCCCTGCCGAAGGACATGGCCGCGATGGCGGGCTGGTTCCAGTCGGGCCGCTACGTCGCAGACACCACCCGGCAGCGCGAAGTCTTCGGAGCCGTGCCAACCGCCGAGGATGCCATAGCCCGCCTCGTCACGGGCCTCGGACATCCGGTCCGGGGCCCGGCGCACTGATTGCATCAAGGCCGGACGAGGACCTTGAGCGATTCGCGGTTGTCCATCGCGCGGTAGCCGTCGGGTACCTCGTCGAGGCCGATCGTGCTGTCGAAAACCCTGCCAGGGTTTACCGAGCCGTCGAGGACGCCGGGCAGCAGCGTCTCGATGTAGGCGCGGACGGGGGCCGGGCCGCCGGTGAGCGTGATGTTTGGCCCGAACATGGAGCCGAAACCAATCGGTGCGTCCTCGTACTGCGGCACCCCGACGCGGCTGATCACGCCTCCCGGGCGGATGACGCCGAGCGCCTGGTCGTAGGCGGGCCGGTGTCCGACGCACTCGAGCACGGTGTGGGTGCCGTCGCCGCCCGTGAGATCGCGGACCCGGGTGATGCCCTCCTCCCCGCGCTCGGCCACGACATCCGTAGCGCCGTACTCGATGCCCAAGTCGGTACGGGCCTTGTGCCGGCCCATCAGGATGATCCGCTCCGCGCCCAGTTGCTTGGCGGACAGCACCGCCATCAGTCCGACGGCGCCGTCACCGATCACCGTCACGGTGGTCCGCTCGTTGACTCCGCCCTTGACGGCGGCGTGGTACCCGGTGCCGTAGACGTCGGACAAGGTCAGCAACGACGGCAGCAGTTCACTGTCCTCACCCACCGGGGCCTTGACCAGGGTGCCGTCGGCAAACGGCACTCGCACCGCCTCGGCCTGGGCGCCGCCGATCCCGCCGGCAGCCCAGAAGCCGCCGTGCCGGCAGGACGTCTGCAGTCCCTCAAGGCAGAAGTCGCACGTCCCGTCAGACCAGGCGAAAGGGGCGATGACAAGGTCACCCTGCTTGAGGGTGGAGACGTCTTTGCCGGTCTCCTCGATTACGCCGATGAATTCGTGCCCCATCGGTGATCCCTGCCCGGAGGCGGACATGTTGTGGTAGGGGTGCAGGTCGGATCCGCAGATGCACGAGCGCACGATGCGCACGAGCGCGTCGGTCGGGTCCTGAAGCACCGGGTCGGGCACGTTCTCCACGCGCACGTCGCCGGCGCCGTACATAAAAGTTGCTCGCATGAGGTGTTCCTCCGTCTTTCGGTGGTTTTCGGTGGTTGATGGGCCCGCTGCCTGCCCGTGGGGCAGGGATTTCTGGTCTGTAGTACAGCTAACCGGATGATCGGCGCGGGTGACAGGCCCTGTGAGAACACCTATGACGGCCGGCCGTTGCCCTGGCCTGCTAAGACCCTTCCGATCCGAGCAGGAGGGCCGCCGCGTCAGCGACGTCGATGGGGGTACCGATGCGCTGGAACTTCCCCACGGCCCTGTCAGCTTGCGGATTGCCCAGGCCCACAGTCTCGTTCAGACCGAATCAAAGCCTTGACGGCGCTTCGAAGTGACCCATATCATAAGCAAGCTTAGTAATATTTAGCCGAACGGAGATCCCTGGCCCCAGCCGCTTCCTGTGGAGGCGCAAGCCCGCCACCGGAAGCGACCAGGGCCGGACAGAGAGGTCCGGTTTGCGGCTGCAGTGAAGGCATCAGTGTCAATCCATCATCATTTGAGGAGCACCATGTACTTGCACACCCAGCAACTGATCAATGAAATCGCTGTCGATGAGCCCGATCCTGCGGCGGCCAACGCGCTTCAGGAAGGGCTGGGCGGGCAGTTCGGGGAAATGCGAACGATGATGCAATACCTGTTCCAGAGCATTAATTTCCGCGGGGACGCCGCGTCCAAGCCCTACAAGGATCTGCTCCAGGGCGTCGGCACCGAGGAGATCAGCCACGTTGAACTGATCGGCACCACGATTTCCCGGCTGCTGGACGGGTCCCCCGAGTACCAGGGTAAGAAGACCGATCCCGTGGACCAGCCCGGCGCCAAAGGGGCCACGCCGCTGAAGATCGCGCTGGACACCAGCAACATCCACCACTACCTGGTCGGTGCCCAGGGGGCATTGCCGGTGGATGCCGCCGGCAACCCGTGGAGCGGGTCGTACGTGTACAACAGCGGCAATCTGGTCCTCGACTTGCTGTACAACCTGATGCTCGAGTCCACCGGCCGGCTCCAGAAGTGCCGGATCTACGAAATGACCGCTAACAAGACGGCCCGGTCCACCATCGCGTACCTGATCGTGCGGGACCAGGCGCACGAAAATGCCTTCGCGAAAGCCCTGGAGAGTCTTGGCGTGAACTGGGGCAAGGTGCTGCCCATTCCGAAAACCAATGCCGAGCAGTTCCCGGAAGTGAAGAAGCTCCTGGACCTGGGCCTGCAGAGCATCCAGTACACTTTCAGCGCTGACAATCTCAGCGAAGCGGGCAAGCTGTACCGGGGCGCATCGCCTTCCAATGACGGTACCGAACTGATCACCGACGTCATGCCCGCCGGCTTCCCGATGACCATTTCACCGGAACGCCGGGAAGAGTTCGCGCCCGGATTGGATGCCGACCTGCTGGCACTGATCCAGGCCACCGCCGAAGTCGAACTCAAAGACGCGAATAACCCCAAGGAGACTAAGAGCTAGGTCCACGTTCGCGGACAGGAACCCGGTTTAGGTCGGCGTCGCGTCTTGGCCATTCCCGGGTTCCGGGCGGTTGTCGCGGTCCTGAGCGTCGGGGATTTCGGTGCGGAAGCTGATCAGTTTGTGCGTGCCGTCGCAGTACGGCTTGATAGCGGAGGCGCCGCATCGGCAGAGGGCGATCGTTTTGCGCTGCCGTGGCACGGGCTCGCCGGAGGGCGTGACGACGTCGAAGTCACCGCGGACCAGGATCGGGCCGTCGGGACAGAGAACAAGTGAGGCGTTCCCGGGGTTTAGGGGGCTGTCGGTCATAGGTGCTTCCGATCTGGGCGTGCGGGGGGAGGGGTCGGATTTTGCCTTCGCGGCGGAGCCGCGGGGAGCCGCCGGGGCGGGAAGGTCATGCCGTGGCGGGTAGCGGCGACCGCAGTGAGGTCCGGTCGTGTTCCCAGGCGTCCATGAGGTGGGTGGCGAAGCGCGCGTCGATGCAGGAGACCGCGGCCGCGCCGAAGAGAACGTCCGGCAGGAGGTCCGGTTCGGCCTCCACGAGTCCGCCGGCGAGGTCCCGGCCGGCGATCTGCTCGTGGACGGCGTCCGCCTCGACGTGCTCATCGAAATACCCTGTCACGCCCGCGTCAAAGCCCAGCCGCCGGAAACCCTTCCCATAGAGCTGGTTCGGGCGCGAGGACGTCATCTCGTACATCGCCAGATGCCCGGCGACCGCGCCGCGGAGCCGCCGGTTCAACCCGAACAGGGACATCACGTTCACCGAGGCCAGCGAGATGGCCGGGACGGCGTCCACGTAGCCGCCGTAACTGTCATCGAGCCCCAGCCCCCTCATGGTCCGGGCGAACAGGGCGCTGTGCATGCGGTCCGGGTGGCCGCCGCCGTACTCGTCGGCCTGGATCTCCACGAGGGCGGCCTTGGCCCGGCCGGTCAGGCGCGGAATGGCCCAGGTGTGCGGGTCGGCTTCCTTGAGCTGATACACCGACTTGTGGATCAGGAATTCCCGCAGCTGACCGGCCGTCGCCTTCATGGCCACGTGGCGGGACACGCTGGGCCCGGCGTCCCTGGCGGCCAGGTCGAACAGCAGGGCCGCAGTGGCGTCGCTGTCGGGAGTCCCCGACTCCGGGCACCGGAGCGTCGCCGTTACCTCGCCGGCCTCGGAGCGCAGCCACGCCTCAAACGGGCCCTCCAGCAGGTGGCGGATCCCGATCAGTCCGGGGTGCCATTCCCAGCGGTCATCGACGCCGTCGAGGCCTCCGTAGTGCAGTTCGTAGAGGCAGAACAACGCGAGCTGCACGTCGTCGTCGTCGATGATGTCCCCGACACCGGGCAGCTGCCCCGCGACGAGCGCGTGCAGGGCGGTCACGGCGTCCGGGTCGGCGCCGGGCGCCCCGGCCAGGAGCGAAAACAGTTCGGCAGTGATCGGTCCCCGCGGTTCAGGGATGTGCATTGGTACTCCTAGGTCGGCTGTTGCCGTGGTGGCTGCGGGCATTTGCGGTTCGTCTCTGTTGAGGGATTAGCCGTCCGGCCGGAACGGACCTAGGTCCCCGCGGAGAAACTAGTGCACGCTCGGCCGCCGGCAGTCAGCGACCGACTTGTCGGCGGCCGGCCAGGCTTTCAGCAACACCGATGAGCAAGACGGCGGCGATGACAGCCATGATGAAGCCCAGGAAATTTAGTTCGAAGATGTCGCCGGTGCCCAGCAGGCTGGCGATGATCCCTCCGATCACGGAGCCTGCAAGCCCCAAAAGCAGCGTGGCGAAAAGCCCGAGGTTTTGTTTGCCGGGCTTAATCAGACGTGCGAGAGCGCCAATCACCAGTCCGGCGATGATGAAACCAATCATGTTCAAGATTCCTTACTGTATGTCTTCTCGTACGGGGAGTTCTGATGTCACGCGGAGTTCAAAAGTCACGCGGAGTCAGGGACCGCGGCGGATATATGCGTGCGGGGACTTTCCCGTCTCCAAAGATCTGAGGTCACCGACCCGGTGAGCGAGATTGCTCCGGAAGTCCGGGTCTGTATCGGTCCGCGGCTGCGCCAGGTCCTGGAGCAGCTCCTCGGCGGCGCCGAGTGCTTCGACGCCGTCCTGCGTGAGTTCAATGCTGGCGGTCCGGCCGTCCCTGCCGCGTTGTTTCCTCAGCATGCCCAGACTCTGCAGCCGTTGAACAACTTTTCCCATGCTTTGGGGGCTGACGCAGAGCAGCCCAGCGAGGTCCGATGCCTTGGTGGCTTGCAGTTCCGCGATGGTCTCCAGCGCCTCGAGCGAGCCCTTGGTCAGGCCGAGGTGGCTTATGGTGCGGTTGATGCGCCGCTCGTCCAGTCGGGCCGCCATGCCTAGGAGCTGGCATGTGGGCAAATCGTCCGGTTCCCTGTGGTGATCCGCTGCCATGTGCTGTCCTCCTTCGTCAATCCCTGCTGCCGGTGCCGGCTTCCGGGAATCCGAGCCGGCCCGCCCCGCCGGGTCCATCCGGTGGGGCGGGCTGGCATGGGGTGGGGACGCTTAGGCGTTCTGGACGTGATCCTTGGCGTCCGCGGACGTTTCTTTCACGTCGGAGACGGCCACCTGGCCCTCCTCCTTAACCGCTTGGACGGCGTCGGTGGCGGTGGCTTTGACGTTTTCCATGGCGTCCTGGGCCGGTTCCTGCAGGCCCTGAACCATGTCCTTGGCGGCGTCGGTCAACTGGCTGGTAACTGGTTCCGCAGCGCTCTTCAAGGCCTAGGCCGCTTCGCGTTCCTTCTGGCTCGGCGGGATCAGGGAGGAGACGAGCAGGCCCGCGCCGAACGCGATGAGCCCGGCGGCCAAAGGGTTGCCGCGGGTTTTCGCGGCCGCCTGGTGGGGCGCGTCGGCGACGGCGGAGCCTGCGTCACTCAGGGTGGACCCGAGGACCGAGCCGACGCCGCCGACTGCCGATCCGGCGCTGCCCGCAGCGGTGTTTACGCGGCCGGTGGCGTGGTCGGCTGTTCCCATGATTTTGTCCTTTACTCCGAACACGGCGTCCTTGACCTTGTCGGTCTGCCGATGGACGATATTGGACGGTGTCACCTTGTCGGCGACAGCGTCGACATTGGTGCCTAGCCGTGCGCGGGTTGCTTCGATATCGGCGCGGATAGCGTCCGGGTTGTCACTCATCGGTAGTCCTAACTGGGTTTCAGGGTGGGTGGAATTTCCTGGAGTGTTGCGGCGGTCTGGGGCATACCTTTGATCGTTTT
Source organism: Pseudarthrobacter sp. MM222 (assembly GCF_947090775.1). Taxonomy (NCBI): domain Bacteria; kingdom Bacillati; phylum Actinomycetota; class Actinomycetes; order Micrococcales; family Micrococcaceae; genus Pseudarthrobacter; species Pseudarthrobacter sp. MM222. The sequence goes on from NZ_OX352321.1 coordinate 2,504,470, forward strand.
GAGCTCTTTGCGTCCCCTGGAGGTCAGGACGGCGGCGACGATGGCCCACAGGACCGCGACGATGACGGCGGACCAGCCTAGGCCGGTCCACTCCTCGCCGACCGCGTACCAAAGGGCGATGGAGAGGAACAGGAGCACGAAATGCCCGGCGACTCCGGCACCGGCAAGCATTCCGCTGCCCTTGCCTGCGCGGGTGGCCGACTGCTTGGCCTCGACTTTGGCGAGTTCCACTTCCTGGCGCATCAGCGTGGAGAGGTCGCGGGTCACGTCAGCCAGGAGATCCCCGAGTGACGTCGCGTCGGCTTTGGCGTGCGCCGCCGATGCAGGAGTGATCTGATCGCTCACGGCTGGCGTCCTTCGACGTCCGTGAACGGATCATTGTGGGCCGCCAGCGTAGGCGTGGTCGCCGCGGGGCTAGCGGTACCCGCCGCCGTCGGCGCTTCGAAGAAATGGTCGCCGGTCCCGGCAGCGATGACTGTCTCCTGATGCCTGGGGGTGGCAGGCGCCGGCTGTTGTGTCGGCCGCGGGGGGACTTCGGTGAGGTTCGACGGCGTCGAGGTCGGCGCTCCGGCCTGCAGGCTGCGGGCTAGGCGCCCGGCGACCAGGCCGGCGCCGGCCGCGATGAGCAGGAATGCTCCCGGGCGCTGGCGGGCGAAGGTTTTGGCTTCCTCCAGCAGTGAACCTGGATCCCTGTTCTCCAGCCACGAGGCGATGGATGCGGACCGGTCCGCTGCCTGCCGAACCAGGTCTGAGGCGACACCCGGCTGGTCGGGCGCGTCGGCCATGGTGCGCAGCTGAGAGGAGATGCTGTGGATTCCCTCGGCGGCCTTCTGCTGCTGGGTTCCCGCTTGGCTGGTGAGGTCCGATTTCGCTTGGTACAGGAGGTCCCGCGTGTTGGTCTTCACCTCGGAGACCACGTTGGAGGCCTCCTCTTTGGCCGTCGCCGCGACGTTCTGGGCAGCACCGGCCGCCTGGCCGGCAACATTTGCTGCCTCGTCCTTCGCAGCTTCGGTTTTGGTCGGCGTGCCGCCCTGGGAGGTGGGCGGTGCGGGCGTTCCGGAAGGAGCTCCGGACGTTGCCGGGTACGGATCAGACGTCTGCTGCCATGGGTTCTCAGTCATCTTCACTCACTTTCCTGGGTGGGTTGGCTGCTGCTCTGATGAACAAGCACTTACATCAATAGTAAGCATGATTACTATAAATAGTAAGCAGGCTTCTCAATCGTTTTGGTTTTCTGTTGCGTTCTCCGGCAGTAACGTGTGGCTATGGCTACTCCAAGGCCCGCCGCCAATGGAACAGCGCCCTCGAGGCTCGCGGGCCTCCTCTATGGGCTGGGGCTGGGTGGTTTTGTTGATGGCATCGTCTTGCACCAGATCCTCCAGTGGCACCACATGCTCAGCCACACTCCGGATCATCCGGTCACGACTGTGGCCGGCCTGGAGGTAAACACGCTTGCGGACGGGTTCTTCCACCTCGCGATGTGGCTGCTGGTGCTGGCCGCATCCATCACCACGATTGCCTCGTGGCGCCGGGGACGGCTGGCGCCGAACTGGAGCTTCCACTTCGGGCTCGTGCTGGTGGGGTGGGGAATCTTCAACGTCGTGGAGGGCCTGGTCGATCACCATCTGCTTCAGGTGCACCATGTCAGGGATGACCTCGGCGGGCCGCTTTCCTGGGACATCGGCTTCCTGCTTGCCAGTGTGCTGCTCATCGCCGCAGGATGGCTTCTCCACCAGCACGGCGTTCGCACCCTCTTGCGGCCCACTGCGTCCCGAACTGCGGAGGAGATGGCATGAATGAACCGTTAAGCGGTGCAGCCGGTCTGGCCTTCGCCGCTGCCTTCAAGGCCCTGAAGGTCCTGCGCCCCGACCGGCCCATCCACCCCGCGGGCGTGGCTCTCACCGGAACCATCGAAAGGCGACCGGGAGGCGCCGGCAGCGGGATCCTCTGGATCGATTCCGCCGGCACGGACGCCGTCAGCGCCCGGTTATCACGATCTCTTGGCACGCCCTCTGGCTGGCCGGATATTATCGGGCTGGCCCTGCGTATTACTACGGCGACGGGTTCCGCGGACGTTTTGCTGGCATCCACCGGTATGTCATGGCCTGGCCGCCTGATGCTCACGGCCCACCGCTATGCCAGCAGCAGCAAGCTGACGTCGCTTATGCCCTACAAGGGGTTCAGGGGTCCGGTCCTGCTGGCGGCCCGTCCCGAGGTCGGCGGGAGGGTCCTTCCCGCCACACCCGATGCTTTCCGCCAGGCGCTGGCCACCGGCACCTGGACCCTGGGGCTCTTTTATGCCCGGCCCATGGGGCAGTGGATCGGTTTCGGCACCCTCGCGCTGACCCTCGACCCCGAAAAGGCGGATCTCAACACCAGGTTCGACCCGCTCAGCAATACCCTGCCCGGGGCCGGTACCTACGGCTGGGCAGGGCGACTGCGCGCGCCGTCCTACGAAGCCGCCCGTCGGCCGGGTCCATAGCGGTGATTTTATGAGCGATACTCCAATGGACGACGGCCCCGAATCCGACGACACCGAAAGCCTTCCCGACCTTCTCGCCGATGCGCTTTCTCCCGTGGTCCACCCGGACTATGACTCGGGATCCCGGGCAGGTTCCGGGAGTGAGGGCGGGAACGGGGATTCCGGCCAGGGCGACGGCGACGACCACAAGCCCGAACGCCGCCCATAACAGCGGCTCCCGTGCCGAGAACGCGCTCGTTCTGACCTGATGTAGGCGACGCCGTCCGGGCCGCCGGGTTTGAGCCTGCCGGCCGCATCCACTTCCAGTCCGTGGTCGAGGAGGAATGCACCGGCAATGGCTCCCTTGCCGCCCTGATGCGCAACTACCGCGCCGACGCCGTCATTATTCCGGAACCGGAGGAGGCTGGTGCGACATCGACGAACGTCCCTAGAGGCCCATCCCCCTAATCACCCGCAGGCGTCCACCGAAACTGGAGCCGGCAGCTCGCAGTCAGCGCAACCTGGGCGATGCCCGCGATCTCCAGCGCGATGGCGCTGGGCCGCGGAAGCAGTGGCGACGGCGGGTAGGCCACCGACACCGTAAGTTGTCGATTGCCGTCGGCACTGCTGATCGCGATAGTCCCGTAGCCGGGGACATCGCCGGAATGCCCGTAGTAGAAGCCGTTGGTACACCTGTCATTCCAATGCTCCAGTCCGAGGCCATAGTCGGCGTAGACATGGCCCTTCATCTCACTGAGACTGGCGGGAGTCAACAGCTGGCCCCGCAGCAGCGAGGCATAGAAGGTGTTGATCTCTTCTACCGTGGAGATCACTCCCCCGGACCCGGATCCGCTGTGCATCGAGGAGTACGCCACGTCCACAAGTCCGCCCTCGGCCAGCGCGTAGCCGTGGACGAGGTTGGCCGGGGCGGCTCCGTCGCCAACCAGCGTCGTGGAGCGAAGACCCAGCGGCTCCACAATGTCGGCCCGCAGGACGTCAGCGAGCGGCGCACCGTGGAGTCGTTGCACCAGCAGCCCCAAAGCCTCATAGTCCGAGCGGGAATTGCTGACCTCCAGCGGCCGCCGCGGCTGCCAGGAAACAGTCCCGGCCAGCGCGAGGCGCTGCTCGGGGCTGATCGGCGTGGCCAGTACTAGCCGGGGCGGAGCCGACTCCAATAGTGGCGGGAAGAAATCGGGCATGCCGGACGTGTGGCTAAGGAGCTGGCGCACGGAAAGGGGCTCGGGCGGGTGCAGGAGCCCGTCCAGCTCGGGTAGGTACTTGGTGATGGGATCGTCCAGCTCCAGCCGGCCCTCGTCCACGAGCTTCAACACGGAAACCGCCACCATGGTCTGGGTGAGGCCACCCACCTGCACGGGGTCGCTCGGCTGGACAGGGATGCCGCCGTCGCGGCTCCGAACGCCGGCCGCATGCGACCACTCCTCGTGGCCGGCTTTCGCCTCCATCAGAACGGCCGTCGCACCCTCCCGGAGCAGCTCCTCGGCGTACAGCTCGAGCATCGCCTTGAGGGCGCGGAGGGAGGACGACGGCGGCGCTACCGCCGTCGTCGCGGGTCGCGGGGGCGCCGGCGGGGTGGTCGACGTGGTCACCGGCGGGTCCGCTGTCGCTGGCGGGCTTGGGTGGGACGGCGCCGGATCCGGCTCACCGATGCAGCCGCCGAGGAGCCCGCAGACCATCAAGGCGGCGCTGCTGAACAACACGCCCGCCCTGTGGCGCGATCCGCCGTCGCGAGCCGCAACCATCCGAGAACCTTCCATCTGCCGGTCTGCAGCAAGCGCCAGGCGCTGCCCCGACACTTTGATGCTCCCCCGGGGTCCGGGGGGCGTCAAGGTGCCCCGTGACCCGGGAGATTTGTTGCTTGCGTCGTCCCCAACAGAACCCGACATGAAGCGATCTGCAACCGGCGTACACCGGTTAGGCTCGCACCATGCCTTGGCGCTCCTGCTTGGCCGGACGCCCGCGGAAACTGGGGCCTGTGGTGCCGCAAGTCTCAGCCGTACTGGGTTCCGCTCGTGAGCGCCGCGTCCGTGAAGTCGAAATCACAGACGCCTCAGGGCGCGTTGCCCGGGCGCTACCGATCGAAACGGAACCGACCGGGTGGTATCCGTTTGGGCCGGACTGCGGGGGCCGGTCAGGTTCAGGCCAGTCCAAGTGCCTGCGTGAGTCCGGCGCTGGTGCGATCGACGTCAGCTTGTCTCCTCTTCCTGGCGGATCGCGTCGAGGATCTTTCGGAGTGATCCGGGCCGGGCGGCCACCTCGATGTCGCCTTTGTCGGTGGTCAGCCGGACGGCGTGGAATCCCTGATGGGTGACGTATTTTTGCTCCTTCCGGTCGACCTTCCTGGGCTCGGTGGACACGGCCGCCACGGCGCCGAAGGTCGTCGGCCGTCCTGACGGCTCGAGCGTGTCGTAGACGGCGGGCTGAAACTTCATGCGCGCTGGCCCGTCGAAGGTGGCCACACCCATGTTCCAGATCCCGCTGAGCGATCCGGGAAGTGAATCCGGGTAGCGGACATAGACCAGAATCCCGCCCTGTGAGTCGAGTTTGGCCGCGGCTTTGCGTTCCCGGCGTGCTTGGAAGTACCAGAGAACTGCCGCGTAGACCGCCCACATCGCAGCATTGATGAGCGTCTCGTCGAGCGGGTGGCCCCAGCTCACGAAGAGCGCTATTCCCGCGCCCCACGAAATGGCGAGGACCACCAGGGCAACAAACTTGCGGTGCGCGGCTATCCACTTCCTCATGCCGGCCATCCTAGACGGATCTCTCAGCCACGCCCCCGGGGTTAGGCCATCGGGCAGCGGCGTCCGGGAAGAGCTTGCTTGCCGTACACGGCTAAGTATGGTGCACGTCAGCCGCGGGCGGGGGCCATTTCCCGTTCACCGTTGAAGTATTCGAGCTCCCAGCCGTCGATGGCATGGTGGTGGGCCAGGTTGAGGACGGCGTTGTCGATGCTCTGCAGGGTGCGGCCGATGGCGCGGCTAAGGCTCACGCGTAGGAGCGTGCCATGGGCGACCACCAGGACCCGGCGGCCGCGGAACTCGTTTGCCAGTGCTTCCAGCGCGGTCAGCCCCCGGTGTGCTGCCTCGTCTTCGCTTTCTGCGCCGTGGAAACCATTCGGAATGCGAAGTGCTTCCAGTTCGGGGCCGGCCTGCAGGCCTTCCGCGGGTCCGAAGGCACGCTCGGTAAGCTCCGGCACGTGCCGGGCCACCTTGAGCCCCAGTCCGGCGGCAATGAGGTCCGCGGTTTCTGCGGCGCGGCTCAGCGGCGATGATATGACGGCGTCCCACTCATAGCCGGCCAGAACGGCGACGGCGCCACGCGCCTGGCCCCGGCCGACGTCGTTGAGCGGAATGTCAGTGGATCCCTGCAGCCGGCGCTGCGCATTCCAATCCGTCTGTCCATGGCGGATGAGGGCGAAGGTGGTGAGGGTCATGCGCTCCATTCTGCCCTGATACCTGGCACTCACCGGAATCGCCCCGATCCATGACGGCCGGATTGTCCGGCATCAGCGGCGTGGCAAGGGCCGCCGTCGTCGTCCCACCTCCGAGCAGCACGACGGCGACAACTGCTCGACGCTCAGCCGGATACGAACCGGGGAGTGGTGGCATGATGGGCGCATGAGCAGAGTCACATGCGATCTGACCATCTCCCTCGACGGATTCCTCGCCGGTCCGAACCAAACCCAGACGGACCCCCTGGGCGAGGGCGGAGAGCTCCTGCACAGGTGGCAATTCGAAGAACCCGAGTCCAACGCAGCCGAGCTCGAGGGCATCCTCGCGGCCGGCGCCTACATCATGGGACGGAATATGTTCGCAGGGCCCGGGACTTGGGATGAGGAATGGCGGGGATGGTGGGGTGAGGAGCCTCCGTATCACGCACCCGTGTTCGTTCTCACCCATCACCCACGCGAGCCTTTGGAGATGCAGGGCGGCACCACGTTCAACTTCGTGAACGATGGGATCGAATCGGCGCTGGCCCAGGCGCGGAACGCTGCTGGCAGCAAGGACGTGGCCATTGCCGGAGGGGCGCAGACCGCCCGACAATACCTTTCGGCGGGGCTGATCGACGAGCTCCGACTCCACACTGCGCCCATTGTCCTGGGAGCGGGCGAGCGGCTGTTCGACGGCGTCGCAAACCTCAAGCTTGAGCCCACCGAAGTGCGCGGTACCCGGCTGGTAACTCACGTGCACTATCGGGTAATCCGCTGAAGAGCTGACGCTCAAATGTCGCGCCAATTGAAACTTCGATTCTTCAGACTTAAACAATGACTTTGCGGGGAGTTCGAAGGTGAATGGGTATTTGTTCGCCCTGATGGCCGGGACGTCGCCGGCGAAATGACTATCCCCGCCGTGTAAAGCACGTGGGGACAGCACACTGACCACGTCCAAGCTCGCGGAACGCCATGGTATTCAGGAGAAGACTTTCTGTACGCTACTCGCCTGCGTCACATGGCGAACAGCCGATCCGCGCCTCTAATGATCCGCGCCTTTACTGTCGGTGGCTCCTGAGATGCTGTGGGTATGGAAAGCACGGCGGCATGGAGTGCGGAATGCAGGGAGGCCCTGGCGGCCGTCGCCGCGTCCATTGCAGACCTTGAGGCTTCTCTGGGTGCCCACACGGACCCACCCGGCCCCGATTCCCTCCACGACGCCGATCCGCTCCGGGATCTCGCGGATGCTTGCCTGGACGGCCTCTCCGGCCTGGCCCGGCTGGATGCCCGGTCCGCCGCGCTGAAGGTGCGCCTGACCGCCGACTACGCCCAGGCCGCCACGGCCCTGGCCCGCCTGGCGGCGTCCCCGCAGGAGCACACCGCCCAGGAAATGGCCGTCGTCGCGGAGGTCGCCTGCGTCCTGACCGTCAGCGAACGCACCGCCGCCGCGCTGCTGTCCGAAGCCCTGGCCCTAACGGCGACGCTGCCGCTGACCCTGGCTGCCCTGCAGGCCGGGACGATTTCCTGGCAGCACGCCCGGATCCTCGTCGACGAAACCAACAACCTGGAACCCGGCGCGGCGGCCGAACTCGAGGCGCACTTCCTGGACCCCGCCGCGGCGAACCCGGCCCGCGGCTGCCCCGCCGGGGACCTCACCCCGGGCCGGTTCCGGGCGAAGGCACGGGCCTGGCGGGAACGCCACCACCCGGTCAGCATCGAGGCACGCCACACCAGAAGCGCCGAAGACCGCCGGGTTGACTACACCCCGGACCGGGACGGCATGGCCTGGCTCTCGGCCTACCTCCCGGCCGACACCGCCGCCGGGATCTGGGACCGGACCACCGCCGCCGCCCGCGCGCTCCAGGGGCCCCACGAGGCCCGCACGCTCACCCAGCTCCGCGCCGACATCACCGCCACCTGGCTCCTCAGCACCGGCACCACCGGCCCGGGCGGGGACCTGGCCGGGGGTGTGGCCGGGGGTGTCCCGTCGCCGCGGGCGCAGGTCCTGATCACCGTCCCGGTCATGGCCCTCCTCGGCGCCACCAACGAACCCGCCACCCTCGACGGGCACGGGCCGATCCCACCCTCCATGGCCCGCCGCCTGATCGCCGACGGCGCCGACTCCTTCTACCGCGTCCTCACCGACCCCCGCGACGGCGCCCCGCTGGAAATCGGCCGAACCAGCTACCGCCTCACCAAGGCCCAGCGTCAATGGCTCCGCCTCCGCGACGCCAAATGCCCGTTCCCCGGCTGCAACAACCACTCCCTGGACAACGACGCCGACCACCTCCTGGCCTGGGCCGACGGCGGCACCACCGGCATCACCAACCTCGGCCAACCCTGCCCCAAACACCACCGCCTCAAACACACCACCGCCTGGACACCCACCGCCGCCACCAAAACCACCCCACCCGGATGGACCTCACCCACCGGACGCCACTACCCCAGCGAACAACAAGACTGGGAACCACCCCACTGGCCCCACCACACCCCGGACACGGACACAGACCCGGATCTGGATCTGGATCTGGATCTGGATCTGGATCTGGACGAATACCCACCGCCAGATCCAGGACACCATCCGGACCTGGAACTGCCCTCGGACCCCTTCCCTGAAGCGCTCCTGTTCCAATGTGTCTGATTGACTGGCTGCCTCCCGTTTCTGCGGATTTCAACCAAGTTCGTGGCGCGTCTCCTGCCCTTTGCACGCCACATGCCCGTCGGACCGGATCAACACGGCCGCAGGAGCGCTGACGAACCGATCACCGGAAGTTTCCACCCGCCGTCGTACCTGGCGTCCACCATCATGCAGAAGGGTGAAGGCGCGCAGCGGGCCGTCGGCGGTGATGACGTCGGATTGCGGACCCCGAAGTCTGTGCCAAAGACCTCGGTCAGCGCCTTGCCGAGGTCCGCCAGGGTGGGCTTGGCGGCCGGTCCAAGTTTCTTCTCGGTCACGACTACCCGCGTGGTTCGCCCGTCCTTCATCAGGTGCAGCCCATGGATCCCCACCTCGCCGATGCGGATGCCCGCCGGCGTCTCCTGGGTCACCTCCACTGCGGCGATCAGGCTGCTCCTCGTCGCGCTACACCAGCCGGGAACTCGGCGCCGGCTGCCTGGCGGGCAGCGCTTCGCCCGCCGTCGGCGCCAACCAGGTACAGCGCGCGCATCGGTCCGCCGTCGGCGAGATGCACCTCGACCCTAGTTGTCCTGGTCGACCCCGGTCGTCCTGGGCGAATCCGGCCCCTCGATCCTGCTCAAGGAAGGGCCCGTTCGACGTCCTGGACGGATCGGGACAACAGGCAGAACTCGTTGCCCTCGGGATCACCCAAAACCACCCAGCTGACGTCGGGGCCCTGGCCCACGTCTCTTCGTTGCGCGCCGAGGGCGAGTAGGCGCTCGAGCTCCTCGGCAGTGGATACGCCATCGGCCCGGAGGTCGAAATGCAGCCGGTTCTTAACGGTCTTGCCCTCGGGCACCGCGGCACATCGATGGAAGGCCCGATACTATCCCGGGGCCCGATGCTGATGATGTCGCTGTCCTCTTCGAGAACATGCCAGCCGAGGACGGCGCACCAGAAGTCGGCCACCACCCGCGGCTGGATCGCATCAATGGCAATGACGGCTAATCGGCTGGTCATGCCACCACGATAGCGCGGGAGACATGGCTACGGGGGCGGGACCAATCCTTGGTTTCGGGAAAGCAGCCCTCCAATGAGTCCTGCAAGGGCTGCCGGCAGGGCGAAGAGACCGGCGATCTGTGGAGTCAGTGACGGGGGCGTCATGATCATCGTCGCCAAGCCCACCAGCGCTGCCGGCGCGGCCACGCAGATCGTCACCCAAAGCGGGTTGCCCCGGACCTGCGACCAAACGGCTGCTGCAAGCGACGCGGCAGACCCGGCCAGCATGAACAGCCTGCCCACGCGCAGCCGCTCGATGAACTCCGGGACCGGCGCGTAGACGAAGAATGCCGTCCGTTCAAGGGCAATACTAGTCAGGACGATAGAGACAACCACCAAGGCCGCCCAAGGCAGTGATCTTCCCCTCCACCATGGGCGGACGACATAGCGTTCGTTGCCGTTCTGCGAACTCATCACAAGGCGAGCCTAGCGAACCCTCCACGGCATCGTTCGCCGCCGGGCAGGATGCCGTGGGCTTAACCGGCCGCAGCCTCGTCTGCGTTCTTGGGAGAATGGAATCATGGATTTTAACCGGCTGCTGCAGATCCGGCGCATCTATGCGCAGCGTGCTGCACTAGAGCTACCCAGGGGCAAGGAGATCGTCGAACGCTGGCCGGACGCCGACGTCGTGCTTGTCGACAACCACTGGAACATCCCGGAAGTGCACGGTGATGAAACGAACGTGCCGCGCTGGTCCCGGATCAAGACGGAGGCGCTGGTCCTCGGCGTCAAGACAGCGCTGACCGTCAAGCCGAACGGCCGGTCTGCCGACTTCATTGCGCCCTCAACCGCGAACGGCTGCGCCATGGCATGCGCATACTGCTATGTGCCCCGGCACAAGGGGTACAGCAACCCGGTAACCGTGTTCGCGAACATCGACCAGATTGCCGGGCGCTCGAGCGGCACGCCACACGCCAGGGCATGAAGCTTGAGCCCAACCAGTGCGACCCGGAACTCTGGGTCTACGACATCGGTGAAAATAGCGACTGCTCGGTCGACGCGCTGATCAGCGATAACGTGGCGGATCTCGTCACGCTCTTCCGCGATTTGCCCACCGCCAAGCTGTCCTTTGCCACCAAGTACGTGAACCCGGCAATGCTCGGCTGGGACCACGGCGGTCATACCAGGATCCGCTTTTCCCTCATGCCCGCGGACTTGGCGAAATCGATTGATGTTCGGACCTCGCCGGTGGCTGAACGCATGGCCGCGATCAACGACTTCGTCGAGGCCGGGTACGAGGTGCACGTGAACTTCTCCCCCGTCATCATCACGGACACTTGGCTCAGCGACTGGGAGGAGCTGCTGCGGCAACTCGATGCCACCCTGACAGCCGCCGCAAAGGCCCAGCTCGCGGCAGAAGTCATCTTCCTGACCCACAACGAGCGGCTCCACGAGGTCAATCTGGGGTGGCATCCGCAGGCCGAGAACGTGCTGTGGCGTCCGGACCTCCAGGAATCGAAAGTCTCGTCCAACGGCTTCACCAACGTCCGCTACCGTTCGGGAACCAAGGCGGGCTATGTGCGGCAGCTGACCTCGCTTATTGCGGAGATCGCGCCTTATTGCCGGATCCGCTACGCGTTCTGAGGATTAAAGGGCTGGCAGTCAGACGGATAAAGCCGAAACACGGACGCCCAGCAGGACACTTAATGCCCACTTCGCCAGGGCGGCGCAGGTTTTGGGCCAAGGGCTGGGGGTACCTCTGACTTAGCCATTTCATATTTTCGTCGACACGTCCCCCGTCCAATCAAGAAATTTCCCCCTCTCCGGGGTTTCAAGCGGAGCTGGCACGTCGTGAGCAAGTCGCCGCGGATTAGCGGCGATCCGCCGTGCCCGGGAACACAATGAGTGAACTTGCCGCTTGGAGAATGCCGAGTTCAACGTTTTGCTGGGGCAGCGCCGGGGGCGTTCACGGCTGCACGCCCCCAGGGCCCATCCAAGCTCTGGGCTTCGGAGGCCGGCTTGCACAGCTGACTCGATTGACCGCAGCGGCCCGAATCCCCTACTGTATCGCTAATCGTTGTTATCGATTTACGTTAAAAGGGGCGGGCCATGAAAGCCAGCGCAACAAAAACGCTCAGTGGGAAACGGAATATCATCTCCGGCATCGACGCCGTCTTCCTCATGCTTGCCGCCGCCCTGGTGGCCGCGGTCACAACCGTGATGACCATAATTGGCATTCTCAACCTGTCGGCGGGTTCGACAACTCTGCGCCTGCCGGCCGACCTCGCTCGCGACTCTTTCCAGCCCGCACCGCGAATAGCCGCCGACGCCGTGGTCTCCGGCCGGTTCACCGAGATGGAGGTGACCATGAACGGTGTACCCGCCCCTGAAGCCGTTCTGTTGGCCTGGTCGGCAGTCCTGAACCAGGTCTGCATTCTCGCCGTGGCTGCCCTGGTGATTTTTCTCTGCCTACGAATGCGGCGGGAGCGGTTGTTCACCTCAGCCGCAGTGTGGGCGATCGGCCTGTGCGGGGCCGCGCTGGCTGTCACAGGATCCGCTGCCCAGATTCTGAGTGGAACAGGGCGGGGGTTGCTGGCGGAAAGGCTCACCGACGCAACCAATTCCGGCGAAGCTGTCTACGTCACCGACTTCAACTTTGGAACACTCATCGCCGGGCTGGTCATGGTGCTGTTCGCCGGGGTCTTCCGCTTCGGCCGGCGGTTGCAGCAAGACACGGATGGGCTCGTATGAAGCGGGAGGCCGAATTTACCGGGATCCACTGCCGGCTGGATGAACTCCTAGTCGAGCGCGGCATGACGCTCACCGAGCTGAGCCGCAGGGTCGGGGTCAGCATCGTCAACCTCTCCATACTCAAGAACGACCGGGCCAGGGCCATCCGCTTCTCCACTCTTACGGCAATTTGCGATGCCTTGGACTGCCAGGTCGGGGACCTGCTGGCCGCGACAGCGGAGGAGCCCGCCTAGCAATCCCGTTTCTTCTGCTGCCAGCCCACGCTTGGTGGCCCTTGGAGTTTTGGGCGGGGATGTTCATGCCTTGGCCGCATCAGCCTGCTCCTCCGCAGGGTTGGGGACGGTGAGATGTTGAAAGACGCGTTCCGGTCTGCTGTACAGAGGGACTGAGGACGGCCAGGGATCGCGCTGCCGAGTTCGAAGCCCGCCCTGCGGGGCCTGACGAAGGCGATGTGCTGGAATCGGACGGAGCCTTGGAGGATCGGTCGCCGGAGAGTTGTGTCACCAGTCCGTAGACCGATCACCAAGGCGCCGCGCCTAGCCGGGAAGAACCTGGTTCTCCTCTCGTTTGCGACCAGACGCAACCTCGACACCGCCAACAGAACCTCAAGGTCCAGGTCATCAGCCTGCCGCTCGCAGACCCTGTCCGTCGCACCCGCGCAGGACTACGATTTTGCCTGCTAACCAAAGCACCCGGTGATCGCCACAGGCAGGGGAAGACGCAGAGTGAGGAAAACGCCGTGACCGACGGGACGAGGCTGAGCGGACCGCACTGGCGGCGAGTCGTGGCAGCCCTCGCCAACGACGACGCGCGGACGGCATACGCGCAAATCGTGCTGGGCGCCAGGCTTCCTGAGGTGGTTGCTGATCTGAATGACCGACGGCGGAACCGGGCCATCGCCGTCCTGCTTGGGTCAGGGCTCGTCGAACGGAATGCGGCCAACGACCTGGAGGCATCTGGGGCCTTCTTCCGCGACCTGCTCAGGCAGCAACCCCGGCGACAGGCGCAGACCGGGTTGGCTCGCTTCATGCGCCTGGGCAGGATTGAGAGGTATCCAGCCAACGTGGCGGAACGGCGGGAGCTTTTGGCCTGGATTGTCAGCGAAGCCATCGAGCCGGGCGAACGCCTGACGGAAAAGCAGGTAAATGAACGACTCCTCAGTTATACCGATGATGTCGTTCTGCTGCGCCGCTACATGATCGACTTCGGGCTATTGGAACGGACGCCCTCCGGCTCATCCTACTCGCGGCACGACGAAACATAGGCCTGGAACTGGACCGGCCAGAACCGTGTGGGTGGAGCCTTGGGGAAACGCAGTCACGCTCGCCCGGTCAAGGTAGCGGGGCCGGACACATCGGGTGGAAGGGACGTCCGCCGCACAGCCAGTGTGCCGGCGGCAAGCGTCGCTAGGCATAGCGGAACGGGATGCAGAGAAGCGGCAGCAGCCACAAATGTGGCGGGAAGTGCCAGCAGGAACATCCATCCGGTCCACCGGGGACGAAGCTCCTGGCGCCGCGCCCACACTCCCAGGAGCAGTGATCCCGCGAGGACTGACAGGAACCCGAGCAGGAAGACCAACCACGCCCACATACGGGCATTGTCCGATTCGTAGGGCAGATGGCTGAAGTACCTGAACTCGGCCACGTTGCCCGCCATCATGAGCACAAACCCGAGAACTACTGACACTACGGCCGTGAGTCCGAGAGCGGTTGCCGCTCCGATTTTGTAACGCAGGAACAGCCCTATGAAACCGCACGCCATCAGGGCGAAAGCGAACACCCAAAGTTGCGAGTTGGTCGCGTAGCGGTCATATTCGGCTGACCCTGGTGGCCCCCAGCCTCCTGCCATCAGGACGATGAGTGAAATCCAGGCGACGGCGCCGAAAATGCCGAGCCAGCCAAGACCTGAATGAACCCTATGCATTCCCTTCTTCTTTCCAGGAAGAGCAGAACCTGATCGCAATGGTACTCAGCAGCGCCATAGCCGGAAAGACGAGCCCGCGGGGAGCGTCAACGTCGTCGTCGATCACCGCGTCCGCGGTAGGTACCGCGTCCGCGGTAGGTCGGCGATGACCGTGTAAATCCAGAATCCGTCCGTCGTGGGCTGGACGTGTGCTGGGTGCTTCCGGCCTCCTCGTGGACGGAGCGACGGTGCCGCAGGAATTTAGCTGGTGGTTCGGTGCCGCTCAACGGGCTTGTCCTCGCTTGCACCCCAGCTTGCCAGGAGGCGAAGTCGTTCGGCTGAGGGGGAACCAGGCTCTGCGGTGTAAACCATAAGCACGAGGCCTGGCTCGGCGGTAATGGCGAGTTCCTCGTACGCCAGCGTAAGTTCGCCGGCCACGGGGTGATGGAATCGTTTCGTTCCGGAGCCATGGGTGCGCACGTTGTGCGCGCCCCATAGAGCGCGGAACGTCTCGCTGCGTGTCGAGAGCTCACCGACGAGGTCCTGCATTGTGCGGTCGTGAGGGTCGCGCCCCGCTTCGGCGCGCATGATACCGACGCACATTTCGCTGAACAGCTCCCAGTCGGGGTAGAAGTCGCGCGAAGCCGGGTCGAGGAACTGGAACCTTGCGAGGTTCGGCGCGCGGCCGCCGTCCCCGATCACCGGTGAGTAGAAGGCGCGCCCCAACGCGTTGGTCGCAAGCAGGTTCTGGTACGGGTCACGGACGAATGCGACGCCCTCGGTGATCGCCTCCAGCGCCCATTGCAGGCTCAGCCGCGCCACGGCTTGGGTGGTGGAGCGCTTGCGGGGCCTGCCGGAGGCGGGGATGCCATCTGCCGCCCGGGCCAGGTCGAACAAATGTGCGCGCTCGGCGTCATCAAGACGGAGGGCACGGGCGAGCGATTCGAGCACGGACGAGGACGCGCCCGCGATGGAACCGCGCTCGAGCTTGGCGTAGTACTCCACGCTGACGTCGGCGAGCAGCGCCACTTCGCTGCGCCTCAACCCGGCCACCCGACGATTTGACCCTGCGGCAATGCCGGCCTCTTCTGGTGTGAGTCGTGCGCGGCGCGACATCAGGAACTCACGCACTTCAGCCCTATTATCCATGCTTCAAGGGTAAGTCGGCGGGGACGAACGAAGGGGTCCCTCTCGGTACACCCCACAGCAGTGACTCCCCCACCCGCGGAAATAAAGCTTGACTAGTTGTAGCCAACCAACAGGAGCAAACATTGTGCGTGGTGTTGTCCGGCAAGGTGCTCGATCTCACCCTGCCCCTGGAACAGGCCCCCGAAGGCTACAAAGCCATGGACGAGCGCCGCGCCACCAAGATGCTCCTCACCGTCTGATCCAATGACCCGGACCGCCGGCATCGGATGGGCGTTGGCTCCTCCAGCTCGGTGCACACAAGCCAAGACCCGGGAGGTCTATCCCACGCCCGGGGGATAGACCTCTCGGCGCGTCAACTCTCCAAGCCCGATCCCCGGCTTCATTGCCGGGCACGAAAGAAGCCGCATGACAACCGCCCCCACACGAACACCTGCACCAGCAACCACGGCGCAGCAAAAACTGCCTCTGGTCGCGCTCGTCGTCCTGGCCGCAATGGGATTCATCCTCGTCGCCACCGAAACGATGCCAGCCGGCCTGCTCCCCGTCATCGCCGCAGGCCTCAACACAAGCGAGGGAACAGTCGGTCTGCTCGTCAGCGCCTACGCCCTCGGCACCGTCCTAGCCACCATTCCCGCGATCACCCTCACCCGCGGCATGCGACGAAGGCCGCTGCTGCTCGTCGGTATCACCGGGCTCGTGCTCGCCAACACACTCACCGCGTTCTCCCCCGAGGTGACACTGTCCCTCGTGTCACGGTTCCTCGCCGGTGCATTCTCGGGAATCATCTGGGGAATGCTCGCTGCGTACGGGCGCCGCATCAGCCCGCCCCAAAACGCCGGGCTGTCCCTGGCCATCGTTTCCACGGGCGCGCCGCTCGGATTCGCCTTTGGAACCCCCCTCGGCGCCTGGATCGGAACGACTTTCGACTGGCGGTGGTCTTTCGGCGCACTCTCCGTCCTCGCAGTCGCCGTCGTTGGACTGATCATCGCATTCGTCCCTGATGCCCCCGGGCAGCCGCCCACGTCGCGGCTTCCTCTTAGGCGCGTGTTCCGCATCCCCGGAGTCGCCCTCATCCTCGCCGTCATCGTCGCCTGGATGCTCGCCCACAGCACCATCTACACCTATATTGCCCCGTACCTCCGCGTCACAGGGACCGGCCTCTCCGCCGACTTCATCCTGTTGATCTATGGCATCGCATCGGTCATCGGCGTTGCGATCACCGGAGCTCTACTGGACCGCCACCCCCGGCCTCTCCTGCACCTGAGTGTCACCGCGTTCGTCGCGTCCGGAGTCATTCTGCTCATTGGACACACATCGACGATGGCCATCGTCATGGCCGCCGCCCTCTGGGGCATCGCCTTCGGTGGCGCTTCCGCCCAACTGCAGGGCCCGCTGACCACCGCGGGAGGCGAAAACGCCGACGTCGCCAATGCGTTCCTCCCGGTCGCCTTCAATGTGGCAATTTTCGGCGCCGGCATTCTCGGCGCACTCCTCCTGACGCCATTCAACGCGCTGGTGTTGCCAGTAGTCATGATCATCCTAGGCATCACTGCCCTCCTGCTCACCCTGCGCGGCCGACGCTCCGCCGTCCTCCCCCGACTCTGAGCAAATCAAGTTCCTAGAAGTGATCCTTAGAGTTACATGGCGAGTTATTCGCAGCGCTAGTTGGCGCTCACGGCCGGTCCCGCGACTCGCGTTCAGGTTGCGGGGCAGGTTTCGTAGCCTCGGCGCGGCATAAGAAAATGCCAAGGACACAAGCGCACAGTAAGGGTATGAAATCACTACTAAGCGATGAAGTCGTCGCCGTACGTGGCGTCCTCACCGATACACACCCGGTCGACTTCCATGCTCTTGGGGTAACCGGTGCAATTGACCGTTTGACGCTTCCCCTCCGCGAACGCGGAACCGCGGTGCATCTGGAGACTCCGCACCACGGGATGGAAGTAGACCGGCAGTCGGCAACTCTTCTGTACCGAGCGGCGCAGGAGCTCCTCAGTAATGTCTACAAATTCGCTCAGGCATCAGCTGTAACGATCCGGCTGTGCTGCGTCACCCAAGGCATGAGCCACGGCGTTCAGCTCAAGGTCTCCGACGACGGCCGTGGTTTCGACGTGGCAGCAGCTATGGTTGGTCGGCACACGGGCATGGGACTGCGGCTCATGCAAGTGGCCGTAGTCCTTGCTGGCGGAGAAATGATCATCGATTCCTCCGCCGCCGCGGGAACCTGTGTGACGATAACACTGCCGCTGGACTAGCGTCCATTGCACCCTCGAGACTGGCGTCCGTTGTACCCTCGGGACCGGCGTCCGGGCTCGCGTGCTGAGGACCAACGACGGGGTGGAGTCCAGGGCAGTGCCAACCCCCGACGTCGCTCGTTCTGGTCCGGCCCACCGGCGAGGCTGCCGTTTGTGGAGTGTCTCGCGGGCTGCGTGGGCGATCTCGGGGGGTGAGGGCTTCTGCGATCGGCCCCTGTGGATATATGTCAGGCAGCACTAGAATGAGCCATGCCCATGACCGGCCGATCCGTCTCTACCGTGGTGCTGCTCGTCATCGGGGCAGGGCTGGCGCTGCTGGCTGTGCTGGTCCACTACGAATTCATGAGAATGTACGGCGATGTCACCGGTACCGCGTTCGAGGGGCTTACCTGGGGGTTGACGGCCGGCCCCTCCGGATTGGCGCTCGGTCTGGTCGCGGTGGTTGCCGTGATCGGCTTGGTGCTCTCGCCACGACGGTGGATGCGGCTGACGGCCGTGGCCATCCCGGTCCTCATGCTGCTCGGGATGTTCGCTGTCACCCCTTCGGCACTGGGGCAGAAGCTTGAGGTGCAGTTCGACTCGACTCCGCAATGCGTGAGCGAGGGCTCGGACGAGCCCATGGCCACTGCGGATCGTGAGTCCCAGCGGGCGTTCGATTCCATCAGTCACATCGGCGATTTCAGCGGTGGCGGCGTGAGTGGTGTCGGCGGCTGTGAACGCAGGTTTGTGCTCTCGGGAGACGGTGACGTGCTGCGGCACTATCGTGCAGCATTGCCAGCGGCGGGCTGGGAAGTGGTCGAGGACGACGGGCGCCGCTTGCGGGCCCAGCGTGATGGCCTGGCGTTCGAGGTGATGCCCTGCCCTGGAGGCGGTGTCCTTTGGGCCGGAAGCGACGACAACCTCGCAAACGGAATACGGATGGGCTGTGACCAGCACTGAAATTTGCCCCCACGAGCTCTGAAAACGACATTTCCGATGGCCTGGTCGGTGAAAACGACGGCGTTCCTCGCCCATCCCGGGTCGCTTAAACGGGACCTGCTGGTTCTTCCTGCAGAAGCGGAGCATACTCAAGGGACAGCCGCACGCGCTGCTTCGCCGTCCTCCGGTGCCCCCGTCAAGGGTTGTTGTCAGGGCCCAATGAGGAATGAGGCGAGTCATGGCACACGAACCACGTCTGCTGTTCCCGGAGCTCCTCGTCGACCACTTGCAGGATCTTGTCCTGAAAACCGAGGGCGTCAAGGACATGCTGGACGAACTTGCCGGGTTCTCCGCCGTCACCTTGGCCGACCCCGCCATCGCCTTCTGCAGCATCACGCTGATTCAGCGAAAGAAACCCGTGACGGTGGCCAGCAGCGAAGAACGCGCCGTCCGGCTGGATGAAACCCAATACAGTTCCGGCGATGGGCCCTGCCTGTCAGCGATCCATCAGCAGGCCGTCGTGCATGTACCTGATCTAACAAACGACCACCGCTGGCCCGCCTTCACCGCCGCCGCGCGGGAGGCAGGGGTAGGATCCAGTCTCTCCGTGCCGCTGATCCTCGAAGGGGAAGCGGAAGCCGGCCTGAACCTGTACTCCACACGGTCCCATGGCTTCACAGGTGAAGACATCAGCATGGTCGAAACGTATTCCTACCATGCGTCAAAAGCACTTCGCCTGGCCGTGCGGATCAGCCAGCTGGCCGAGGCGAACACCAACCTCATGGCTGCTATGGAATCCCGGACCACCATCGATCTGGCAACCGGCGCCATCATGGCGCAAAACCGTTGCAGCCAGGAGACGGCCGTCAAGATCCTGAAAATCGCTTCCAGCACCCGGAACGTCAAACTCCGGGACATCGCCGCATCAGTGGTCGCTTCAGTGTGCCATGACCCGAGCGTCCGGACGCACTTCGACGCGTAAGGACGTTCTGAAGAGAACCGGTGTGGGTGGCTAAGCAGCGGTGTCGGCAGTGCGGCTCCAGCGCCGCACTGCCGCTTCGATATGGGTGGCCATCGAGCCTGCAGGCCCTCAGGGAAAACGTCCCGCGAGAATGTCCCGCACCTGTGAGGCAGCACGCCGAGCTCCGGGATCGGCGCTGGGTGTAAGTGGTGCCGCCGCGGTGCAAGGCCCAGAGGACGTTTAGGCGGGCTGTTGGTCCGCGTTTCGTAAGGGCCGGCGGTTGGCGGCAGCGCGGGGACGGTCATTCGGGCAGTTCCATCTGGAAGCCGCAGACGCATCTGATGACCCTGGTGGAGAGGTAGACGTCAAGAGCGTCTTCGGCCGCGTCCTCGGTGGACAGGGGCGCGGTCAGCCGACGGAGTTCCGAGCCTGCCTTTTCCATCGGTTGTCCGCAATGCATGTAGTGCCCGCCGAAGATCAGCACATCGTCTGTCTGTTCGCGGCCCAGAACGATTGACAGGTCAGCGACGCGGGCGGGATGTTCACTGAAGCGCCGGCACCGTCTGCAGGTATAGGAAGCCAGGACGACGTCGGCCGGATGGTCGGGAAGATCTGTCACGGATCTGATGGTGAGATGGCGGTCGGTGCCGCAATGGGCGCACATCACCGGCAACACGCGGGGCGGCCGGCCGGCGCCGTCGGGGCGGAAGCCGTGAAATTCGAGTGACATGATCAGGCGGCGTGCGGGTAGCTGGCGAGGATGTAGGCTGCTGCGGCGCGGCCCTTCATCCTGAGTCTGCCGTGGTGGACGTTGACACGGCACAGGCGCATCCCTGCCCGGAAGGACCGGCCGGGTTTGGGTGCCATTCCCTGGAGCAGGCACCAGCTCGTGTACAGGCCGTAGAGGCAGTCCGCCCCCAAGGGGCAGTCGGTGTCCGGGGCGGGGGAAGTGGCGTCCCGAAGGAATTGCTGGAAATGCGAGGTGGCCATGGGAGGCTCTTTCCTCAGGGTGCGTGATGGGCCGCCGTGAGGCTACAGCAGCGTTTCCTCCC
The DNA here is from genome assembly GCF_947090775.1 of Pseudarthrobacter sp. MM222. NCBI lineage: Bacteria > Bacillati > Actinomycetota > Actinomycetes > Micrococcales > Micrococcaceae > Pseudarthrobacter > Pseudarthrobacter sp. MM222. The sequence goes on from NZ_OX352321.1 coordinate 2,524,983, forward strand.
GGCGGCGCACAACGCCGAAAGGGGCTCCCCGCGGAAGACTCGCGCAGGCAGGGGTCCTTAATGAAAATACCCCGCGCTGCCGGGGAATGTACATAGCCCGGTTATGACCGCCCCCGGTGGGGCCGCGACGCGGACCGGAAACCTTCGCGCAGTGCCGGGGAAGCCAAGCCGTTCCTTTGTTAGTTATCGGCGTTCGGGCCGACCGAAGGATCGCCGAGGAGCTTCTGGATCTGCGTAACGGTGAGAATGCGCTGGCGGTACTCTTTGCAAAGAATGTCCTGGATAGCGTGCGCTGCTTCGGTGTCTTCGGAGCCGGTGGCGTCGGAGGCGTAGATCACGCGGAAATTGTTGGCAAAGGCGTCTGCCCCGGTCTGGGCTACGCAGTTGTGGGTAGACACCCCTGCCAGAACCACAGTATCGACGTCCCAGTTGCGCAGCCGCAGGAGCAGGTCAGTCCCGAAGAACGCACTGTCCCGGGTCTTGAGAAGGTGCGGCACGCCCTCGGTTTCGAGCCCGGGGACAAAGTCTGCCTGCTCGCTGCCGCGGAAGATGAAGCCCTGATCGTCATCGAGCATATTCAGCGTCCAGGTGGATTTGTCGCGCTCGTGCTCGGTCTTGACCAGCAACGCTTTGGCGTTTGCGTTGGCCACCGCAGCCAATATCGCGTTGCACGCGGTCGTGAGTCCGTCCCTCTGGCCGCGGAGTGCCGGATCCTCAAAGAACGCGTTTTGCATATCAACAATCAGGACGGCGATCATCCTGGATCCTTTCTGGTCTAGCGTGCCGACTGGTGCGTGTTCCGGCCCCTGGTACGCCCATCGGGATGGCCACGCAGACGCGGACGGCTTTGGTTAGCAGAAGCCGGGCATGATCGTGCGCCCGCGTTCCAGCCCCGCGCGCAGACCACCGGAAGCGGTCCCAGACGGGTCCGGAATAAGATCGCTACGGGGTGCATCACAAAAGGAAGAGATGAACGCATAGGGCCCCCGACGGAACGCAAGGGCTGAGGAGAGGGACAACAACCCGGGAACCACTGGGCCTCCTGGTCTGGACGCTACGGTTCGGCGATCCTACTCCGCCGGATCCGGCGGCAACAGCCCTGGCGAATTTGATCCCGCCGGGACGGTCCCTCACCAGGCCGGGGACACCTTGCACCCGAGGGGCCCAATCCAAGGGATACACGGAACTCCTACGCAGGGAGGAACGAGGGGAAATTATGCGCAAGTTCCCGCGAAACCCGCTCGGAGCATTGCGCCAAACCCGATCACAGGCGAAACCAACCAAGGTGCCCAGATAGATTGGGAACTAATCGACCTGGCGCGGGAGAAGGGGGCGGGCAATGACCGAAGAGCACGTGCTGGAGGGCGGCAATGCCTCCGACTTCGTGGTGCGGGTAGACAACACGGTGCGCAAGCCTTGGGAGGAAGCCTCCGGCAGAGTGCACGGCTATCTTCAAGCCCTTGGAGCTGCTGGATTAGATGTTCCCCGGGTGTGGGGCCGGGATTCTGACGGCGTCAGATCATCGAGTTCGTCAGCGGCGACCTGGCTATGAACGGGGGCAACTGGGCGCCCAAGAATTGCGCCGGGTTGGTGGCATCATCCGCGCAATCCACGATAACAGCCCGCGATGCACCCTGGACGACCTCGCCAACTGGAAATGCTGCTGCCTGCCACGTCTCCCGAGTTGATCTGCCACAATGACCTTGCTCCCTGGAACCTCATCCTGGGGGAACGGTGGGTATGCATCGACTGGGACGGAGCCGGCCCCAGCTCACGGGTCTGGGACCTCGCCTACGCTGCGCAGTCATTCGCCGGATTGTGGGAAGGTGCCGACCCTAACGACGCCGGCATCCGCCTTCGCGCCCTGGTCGATGGATACGGCACAGATGACATCCTGCGCCGAGCCCTTCCCGAGACAATAGTTCTCCGCGTCCGGGCAATGTACGAGCTGCTGTGCGACGCGAAAGCAACAGGTTTCCAGCCTTGGGCGGGCATGTACGACGACGGGCACGGTGCTCACTGGAAGGCAACAACCGAGTACGTCTCACAGCACATCGGCGGATGGCGCAAGGCGCTCAACAGCTAGAGCAAGCAGGCTTCGCGTAAAGGATCGATTATTGCGACGGTCGGGCCGTTTTCGTGCGGCGTCCGGATGTCAGCGCAGGCAGGCCGTCGGCAGACACCTCTTGTCGGCGGCCTGAAGGGTCGGCTCCGCGTCCAAGCGCGGAGTCGACCTGGGAGGCTCCGTTCCGCTTGGCGGGCTCGTTCCGCCGGCACGCAGGGACGGCGCCTCCGCCAGGAGTAGCCTGTCCGGCCAGAGCCACCCCGGCTTCGCCCATTTCGTCCGCGAGCTTCAACACGTCGTACATCCCCACAAAGATTTCCCGGAGCATATCGGCGGGTTCTTAGTCGCCCGAGGAACTCACACGCCAGGCAGGGACCGTTCCGGGCAATGAATCTGTTCCAGCAGTGACTCGGGTTCGATACCGAGCAGGGCGGCCGCGAGGCTCCCGATCAGGTCCAGTACGTAGTCGCTGCTGGCGGTTCCGGCCAGCACGTCCATCAAAAGGCCGTCTTCCTGGGCAACGAGGGTACGCGCGATTTTCGCGGGGGCAAGGACGGGGAAAAACATTCCAGCCCGGGTCCCGTCGGTAATGATTTCTTCGTAGATGGTCTGCTGGGTGTTCGTGAGCTCCTCCTGGATCCGGCGCATCTCACCGTCCCGGAGCGAGTGGGGCCAGTATTCGTACAGGATCCTGGAAGCGTCATCGTCCAGCCCGGCTGAGCCCGCACCGATCACGGCGGCCAGCCTGGCCGTTGGGCTCATGTCCGCGCGTACTGCTTCCGACAGTTTCTCAAGAAAGCGATCGGACGAGGCCTTGACCGCTGCATTGGTGATTTCAGCGAGGCTTCCGTAGTAATACAGGACGGCATTGGCGGCCATCCCGACTTCGGCCGCTATTGCGCGCAATGTAGCCCCCTCGGCACCCTCACGCGCGGCGACGGCCTGCGCTGCCGCTGCAATCTCCCTGCGGCGTACTTCCCTCTTGCTGAGGCCTGCCATTGCCACTCCCCTCCGGCCCAATGCCTATTGACAACGACTCTAGACCGGTATTGAATAGCATTCAAGTTTGAATGTGATTCAAATAACTATGATTCGATGAGGAGTCACCATGTCACATCACCCTCCACCCCCCACCCTCCCTGTTGTCACCTCGACGAAAGGACTGAAGGCGGGCTCAATCGGCATCGGCCCGACCGTGGCCCTTGGCCTCGCCGCCGTGGCACCGGCGTACAGCCTGGCCGTTACCCTAGGTTTCGTTGTCGTCGCGGTCGGGTCGAGTACACCCGCGGCGTTCCTTCTGGGATTCTTGCCGATCCTGTTCACGGCCTTCGCATTCCGAGATCTCAACCGGGAAATGCCTGACTGCGGCGGGGTCTTCGTCTGGATATCGCGGGTCTTCGGCCCATGGGCCGGCTGGTACTTCGGCGGCTGGGTGCCCCAGGTCGCCACCTTCATTGCCAGCGCGGCCCTGGCGCAGGTTGCCACGACGTACCTACTTAACTTCCTTGGACTCGGCTGGGCCGCCTCCCAACCGGTCATCGTCGCCGCCGTCGCGTGCGGGCTGATCGCGATGAGCGGCGTCGTGGCAGCAAGGGGAATCGAACTCTCGGCTTGGCTTCAGTACGCGCTGATTGCCTTGCAGCTGATTGCCCTGGGCGGTTTCTGCATCGGCGCCTTTGCCGCCGTGGCCACCGGCAGCGCAGGGGAAGCTGCTGAGCAGCCAAGGCTGGACTGGTTCAACCCCTTTGCCTCCGGCGATCTCTCGGGCCTGGTCTCCGGCGTGATCCTGTGTCTGTTCATCTACTGGGGCTGGGACGCCTTGATTGCGGTCAATGAGGAAACGATAGACCGCAAAGGAACACCCGGGCGGGCCGTTGTCATCACCACCGTGATCCTTCTGTTCTTCTACGTCGTCACCGCGACGGCAGCCGTCGGGTTTGCCGGGACCGCCGGCATCACGGATCCCGCAACCGTCTCGGACGTCCTGTCCGTGCTCGGCCCCCAGGCCACCGGCGGTCTCTTCGGGCAGGTCATTGTCCTCGCCGTCGGACTCTCCGCGCTGGCGGCCCTGATGACGGTCGCCGTCAGCACCCCACGGTCCTGGCTGAGCATGGGAACCTACGGTGCACTGCCCCGGGCCACCACGAAAATGCATCCCTTATGGGGAACGCCGATAACGTCCATCACGTGGTGGGCGATGATAAGTATTGCCGTGACGGTGGTTCTGACAGCAATCAGTGCCGACTTCATCGGCCTGGCCATTCTGTCAGTGGGCCTGATGATTGCCGCCTACTACGCCGCGACCGCGCTGGCCTGTGTCGTGTACTTTGCTCCTGAGATGCGCACCTCGGCCTCCGCGCTCTGGCTGAAGGGCATCCTCCCGGGCTTGGGCTCCCTCCTAATGATGGGAGCGTTTGCGTACAGCGCGGTCGACATGTTGTCCCCCGAATACGCCGGGCTCTCCTGGCTCGGCATCGGAACCGTGTTCTGGATCGGAATCGGCGCCCTGGCAGTAGGCGTTCTGGTCATTGCCGTCATCCGCCCCCGGCTCCGGCCCTTCTTCACCGGGAAAACGATCCCCCGGGGAACTTACTCCACCCGCAACGAACTGCAATCCATCCTGAGCAGCGAAACCGAGGCATAAATGCGCGTCCTATCCATTGCAGCAATCCAAACGAAACCCGTGCCCTACGACGTCGAAGCCACCTGGGAGCGTTTCGCCGCCCAGGCCGAAACCGCCAAGGAGCTCGGCCCTGAGGTCGACATCATCGTCGCACCCGAACTTTTGCTGGCGGCGCCCGGGGAATTCCTGATCCCGGACCCTGAGGGCGAAACCCGCTCCGCCGGCCCCATCCCCAGCGCGCTCACCAACAAGATCGCGGATCTGGCCCGCCGCCTGGGGGTCTGGCTCGTGCCCGGATCCCTGCTGGAAACCGAGGGCGGGAACACCTACAACACGGCAATCGCGGTCTCCCCCGAAGGCGAAATCGTGGCCCGCTACAGGAAGCTCTTTCCCTGGCGCCCGTTCGAAACCACCACGCCGGGCGATTCGTTCGTGACCTTCGACATCCCCGACCGGGGACGCGTAGGCCTAGCCATCTGCTTCGATGGAAGCTTCCCCGAGGTCGCCAGGCAACTGGCATGGCTCGGCGCCGAAGTCATCATCCAGCCCACCCTCACCACCACCCGGGACAGGGAAATGGAAATCGTGATGTCCCGGGCCAACGCCTTCGCCAATCAGGTCTACGTCGTCAACGTCAACGGCGCCGACCCGTCAGCAGTCGGAGAAAGCGTCATCGTGGACCCGGAAGGCACCATCATGCAGCACGCTAGAGGAGGCGAGGAAATCCTCTACGGAGTCCTGGATCTCGACAGGGTCACCCAGGTCCGCCGCTACGGAACCCACGGCATCAACCGGCCCTGGGCGCAACTCCAGGACCAGCAAGGAATCCTGTCATTCCCTATGTACGGCGGCGCACAATTCCTGCCGCCGGCCTGGAGCAACGAGGAGCTTGACCGCCGACGCCCCCGCCCGTTCAGCGGCGCGCTCTCCTGACTGCCCCGTCCAAAGGCAATACCGGTACTACATGCTGACCTCCCAGGGCATCCCAGGAGGTCAGTATGTCTGCCCTACGAATCTAACCCGCAGGCTAAGTGGCTTTACAGCCAAGATCCCAGCTCTACTCCCGCAGATTCACAACGGACGCCCGGCGCAGGCTGGACATGCAGGCCAAGTCGCGACTCCCGAGGAACCAGAAATGAAAGGCACGTAGTGTCGGCCTCCACCAAATGCATCGAAATCCAGGCCACCAGCCGGTCGACCCTTGAATACGACTGGCAGCTTCGGGAGGTTGTCCCCAACCCGGGGGGCGAGATCCCGGTGAGAGGTGGCGGCAAGTTTCTCAACCAGCCGGCCCAACAGACTTTGAGAACCAGGCAAGCTGGTCGTAGAAGTGCTTCGTCTTGTTGTCGTCCAAGATGGTCCGCTAACGCTGCGTGGTGGTCCACGACGATACCGGGGTGGCCCTGTGGTCTCGGCAGGGCAAGGAATTCACCCGGTTTTCTGTCGGCGTGAAGCGCCGCTGTGCTGACTTTGGCACAATGAGATTGCAGTTTTCAGTGCGCGACAGGTGTCGCACACATGCCTGAGTATGTCGGCTTCATTCAGGACGACTTGATTTAGCACCACCCCACATACCTTTAGCGCCCGCTCGAACCTCTAGTGGGACATCATCTTGCTATTCCGCCGTTGGTGCTGGACCAGGCTTGCCGGCGCCTGCGGCTGCCCACCATCAGTGCAGTTCTCGAGGAAGTCTTGACGGTCGCCGGCAGGGAACAGCTCTCCTATCAGGGGTTCCTGGCCGAGTGTGATGATCGGGACCGGCGTTGTTCGATCCGGAGGGTCAAGTCTGCGGACTTCCCACGGGATAAATGGCTTGGGGACTTTGATTTCGACGCGAACCCGAACATCAGTCAGGCAACCATCCACACCCTCGCGATCGGGGCACAGCGGCGGCTGAGAAGGGTTTCAGTGTTGTGTACATCCTCGCCAGCCGTCTCGTTAACGAGCTTGTCGAAGCCGAGAACGATAAGGCCCTTGCCAAAACCTTTGCCCGCTACCAGCCGCGTGGACCTGCTCTGCATCATTGATGACCTCGGTTACATGGAACTGGACAAACGCGGAGCCGAGCTGCTCTTCCAGGTCCTCACCGAACGCGAAGAGAAAGCTTCGGTGGCAACGAATCCTTCCCCGGCTGGACGAAAACCTTCACCGACCCGCGGCTCTGCGCGGCCATCGTGGACCGGCTCACCTTCAACGGAACCATCATTGAAACCGGGACCGACTCCTACCGCCTCGCCCACACACTGGCCCAACAACCGGCCGGCTAAGCCGCATGCTCGTGCCGGGTGGCATGCCGGTGGAGCCATTGACAGCTCCAAGGTAACGCGGGTAACCTAGCTCACAATGCTGTTGAGTAACCCGCGTTACTAGACAGCAAACGCGGAACACCTCAGACCAACTCCCCGGCGCAACGCCCAGGATCAACGAAGACCACCGGAGCATTCAATGGCGAAAACCACAACCCCCAACAAAGCCGCGGCTGTGCGGCAGCGGGGTGTCACCATGAGTGATGTCGCCCGGCACGCGGGTGTCTCCCGTACGGCGGTCTCGTTCGTGCTGAGCAACCGGGAAAACGCCAGCATTTCTGAGGAAACGCGCATCCGCATCAACGACGCCGTGCAGGCATTGGGTTACCGCCCGAATGCCGGAGCACGCGCACTGGCTTCCCAGCGCAGTGACTGGTATGGACTCGTCACCGAGATCGTGACGGCCCCGTTTGCGGTGGACATCATCAAGGGCGCCCAGGATCAAGCCTGGCTTGACCGCCGGTTCCTGCTTATCGCGCCTTCCGACCAGGCCGATGCCGTAGGACCCAACCAGGGCCTGGAAGACGCAGCCGTTGAAAAGCTGTTGGAACAACGAGTGGAAGGACTTTTGTACGCGGCAACATTCCACCGCGGCGTACATGTTCCGGAAAGCGCCCACGAGGTGCCCACGGTCCTGATCAACTGTTTCGACGCGGACGGGAAGCTGCCCTCGATCGTCCCGGACGAGCGCGCCGGCGGCCGGGTCGCCGTCGAGCGCTTACTCCAAGCTGGCCACAGCAGGATCGGAGTCATCAATCTCGACCCGCGCATCCCCGCAGCTGTCGGGCGTTTGGAGGGTGCACGCGAAGCACTCGCCGGCGCCGGGCTGGAACTGGATCCGGATTTGGTGGTGTCCGGGTATGCGACGGCGGATGGGGGCTACGAGGCGGCCTGCGAAATCCTGGACCGCTATCCAAAAAATCAAAGGCCAACTGCCCTGTTCTGCCTCAATGACCGCATGGCGATGGGCGCTTACGACGCCATCAAGGAACGGGGACTGACCATCCCCGGAGACATCGCCGTGATCGGCTTCGACAACCAGGAACTAATTGCGGCCTACCTCAGGCCAAAGCTGACCACGGTTGCGTTGCCATTCGAAAAAATGGGCGCTCTGGGAGTCCAGACGCTCGCCGCTCTTACAGCAGGACAGCCGATCACTGCCGACCAGCAACTGGTCGACTGTCCGCTGCTAGAACGCTCTTCGGTCTGACCGCGAAATCAAGTTTCGAAGAGCAACCCTTACCCACCCCTTCACCTTGCTGATGAAGATAGGAAAGAGATAACCATCATGACACAACCCCGACACCTGAGGTCCGCCCGCATTGCAGCGGCCGGACTGGCGGTAGGCGCAATGCTGCTGACCGGCTGCGCTGCCACCGTCAACAAGTCAGGCACAAGCTCCTCGACTTCGGACAACACGAACGCCATGCTCACCATCCCACGGGAAGACATGAGCACCTTCGACCGCAACTTCAATCCCTTTGCGCCCGCGGTGAATCCCATGGTCAACCAGGCGATCTACGAACCCCTGTTGGTCTTCAACCCGGCCAAGGGAGACACGACGCCGTGGCTCGCCACCGAATGGAAGACTGCTGCTGACGGCAAATCCATCACCTTCACCCTGCGCGACGGCGTGAAGTGGTCCGATGGCAAGCCACTCGTGGCCGACGACGTCGCCTACACCTTCGAACTCCAGAAGAAGCTCAAGGGCGGCTACGAGTACCTCGTCGGTGCCACCGCCGAGGGAACCAACAAGGTGACCTTCACCTTCAACAAGCCATGGTCTCCGGCGCTCTACGAAGTGGGCCAGCTACCCATTCTGCCCAAGCACATCTGGTCTGCGATCGCCGACCCGGCGAAGGACGCCAACGCCACGCCCGTGGGCACAGGACCTTACACGGAGGTCGATTCCTTCCAGGCTCAGTCCTACGCACTCAAGAAAAACCCCAACTACTGGCAGCCGGAAAAACAGAAGATTGCTGGCATCAAGATGCTTGCAATGTCCGGCAACGACGCAGCCAATCTGGCCAGCGTCAACGGGGATGTCGACTGGTCCACCCAGTTCATCCCAAACATCGAGAAGACCTTCATCTCCAAAGATAAGGAGCACCGCCACTACTGGTTCCCACCCACGGGTGCCATGATCAATTGGCAGCTCAACACCACCAAGGCTCCGTTTAACGACCCAAAGGTGCGCAAGGCGCTCAGCATGGCCGTGGACCGCGACCAAGTGACCAAGATCGGGATGAGCGGCTACGCCCAGCCCGCCGACTGCACCGGCCTTTCCGGCAACTACGAGAAGTGGAAGAACCCGGCCGTCAAGGACAACTGCAGCTGGACCAAGCTCAACGTGGACGAAGCCAACAAAGTCTTGGACGAAGCCGGCTACCCCAAGGGGGCCGACGGCAAGCGCACCTTGAAGGATGGAACGCCTTTCGAGTTCAAGATCTCCGTGGGCGCCAGCTCCTCCGACTGGCTGTCCGTAGCCAACGTGATCTCACAGAACCTCCAAGCAGTGGGAGTCACGGCCAAGGTGGACTCTCCGGACTGGGCCTCCGTGGTGGCCGGATACGAACAGGGCACGTTTGACTCCGGCATTGTCTGGAGCGCCAACGATCCCAGCCCGTTCAAGTACTTCAACAATGCCATGGGCAGCGCCACAGTGAAGCCGGTCGGCACCAAGACGTTCGACAATTACCACCGCTTTGGTGCCCCCAAAGCCGATGCGCTCCTGCAGGATTTCGTTGCCGCCGGCGATGAAGGCAAACAGAAGGACGTCGCGTTCAAGCTCCAGGAAGAATACAACGACGCCGCCCCGCTGGTGCCGCTGTTCTCAGGACCTGAATGGGGCGACTACACGGACGTCCACTTCACGGGATGGCCGTCGCAGGACAACCCTTATGCCACACTTTCCGATCGTTCTCCTACCACGGTGCTGATTCTCACCACTTTGGAACCGCGCAAGTAACAGCTGGGCCCCGCAGGCCCAGCAGCCCGGCATGCCCGGCGCCGGATCACCGCGCCGGGCATGCCGCCCCCTCCCCATTACCGCAATACCTGAATGGAGGAAACCGTGCGCTTTATCCTGCGCCGCCTGGGTTTCTACCTGATCGCCTTCTGGGCGTCCATCACCTTGAACTTCCTACTGCCGCGCTTCATGCCCGGGGACCCCGTCTCCCGCATGTTCGCCCGTACCCAGGGCAAGATGCAGCCCGAACAGATCGACGCACTGCGTAAGTTGCTCGGTGTGGACGACCGTCCCATCTGGGAGCAGTACATCGACTATCTGCACAACGTGTTCACCGGCCAGATGGGCGTCTCGATTTCCCGTTTCCCCACACCGGTCACGGAGGTCATCGCCGCCCAGATCGGCTGGACCCTCCTGCTCGGCGGCACCGCACTGGTGATAGCCGCCCTCGTGGGCAACTTGCTCGGCATCCTGGCCGCGTGGCGGCGGGGCGGCGTGATCGATTCGGCGCTGCCGCCGGTGCTGGTGTTCATCGGTTCCTTCCCTTATTTCTGGCTAGCTATGGGCGCGCTGTACCTGTTTGGCGTGGTGCTGGGCTGGTTCCCCATCCGCCACGCGTTCACGGCCGGTTTGGAGCCCGCGTTTACCTGGGAGTTCATCGGCGACGTCGGTGCGCACCTTGTACTCCCGGCGTTGACGATCGTGCTGGTCTCCATCGGCGGGTGGATGCTGGGCATGCGGAACACGATGATCGCCACGAACTCCGAGGACTACATCACCATGGCTGAAGCCAAGGGTCTCCGGCCGGGCCGCATCATGCTCCGCTATGCAGCGCGGAACGCCATGCTCCCGTCGGTCACGAGCTTCGGCATGGGGCTGGGCTTCGTGGTGGGTGGTGCGCTGCTCACCGAGGTGGTGTTCGCGTACCCCGGCGTCGGCTACCAGCTCCTCAACGCCGTCCAAGGCCTCGACTACCCGCTTATGCAGGGCCTGTTCCTGACCATCACCGCCGCCGTGCTGCTGGCGAACTTCCTGGTGGACATCCTCTACGTCCGCCTCGACCCGCGCGTGCGCAGCAACTGAGGGACCCATCATGACAACCGCAATTCTGAAGCAGCCCACTGAGCCCACTGAGCGCACAGCTGCCCGCAAGCCCAACCGCAGTTTCGTCCACGGACTTAGCACCAACAAGAAGGCCCTGCTGGGCATGACCGTGATGCTCGTGTTCATCGCGCTTGCGTTGCTGGCCCCCGTGGTGTTCCCCGGAGATCCGTCGCGGATCACCGCGATGGCCTCGCTGGAACCGTCTCCCGAGCACTGGCTCGGCACCACGGCCAAAGGTCAGGACGTGCTTGCCCTGACTGTCCACGGCTCCCGCAGTTCCCTGTTCGTCGGGTTGACTGTGGGCTTCGCATCCACCTTTATCGGCATTTTGGTGGGCCTGGCCTCGGCGTACTTTGGCAAGTTCATTGACGAAGCACTGTCCCTGGTGACCAACGTCTTCCTGCTCCTGCCCGGACTGCCGCTCCTTGTCATCCTGGCCGCGTTCCTGCCGCCGGGCCTGGGCACCGTGATCCTTGTCCTCGTGGTCACCGGCTGGGCCGGTTCGGCACGTGTCTTGCGCTCCCAGGCGCTGTCCATCCGATCAAAAGACTTTGTGGCCGCGGCCGTGGTGTCCGGCGAACGGGCGGGCCGGATCATGTTCCGCGAGATCCTGCCGAACATGGCCTCGATCGTCATGGGTACCCTGCTGGCCTGCGTGATCTACGGCATCGGCGCCCAGGCAGGCCTGGAGTTCCTTGGCCTGGGTGACGTCAGCACCGTCTCGTGGGGCAACAACCTCTTCTGGGCCGGCAACGAGGGCGCCCTACTGACCGGCAGCTGGTGGGTCTTTGTTCCCTCGGGTGTCTGCATCGCGCTGGTCGCGTTCGCGCTGGCCCTCATCAACTACGCCGTGGACGAGGTCACTAATCCGCGGCTGCGGAAGATCAAAACCCCAAAAATTACCGAAAGGAGCGCCGCCAAATGACAGTCTCCCAAGTTTCCTTCGGCTCCCACGAGCCCGTCCTGGAGGTCAAGAACCTCACCGTCAAGTACATCGGCGACACCCGCTCCACCACCGCCGTCGACCGTGTTTCCTTCAGCATCGGCACCGGTGAGGTGTTCGGGCTGGCGGGCGAGTCCGGCTGTGGGAAGTCCACCATAGCCAACTCGATCATGCGGCTCCTGAAGGATCCCGCGAAGATCGCCGGCGGCAGCATCTCCTTCGGCGGCAAGGACGTCCTGGCCATGAGCCCGGAGGAGCTGCGGCGCTTCCGCTGGCAGGACGTGGCCATGGTGTTCCAGTCGGCCATGAACTCGCTCAACCCGGTGCTGACCATCGGCGAGCAGATCGTGGATATTTTCACCACTCATGCGGGCTACTCGCGCAAGGAATCGCTGCGGCGTGCCGGTGAGTTGCTCGAATTGGTGAGGATCGACCCCGCACGCCTCAAGTCCTACCCGCACCAGCTCTCGGGCGGCATGCGGCAGCGCGCCGTGATCGCCATGGCCGTGGCGCTCAAGCCGTCCCTGTTGATCCTCGACGAACCCACCACCGCGCTGGACGTGGTGGTGCAGCAGGAAATCATGGCCCAAATCAAGGAACTCCAACGCGAACTGGGGTTCTCCGTCCTCTTCATCACCCACGACATGTCCCTCATGGTGGAGCTCTCGCACCGCATGGCCGTGATGTACGGAGGCCGGATCGTGGAGACCGCGAAAGCCCAGGACGTCTACGCCAACCCCCGCCACCCCTACACTCAGGCGCTGATGGGTGCGTTCCCGCCGCTCACCGGTCCGCGGGTTCCGCTGACCGGACTGCCCGACGGCGTGAAGTTCCGGAACATCCCGGACCTCACCGAAGCAGCACCCGGCCATTTCGTGGCACCTGTCAGTGCCGACGCTTCAGCGGCTGACACCGCCATCATGGAAGGAGCCGCACGATGAGCCACGCTGTACTGTCATCCCAGCGCCCCGCCGCCGACACCGAAGCTCCAGCCCTCGAGGTCCGCGGACTAGGAAAGTCTTTCCCTATAGGTGGTTTGTTCTCCCGGGAGTCCGTCCGGGCCCTGCACGGCGTGGACCTGACCATTGGCCGCGGCGAAATCGTGGCGCTCGTGGGAGAGTCCGGGTCGGGTAAGAGCACCCTGGCCCGCTGCGTTGCCCGGCTGGAAAAGCCGAGCTCCGGCGAGATCCTGATCGACGGCGTCGACGTCCTCAAGCGAGACCGCTTCCAAGCATCGCGGGCCTTCCGCTCCCAACTGCAGATGGTCTTCCAGGATCCCTTCGGCTCGCTGAATCCTGCCCACAGAGTGGAGCACTTCCTGCGGAGGTCGCTAGCGATCCATCGGAAGGGCGGCAGCTCCGAGACAGAGACGCAGCAGCGACTCGAGGAGCTCATGACCACCGTGGGCCTGCAGGCCGACATGCTGAACTCCTACCCGCACGAGCTCTCCGGCGGGCAGCGCCAACGAGTCGCGATTGCCCGGGCCCTTGCCGTGGAACCACGGGTCATCCTCGCCGACGAACCCACGTCCATGCTGGATGTTTCGGTCCGGATCGGCGTGCTGAACCTGATGCGGAAGCTCCGCGATGAGCAGGGAATCTCCATGCTCTACATCACACACGACCTCGCCTCGGCCCGATACCTGGCGGACCGGACGGCGGTCATGTTCGCGGGAGAGCTCGTTGAAGAGGGCGAGTCCTTGGATCTCCTGGCCAACCCGGCCCACCCGTACACGCAGCTGCTGGTCTCGGCCGTCCCGGATCCGGCCCGGGCGGGCTCCTACGATCCCGTCCGCCGGGCAGAGCTGCGCCAGGCTGTGATGGCTTCGACCAGCTGCGCTTTCGACGGCGACCCAAACCGCTGCTCGGCCGAGGAACCCGTCCGCCACCGCGTGGGCGACCCCGAAAACCGCCACTGGGTGCGCTGCCACCTTTACCGCCCGCAGGCTGGAGCCGGCGGCCACGCGCTGGCAACTGAACCTACGGACAACAAGGCCTCCGTATGACTGAATCGACGCACCCGCTCGGCACCGTTCCCCAGGACGAACTGATTGCCCGCGCCGATGCGGACCCCCTTCGGCCGCGCTTCCATTTCGTGTCCCCGGCCGGTTGGCTGAACGACCCCAACGGCGTGAGCCAATGGAACGGCACCTACCACCTCTTCTACCAGTACAACCCCGAAGGCGCCTTCCACCACCGCATCCAGTGGGGCCACGCGACCAGCACCGACCTCGTCCACTGGACGGACCAGCCGGTGGCGCTGGAACCTTCCGCAGGTCCGGACGCCGACGGCTGCTGGTCGGGGGTGTTGGTGAACGACGGCGGCACGCCCACCTTGGTGTACTCGGGACGGCTAGGCGAGCAGGAGTTGCCCTGCGTTGCCGTGGGATCCGCAGACCTGCTGAGCTGGAGCAAATTGCCTCAGAACCCGGTCATCGCAGCCCCGCCGGCCGGGGTGGACATCACGGCGTATCGCGATCACTGCGTGTGGCGCGAGGGTTCCACCTGGCGGCAGTTGGTAGGTTCGGGCATTCGTGGGCGCGGCGGCACGGCGTTCCTGTACGAGTCGGAGGATCTGCGCGCCTGGGAATACGTCGGGCCCCTGTTCATCGGCGACGCCTCACTGGGCGATCCTGCCGATTCCGACTGGACCGGGACCATGTGGGAATGCGTGGACCTGTTCCGGGCAGGCGAAGGCTCGTTGGGTACGGTTCCCACTTCTGGTGACACGCCCGACGTGTTGGTCTTTTCCGCATGGGACAACGGCGACACCCGCCACCCGCTGTACTGGACCGGGCGCTACTCGGAAAACTCCTTCGAGCCCGCCGGGCTGCATCGGCTCGACTACGGCGGACGGTTCTTCTATGCGCCGCAGTCATTCCAGGATGAGTCCGGCCGACGCATCATGTTTGGTTGGCTCCAGGAGGGGCGCAGCGACGCCGCGATGGTTGAGGCCGGGTGGTCGGGCGTCATGAGTTTGCCGCGCGTCACCACCCTGGCCGACGACGGAACCCTCCGTTTCGCACCCGTGCCCGAAATCGAGAAGCTACGCCGGGACCATGTGGGCCTGCCCGGACAGCAGCTGGTGGGTACCGGGGCACCTGCGGCTACCGGGGTGTCCGGCAGCCAATTGGACCTCGAACTGGACGTGCAGCTCGAGCCTGGTGCTGTGCTGCGACTGGGCTTGCTGGGATCGGCTGACCGTGGCGTCTCCGGCAAACCCAAGGAGGAAACAGTGATCGAGCTGCGCCGGACCACGGAAGGCGACGGCCAAGGCACACTCCGCCTCGACCGGACTCAGAGCAGCCTCGATCCGACCGTTGATGTCGACGACAAGTCTGGACCGCTCCCGATGCCCGACGGCCGGGTGCACCTGCGCGTCCTGGTGGACCGATCCGCCGTCGAAATTTTTGCCAACGGTAAGCCGCTCACCGCCCGCGTTTACCCGACCCTGGCCGGTGAGCACGTGAGCCTAGCCGCCGAGGGTACCGTGAGGCTGCTCTCCTTCGATGCCTGGACCATGGCTGAGATCTTTGGAGGAGCCCGGAACCTCTTCCCCTAACTCAGTCCGACCTCTCCCGCCTTTGGAGTCAACTGCTAACACCAGCATCCGTCCAGCCGCCGAACAGCGCCCGCGCCGGTCGCCGGCTCGATGGCCGCCCCACCCTTCCTCAGGAAGACGAAATGAAACGAGACTTTGATTCATGACCGCGGTAACCACGCCCACACGTGAGGCTTTCCGGCCGGCGATGCACTACGCCAGCAAGGACACCTGGCTCAATGACCCCAACGGCCTCATCTACTACGAGGGTAGCTACCACCTCTACTACCAGAACAACCCCTTCGGGAATGTCTGGGGAAACATGTCCTGGGGGCACGCCACCTCCACGAACCTCATCACGTGGACAGAACAACCCGTCGCCATTGCCTGCGACGAAAACGAGGACATCTTCTCCGGCAGCGTCGTCTACGACCAGCACAACAGCAGCGGACTCGGCGACGGAACTGCTGCACCCCTGGTCGCGATCTACACAAGTGCCTACAAGGAGAACTCACAGCACGCCGGGATCCAGGCGCAGTCACTGGCCTGGAGCACCGACGGCGGCTACACCTGGTCCAAATACCACGGCAACCCCGTCTTGAGCAGGGACTCGGCCGAGTTCCGGGACCCGAAGGTCTTCTGGTACGACGGCGCTTCCGGATCCTACTGGGTCATGGTCGCTGTCGAGGCACTGGATTTCACCGTCGTGATGTACCGCTCCGATGACCTCAAGAGCTGGGACTACCTCAGCAGTTTCGGGCCCGCCAACGCCACCGGCGGAGTCTGGGAATGTCCTGACCTGTTCCCGCTTCCACTTGACGGGAACGAGGACCTGATCAGATGGGTCCTGACCGTTAACCTCAATCCCGGCGGGCCAAACGGAGGATCTGCGGGACAGTACTTCGTTGGCGAATTCGACGGCGAGACGTTCAGGTCCGAAACCACGGTCACTGAAGGCGACCAGGATCCGGCGCGCCTGACCGAGTATCACTGGCTCGACTGGGGCCGGGATTACTACGCTGCCGTTTCCTTCAGCAACGTTCCGGACGGCCGCCGGCTCATGATGGCCTGGATGAACAACTGGCAGTACGGCAACGACATTCCAACCTCCCCGTGGCGAAGCCCCATGTCGCTTGTACGCGAGGTCTCGCTGGTCACCTCTGAAGGGGCACCGCACCTCACCCAGCAGGCAGTGATTGACCCCGCAGCGTTTTCCCGCACAGTTGCCTACACAGAGCTCGACGTCGATGGCATCCGTTCCGTGGCAGGCGGGGACGCCGTGCAACTCATCGAGGTAACGTTTATGCCCGGTTCCGCAGATGAATTTGGCCTCGTGGTCCGCGGCAACGGCAACGAAGGTACAAGGATCGGCATCTGTCCGGGTGACGGCAGACTGCTCGTGGATCGAACGGTCTCGGGCAACACGGCGTTCCACAGCGCCTTTGCATCGATCGACACCGCGCCCCTGCGTGCCGTGGATGGAGCGTATAACCTGCGTATTTTCGTTGATCACTGCTCTGTGGAGATCTTCGCCCAAGACGGAGAGGTCACCCTCACCGAACTGATCTTCCCAGACCCCTCCAGCACCGGCGTGTCGCTGTACACCACCGGAGGAACCGCAAAGGTCGCTTCGCTCAGGCTGACCACCCTCGCCTGACCATGGCTACGCAACCGCCGGATGGATTCAGACCCACCCAATCAACGCGACGGGTGGACGACGGCGGCCCAGCTTGCCTGCCAGGGGACTCGCCTGAAATAGAGAGTCCCCTGGCGCGCGTGGGTTTGAACGCCTTGCCGCTGCCCTGCAGTCACTACCGCCGCGGCGGTAGTGACTGCTGTTCCAGGTCCTCACCGAGAGAGGAGGAAAAGAACTCCACCGCGATCGCCAGCAATGAGTCCTTCTCCGGGTGGACGAAAACCTTCACCGACCCCGGCTGTGTGTCGCGATCGTGGACCGGCTGACCTTCAACGGCACCATCATCGAAACCGGCACCGACTCCTACCGCCTCGCCCACACCCTGAACCACCAGAACGGCAGCTAAACCGGGCACCGCGGGCCGAACCTTCCACCGTCGTCGTCAGGCAAGTAGGACTCGATGGATAAGCCACTTGGCAAGCGCTTGCGTTAATTGTTGAAATCGGCCAGAACGTGACTTTCGGACCCCGTTTGGAAGTATAGATGCGTGCATTTGGATACTGCTCTCGAACAAGGGGGCCGATCAAGTCACACAGTTCTGCCGCAATCTCAAAAGGCGATTCATCCCTGCCTTCGGGTCCAAGCGCCGGATAGAAACGCTAGTCGAGAACGACGCCACCGTCCCCGTCAGAGACAGGATTGATCCTCTCAAAGGGGACTCTTGTGCGCCGGACCGCGCCCGACTTACCCGGCGGCTTGACCTGGCCCACGCAAGAACCTCGGACACTGGGGCCTTGCTCGATAGGTATTGACGAACCGATTTTGGACGATGCCTTCACCGGGCCCTCCCCGGTCGATAGAGGTCCCAAGGACCTGCCGGAAGAAATAGCCGCGAAGAAATGCGCACGCCACCAGCCAGACAAGGTGTTGCCCAGGATGAACCAGAATTCGCAGACAAATCGGTTCGCAGCACGCCATATCGAGGGAGTGAGGACCACTCACGAGTTGGGAGACTTCCAGCTACCCGCGCTGCTTTCTCCGAACCAGCGTCTCGTGTCTTCCAACTGGCCTGCATTGCAACCCAAGGTCACGTTGTCGAGATTTAGTCCCACTTACTCAGGTAGGGCCTGGTCTCAGCAACGGGCATAACCAAGATAGTTGGCCCCGCGCCACTCCGTTTGTCACGGCGCCAACTATCTTGTGAGTTATGCCAACTAAGTCGACATGTCACACATCAAGACGCGAACACAGCTCACCGGGACAATCAGCTGGCACCCTGCACGTCTCCCTGTGTGGCCGCTTTGGTGGCATCTACTTGGAAGAAGACTTCCAACTCGGCGATACGTTTCTTCCAAATAGGGTGCCATTCTTCCAATTAGGTCGACACCTCACAAAAGATGTAGATGGACAGGTTACTTGGTCTTGAGGACCGTTCCCCTGTCCCCCTATGTTCGCGGCGGCGGTGGCCTGGTCCCGTCTCCCCACGGACAGGCAAGATGGTCCTTTTCCCACCCGAAGGAATGACCCGAAGATCAGTCCAGGCGGGGCTCGCCGAAAGTCTCCACATGCCGCTGGCAATTCGGTGCCGCGCGAAGGGAGGCCGCTGAGTCGGCGCCTGACCCGCGAGTTACTAGGCGACATCCAAGATCAGCGGCATGTGGTCGCTATGCCTCAACCAGTCTTCGGATACTCCGACTCGGAGATCGGCCGGGATGCCGTCGCTCAGGAATGCGTAGTCGATGTGATGCCCAAATCGGGGGTTCCGAGTGTGAAAGTACGTTTTCGTCGGCTCCGCACCTTGGTCGTTCACCGCGTCGCGGTGGTACACGCTGCTGAGCCCAAGCCCCGTGAGCTTTCCGACCAGCATGCTGTGGTTCCTCCCCGGATGCGCCCTGTCCCAGACCGTGTTGCTGTTGAAGTCCCCCATGAGCAACGCGTTGCCACCGGCGAGGAATCCAGCGTGGCGGTCCACGATCTCATGAGTCACGCGAACGTACCTCAGCTCACGATCCAGCTGATGCGCCCAAAGGGCAATGACGTTGAGGCCATCAATCGAAAAGGGAAGATGCCAGGGCAAGTTAGGATCCGCGTGTTCTGAAATCTTGTAGCGAGCGTTGGCGAATCCAATAACTCCGAGACCCTTGTTCAGATTGCTGCCAGTCCATGCCGCGAAGGGGTGTTCAGCCGCCAAAATGTCCTTCTTGGCGACCTCGTGGAGAATGACCACGTCAGGCTGCAACGCTTCAATCAGGTGGCGTTTCTTGTAATACGCCATAGAACAGTTCCACGAGACGATTCGCACTGGGTTCCTTTGAGTCCGGCAAAAGTGCCGTTGGCATCTTACCGGCGCCACCTATATGAAGGCAGCTTGGACACTTCCGGCGACTCACACCCAGACGGAAACTCAGTCGGCGAGCGCCGTAGATCCGCCGTCCTTATCTCCGACGATAGGCTGATCGCCGACTGATTTGAATCCCAGCCCCTTGTACCAGATGCTCTTGGCAGCACTCTTGGAAGAACGCCCGAGGGTACAGATGGCTTCAATATGTTCGCGCTGAAATCCGACACCATTGTCAGCAACAAGCAAAGCCTCGTCCGTCAGTTGAAAACGAACTTTGCCGCCGCGGCTTGATTCAGCGGCAGCGGCATTCGCGTTCTGCAGGAGCTCAAACAAATATCGGCCTGAATACTGCTGGCGAATGAGCACTTGGGCAGCACCGCGCTCATCCAAGGATTTCAGATAGTGCCTTGCACGTCCTGCTTTGACTTCTGATTGGAGTGACTCCAGCTCAGTTTCACGCAATTCATCGATGATCCCCCTCATTCAGTGCACCCTCCACACATTGACGCTTACAGAGCCTTTTGCCATTGCATGCTCATGCTCATGCTCAGACAACCAAGTCATGCCGGCTTAGATCCGATGCCACTTTGAACCGTACAACGTAGCACCCCCGCCTCTCTTAAATCCTGCGAGAGACACGTGTGTAAAGACCGCATTCCGACCGTCCCCGCCACCACGAGTGGAGAGGTGTTGACGCAAAGCAGCATCTGCGGCCGGATCTGCAGAATTTCCAGACATCCCGGCAGCTCCTTCTCGCGTCTTTCATCAACGCCTGCCCTGCGCAGGGGCCAGGATCGGGACAGATCGCGTCTCAAGTTCGGCTGGACGCACCCGTTGGCTGGCTATTGTTGCCTATGGAGTGAGCTTCCTTGAAATTCGTACTGGCAGCGAGCGGCCCATCGGCGGAAGCTCGGCGTCGCAGCCAAGGCTGATCCGCGCGCTTTTGCCGAGTGCGTGGCCAGGCGGAAGATCACCGTCACGAACGCCTCGATTGGACCTACGAGCCCGCCGGAGACCAGAACTACATGGGGAAACTCCTCTTCATCGCCGAAACTACAGGCCCGACGGCCTCTGAACCGCTGAACGTTGCGCCATGCTTCGAGCTCGTAAGCCGAGGTTCTGTCATGCCGCAAGTTCGGTGGCCCAATTGGGTTTGTATTGTGCAAGTCCTTTCAGACGCCCCAGTGCGGTGTGCGACGTCAGGCCCGAACCTAATGAAGGAAGTTGTGCTCGCCTACCTCGCCGCGGCTCTGCGCGACTTTCATGGCGACCCGCACTGCTTTAACTCGGATGTAATTGAACGTCCTGACGACTTCTCCCGGCGACGCGTTGCTTGGCTCCAAGGACCACCTGACCAGGCGGTCGTACTCCTCGCGCTCCTCAAGGTCCTCAGGCAGGGAGTTTTCGGGCAAGGACGCCATGTAAGCGTCGGCAAGGCTGTGGCAGTGCTCCCCTGTGTAGTAGTTTTTTACGAAGCCGGCCTCCATGGCCGCGGCCAGTTCTGCGCTGTATGCGTTGGCTTTCATTGTGCACTCCTCTGTTGTTGAGGCTCGTCATCCGACCGCACCCTTCCGGGCCGCATAGCCCCGAGGGGCGTTCTTTCCACAATTCGGAAAATGACGTCGACTGCCAGTTTTTCCTATGATCCCATTTCGATGAATCTAAAGGCCATGCACCCGCCCTCGCCGCTACGGCCGCCCACGGGAGCGTCTTACGTATAGGCGTCCTGCTTCCGCTCCTTCAGTCGTCAGAAGCGTCCACCTCGGGAGGGAAGATTGCTAAATGCCAGCGCAGCAGTCGAGCGTCCCGGCATTCCCGGCCGATCCGCAGCCCGTCCAGGAGTTTCTTAGCAGCGGACTCCCTTGGCACATCGGTGATGTGCCAGTTCGGGTTCTCGCCAGTCGGGGCTTCCCATCCTGCTGAAACGAGAAAATGCGCGTTGAGCGGCCAGGCTTCGGCAGAAAGAAATTCCTCAGAAACGAGTTCCAAGGACAATCCCGATTTACGCGGAGTGGCCTGCGCATAGGGTGCACAGTCCTCCCCCGTTCCGTACCCGTATTCGACGCTGAGGAAGTCGTCATCTTTGAGCCACAGCAACTCGTCTGTCAGCGACTCCACTGCGTCGGCCCACAGAATCACTTGCCTCGGCTCTTCCCCTGCCAGGCTCTGCCATTCGCCTTGGTCAGCGGACGGACTACTCGTTTCGTGTCCCCCGGAGGGGTGGTTCGCAGACCATGTAAGTTGTGCAGGATTCGTGACGCCGCGGCATTCCCGCAACCCGGCGAGGAGAGTTGACGCGACGTCCTTAAGCGGGACGGACTCCTTAATCCAGACGTCACGGGCATCTCGGGCCGAAGCCCAACCAAGTTCGAGCATCCGTCCGACGTCCTGGGGCCAGTCCTTCGTTTCGACTACCAGGTTTGAGGGGAATGAGCATTCGGCTCCGCCTGCACCGATCCTCGCCGTTGCGAACAGTGGAATGTCCAAGTCGTCGCCTTGTTCCACGACCCGGAGTTCAAGTGAGGCTCCCTCTGGAGTTTCGGACACGGTTTTGGAGAGCAAGCGTTGGACACGGCGCCACTCCCTCTCGGATTCTTCGTCGACGTCCTCCGCTAGGTCGCGACTCCCCGCCACGAGCCTTAGTCCATTACTCAAGACACCGAATTCGGCGTGCATGCTGAGCAGCGATGGTCGTTCCACTCCCCGCACTACCTGCTGTTTCACCCAGTCGTCGTACGCGAATTCCGTCCCCGGGGAACGGTCCAGCCCCGATGCCGACTCCGAAAAGTCGAGCGCAGCACGGATGAAGTCCGATCCCTGCCAGTTCCAGCCCTGCAGAATCGGAGGGAGGCCCGCCGCGGCCATGGCCCCGTTCCACGAGCCGTTGCCTAGGAATTCGGACACAGTTTCCGCCGGGGCCGGCCAGTCCAGGTAGTCGGATACTTCAAGAAATTCTCGGAACTGGGCCCGGCCCAGATTGTACTCCCGCGCGTAGAGTTGCCTACCCGGTGCACGATTTAGCTGCCTCAGCGCCCCCAGAACAAAACACACAGCACTTCGCCGCGCTGAGTCGGGCGCTCCGGACAGCAAACGTTCAAGATCGTCCACAACTCTTGCTTCCTCCGGAGAAAGCGGATCAGTCAGGTCTGCACTGAGCCCCTCGAGCATGCCGTAAACCGCGAAGACGCCATAGTCGAGATAAGGGGAATGGCAGGTCATCGGGTAATCGACGTTGAGCCCACCTTTCTGGCAAATCTCTTCATAAACGTCGGTCGCCGAGTCATGCAACCAATGAAATCTGTGTTGAAGGACCATAGACCGGCGAACCGATCCCGCGGATGGTCCGCCGCCGACAAGGCCGCCGTGGACATCTTCCTGAATCAGTCGACGCAGCGCACGGATTTCACTCGCGATGGCGTCAGCACGGTTTTGTTCGTCTTGGACCGTAACTTCTTCCCGGAGAAGGTCAAGGAACTCCTTTGGGGACTCAGCACCTTCATACAGGGTGGCTATCCGCTCCCCCTGGGCGTATGCGTCCACAATCATTTGCCAGCTCTGGCTTCGGCCGCTCGAAGTTTCTTCAGGTGCGTTCTTCGTCTGCGGATTCGAGTCTTCCTGAAGCGTGCGAAGCGCCGCCTCAACTTCAGGCCCGGCGTTGACGACTCCGCGCAGGACGCCGCTGGCCCAGTTCGCTAATGACGCTTCTGTCTTCTCACCACCTGGAGTCGGGAGCCGATCGAAACGTGTCAGGAAGTCCGTGTAGTCAGCAAGCCGTCGCTCGTGTCGCACTTCGCGCGCTGATTTCAACGTGTCCGCGTACTCAAGCACATGCGAAACTTCGTTGGAGATTGGTGCTCCTGCGGTCCGGAGCTTTCGGTGCTTGACCAACCACGCATAGACCGGGGACGCGGATCCGGGGATGTGGCCTGATTCGGTCAACGCCGCCATAACCTTTGCGCACTCCGCCGTCTCCCGGTCGAGGTTCGCGTGCCTCTTCTTGACGGGCGCAACGCTCACAGCGGCCTCCGCCATTTTCCTGCACTTATCTATCAGCTCTGCGATTGTCTCCTCGATTTGAGCACCCCCCGAGGTCCTGGAGCCGTCGAGTCGCCGCTTAACCCAGAAGGCGAGGTTTTTTTCTTCCTTCGGCGCCAACTTCGCGAAGCCAGGCATGCGTCCGTTGACTTTGACGAATTCGTTCAACTGCTCAAGTCGCGCATCGCGTTTGTGCTCGGTGTGAGCTTTGAGGCGCTCCGCGAGTGCCAGCACCTCCAGGGCCTCTGGTGACATATCGGCGCCGGCAGCACGTAGCCGGCGGGCATTCGCGATCCAGCCGTGGGTATGGCTGTCCTCGGTGCTTGAGGGCAGGTGATCGGCGTCCGCCAATACTTTTCGTACCTTTTCCCTTGCCAGGATTTCGTTGAATTCCGTTCGTGAAGGGTACTTGTCATAGAGATCGAGGATGCTCTCTCGGCGCTCAGCGTACTCGGTGGGCTCATACGCACGAGTGCTTTCCCGTGCATGATTACGCATCCAAGCCGCAATCGAGCGTTCCTTTTCCTCATCTGTGCTGAGCGCGTCGGTATCGGTGAAACTAGCCCGGGGAATGTACCCGTGCTGGGCGCACCATTCCTGTGCCTCCAAAAGCATCGCATCAGGATCAGCGTTCTTCCTGGTAGTCAGCGCGCCGGGGACTGCGGACAAGGCGTCAATCTGGTCTTGGGACATGGTCCCGTCTTTGAAAGACATCCGCTTGTTAATGAGCCACAGCGCAAGCCCTCGCTCTTCATCTCGTGTGCTGAGCGGCATCCGGCCATGCTCGGTTTGGAATGCCGAAAGGTCCGCAACCCATTCTGGGATTGATCGGATTTTCCGCGTCGAGTCTGTGGGGACGAGCGGCTCAAGCAGATCGGAGCGTTCAGCAGAGAGCTCCCCCTTGTTTCGCGCGATGACTTGATAGTTCAGCCACGCTGCAAGGCTGCGTTCTGACGGACTGACGGCCCCGAAGAGTGGGCGCCTTCCGTTTCTGCGAATAAACTCTGAAAGTTCCGCAATGCGGTCAGCATATGTCTGCCTTGGAACCAGGGCGCTCCCCAGGTCCTCCATCAGCTTCCGACGATCCGCAGCGAGTTGACCGGCGTTCCTCAGAGTCTGCTGCGTAGTGGTCCAACGGCCCAACGCTGCTTCGGCCGTGTCCTTTGACTCGGCTCTGGGGCGGCGCCCGTTTTGCTCAATGAACGCCTTCAATTCACCGTAGCGCTCCATGAACCGGTGTTCGTGCTTTTCGCTTGACATAGCCGTCCTAGTCTTCATATCCACAAGCGTCTTGGAGGACCCGCTGCATGCGGGTGCATGCAGCGGGTCCTGGTTCCCCGCATACCGTAGCGGCATGGTCCCCCGTATGTGAGCCGCAACATCGAGTTTCGAATAACAGGACCGCAACAACTTCCTCTTGCGTCGCCGTTACGCCGGAATCTGAATGCGTGCGGCTTCCTGCATCAGCGGGGTGGAGATCATCACGGTCGACGCACCGGGAGCAATATCGAAAGCAATGAATCCCCGCGCCTTGTCCCCCGGCAGAACGTTGCCCGAGGCGAGCTGGTTGTCAGCGAACAGGCTGAGATCCGCCTTGCGCCCGTTGGTGTCCTTGGCCGAGAAGTAGAACGGGTTGGAGCTGGTTTTCCCTGCCTCGGTTTCCCACAGGACATCCAGGAGCAGATAAGTCCCGTTCTTGGCTGCCGTCGCGAAGGCCGTGGTGGTGACAGCGTCCGTCCGAACAGCCGAGACAATCGTGATCTTGGCGACGTCGCCGTTTCCCATCTTGACGCTGAACGGAACGCCGACGGCGGGCGCGGCGGGTTTCGCCGGTGCAGCTGCCGGTGCAGCAGCAGGCGCCGCCGGCGCCGGCGCGGCAGCGGCCGGTGCAGCAGTTTCCGGCGTGGCAGCTGTTGCCGCCGCAGTCGTCGAGGCCGTGGCGGCGGGGCCGGCGTCGCTTGCCTGCTTCGACCCACCGGAGCACGAGCCCATGGCGATGCCAAGCACCAGAACGCCAGCGGGGATGAGGAAGCGCTTCTTCTTGAAGAACGGTCGCGGCTGAGGCGCTGCAGTGGGAGCGGGCAAGGGCAGGGAGTGATTCTCGTGGGACATGTGGTGCCTTTCCAAAAGTGAATGAAGCTTATGAGGGCGGGTGTTGCTACTGCTTTTCCCATTTGCCGCAGCGGCTGGACTTGAAGTCCTGCCCGGCAGAAAGTGCGACGGAGGGCCGGCCGCCGCCGGGGAGGTCGTTGTCGAGGATGTTGCTGCCGTTGCTGCCGGTCGCGTAGATGCCCCAGTAACAGGAAGAACCGACGTCGGCCGCTGCCCGGTACGTGCCCGGTTCAATGTCAGTCCCGACTGTCCAGGTGCCGTCACCGATGGTGTTGGCCGCCTTAGTCTTCTCGGCTCCCGTCACCGCGTCCTCGCGAACCTTCACGGCGGCCTCGGCGGTTTTCACGGCCGCGTCGGCCTTACCCACTTCGCCCTCCCTTGCCGTGACCTTGGCTTCGCGGGCTGCCATGCCGTTCTGCAGAGTGTCGTACTTCGATTTCATCGACTCGTAACTGGCTTTGGCCGAGTCGCGGTCCGACTCCACAGACGCCTTCTCCCCCGCCAGTGCCATGTACGCGTCGCTGGACTTCGGGTCCGGCAGCGTGGTGCCGAGGCCAACAGCGCCTACCAGCAGCGCCAGAACGCCCACCATCGGGAGCACCTTCCTCTTCCGTGCCGGCTTCGCCTCGTCCGAAGACTGCGGCCCCTCCTGGCGAACGTCTTTGATCTGCCGCGCATCCGCCTGGCTCGTGTCGGTATTCAACATGTTCTCTTCCTCTGTTCACGGGTAGCTGCTGACCGGCGGCGGGATACCGATCCCCCAATGTGTGGTTCCCCGCCGCCGTCACAGCTCCGGAGGATTCCTTCGTCGCTGCAAAACGAAGCTACGGCCGTGGGCAACCCCCGGTGTCAAAGAACGGTGATAACCCCCGTTATCAGTGATTCACCGATAAAAGAACACCGGGCCGCTAGGCTGAAGGTCGACGTCGTAAGGAGGCGGAAAATGTACGAAGCAGAAGCCCTGCGCATGAGCCTGTCCGACGTTGCCGCTTTGGCCCAGGTCCAGCGCCCGGTCGTATCTATGTGGCGAAAGCGCAGCGCCGGATCGGCTCACCCGTTTCCGGAACCCGCTGCTCTTGAAGGCGGCCGGGAGCTGTTCGACGCCGACCAGGTCGCCGACTGGCTGCACGCAACGGGTCGCGGCAACAATCCGGAGGCCCGCAACGACGTCGCCGCGTTCTCACGGACGCCCGCCACAGAAACCTACGGCACCAGTGCAGCCACACTGAACGCTCTCACCGCGCTGCTGACGCTCAAGGCCATGACGGGAACGGCGCTGGGAACTCTCAGCCCGGACGAACTGCTGGACCTCGCAGACGAGTGCGATCCGGACGATTTGTTCCTGTACTCGGAGCTGGAGGCCGTGGGGGCGGCGCTTGCTTCCACGGCGGCGTTCGCGGACCGGTTGGTGGACAGCGCCTACAACGCGCCTGCCGCCTTCGAGCAGCTGCTGGCCGCCCGGTTCCGGGCGGGGCTCCGGGAACACTCGGACACCGCCCTCACCGATTCCCCCGTCGATCTGGTCGCCTCGGCTGCGGTCGAATTAGCGGCAACGCTGGGTGGAGATTCTGTCTTCGCGGATTCCACGCGCGGGGGCAGCGACCTTTTGATGGGCGTCGTGCATACCTCCGGGGAGAGTTCTGCTCTCACCTTTTTGACAGCGGACGACGGCGGCGGCGCCGCTCGCCTGGTGCGTCGCCGCGTGCGCGTGCATGGCGTTGACGGCGGACAGATCCGTGTCGACTCCAGCGGCGAGTTTGCCGTTCACGGGCCTGTGGTTCACGTGGCGCAGTACCCGTCCCCAGGGCAACCGGGTATGAATGCTGCCGAGATCCTTTCAGCGGCGGAACAGGTTGTTCTGCAGATGGACGATCATCAGCGGGCAGTCCTCATCGCGCCCGCACGCGTTCTCTGCGATGTCCCGCTGACGGCCGCGGCTGCCGGCGTCCGTTCAGGGCTTCTACGAACGGGCCGGGTTCGCGCAATCGTGCGGCTGCCCGAAGGCCTGCTGCGTGCCAAGCCACGCGAAGCTCAAGCCCTCTGGGTGCTGGGACCATCCTTTGCGGAAGTGCCCATTGCCGAGCGCTGGACCATGGTGGCGGACCTCAGCGCACAGGAGCTCACAGAAGACGTCAAACAAGACGTGGTCAGCGACATAGTCGCATCCATGGGGAACCGCGCCACGGTCCGCGCGCACTCCTTTCGTTTCGCCCGGCTGGTGCAGACTCGTATCCTGCTGGCCAGTAGGAAATCCTTGGTGGCAGCGCAATCCGGCGGTTCGGCGCCGACTTCCGGCGGGGCCGAGGCAGCTCTTCGGGTGGAGGAACTCGTGCGCCTGCTGCAGGCTAGCGAATCCGGCCAATCCGTTGCCGTGAACGTTCTGCCCGCAGATCTGAACACGAAGGCTCAGCCTGCCTCCGTCCAGGAACTCCTCGCCGCCGGCAATCTTAAGTACATCAAAGGCAACCGGCTGGACAACGTGGACCCGGGGCCAAACGGCGGGACACGAGTCCTGGGACCGGCCGAACTACTCAACCCGCACACCGCCCCGCCCCGCCATCTCAGTCTCTTGGACTTCGCCACCAACTACCCGTCCGGCCGCCTCACCGAACCCGGCGACGTCGTCTTTTGTACCAGCCCGCGGCCCGCGGCACTAGTGGATGTGGAAGGTGGCTCCGCCGTCGTATTCCCCGCCCGCGTGCTGCGGATCGACGCCGGTGACCCCGGCGGGCTGCTGCCCGACGTTGTCACCGCCGATATCAACAGCATCTCCGCGGCGGACAAGTCCTGGCGCCAGTGGCGCCTGCGCCGCGTTCCAGATGCCCAGCGCAAGAAGCTGGCCGAATCCCTCGCCCGGCTGCAACACGGCCAGCAACAAGCCCGCGAACGCCTCGGGCGGCTGGAAGAACTCGCTACCCTGATTACGGACGGCGTAGCGGGCGGAAGCCTCACCCTGACAGACCCCAGCACTAAGCTCGCCGAACCACAGACCGAAGGAACCCGTTAATGCCCCCGAAATTGAAGGTGGACCTCGCCCCGTCCACCATGAAGGAACTCAAGGACACCCTCTGGAAGGCCGCGGACAAACTGCGGGGCTCCATGGATGCCTCCCAGTACAAGGACGTGATCCTGGGCCTGGTGTTCCTGAAGTACGTCTCAGATGCATTCGAGGAGCGCCGGGGGCAGATCCAGGCCGAACTGGAAGCGGACGGGCTCAACGAAGAGCAGATCGCCCAGCTGATCGACGACGTGGACGAGTACACCGGCCGCGGCGTCTTCTGGGTATCGGAGCGGGCCCGCTGGGGCTACCTCGCCGAGAACGCCAAGGGCCTCCCGGCGCTCAACGGCGCCGAGCCCAAGCAGATCGGCCAGCTGATCAATGAGGCCATGGAGCTGATCATGGCGGACAACAAGAGCCTGGCCGCCACGCTTCCCAAGATCTATAACCGGGACAACGTGGACCAGCGCCGCCTCGGCGAGCTGCTGGACCTGTTCAACTCTGCCCGCTTCACCGGCCAGGGCGCCAGCAAGGCCCGGGACCTGCTCGGCGAGGTGTACGAGTACTTCCTGGAGAAGTTCGCCAAGGCGGAGGGCAAGCGCGGCGGCGAGTTCTACACCCCCGCCGGCGTGGTCCGTGTCCTGGTCGAGGTCCTCGAACCGCACCAAGGCCGGGTCTACGACCCCTGCTGCGGCTCGGGCGGCATGTTCGTCCAGGCCGAGAAATTCCTTGCAGCCCACAACATGGAGGGCTCGGACATCTCCGTCTACGGCCAGGAGCTCAACGAGCGCACCTGGCGTATGGCCAAAATGAACCTCGCCATCCACGGACTCAACGCCAACCTCGCCTCCCGCTGGGGCGACACCTTCGCCCGCGACCAGCACCCGGAACTTACCGGCAACAACGGCGCCGACTTCATCATGGCCAATCCGCCCTTCAACATCAAGGACTGGGCCCGCTCCGAATCCGACCCCCGCTGGAAGTACGGCGTCCCGCCGGCCGGCAACGCCAACTACGCCTGGATCCAGCACATCATCTCCAAACTTGCACCCGGCGGCAGTGCCGGCGTGGTCATGGCCAACGGCTCCATGTCCTCCAACTCCGGCGGCGAGGGCGAGATCCGCGCCCAGCTGGTGGAGGCCGACCTCGTCTCCTGCATGGTCGCGCTGCCCACCCAGCTGTTCCGCAGCACCGGCATCCCGGTGTGCACGTGGTTCTTCGCGAAGGACAAGACCGCCGGCAAGAACGGCTCCGTGGACCGCACCGGCCAGGTACTCTTCATCGACGCCCGCAACCTCGGCTACATGGTTGACCGCGCCGAACGCGCCCTGTCCTACGAGGACATCGCCAAGATCGCCAACACGTACCACGCCTGGCGCGGAACGAGCTCGGCGGTTGAGTCAGGCCTGACGTACGACGACGAGGCGGGCTTCTGCTATTCGGCCAGCCTCGCGGAGGTCAAGGCAGCGGACTACGCGCTCACGCCGGGCCGGTATGTTGGAGCGGCCGACGGGGAAGGCGACGACGAGCCGCTCGATGAGAAAATCGGACGGCTTTCCAAGGAGTTGTTTGCGCAGTTCGAGGAGTCCGAGCGGCTGGCTCAGGTTGTGCGCGAGCAGTTGGGGCGGGTGTCATGAACGAATGGCCCGTCCACGCTTTCGGCAGTGGCCCTCTCCAAATGATCGACGGAGATCGAGGTAAGAATTATCCCAACGGGACTGATTTTGCTGCTGAGGGATACTGTCTATTTCTAAGTGCGCGCAACGTCACCAAGTCTGGATTCTTGTTCGAAGAAACTACCTTTGTCTCCGCCGACAAGGACGCCTCCCTTCGCGCCGGAAAGCTTATTCGCGGTGACGTGGTTCTAACTACCCGCGGAACTGTGGGGAATGTAGCCTATTTCGACGAGTCTGTACCTTTCGAAAATATGCGCGTCAACTCCGGAATGCTTATCCTTCGGCCCGACAGAGCGCGCCTCGATCCGCGGTACCTCTACTACTTTGTCCGGTCTGACTTCATGGCACAGCAGATCGAGTCCCTCACATCGGGTAGTGCGCAGCCTCAGCTTCCGGTACGGGATCTGAGCAATGCCACCATCCCGATCCCTGGTATGCACGAGCAGCGCTCCATCGCAGAAGTGCTGGGGGCTCTCGACGACAAGATCGCCGCCAACTCCAAACTCGCCGCCACTGCCAGCACCCTTGCCGGGCTGATCTACGATCAAGCGACTGGCCAGATCGAGTCGCAGCCCATGAGCCAAGTTCTGCAGCCAGTATTGGGCGGAACGCCACCGCGCTCCCGCGATGATTTTTGGGACGGCGACCAGCCATGGGCTTCAGCTAAGGACATCACCGGGGCAGACTTCGGAATCGTTATCGACACCGTGGAAAAAATTACTGATCTCGCTGTGGCTAGTACCAAGGCCAAGCCACTGCCAAAGGGAAGCGTCATCCTAACGGCTCGGGGAACCGTTGGAGCCGTTGCCCGGTTGGCCGCTCCAGCTTCGTTCAATCAATCGTGCTACGGATTCGTCCCCGGAGTCGTCCCGCCGGGAGTGCTGTTCTTCGCAATCGCTAGAGCCACAGAGCGAGCCAAAGAAATCGCTCATGGTTCAGTATTTGACACCATCACGATGAAAACATTTGATCATTTGGCGTTCCCGAGATTCGATTCAGCCACGATGTGCGAAACGGAATCCAAGATCGGACCGCTCCTCGAATCTGTATCCGCAGCGGTGACTGAGAATTCCGGCCTTGCCGCCACCCGCGACGCTCTTCTCCCCCAGCTTATGTCCGGCAAACTGCGGGTCAGGGATGCCGAAAGGGTCCTGGGGGACGCAGGGGTATGAGGTCGCACGGGCTGATCCGAGCCAGCGCCTCCAACCTCTGAACAGAGTTAGCGCAAACACTTCAGAATCACTGGTCTATCAGGGGGAACCACCGTGACAGCAGCACCCGCAGTAGCCTTTTCCGAAGCCGACTGGGAAGGTGTAGCCCTTGAGCTCCTGGCCGAGCCGCTCGGCTGGCGGCCCTTGGCCGGACAGGACATCGCGCCCGGGAGGGGCGAGCGGGATTCCTGGGACGAGCTGCTGATCCGGCCCCGGCTGCTCGAGGCCCTGCGGAAGTTAAACCCGACAGTTCCGGCCCAATACCTGCAGCAAGCTGTCGCGGAAATCGCCTCGCCCACGTCCAACGATGCCATCACCGAAAATCACCGGCTCCACAACTACCTCGTGGACGGCTATAGGCTCAGCTACATCGACGAGGACGGCAACGAGGCCAACCCCACTATCCATCTGCTCAGCTCGGACCCGGACCAGAACGACTGGCTCGCCGTAAACCAGGTCACCCTTGTGCAGGGCGACTACAAACGCCGCTTCGACCTCGTGCTCTACTGCAACGGCATGCCGGTGAGCGTCATCGAACTCAAGAAAGCCGGCAGCGCCACCGCCGACCTCGCCTCAGCGCACGCCCAGCTGCAGACCTACCTGCGCGAGTTCCCCACGGCGTTCCGCTTCTGCGTGTTCACGCTCGCCTCGGATGGGATCCAGGCCAAGTACGGCACACCGTTCACTCCCCTGAATCACTTCTCACCGTGGAACGTCGACGACGACGGCGTGCCCGTTGCGCCCGGGCATATGGAAGAGGGTGAGGCCGTGACGGCTCTGGAGACGGCACTCCAGGGGCTCTACAACCAGGAGCGCTTCCTGCAGCTGATCCGCAACTTCACTGCGTTTGATGAGGGATCGGATGGGCTGTCCAAGCGGATCGCGAAGCCGCACCAGTACTTTGCCGTGACCAAAGCCGTGGGCAGGACCGTCCAGGCCGTGGAAAGTAACGGCAAGGCCGGCGTCGTCTGGCACACTCAGGGTTCGGGCAAGTCCATGGAAATGGAGCTATACGCCAATCTGGTGGCGCGCCACCCGAAGCTGAAAAACCCCACCGTCGTCGTCATCACAGACCGCAACGAACTCGACGGCCAACTGTTCGAGGGCTTCGACCGCAGCCTGCTGCTGGCAGAGTCCCCCAAACAGGTCAAGAAACGCTCCGAACTCCGGGACGAATTGAGCAATCGCACCACCGGCGGCATCTATTTCACCACCCTGCAGAAGTTCAGTCGCAGCAAGTCGGAGAAGGACGCCGGCGCCGAGCACCCGCTGCTGTCCAACCGGCGCAACATCATCGTGGTGGTGGACGAGGCTCACCGCTCACACTACGACGATCTTGACGGTTACGCCCGGCACCTGCGTGACGCCCTGCCGCACGCGACGCTGATAGCTTTCACCGGGACACCGATCTCGTTCGATGACCGGAACACCCAGGACGTGTTTGGCGAGTACATCGACATCTACGATCTCTCCCGGGCGGTGGAGGACGGCGCCACGGTGCCGGTGTACTTTGAGCCACGGCTCATCAAAGTGGGGCTCGCATCGGACGTGACGGAGGAGATCCTGGACCAGGCCGCCGACGAAGCCACGCTGGGCCTGGACGACACCGAGCGGGCACGCATCGAGGCAAGCGTCGCCGTCGTGAATGCCGTGTACGGTGCGCCGCAGCGAATTGTGGCGCTGGCCGCGGACCTGGTGGCGCACTGGGAGAACCGCAGCGCCAAGATGGGCAAGTTCATCGAGGCGCCGGGCAAGGCAATGATCGTAGGCGGCACGCGGGAAATCTGCGCGAAGCTGTACACCGCGATCGTGGAGCTGCGGCCGGACTGGCACTCCGATGACCTGGCCAAGGGCAAGATCAAGGTGGTTTATTCCGGGACGGCGTCCGACGTGCCGCCAGTCTCCGACCATGTGCGCCGCGACTCCCTGAATGCCACTGTGAAGGAACGACTCAAGGACGTGGACGACGAGCTGGATCTGGTAATCGTCAAGGACATGATGCTCACCGGCTTCGACGCCCCGCCACTGCACACCCTGTACCTGGACCGGCCGCTCAGAGGCGCGCTGCTGATGCAGACGCTAGCCCGGGTGAACCGCACCTTCCGCGGCAAGGAGGACGGGCTGCTGGTGGCGTACGCCCCGCTGGCGGAGAACCTGGCCAAGGCGCTGGGCGAGTACACGCAGTCCGACCAGACGAACAAGCCGGTGGGCAAGAACATCGACGAGGCCGTTGGCGTGACGCTTTCGCTCGTGGCCTCCCTGCGGGAATTGCTTGCAGGGTACGACTGGAAGGCCGTGCTGCTGAAGGGCGGGCCGAAGGCGTTTTTAAACGCCGTCACGGGAGCGGTGAGCTACCTGCGAAATCCTGGCACCCCCGGCAACCAGCCAGCCGACGGGGAAGAGTCGCTAGCAGCGAAATACCGCAGGTTCTCCAGCCAGCTTTCCCGCGCGTGGGCACTATGCTCCGGCTCTGAAACTCTTGCTGAGCTGCGTCCGGAGATTCAGGTATATGAGGAGATCCGCGTTTGGATGGCGAAATACGACGCCGCCGACCGGCAAGCCAGCGGCGAGCCCGTGCCGGAGGAGATCCAGCGGCTGCTGGGCAACCTCATCGCTACCGCGACGTCCTCCGGCGAAGTGCTCGACATCTACGAGGCCGCCGGCATGCCCAAGCCGTCGCTGGATGATCTGACCCCTGAGTTCATCGCCAAGACGCAGCAGGCGCGTAACCCGCAACTGGCCATCGAAGCACTGCGCAAGCTCATCGCCGACGAGCTAGCGAAGACGACCCGCAACAACGTCATCCGCCAGCGGGCTTTCTCCGAGCGGATAACCGAGCTGATGAAGAAGTACACCAACCAGCAGTTGACGTCAGCGGAGGTTATTGCCGAGCTGGTGGAGCTGGCCAGGGAAGTTGCCGCCGAAGGCAACCGCGGTGACCAGTTCACTCCCCCGTTGAACTCCGACGAACTGGCGTTCTACGATGCCCTGGCCCAGAACGAGTCGGCTGTGGAGGTCCAAGGCGAAGGCGTTCTGGCTGACATCGCCCGCGACTTGGTTTCCGTGATGCGGCGAGACGTGCGCACCGACTGGACCGTGCGTGACGATGTCCGGGCCAAACTCCGCTCCTCGATCAAGCGGCTCCTGGTCCGCTTCGGCTATCCGCCGGATAGGCAGCCCGAGGCCATTAAGCTGGTCATGCAACAGATGGAGTCCATGGCGCCGCGGTTTGTCGAAGTGCGGGCGTGATCATGTTTGCTAGACACTTCCAGTGACGCGCTTTCTTCCATAGTGTTGCTTCGCTGCCCGCCAGTACTGTGACCTGTGTTGGATGCACGACCTCGACAAAAAGTATTGGACAATCAGAACCATGAAATCTCCTCGACTCGCGGCAATTTCTCTGACCCCCTTCAAGTCATACCAGAGTGTCCGCATACCGATTGAACCGCTGACCGTATTGATCGGCCGCAACGCGAGCGGTAAATCGAATGCGCTAGACGCTTTTGAAGTGCTCGGCCGCCTTGCACGCGGACTGGAGATCCGCGATGCGCTCGACGGGAGCCTGGAAGGTCTCGCCCCCATCCGTGGTGGATCCAGTGGTTTGGCGCCGGCGGGATCCGAGAAGCGTGCTATCAAGTTGGCGGTAGAAGTCGAAGATCCCGATTATGGACTTCTCACCATGGAGACAGAAATAGCGGTTGGTCCGGAACCGAAAATCATATCCGAACGTCTCAACCTGGCGGGGGTGAGGGGAAAAAAGAGCTTCACAGTTTTCGAATCGGTTCCACAAGACGACTCTTGGCGTGGTGATATCGACGCGAGGGTCTACAGCGGAAAACGTGGAGTAAACCCGCGGACTACCTTGAGATCCTCACAGTTACTGACATTCCAGGTGCCGCAAAGGCTTGACACTGGGTCTGCTGCAAAACGCCTAGTAAGTGATCTCTGCAACCGCGTTCTGGCCAGTCTCTTGGGCGTATTTCACTTAGACCCTATCCCTAGCTCTATGCGGCAATATGTGCCTGAAAAAGACACCGATCTACACCGCGACGCGAGAAATTTGTCAGCAGTCTTAGCCCATTTGAAGGACAGTGGCGCTCCGGACACTTGGGCCCGTCTTACAAGCGCAATCCAGCGTCTTCCCGAGCACCCCATATCTGGAGTCGAATTCGTGAGCACGAGTTTCGGTGATGTCATGGCAGGCATCCGGGAATCTTTCGACGATCATGTCGAGATAATTCCAGCCCGCCAGATGAGTGATGGAATGCTCCGAATGTTGGCAATCACAACATCGATCCTCGGCGGGGCTTCGAGCCTAGCCATTTCACCTTCTCTTTCGGGTGCAGAGTCAACCCCCACCCTGCTGATTGAAGAGCTGGAGAACGGACTTCACCCTTCGCAGGCACACGCCCTCCTGCAGCTAATCGTTGAGTCCATTAGTTCAGGCGAGCAGCAACTAGTGGTAACGACCCATTCACCCGCCCTTCTCAACGCACTCAGCGGAGAACAGCACCGAGGGGTATTGATCGTCTCCAGAGATAAGTCCTCCGGGTGGAGCTCAGTTTCACGACTCATCGACCTACCCGGTTATCACCGGGCTTTGGCCTCGGAGCCTCTCGGAAGCCTTGTCGAAAACGGCCGTATATCGGAGGCCTTTGAGAGCCCCGTGATCGCTCGGGAGAGTATCGACGATTTCCTGAGGATGATCTGATATGGCAGATGTTGTATTCATTGATACGAGCGTGCTTCTCTGCATTTTAGACATTCCGGGCAAAAACCAGAATCGCGGACCGCTGGTCGAGGAGTTCAAGAACCTCGTCACCAAGACCGGGAACACACTCATTCTTCCAGTCGCTACCATAATCGAAACCGGAAATCACATAGCGCAACTCTCCGAAGGTGGACTTCGCAGACAGAGAATGGAAGCCCTGACGAAGCTGCTTATAGCAAGTTCTAGCGCAACGGCTCCATGGGTAGTCGGAAACGCTCATTGGGATAGAGAGTTCATAGGAAACGTAGTTTCCGGCCTCCCGCACCGGTCCATTCTGGGTCTTGTCGATCTCGC
Organism: Pseudarthrobacter sp. MM222; assembly: GCF_947090775.1. Lineage (NCBI taxonomy): Bacteria > Bacillati > Actinomycetota > Actinomycetes > Micrococcales > Micrococcaceae > Pseudarthrobacter > Pseudarthrobacter sp. MM222. Next base: position 2,561,606 of record NZ_OX352321.1, read on the forward strand.
GTCGCAGGGTGTCGGAGTGGGCGACGCCAGCATCGTCCATGAGATGGAACGCTACCGCGCATCCACCAATACACCGTCGGCACAAAAAATCCGGCTTTGGACCTTGGACTTCGGACTTCAGTCCATAACTCCTTGCACCTAGCACCTAGCACCTAGCACCTAGCGGTCACTAAGGTTAGACCCTGGAACCCACAAACGCCTAGGAGATTGTAAAGAATGTAGCCAACTCGGCTACGGTGGCAGTGACATACACCGCAAAGAATGCCCAGGGCGTCCACACCTCTTTGGAAGTAAACGTGCGGTACTTCTTTGGCTGTTGGCCTTCGCCAAGCGCTTTCCATTCAGCCAGGTATATAGCCGCCGGCAGCACTTTTTCGAGCCTATTGATTACAACAAACTTTCCAGTGTTGAGCTGACCGAACGACAAAATGAGGCTTCGCCACGCAAAAGCCAATATCCCGCCCGTTACAGTGAGTGCCATGAGCCCCAACATCTGAAGACGAGGATCTTTCCCATTAGTGAGAAGAAAGCCGGCGGCGGTGAGGACTGCACCGTTCATGGTGACGAAGAAAGTGTTGACACCCTGACGTCTGGCGACCAGGGACTCAGAGCTCGTGACCATGAGTTTGTACAGTTCAAAGAGGCGCGCTACATCCTTTTCGTCAGTGGGTACGCCCTGAGGGAAAAGGTGAACGTCTATTGGTTCCGGCACGGTCATATTGACCGGGCCATGGATCTCGAGACGGCTCGTATCGCCGCAGCATACGGCTCGTCCTCCATAGCCACGGCCTTATCTAGCTCATCAAACGGCACCAACGCGTCATGATTCGGTTCACGTTCAGACATCCAAGCGACCCATGCATTGTGAACATCAGAGGACGTGACCTCCTGGCCCTTCGCAAACAGAAGAACTGCGTAAGAGCGGAAGAGGGTCCTGGTGTCTTCCTCGGGTAGCTTGTGTGGAGGCACCTCGGCGCGGATCAGTGCGGCAACCTCATCGACGTAGTTCATGCTAGACCCACGTCGCCAGCCAGTCCGTTATCTGCTGAGAATCCCATCGGATCACATTAGCTGACGGCAGACCCGGGGGTACGGGATGCGTGCGATCGGAGTGAATCTGGATTCCGAACATGTAGTGACCCTGACGTTTTGTCTCTTCAATCTCCCACAGAACTGCGTCTGAGTACGCCGTTGTGGGACCGATCAGCACAACCGTTCCTCGCGTGCGAGCGATCCTCTCCTTGCATTGCGTTTTCCAAGAAGTGTCGAACGGATTCTGCACCGAATAATCAACGAACTCGATTTGGTTCCGCGAGTCCTTTGCTTGTTGGACCAAAAAATCCCGCGACCAGCGGTCTTCCATTTCAAAACTAATAAAAGCTCTCGGTGCCACCAATACTCCCCATCAAAAATCACTCGGCCCGGTCACGGGCGCGCCGCCAGCCAGCCCTATCAACAAGATGAACGAAAGAACAGGCAGGGACTAGAAGTCCCAGTCGTCATCCTCAGTATTTACAGCCTTGCCAATCACATAAGACGAACCCGACCCAGAGAAGAAGTCGTGGTTCTCGTCGGCGTTCGGTGACAGTGCCGACAGGATGGCCGGGTTCACGTCGGTGACGGAGGCCGGGAACATGGCCTCGTAGCCCAGGTTCATCAGGGCCTTGTTGGCGTTGTAGTGCAGGAACTTCTTGACGTCCTCGGCCAGGCCGACCGAGTCGTAGAGGTCGTGCGTGTACTGGACCTCGTTCTCGTACAGCTCAAAGAGCAGCTCGAAGGTGTAGTCCTTGATTTCCTGCTTGCGCTCCTCGGACAGGCCTTCGAGGCCCTTCTGGAACTTGTAGCCGATGTAGTAGCCGTGAACGGCCTCATCGCGGATGATCAGGCGGATCAGGTCGGCCGTGTTCGTCAGCTTGGCCCGTGAGGACCAGTACATCGGCAGATAGAAGCCGGAGTAGAACAGGAAGCTCTCCAGCAGCGTCGAGGCCACCTTGCGCTTCAGGGGATCGTCGCCCTGGTAGTAGTCCATGACGATCTGGGCCTTCTTCTGAAGGTTCGCGTTCTCGGTGGACCAGCGGAACGCCTCGTCGATCTCCTTGGTGGAGGCCAGCGTGGAGAAGATCGAGGAGTAGCTCTTCGCGTGCACCGACTCCATGAAGGCGATGTTCGTGTAGACAGCCTCTTCGTGCGGGGTGATTGCGTCCGGAATCAGCGAGACGGCGCCGACGGTGCCCTGGATGGTGTCCAGCAGGGTCAGGCCGGTGAAAACGCGCATGGTGAGCTGCTGCTCGTCCGGGGTCAGCGTAGCCCATGACTGGACGTCGTTGGACAGCGGGATCTTCTCCGGCAGCCAGAAGTTGTTGACCAGGCGGTTCCAGACGTCCACGTCCTTGTCATCCTGGATGCGGTTCCAGTTGATTGCCTCGACGTGGCTAAGCAGCTTGACCTTCTCGGTCATGTCATCCCCTAAAAGTTGGGTTAGTTCTTTAGTTAAAGCGTACGACGGCGGGCGGGCGCCCGCCGTCGTACTGTTCCGATTTAGTTGAAGATTAAAGCATGCAGCTGACGCAGCCGTCCACCTCGGTCCCTTCCAGCGCGAGCTGGCGGAGACGGATGTAGTAGATGGTCTTGATGCCCTTCTTCCAGGCATAGATCTGGGCCTTGTTGATGTCGCGCGTGGTGGCGGTGTCCTTGAAGAACAGCGTCAGGGACAGGCCCTGGTCCACGTGCTGCGTGGCAGCGGCGTAGGTGTCGATGACCTTCTCGTAGCCGATCTCGTACGCGTCCTGGTAGTACTCCAGGTTGTCGTTCGTCAGGTACGGCGCCGGGTAGTACACGCGGCCCAGCTTGCCTTCCTTGCGGATCTCGATCTTGGACGCCACCGGGTGGATCGAGGAGGTGGAGTTGTTGATATAGCTGATCGAGCCCGTCGGCGGGACGGCCTGCAGGTTCTGGTTGTAGATGCCGTGCTCCATGACGGAAGCCTTTAGCTCGCGCCAGTCAGCCTGGGTGGGGATGTGGATGTTCTTGAACAGCTCCGCGACCTTCTCGGTCTGCGGGACCCATTCCTGCTCCGTGTACTTGTCGAAGAACTCACCCGAGGCGTACTTGGACTTCTCGAAGCCGCCGAAGGTCTGGCCGGTCTGAATGGCCAGCCGGTTGGAGGCGCGGACCGCGTGGTACACCACCGAGTAGAAGTAGATGTTGGTGAAGTCCAGGCCCTCTTCGGAGCCGTAGTGGACCCGCTCCCGGGCCAGGTAGCCGTGCAGGTTCATCTGGCCCAGGCCGATGGCGTGGCTCTGGTCGTTGCCGCGGGCGATCGAGGGCACCGAGGTGATGTTGGACATGTCCGACACTGCCGAGAGGGACCGGATGGCCGTCTCGATGGTCAGGCCGAAGTCCGGCGAGTCCATCGTCTTGGCGATGTTCAGCGAACCCAGGTTGCAGGAGATGTCCTTGCCGGTCTGGTCGTAGGACAGGTCATCGTGGTACGTCGTGGGCTGCGAAACCTGGAGGATCTCGGAGCACAGGTTGGACATGATGATCTTGCCGTCGATCGGGTTTTCCCGGTTCACGGTGTCCTCGAACATGATGTACGGGTAACCGGATTCGAACTGGATCTCGGCGAGGGTCTGGAAGAACTCGCGCGCCTTGATCTTGGTCTTCTTGATCCGGGAATCGTCCACCATCTCGTAGTACTTCTCGGTGACCGAGACGTCGGAGAACGGCATGCCGTAGACCTTTTCGACGTCGTACGGCGAGAACAGGTACATGTCCTCGTCCTTCTTGGCCAGCTCGAAGGTGATGTCCGGGATCACGACGCCAAGCGAGAGGGTCTTGATGCGGATCTTCTCGTCCGCGTTCTCGCGCTTGGTGTCCAGGAACCGGTAGATGTCCGGGTGGTGCGCGTGCAGGTACACCGCACCGGCGCCCTGGCGGGCTCCGAGTTGGTTGGCGTAGGAGAAGCTGTCCTCGAGGAGCTTCATCACGGGGATGACGCCGGAGGACTGGTTCTCGATCTGCTTGATCGGCGCGCCGACTTCGCGGATGTTGGTCAGCGCGAAGGCCACGCCGCCGCCGCGCTTGGACAGCTGCAGCGCGGAGTTGATGGAACGGCCGATCGACTCCATGTTGTCTTCGATGCGGAGCAGGAAGCAGGAGACCAGCTCGCCGCGCTGGCGCTTGCCGGCGTTGAGGAAGGTGGGGGTGGCCGGCTGGAAGCGGCCCTCGATGATCTCGTCCACCATCTGCAGCGCGAGCTGCTCGTCGCCGCGGGCCAGGTGCAGGGCCACCATGCAGACGCGGTCCTCGTAGCGCTCCAGGAAGCGCTTTCCGTCGAACGTCTTCAGCGTGTAGGAGGTGTAGAACTTGAAGGCGCCGAGGAAGGTCTCGAAGCGGAACTTCTTCTTGTACGCGCGGTTGTAGAGCTCGCGGATGAAGTTCATCGTGTACTGGTCGAGGGTTTCGCGCTCGTAGTACTCGTTCTTGACGAGGTAGTCGAGCTTTTCCTCGAGGTCGTGGAAGAACACGGTGTTGTTGTTCACGTGCTGCAGGAAGTACTGGTGCGCAGCCTCGCGGTCGGCCTCGAACTGGATCTCGCCGCTGGGGCCGTAGAGGTTCAGCATGGCGTTGAGCTCGTGATAGCCCAGGCCCTTGTACGCGGCCGGCATCTCGTGCTTTTCGACGGCGGTGGCGGTGGGCGTGCGGGAAGCCGAGCCCTCAGTTACTGCTGTGTCTGCGACAGTCGTGTCCAAAACTCTTCCAATCCTTGTTGTACCCGCTGGACGTCCTCTGGAGTGCCCATGAGTTCGAAGCGATATAGGTGCGGGACCCGGCATTTCGCGGCGATGATCTCGCCGGCCATGCAGTAGTTGTCCCCGAAATTCGTGTTTCCCGCGCCGATCACTCCGCGGAGCTGCTGCCGGTTGCGCGGATCGTTCAGGAAGCGGATGACCTGCTTCGGAACGGATCCCTCTCCCCCGGTGCCCCCGTAGGTGGGAAGCACCAGCACATAGGGTTCGGTTGCAACGAGCCCCGGTTCCCTCGCGTGGAGGGGAATCCGGGCGGCATCGATGCCCAGCTTCCGAACAAAGCGTGCGGTGTTCTCCGACGTGGAGGAGAAGTAGATGAGGTGGCTGGTGGTCCGGACTTCCGCAACAGCGGCAGATTCGGCTGCCACCGGTGCATCGGCCATCGCCAGTGCGGCTGGTGCCATGGAAGTCACCTCATCTCGAGCTGCGTTTCAGGCTACGGCGACGGCGGCAGCCTGGGCCAGTTCTTCGATCTTGTCCGGGCGGAAACCGGACCAGTGGTCCTGGTCCGTCACGACAACCGGGGCCTGCATGTAGCCCAGGGCCTTCAGTCGTTCGAGGGCTTCGGCATCCTGGGAGATGTCGACGCTCTCGTAGGTGATGCCCTTCTTGTCCAGCGCGCGGTAAGTCGCGTTGCACTGAACACAGGCCGGCTTCGTGTAAACCGTTACGGTCATGGTCCCTGTCCCCTTTTTCTTGCTAAGTCTGTGGTGCTTGCCAAGTCTGTGGTTCGCGGCGGGCGGGCCGCTCCGGGACAGGAATCCTGATCCGTTACTGGCCGTCCCCGGCGGGCTGCAGAAACTCTGCGCTGCTCCGCTCGAACTGTAAGTCGATACTACATGTAGTGCAAGAGCCCGATGTGGACCCCAAGATGATGTATTACAAGTATGTCATTTAACCCACCTTTAATCCACAGGCAGGGGGGTTCAAAATGTCCGGGTTTCTGCAGTTTTCGAGGACGAAATCCACACCCTGTGGAGTACTTAGCCACAATTAACCGGCCCGCGTGTCGCCGTGGAGACGGCGTGTCGGGCAGTGGGCGAACGGTGCCGTACGGTGGCGGCAAACACCACATGTGGTGTCCGGGAACACGAAGAAGGCGGGCACCGAGGTGCCCGCCTTCTTGCGGTGGAACTGTCCAGCCCGGCCTAAGCCGACGAAAGGCTTGTCTGTCTAAGCCGGCGGCAGGCCGGTCTGCCTTAGCCGGCCGAAGGCTTATCGAGGACGATCTGCTGGACGTCCAGGTAGCCGGTTTCGAAGCCGGCGCGGCAATAGCACAGGTAGAACAGCCACATACGCTGGAAGATTTCGTCGAAACCGAGGGCGCGCACCTCCTCGGCGCGGGCCATGAAGCGCTCCTCCCACAGCCGCAGCGTCTGCGCGTAGTGCTCGCCCATCGCGAGGCGTTCCCGGACGCGGAGCCCGGTCTGCTTCGCGGTGACGTCCTCGATCGCCCGCACGGACGGGATCAAGCCGCCCGGGAAGATGTATTTGTGCACCCACGTGTAGCTGGAGCGGGTGGCGAGCAGCCTGTCATGGTCGATGGTGATGGCCTGGATGGCCACCTTGCCTCCCGGGGCCAGGACCCGCTCGATCGTCTGGAAGTACGTGGCCCAGTACTCGTAGCCCACGGCCTCGATCATCTCCACCGAGACCACGGCGTCGTACTCGCCCTCGACGGCGCGGTAGTCCTTGAGCTCGATCGTGACGGCATCGGTGTAGCCGGCCTCGGCGACGCGCTGGCGGGCCAGTTCCTGCTGTTCGCTGGAAAGGGTGACCGAGTACACGGTGGCGCCGCGGGCGGCGGCCCGCAGGGCCAGCTCTCCCCAGCCGGTGCCGATTTCCAGCACCCGGCTCCCCCGCCCGACGCCGGCCTTGTCCAGCAGGCGGTCGATCTTCGCCTGCTGCGCGGACGGCAGCCCGTCCCAGTCGACGCTCTTCAGGGCCTCCCCGGATTCCGGGAACAGTGCACTGGAGTAGGTCATGGTCTCGTCCAGGAAGGTGGCGAAGAGCTCGTTGGAGAGGTCGTAGTGCCGCGAGATGTTGGAGCGGGTGTTCTGCTCGGTGTTGCGCTCCTTGCGGGGCTGGCGCGGAAGGTAGAACGCGCGCAGTTTCTGCAGCGGTTCCGGCACGAGGGTCCCGACGCGGGCGGCGAAGACCTCCATGACGGCGGTGAGGTCGTCGGCGTCCCAGTCGCCGGCCATGTAGGACTCGCCCAGGCCGATCAGCCCGCCGTCGCCGAGCCGGGCGGCGAAGGCCTCGGGCCGGTTGATGGTCATGACCGGGTACGTGTCCCCCGGAAGGGCTGCCGTACCGGGCGCCGACTTTCCGAGCACCGTCCCGTCAGGGTAGCGGACCTCGATCGGCAGCCGCCGGACGGCGGCCTTGAAGATGGCGTCGGCGACGCGGCCGGCAAGGCCGGCCTTCAGGCCCGAGGGCACCGTGGCGATGCCGGGCCAGATCGTGGCGTCGATGGTGCCCGGTGCCTGCGGAACGGTGTACGGCAGGCGGCCCGTGTGGACAGTGACGGGGAGCGCAGCCGGTGTGGCCTCGTGTCCCCGCGCTGCGGCGGATCCGGTCGCTTCGGTCATTGTCACTGAACTGCCTCCTGTGAGGGGTGGTGTGGTCTCTTGATGACGGGCAGCCGACGTGCCCAAAGCTTAATGCCCTGCCAGCGGATCTGCGCGCTGACGCGCAGCGGTGCCAGCGGAACCGCGAGCGCCGTGGCGAGGATGGTCCGGACCGTGGCGTCGTGCCGTTCGCCGTCCACGGTGGCGAGAAAGGGCTTGTGCCCGTCCCGCTCCAGGACAATCGAGACGGCGAGCCGTTCGCCGGGTTCCGGAAGTTTCATCCGGTACTCGCCCTCGACGTCGTTGAACGGTGAGACGAAGAAGGCCTTCGGCACGCTGGCCCGGCCGGCGTCGTCGGTTTCCAGGACGTAGCAGTGCCGCTCCCCGTAGGTGTTGTGGACCTCGGCGACGACGCAGCGCAACTCCCCCGCCGCGTCATGGCACCAGAACAGGCTCAAGGGGTTGAACACGTGCCCCAGGACGCGGGCGCTGGCCAGCATGGTGATCCGGCCGCCGTCGAGCTCGATCCCCCTGGTGGCGAGGAACCGCTCAACGTTTCCCCGCAGCGTGCCCTCCGGATCGCCCAGGTGGTCCGCAACGCAGAAGCCGGCGAGCGGCCGCAGCAGGCGCGGCACCGTCGGGAGCCGGTCGACGTCGACGTACCAGCTGTAGCTGCGGTAGGTGAAGGCGTTGCGCAGCGGGGTGCGCCGCACGTGGGCGATGGAGGTTCGATAGATGGCTGCTGTTGTGCTCATGCGCTCTCCGCGGAGACGGCGTGCAGATCCGGGTCGATCGAGACGGCGCGGTACTGCTCGTTGAGTACGGCTGCAGTCTCGTCCCAGTCGCGTCCCAGCCGGGCCGCCGCCCGGACGCCGGAGAGCGCTCCGTCCTCGTGGAAGCCCCAGCCCTGGTACGCGCCGGCGAAGGCCAGCCTGCTGTCGCCGAGTTCCAGGATTTGCTGCTGGGCCTGGAGTGATTCCGGCGTGTACTGCGGATGCTCGTAGACCATCCGGTCCAGCACGGTCCCGTCCGCGATGAGGTCTGATTCGCCCAGGCTCACGATGTAGGGCCGGCCGTCCGCCGGTTCCAGCCGCTGCAGGCGGGTCATGTCGTAGCTGACCAGCACCTTGTCCGGCCGTGCGTCGCAGGACGGCAGGCGGTAGTTCCAGGAGGCCTTGGCGTTGTCGCTGGACGGCAGCACGGCGCCGTCGCGGTGGAACACCGTGTGGTTGACCGAGTAGGGCATCCCGCCGAGGGCTTCCTTCTCCGCGGGCGAGGCGTCGCTGAGCATCCGCAGCGCCTGCTCCGGGTGGGTGGCAATCACGACGGCGTCGAAGTTCTCGGTCTTGAAAGTCTCCGGTCCGTGCTGGCTGGTCAGTTCCACGCCGTCCGGGTGGCGGCGGAGGCCCGTGACCGGGCTGGCGAGGCGGATGTCCGGCAAGGTGGCGGCGAGCTTGTCCACGTAGCTGCGCGACCCCCCGGTGACGGTGCGCCACTGCGGTGAGCCCGCGACGCCGAGCAGGCCGTGGTGGGCCAGGAAGGTGAAGAGGTACCGGGCCGGGTAAGCCAGCGCCGTGGTGGGGTCGCAGGACCAGACCGCGCTGACGATCGGGGTCATGAAGTGCGAGATGAAGTAGCCGCTGAACTTTTCACGGTCCAGGAACTCGCCGAGCGTCAGTTCCGTGCCGGTGGCGGTTCCGGGGGTATCCGACGCCGCCTGATCTGACTCTGCTGCAGCTGTCTCTGCGAGCAGGGCGCGGGCGCGGCGGTAGAACCGCATCACCTCCAGCAGCATCAGCAGGTACCGGCCGCGCAGCAGCGTGGACGGCCGGGGAAGAATGCCGCGTCCCTTGGCCCGGGCGCCGGCGTATTCGAGCCCGCAGCCGTCACAGCGGATGGACATGCTCATTTCCGAGTCCTGGGTTTCGACCCCCAGCTCGGCGAAGAGTTTCAGCAGCGTGGGGTAGGTGCGCTCGTTATGGACGATGAAGCCGGTGTCGACTCCCAGCACGGAGCCGTCGGCCTGCGGCACGTCGTGCGTGTGGGCATGCCCGCCCAGCCGGGCGTCCGCCTCGAAGAGAGTGACGCTGTCCTTCTCGTTCAGGACGTAGGCGGCGGTCAGCCCTGCCACGCCGCTGCCAATGACGGCTACCCGCCGGCCCGCCGGAATCCCTGCTTCTTGCGACACTGATCTGCTCCTGTTGGCTTGCCGAATTCGTCCTGGTGAATCGTCTTACGGGCAATTCGTCACCACGGGCCCGCCGGATGAGTCTGAATTCCACCCGGCTGCCTTCCCAGGATTCTCCGCCATGGACCGGGCCCGGCCGCGGCGACATTCCGCACGCGTCCCCGGTGCCCTGATCAGGGTCGGGTCACGCCGGAGCCGGATCTGCCCGGGTGTGCCAGAATGAAGCGGGATTTCAGCTACCAGGCGAAGGGCAGTCCTTGATCAACCCCGTCCATTTGCGGACCCTCGTCGAAGTCATCCGGTTGGGTTCCTTCGCGGCGGCGGCCGGCAGGCTCGGCTACACGGCGTCGGCTGTCTCGCAGCAGATGTCCGCCCTGGAACGCGATACCGGGGTTGTCCTCTTCCAGCGATCGGCCCGCAGCATCCAGCCCACGGAAGCCGCCGTCGTAATGACGCGGCACGCGGCCAAGGTGCTCACCGACATTGAGACGCTGCTGGCCGCGGCTTCCCGGACCGAGGACGCCACGAGCCAGGAGCTCCGGCTCGGCATCTTCCCGAGTCTCGCCACCTATGTGCTCCCGCGGATCCTGCAGAACCCGGCGTGGAAGAAGCTCGGAATCGACCTGCGCGTCTCCGTCGCGGAACCCGCCCAGACCATCCAGGGCCTGCGCACCGGCGGCGAGCTGGATGTTGCCCTGGTCTACCAGGTGGGCCAGTCCGGGCTGGCGTGGCCGCACACCATCAACCGGCAATGGATCGGGGACGACAACTTCCGCGTGGTGCTGCCGGCGGCCTGGGGCATCGGCACGGAGTCGAAGGTCGCCGCGGACCACCTGTCGGACATGCCCTGGATCATGCACCACCCGGGCACCAGCGATGCCACCGTGATCGAGCGGCTCTTCGCCAGCTGCAATCTGCACCCGCGGGTGGTGGCGTACAGCGACGACTTCCACGCGAGCCTGGAGATGGCGGCGGCCGGGCTCGGCGCCGCCCTGGTTCCCGAGCTTGCGCTGCTGCACCGCCCGGCCGGGGTGGTGGTGCTGGACGTTCCGGAGATCCGGCTGGCCCGCAACGTCTTCGCCCTGCTCATCAATGACAAGCAGACGGCGCAGGTGCAGCTGTTCGTGGAGCTGCTGGCCGACACCCTGCACAAGCTCGGGACGAAGTAGCGCTTCCTGTGCAGCTTGCCGTGCCGGCACCGGATAAAAGCTTGGGAATGCTGGAATGGTCCGGACTTGAGGACTATGTTGAAGATATGAACAAGGTAGCGAGCAAGCACTTCGGTGAGGTCGAGCTCAACCACGGCAGGGATCATAATTTCACGGCCAAGCATGAACTGGCCGGCCAGACCGTGGAGCTTGACCTCAATGTCAATGCGCATGACCGCTTCGACGAAGCGGCGCTGCACAAGGTTGACTACCGGCTGCGCTTCCTGCCTGAACTCGTGGACCAGGTCCGCGACATGATTGCCGAGGAGCTGGAGCAGGAAGGCACCAGCCCGCAGGAGTACCGCCACTTCCACTGCAACGCGATCAAGAGTGAGCACCTGCAGAAGGTGTTCGGCGTCCAGGACAAGAGCCAGCTCACCGACGAGGTCTTCCTCAAGGCGCTGAAGCTGGGCCATGTGGGCATCTACCCCGGCCAGCCGGAACGGTACTTCGTGCTGGACTTCACGCTCGGCGCGCATTTCACGGATGAGGTCCTGGTGGCCTCAGCGGACGAGGACGGCGTCGTGGACGACGAGATCCTCTGGGAATCCTGAATCGCCGGCACTACTGAATCCATTGCTCCGCAACTGCCCTTTTGAGGGCTCATAACGGCGGTTGCTTAGCAATCGATGGTTAAAACGTACGACGCCGGCCGGTCACCTTTCAAAGGTGACCGGCCGGCGTCGTTAGCTGGAGAGCGTGTTGACTACTTGGCGGCCTGCTACTTGGTGGCCTGGAGCAGTTCCGCGCGGACCGTCCTGGTGGCCGTGACGAGGTTGCGCAGGGACTCTTCAGTCTCGGCGTAGCCGCGGGTCTTCAGGCCGCAGTCCGGGTTAACCCAGAGCTGGCGGGACGGGACGTGCTTGACGGCGGTGCTGAGCAGTTCGGTGACTTCCTGCTCCCCCGGGACGCGCGGCGAGTGGATGTCGTAGACGCCCGGGCCCACGCCGCGGCCGAAGCCATGGGACTCGAGGTCGTGGACAACCTCCATGCGGGAGCGGGCGGCCTCGATCGAGGTGACGTCCGCGTCGAGGCCGTCGATCGCGTCGATGATCGCACCGAACTCGGAGTAGCACAGGTGGGTGTGGATCTGGGTGCTGTCCCCGGCTCCGGCCGTGGACAGGCGGAAGGACTTCACGGACCAGTCCAGGTACGCGGCCTGGTCGGCCTTGCGCAGCGGCAGGAGCTCGCGCAGGGCGGGCTCGTCCACCTGGATGACCTTGATGCCGGCCGCTTCGAGGTCGGCGATCTCGTCGCGGAGGGCGAGCGCCACCTGGTTGGCGGTCTCGCCGAGGGGCTGGTCGTCGCGGACGAAGGACCACGCCAGGATGGTGACCGGACCGGTGAGCATGCCCTTCATCGGCTTGTTGGTCAGGGACTGCGCGTACCGGGCCCATTCCACCGTGATCGGGGCGCTGCGGGTGACATCGCCCCACAGGATCGAGGGACGCGTGCAGCGCGAGCCGTAGGACTGGACCCAGCCGTGCACCGTGACGTCGAAGCCTTCGAGGTTCTCGGCGAAGTACTGGACCATGTCGTTGCGCTCGGGCTCGCCGTGGACCAGGACGTCGAAGCCGAGCTCTTCCTGCAGTTCCACGACGCGCTTGATCTCGTCCTTCATGAGCTGCTCGTACTGCTCCGTGCTGAGCTCGCCCTTGTTGGCGCGGGCCCGTGCGGTGCGGATCTCGCCGGTCTGCGGGAACGAGCCGATGGTGGTGGTGGGCAGCGGCGGCAGGTGCAGGGCCTCGGTCTGCGCGGCCTCGCGGACTCCGTAGTCGGAGCGGCTGAAGTCGGCGTCGGTCAGGGCGGCGGTGCGGGCCCGGACCTCGGCGCGGCGCACGCCCTCGGCTCCGGCGCGGTCGGCGATGATGCGGGTGGCCTCGTCGATGGCCGGCTGCACGGCGGCCGGATCGGCCAGCAGGCCGGCCAGGGTGACAACCTCGGCGGCCTTCTGGTCGGCGAACGCGAGCCAGCTGCGCAACTGGGCGGAGAGCTGGACTTCCTCGTCGACGTCGTGCGGGACGTGCTGGGTGGAGGTGGAGGTGCTGACGGCCAGCTTGGCGACCGACTTCCGCAGCTCGGCGATTTTGTCCGCGGAGGCGGCGAGGTCGTTGCGCCAGATGTTGTGGCCGTCGACGACGCCGGCGACCAGGGTCTTGTTGTCCAGCGCGGCCAGGGCCGCGGTGGACGGGACCTCGCCCTTGAAGACGTCCAGGTGCAGGGCGTCGATGCCGGTGGCGGCAAGGGTGCCGAGCTGGCCGTTGAGCGCGCCGTACGGGGTGGAGACGAAGAGCTGCGGGCGGTTCGCGACGGTGGAGAGGGCCTCGTAGGAGCGGGCGACGGCGGCCTGGATCTCGCCTGCCGGGGTGTCCTGGTCCACCACGAGGGCGGGTTCGTCCAGCTGGATCCAGCTGGCGCCGGCGGCGGCGAGTTTCTCCAGCAGGGCGGCGTAGACCGGGAGGACGTCCTCGAGGCGGGACAGCGGGCTGAAGCCGGCCGGGGCGTCGTCGGAGGCCTTGCTGAGCAGCAGGAAGGTGACCGGGCCGACGAGGTACGGGCGGGTCTCGACGCCGTTGGCGAGGGCGTATTCGAACTCCTCCACGATCCGGCTGGAGGTCAGCGCGAAGGGGGTCTCCGGGCCGATTTCCGGGACGAGGTAGTGGTAGTTGGTGTCGAACCACTTGGTCATTTCCAGCGGCTGCTGGTCCTTGTTGCCGCGGGCCAGGGTGAAGTAGCCGTCGATGTCGAGCTGGCCCTCGGCGTTGAGGAGCTGGCCGAAGCGGGCGGGGACGGCGCCGAGGTGGGCGGCGGCGTCGAGCACCTGGTCGTAGTAGGAGAAGGTGCCGGGGATGGCGGCGGCTTCGGTGAGGCCCAGGTCCTGGAGGCGCTTGGCGGTGCCGAGCTGGATCTCCTTGGCGGCGGCGTCGAGGGCGGCGGCGTCGATCTTGCCGGCCCAGTAGGCTTCTACGGCCTTCTTAAGTTCGCGGCGGCGGCCGATGCGCGGGTAGCCCAGGATCGAGGCAGCCGGGAACGGAGTGGGGTTGAACGTGTTCTTTTCAGTCATGGGAAGTCCTTGGTGTTGGTGGTTCGAGTGGAGGAAGCGTGGTGCTAGCTGGCGAGCTGGCGGCTGGCCGTGCGCCGCGCCGGGCTGAGCCGCGCCGCGTCGTGCGCCGCGGTGCGACGCGGGCGGGGCAGGGCGAGCTTGTCCAGCACATCCAGCGCTGCCGTGTGTTCATTGAAGGTATAGAGGTGGATGCCGGGGGCGCCGGCGGCCAGGGCCGCGTTGGCGAGGTCCACGGTGGCCCCCACCCCGATCCGCGCCCGTTCGGCGTCGGTATCGGCGGCGGCGAGCCGTTCAATCAGTTCCGGGGCCGGTTCGACGCCGGTCAGCTCGCCGAGGCGGTTCAGCCGCCGGATGCTGGTCAGCGGCATGACACCGGGAATGATCGGGATGGTGACGCCGGCCCGGCGGGCACGGGCCAGCAGGTCCGCGTACTGCTCGGTGTGGAAGAAGACCTGGGTGATGGCGAAGTCGGCGCCGGAACGCTGCTTGGCCAGCAGCACCTCGACGTCGTGCGCCTCACTCGGGGACTCCGGGTGCCGGGTGGGGTACGCGGCGACGCCGACGGCCACCTTGCCGGCGCACAGCAGCGCCGAGCGGCGCTGCTCCACGCGGCGGATGAGTTCGATCAGGTCCTGGGCGTAGCGCAGCGAACCCTCGGGAGGGACGCCGCCGTCCTTGGGCTGGTCACCGCGCAGGGCCAGGATGCCGCGCACGCCGACGTCGAGCAGCTCCCCGATGATCTCGGCAAGCTCCTGCGGGGAGTTGCCCACGCAGGTCAGGTGGGCCAGCGGCCGCAGCGTGGTTTCCTGCACGAGCCGGTTGATGAGCTCGACGGCGGTGTTCCGGTTGGAGCCGCTCGCACCGTAGGTCACGGAGACGTAGTCCGGGTTGGTGGCTTCCAGTTCACCGATGGTGGTCCACAGCGATTCCGCCGCCGCGGGAGACCGCGGCGGGAACAGCTCGTACGACAGCGCGACGGGGGCCGCGCCGGCAAGATTGGGATGGGTATCGATAAGGCTAGGTGGTGACATTTGCGTCCTTGGCTGTGAACCCTGGCGCCAGGTGGCCGGAAAACCGGTGGCCGACGACAGCGAATTGAGTTTGGGGAACACGGAGAAAACTTCAGCAGGACGCAGCCGCGACTGGTACGCCTGAAACGAAGTTGTCCGTGAGCAAATGTCAGGCCCACATGGGGGCACCCACACCCTCCTGGGCTGCCCTGGGGCCGGCCGTCTGCGGAGGATCGCTGACACGTTACCTCGGTAACTTGTATAGAACTCTAGGGGCCGGCGCCGGGGCATTCAAGTCGCCCGTCGAATTAAGACGCAGCTTTACGGGCGATTGCCGGGCCGGACAGAATTTTGTTCGCCTGTTTGATCGATTCAGCCCGTCCCGCGTGCCGAGCCCTGCGCTCTCTTTCGGGGCCGAAGCCCTCCCGGCGGCTTTCAACCCTTCAGGGGACCCGAAACCCGCATCGAGACATCCAGAACATGCCCCGAAACGGCCTGATGGTTCGGGCACCGGGAGAGCATCATGGAAGACTGGGAAGATGGCGGTATCAGCAGCGTTTGAGAACGAGAGCCTCTCCGAAAAGGTCAAACGGACCATCGTGGACCGGGTCGTTGACGGCACCTACCCTCCCGGCATGCGCCTCGTGGAGCTCCAGCTCGCCAAGGAGTTCGGCGTCAGCCAGGCACCGGTACGAGAAGCCCTGCGGGAGCTGTCCTCCACCCGGTTGGTCGAAAATATCCCCCGCCGCGGAACCTTTGTCCGGTCCGCTTCCCAGGACGACCTTGCCGAGGTCTATTTTGTCCGCCTCGCACTGGAGGGAACCGCTGCCGCGGCCGCCTATCCGGCCCTGCATGCCGACCCGTCGCCGTTGCGCGAAGCGCTGGCCGGCATGCGCGAGGCTGCAGCGACGGACGATGCCCACGGGATCGCCAAATTCAGCACGGCCTTTCACCGCGCCGTTGTTGCCGCCACTGGAAACCGGCTCATGATGGAAATCTGGGACACCCTCTACGTCGAGGCGCGGACCATGGCAACCGTCGTCCGCGGGCACGTGGACCTGCACGCCGCCGCCGAAGCCCATGTCCCGATCCTGGAAGCATTCGAGAGCGGCACACCGGAACTCTGCACCCAGCTCGTCATCGAGCACCAGCACGAGTACTCCATCCTTCCCCAGGAATAACGCCCGCCCCAGCCTGTCGGCGGTGTGCACGGGATGATGCAGATACATTCCTGCGACATCCTCTTGTGATGCCCATCACCCTCGTGTATCATCGCTGCTATCAATTATCGATAATCGATCAAAGGAGATCACCTTGAAGCTCGTCACTTTCAGCCACCAGGGCACCCAGCAGACCGGCGTCCTCAGCGAGGACGCCTCGACCGTGACCGCCGTTCCCGGCTCGCAGGATCTGCTTTCACTCATCGACAACTGGGATGAGGCCACGGCGCAGATCGCCGCCGCCACCGGGTCGGCCATCGACATCGCCGACGTTGAACTGCTCGCCCCGATCCCGCTCCCCCGCCGCAACATCTTCTGTGTGGGCCGCAACTACGTCGAACACGCCAAAGAATTCGCGAACTCCGGGTACGACGCCACGGCCAGCGCCAGCCACCAGCCGGACTACCCGGTCGTGTTCACCAAGGCCCCCTCCACCGTGATTGGCACCGGCGCCGACATCGACCCGCACACCGGAGTCACCTCCGAACTCGACTACGAAGCCGAGCTCGGGGTCATCATCGGCAGGGGCGGCCGCGGCATCAGCCCGGCCGATGCGCTGGACCACGTCTGGGGCTACACCATCATCAACGACGTCACCGCCCGCGACCTGCAGAAAGACCACAAGCAGTGGTTCCTCGGCAAGAGCCTGGACACCCACGCGCCCATGGGCCCCTGGGCCGTCACCCGCGACGAGGTCGGAGACGGCCCGCTGGACCTTCTCTGCACCGTCAACGGCGAAACCCGGCAGAAGGCAACCACGGCCGACCTGATCTTCGACATCCCCACCATCATCGAAACCATCAGCGCCGGCATCACGCTCCAGCCCGGCGACATCATCGCCACCGGCACCCCGGTCGGCGTCGGCATCGGCTTCACGCCGCCCCGGTTCCTGACCACCGGAGACGTCGTCGAAATCACTATCAGCAAGCTCGGCACCCTGACCAACCGGATCGGAGAAGGACGATGAGCACCGCAACCATCGCCCCCGGCCTGACGGCCGTCGGCACGAAACAGCTCTTCGTCGAAACCACCGGCGCCGGGCCCGACGTCGTCCTGGTCCACGGCCTGGGCGGCACCACCAGCTTCTACGAACCCCTCGTCGCCTCGCTGGCCGAACGGTTCCGGGTCACCCGCTACGACTTCGCCGGACACGGACGCTCACCCCGGGCCGGGGAACTGACCCTCGAATCCCTGACCGCCGAACTGGCCGTGCTCATCGAATCCCAAACCGCCTCCGGACGGGCGCACCTCGTCGGGCACTCGATGGGAACCCTCATCGTCCAGCAGCTGGCGTCGACACGCCCGGACCTGGTCCGGGAAGTCGTCCTGCTCGGCCCGGTCCGCGAACAGACCCAGGCCGCGAAGGACGCCACCCGGGCACGCGCCGCCCTCGTAAGGGAAAAAGGCATGGCCGCCATAGCCGACACCGTCGCCAACGCCGCCACCGCCGACCACGCAGCGATCGGGAACCCGCTCGTCCGGCCCTTCATCCGCGAACTGCTCCTCGGCCAGGACCCGGAAGCGTACGCCCAAGCCTGCGAAGCCCTCGCCGCCGCGACCAGCCCGGACCTGACCGCCATCCGGTCCAAGGTCCTGCTCCTCACCGGCAGCGAGGACAAAGTCAGCACCCCGGCCTCCAACGAGGCCATGGCCGCCGAGCTGGGTAGCGCCGAACTCCTGGTCGCACCGGGAACCGGCCACTGGACAGTACCCGAGGCGCCCGACTTCGTCACCGCCGCCGTCCTCGACTTCCTCACCAGCACAACCCTCACGCCGGCGACAAAGAAGACCTGCGCGTGCAGCAACGCCAGCCCGGGCTGCCAGTCCCGCCGGCAGCAGAGCATCACCATGCAAATCCGCAAAGCCCCCTAACAACCGCTCCACCGCCTCCATCTCAAGATAAGGACAACGAAGTCATGTCGAAAACCCTCTTCACCAACGTCAACATCCTCGACAGCACCGGAGCCCAGCCCTTCCTGGGCGAAGTGCTAATCGCCGATGAGCGCATCACCGACGTCCGCGCCGGCTCGGGGAACCTGCCCCGCGAAGGCGTCAAGGTCATCGACGGCCGCGGCCAGACCCTGATGTCGGGCCTGTGCGATGCACACACCCACTTCACCTGGAACGACGGGGACCTCAACGGCCTGGAAACCATGCAGGTCGAGGAACACCTGCTCCACACCGTGCAGTCCGCCAAAACCTACATCGACTACGGCTACACGATGTGCTTCGGCGCCGCCAGCGCCAAGAAGCGCCTCGACGTCGTGGTCCGCAACGCCATCAACTCCGGCGACATCCCCGGCCCCCGCTACCTGGCCAACGGCCAGGAAATCGCCACCACCGCCGGGGACCTCGTCCCCGGCATCACCCAGATCGCCGACGGCGTCGAAGAAATGCGCAAGGTCGTCCGCGAAACCATCGGCCTGGGCGTGGACCAGATCAAACTCAGCATCTCCGGCGAGGAAATCACCGGGTCCAAGGCAGCCACCGACACCTACATCACCGAAGAAGAACTCCAGGTCGCCGTCGACGAGGCACACCGCCGCCACGTCCGCGTCTGCACCCACGCCCGCAGCCGCGACTCCGTCATCATCTCCCTGAAGACCGGCGTGGACATGATCTACCACGCCTCCTACATCGACGACGAAGGCATGGACATGCTCGAGGCCGCCAAAGACCGCGTCTTCGTCGCCCCGGCCATCAACTGGATCGTCGCCACCCTCAACGACGCCGCCGCCTTCGGCTACTCCCACGAAGCCGCCGAAAAAGCCGGCTACGCCCGCGAACT
Organism: Pseudarthrobacter sp. MM222; assembly: GCF_947090775.1. Lineage (NCBI taxonomy): Bacteria > Bacillati > Actinomycetota > Actinomycetes > Micrococcales > Micrococcaceae > Pseudarthrobacter > Pseudarthrobacter sp. MM222. The sequence goes on from NZ_OX352321.1 coordinate 2,580,465, forward strand.
CGAAATCGCCTGCAAAGCCATCCAGGAGATGCGCCGCCGCGGCATCCGCGTGCTGCCCGGCGGAGACTACGGCTTCGCCTGGACACCCCGCGGCACTTACGCCCGCGACCTGGACCACTTCGTCAAGCTCTTCGGTTACACCGAAATGGAAGCCATCATCGCCGCCACCGCACTCGGCGGGGAACTCTTCCAAAAGCCCGACGAACTCGGGAAGGTCCTGCCCGGCTTCTACGCCGACCTGATCCTGGTCGACGGCAACCCGCTCGAAGACATCACCATCCTGCAGGACATCACCAAGATCACCGCCGTCATGAAAAACGGCGAATTCCACCGCGAACCGGCCGAGCACAGCCCGGCCACCCCGGAAACCGCACCCGATCTCGCCCTGACCCACCTCTAACGAGCGCCGCCACGGCCCCGGCCTCTGGCCGGGGCCGTACTCAAACTCATCCCCCGCACCACCGGCTCGCCCATTCGGCGGCTCTTTGCACGCCCCAGTACATACACGGCCCCAGCTTTCCTTTCAAAAAGACAATGACGCCATTTTGACCCTAAGGAACACACCAATGAAGCCCCTCGTCACCATCGGAATCACCGCCGGCATCCTCGCCGGCCTCTGGACCCAACTCAGCACTCCCTTCGGACTCATCACCTGGGTCGGCTTCCTCTCCTGGGCATGCTTCTTCGCCGCCGGCGGCAAACGCGCCGGACTGCTCAAGACCATCCCCGCCAACCTCTCCGGCGTGCTGTGGGGCGCAGCCATCGTCTGGGGAGCGGCGAACCTCCCCATCCCGGGCGCTCTCGGCATCGCCGTCGCCGTCGCCGCCTTCGCCATGTGCGTCCAGGCACGCTGGTTTGTGCTGGGCTTCATCCCCGGAGCATTCGCCGGATGTGCGGCGTACTTTGGCACCACCTTCGATGCCGCCGGAACCTGCCTGGCCCTGATCGCCGGCGCCGGCCTCGGCTGGCTCTCCGAATACACCGCAAGCCTTCTCACCAACGCCGGCAAGAAGGCACAGACACCCGCCCCGCTTACAGAAACCCAACCCGTCGCCTAAACGGCAAAGAGCGGCCCTAACACGCCAACCCCATGTCTCAGGTGCCACCGGCCAAGGTATACGCCGCCGGTGGCACCGACCCACAGACCGTATCCCGCCCCCACAACCGAGGAACCGCCATGAGTGAAACCACAGCGCAGCCCGCTGCCGGGTCCCTCCCCGCCGAACACAGGACCCTGAAACCCCAAACAGCGCGCTGTTTCCGGGTCGATGACTGGTTCCGCCTCCCGGCAGCAACGGTAGAAATCCGCCACCACGGCACCTACGTCAGAACCGCGCGGGTCGACGCCGCAACCCCGGACTCGAGAATGCTCTGGCTGTCCCCGGAAGGCGTCGAGTCCCGCGTGCTCATCGACAAAGTCGACGGATACGAAGTGTGGATCGACCCCGAACAGCTCTATTACACACGGCAGCGCCGGTAGCCAAAGGAGGCACCATGACCATCGTCACCGAACAAATCAGCACCATCGACCCCACACATGTCCGGGACGTGATGTCCAAGGTGCCCACCAGCGTCACCGTCGTCGCCGGCCAGCCCGAACTCACCGGAGAACGCGCCGCCATGATCGTAGGATCATTCGTCTTCATTTCCCTTGAACCTTGCCTTGTCGGTTTCTTCGTCGGACACGAGTCCACGAGCTGGCCACAGCTGAACAAGGCCACCGTGCTCGGGATCAGCACCCTGGCATCAACCCAGACACAGTTCTGCCGCAAACTCGGCAAAAAGACAGCAGACCGCTTCGACGATCACTTCTGGACTCAAGGGGAATTCGGGGCCCCGCTGGTCACTGGTTCGGTTGCATCCTTGGAATGCCAGATCGAAACCGTCACTCGCGTCGGCGACCACGATTTCGTCCTTGCCCGGGTACTCGGCCTCGGCATGAGCGCTAAAGCCGATCCTCTTTTGTTCCACAATCACAGCTTCTCTGGGCTTGCCGTGGCTGGAAAAACACAGCGTCCGTGAGGGCCGCCGGACATTAGACGCCGTCGCCTTCGGATATGAAAGCGCTTCATCCGCGCAGGCGACTCTTCGCCCACGATCTGGCAAAATCCGGCTAACACTTCAGCTGTCTACATTTGAGGGGGCACGAAGGGATGATACCGCCTGGTACCTGGAGGGTTCCGGGCCATCTCACGGCCGGAAGTCGAAACTGATCGTCCGAGCTCCCTGGCGATGGATCGCAGGCTCCCCGCCGGAACAAACGGTCGGCACTGAACCCCCTCATCCTCCGACAGATAGCGCGCGGACATTGTTCGCACTGGCACCGCAACCCGGGGCGGGTAGAGCATCTGCCGACTCAACCCGCCGACACCCTTGCGGCCGTTCGAGCCTCTCCGCCAGCCCCGAAGGGCCCATTTTCCTTGAACCGCGTCGCGAACGACCCACAAATATCACGGTTTCAGTCAGTGTTGCAGCGCTCAAGAGAGAGCACTCCCTCCCCAACGGGGCGGTGCGGGTCTATTCTTTTGCCATGATTCAGCTTCCAGCCAGCTACCAGCAGTATCTCGTCGGCAAGAGCGACAGCTTCATCAACACGGTCCGGCCCGTGCTGATGCAGTCCGCCGCGGACAAGTCCCACGGCGTCCGGGTGGTGTTCCATCCGCACGACCATCAAGCGCACCTGGATGAGACCATCCCGTTCGGCACCATTCTGGAAGACATCGACTGAGGCGTTGCGGGAACCCGGCCCGCAGGACTTGGCCGGGTCTACCCTTCCAGCAGGAGCCGTTGGGACCGCGGCGCGAGGGTGTGCTCGAGGACGAGGCACGCGGCGCCGACTGCTCCGACGTCTTCGCCGACTCCGGTGCCGACCACCTCGATGGCGTGGATCTTCCGGGTGTCGCTGGCCTCTTCGATGAGTCCGGGAATGATGGCCAGGTAGGACTCGGAGAGGCAGCTCCAGAACGGGCCGCCGAAGACCACCCTGTCCACGTCCAGCGTGTTGGTGATTACCGAAACGGCCCGGGCAACGAGCACGGCGGATTTTTCGAGGATTTCCACGGCATCGGCATTCCCGGCATAGGCCGCCGCGCAGAGGGCGTCAAAGCCCTCCTGGACCGCCGGGGCGCCTTTGTCCGTACGTGAGCCATCGAGTATTCCGGCGGCTTCGGCCTGGGCCACCAGCACCTGCGGGATGCACGAGGACTTCACGCAGCCCCGCTTGCCGCAATCGCAGGGCGGACCGTCGGGGTCCACGATGATATGTCCGATCTCGCCCGCGTTTCCGGAGGTGCCGCGCACCACTTCGTCGTTGAGGACGATGCCGCAGCCGATACCCGTTCCCATGTACATGAACACGAAGCTGCCGGCACCGCTCGGCCCGCCGGCCCAGGTTTCGGCGACGGCGGCGCTGGTCACGTCCTTGTCCACCAGGGTGGACAAGCCGGTGGCCTGGGCCAGGGCATCCCGCAGCGGGACGCGGTGCCAGCCAAGCAGGAGCGGCGGGTCGACGACCGTGCCTTCCTCGAGGTCGATCGGGCCCGGCGATGCCACGCCCAGGCCGGCGATCTTCGCACGGACCACGCCCGAGTCGTCGATCAGCCGTTGGATCTCGGCGGCAATGGTGTCAATGACGGCTCCCGGGTCCGACCCGGACGGCGTGGTGACCCGGGAGTGTTTGACCACGGCCCCCACCAGGTCCAGCAGCACGAACGTCAGCACGGCAGGGTCTAGGTGGACGCCCACGGCGTACATGCCGGCGGGGTTGAGCCGGAGCATGGTCCGGGGTTTGCCGGGTCCGGTGCCCTCTTTTCCGGCCTCGACGATCAGGCTCTGGTCCAGCAGGCGGCGGGAGATGTTGGAGATTGTCTGTGGGGACAGCCCGACGATCTGCGCGAGCTCCACGCGGCTCAGGCCCCCGGGCGTGCGGCGGATGGCGTCGAGGATGACGGTGAGGTTGAAGTCGCCCATCCGGGGCAGGTTGGTTCCGCGCCTTGGCGATGGCTGGCGGATCTCAGTCACTGATTCCCCTAAACGTCTTCGGCTACGTACTGCTTATCTCAGAATCGTACGTTACGCGCCGTTGCCCGCCCACTGACCTGCCGTTTCATTCCGCGGCGGTTTTCCGGGTGCTCGCCGTGACCGTGAATTTCGGGTTCCGCCCGACCTCCCGGGTGGGCCCGACCAGGCGTTCGAGCGCCGGCCGGTAGTGCAGGTGGCTGTTGAACACCGTCCACAGTTCCCCGCCCGGCGCCAGCACACGCCCCGCGGCCTCGATGAGCTTGATGCCGGCACCGGCGTGGACGGCGGCACCGACGTGGAAGGGCGGGTTCAGCAGGATGAGGTCGGCGCTTCCGGCGGGCAGCGAATCCATGGCGTCGTCCTGGAGCGCCTCGATCTGCTGGCCGAGGCCGTTGGCCTCGGCGGTGGCCCGGGCGGACGCGACGGCGGCGGCGGACTGGTCGGTGGCGGTGACCCGGGCGCCGGGGTTGGCCTGCGCGTACTTGGCTGCGAGGATCCCGGTGCCGCAGCCGAGATCGACGGCGTGGCCGGCGGCCGGCATCTGCGGCAGGAAGTCCAGCAGGAACCGCGTGCCGATGTCCAGCCCGGTCCCGGCGAAGACGGCGCCGTGGGCACACACCGCCAGCCCCAGTTCCGCGTTCTCCTCACTGACCGGGAAAGGCGGCGCGGCGGCAACTGGTTTGGGACTGCCGGCCAGCAGGATCCGTGATTTCTGCCGGGCAAGCTGGGGCTGGACCTCGTTGAAGTACCGCTCCAGGACCGCGTTCATGCCCAGGCTCATGTGCTTGACCCGGCCGCCTGCCAGCAGCACGACGTCGGGCGCGGCGTACCGGGCCACGGCGTCGGCGATTTCCTCCAGCTCGGCCAGCGACTTGGGCAGCTGCAGAAGCACGACGGCGGCCCCCTCCAGGAGGGCCGCTCCGAGCGGAAGCTGTTCGAAGCCGGCCGGGATGCCTGCGGCGTCAGCGTTGTTGCGCAGGGCACGTTCGCCGGTGATGAGGTCCTGGTGGACCCGGACCGGCCCGGCTCCGGCGTGTCCGCCGAGGGCCTCCAGGGCCAGCGCGCCGAGGGTCAGTGCGCCGTACCGGTCCCCCACCACGGCAATCCGGCCGCCGGGGTTCGGCAATCCGGCCGCCGTCTCCAGCAGAAGCCGGTCGGTGGCGTCCCAGGCCTGGAGGTTGGCCGCCTCAACGTCCGGGAACCTCCGCAACCGGGAAAAGAGCGAATCGAGATTGTTGTCCGCCACGCGCGAGCTGCCACCTTGTCTGTTCAGGCCTGGTTCTCTTCAAACCTGGGCCTTCTGCTCAGGCCTGGGTCTTGAGAGGCCCGATGGTTCAGGGCCAGTGTCCAACTTATCCTGCTCCGCGAACATCCTGAGGATCCCGGTCACGGCGGCCCGGCCGGCCCGGTTGGCCCCGATGGTGGATGAGGACGGGCCGTAACCGATCAGGTGCACCCGCGGCTCCGCGGCCACCCGGGTGCCGTCCATCGCGATACCTCCGCCGGGGCCCCGCAGGTGCAGCGGGGCGAGGTGGTCAAGTTCGGCCCGGAATCCGGTGGCCCAGAGAATGACGTCGGCGGCGAGGAACCCGCCGTCGGCCAGCCGGACGCCCCCGGGTTCGATCGCCGTGAACATCGGATGCCGGTCCAACACGCCCCGCGCGGCCGCGGCCCGCAGGGCAGGGGTCCTGATTAGCCCGGTTACCGAGACGACGCTCTGCGGCGGCAGGCCCTGGCGGACGCGCTCCTCGACGAGCGCGACGGCGTCGTGCCCGGCCTGCCGGTCGAACTCGGCGTCCCGCCACACCGGCTCGCGGCGCGTAAACCAGGTAGTGGTGGTGAGCTGCGAGATCTCGTCCAGCAGGCCGACGGCCGAAATCCCGCCGCCCACCACGATCACGTGCAGGCCGCGGAACTCTTCAGCCGAGACGTAGTCCGCGACATGCAGTTGACGCCCCCGGAAGCCGGCCCGGCCGGGGTAGATGGGCCAGAACGGCCGGGTCCAGGTGCCCGTGGCGTTGATCACGGCCCGGGCGGACCAGCTGCCCCGGGAGGTGGAGATCGTCAGCCGGCCGTCGGGGCGGCCGTCCTCGCGCCGGACGAACTGCACCTTGACCGGCCGCAGGACAGACAGCCCGAGCTGCTCCTCGTAGCCGCCGAAGTAGCGCGTCAGGAAGCTTGAACTCGGCTCCTCCGCATCAACTGCGGGCTGCGGGATACCGGGGAGGTCGCTGATGCCGTTCACTGTCGCCATGCGCAGGCTCCGCCAGCGGTGGCGCCAGGCACCGCCGGGGCCATCTTCGGCGTCGAGCATCACAAAGGTCCGCGCCGGCTCCCCCGGTTCCCCCGCCGCGGCGGTTCCCGGCGGGACGAAGCCGCGGCGCTGCAGGTGGTAGGAGGCCGAAAGCCCCGCCTGCCCCGCGCCGATCACCACGACGTCGACGGGCTGCACTTGCTCCCCACTGATGGTCTGCTCTCCGCTGTTGGCCTGTTCTGGGCTGACAGCCTGTTGTGGGCTGATCGACTGCTCCCCTGGCTAGATCTTCTTGACGACGCTGGATTTGAGCTGCATGGGGCCGACGCCGTCCACCTTGCAGTCGATGTCGTGGCCGCCCACGCCGTCGACGAGGCGGATGCCACGGACTTTGGTGCCGACCTTGATGACGGTGGAGCTGCCCTTGATCTTCAGGTCCTTGATGACTGTGACGGTGTCGCCATCCGCGAGGACCTTGCCGACCGCGTCCTTGATGACCTTCGGTGCGTCATCGGTTGCGGACGGCGCGGCGGCGGACCATTCGTGCGCGCACTCGGGGCAAACCAGGAGCGCCCCCAACTCATAGGTGTATTCACTGGAACATTCGGGGCACGGGGGAAGGGTCTGGTTCACGTCCCAATATTAGTTCCCCCGGAGCGAGCCGCGCCGCGGCGGGGGCTGAAGGGAGTCTTACTTGATGGCCTTGACGATCACGTCGTCCGCGTACGTGTCACCCATCTGCGTATCATGCTCAGCGCCGAGTTGAACGGCCGTCAATGATTTAGCGCCGATTCTGACCGACTTGCTGGCGTGGACGGACTGTTCGTTGTACCAAACTTGCACGCCAGTCGCGGTACCGTTGGCCACGATGTGCATGGCCACGTGGTGCCAAGTACCCAGCGCCGCGTTGGGCACCAGGGTGGTGTAACTGAATGTCCCGTTAGGGGCCGTTACCCGCAGCACCACAGCACCGCTGGCATTATCTCGAAACAGGTCTATGACGCGTTCGCTGCTGCTGAAGAAGCGGAAGAAGGGGACGTTGTTTCCGGCCACCCCGGCTTTAGTGATGTTGAACCAGCCGTCTGCATAGACCTCGGTTGTTTTACCGGGCAGGGCCGCTTGCATGTAGGCGATGGAATTGTTGGCGGTGGTCGCGTGCAGGAACGCGGCGCAGGCTCCGGAGTGGGAAGACGTTGAAGCGACCTTGACGGAACCGTTGCCCTGCGTGGTGGCTTTGAATCCTTTGAGCTTCCCGGACTCGAAATTCGACGCCGCGATGACTTTGCCCGGGAACGAGTTTGTCGGCGGTGCGGTGGAGCGGTCGCAGGTCACGGCCGAGGCAGCCGGGGCAAAACCTACTATCATCGGGCCGGTCAGCGCCAGGGCGATCGTGGCGGCACGGATCCGCCGAAACAACCGCCATTTTGGACCTAAGTCGAGGGCTGTCGTCGCTCGGAGGGAGATATTTTGATCGCGCATGTCGACCCCTGCTTCCGGCCGCAGTTCATCTAGGCCTGATCCTATTGGTCAAAGCATTGATATGCACGAGTAGCTGCTACCTGTATTCGCCTCGGGAGCACTTGAAGTTGCCGGGCTCCACCTACTCCCTCTACTCGGAGGAGGAACAGGTGGGGTGCGACCCGTTAAACAAAGGAGGTCCCGCTCAGTGAGCGGGACCTCTTCGGTGGAGCTGAGGGGACTCGAACCCCTGACCCCCTGCATGCCATGCAGGTGCGCTACCAGCTGCGCCACAGCCCCGAAACTTGCTGGGAAGATACCGTCTTCCCGGAAGCAACCTGATTATCTTAAACCACATTTGCCGCTGACGCGAATCGGCGCGCCCGCAAGTAGGCAAAGCGCGGTACTGCCGGAAACGTCCGGGTTCCGGGACAAAAAAATCCGCCGGAATCTTTCGATTCCGGCGGATAATCCGGTGGAGCTGAGGGGACTCGAACCCCTGACCCCCTGCATGCCATGCAGGTGCGCTACCAGCTGCGCCACAGCCCCGAATTTTCGTTGCTCCGGCCCCGTCGGCTTGCGCTTCCGGCTCCGGTACTTTGTCCGGATCTCTCCGAAGCAACTCAAATATCTTAGAACAGCCTTTCGGAAAATTCCAAATCGGGCATATTCGCGCTTTTCGGCTGGATGCTCAGCAGCGGCATTACTCCGAGTCGGAGGCGACGGCGGCCTTGGCGGATGCGTCCTCACCCAGCTGGAGGTCCACCACGGGGCAGTCCTTCCACAGGCGCTCGAGTGCGTAGAACACCCGGTCTTCCTCGTGCTGGACGTGGATGACGATGTCCGAGTAGTCCAGCAGGACCCAGCGTCCGCCGGAGCGTCCTTCACGGCGGGTCGGCTTGAGGCCGAACTTGGTGAGCTCTTCCTCGATGCCGTCCACGATCGCGTTGACCTGGCGCTCGGAGGGCGCCGAGGCAATCAGGAAGACGTCGGCCAGGGCCAGCCGCTCGCTGACGTCCAGCGCCACGATGTCATCGGCGAGTTTCTCCGAGGCAGCGCGGGCTGCGTGGCGGGCTGTGGCGATGGATGATTCTGTTGCAGTCACGGGACTCCTTGTTGGGTGAAATCTTTGGGGTGGAAAAGCTTTGATACGAAATAGGGCTGACGTTCCGGGCGAGGACCGGCACTAGCCGGCGAGGCCGGTGATGATCAGCGTGATGCCGGCGATCAGGGCGAGGATACCCAGGGCCAGCACGCCCAGCTGCAGCATTCGGAGGCGGCGGGCCCGATCGAGGCCGGCCGTGGCCGCGTCGAGGGGATCGAGGCCATAGGCGGAGTTTGCAGCCACCGGGGTCCTCCCGGCGAACTCTTCTTCCGACTCCGGCGCCACGGCGGGCCGCACCGCGGGACTGGTGCGCGTGGCGGGGCCCTTGGCGGCGGCTTCGGCGCGGGCAAGCACACCGGCACGGCCGGTCGCCGGAACCGAGCGTTGCCGGGACGACCCGGGACGGCGGCTGCCGGACTTCCGGGGGTCTTCCACCCGGGGGCCCGGGTTGGTGACGACCGGAACGTACGACGTGGCAGGGCGCTTCATGACAGGCCGCTCCACGCCGGGGACTTGCTCAAATTCCAAAGGGGTGACCATGGCCAGGTTGCTCGCGGTCGAGGGGTCATTCCGCGGCGGCGCAGGCGGGTTGTTTTGTTCGGCCAGCTTCTGCTTCGCGGCGGCACGCCGGTTCAGCACCGCGGCCCGTTCGGCCAGCGCGATCTGCTCGGCCAGGACGTCAGGATCGACGGCGTCGGGGTCGTTGGCCGCGATGTGTTCCATCTTGGCCAGCTGGTTGTGCGCCTGCTGGGCCAGCAGTTCGCGGGCGGCGAGGGCCTGCTCGACGGTCATCCCGTCGGGCAGCTGGCCGCCGGGGCCGGGAGCGCCGGTGTCCGGGCCCGGGGCGGTTCCCTTCGGGCCGCTGGCGGGAGCCGGAGCGGCCTTGCCGGCGGCGTTTTCCTTGGAGTCCTTACCGGGGGCCGATACCTTGGCTGCCGGGTCCTTCGGTGCCGGGCCCTTGCCGGGAGCAGAGGTGCCGGCGGGCTTCGCCCCCGGCTTGGCGCCCGGCTGGCCCACCACCGGGTTGGCGCGGGTCCGCGGCGACGCGGGAACGATCAGGTTGGCCGACGTGGCCGGGGCGGTTTCCGCCGCCAGCTGCAGAAGCCTCAACTGGCGCCGGGTGGGCGGACCGCCGGCTGCGAGCTGGCCTTCTTTTTCGGCCAGTTCCTTGATTGTGCGGAGCGCAGCCCGGTCCCGCGCGCGGACCTGCGAGGACCGTTGGGTCCCGGCCGGCGTGCGCACGGAATCTACCGGCCCGTCAGCCACCCGTCGGCTGCGTCCGGTGATTTCTGCGGCGGTGGGTTCGCCCGGATCCGCCTGGGCTGCCGGCTTGGCGGCCGCAGCCTTCGGGGCCGCCGGGTTTGAGGCAGGACCAACCGCGCCGGGAGCCGCGGTACCGGACTCCTGGCCCGCTTCCAGGCGTTCATCCCGAGCCTGTCGCAATTCGCGGCGGCTGCGGACGGGTGGCTGTTCCTGACTCATTCCAAACTCACTCAGTGCTGGCTGGTTGGCTTATTTCGGCGGACCGCATGTACCGGGCCGCTTCGTTCTCTGCTTCAATTCCCGATGCGTGGTCCACGGGGTCAGGGTCGCCGTCGTACAGTCCGTACTTCGCGATGTACTGGACCACACCGTCGGGCACGAGGTACCAGACGGGGTTGCCGGCAGCCACGCGGGCGCGGCAGTCCGTGGAGGAGATTGCCATGGCCGGGACTTCGAGCAGGCTGACGTCCTTGCGTCCCATGCCGTCCAGCACGTGTCCGGGCCGGGTGACCCCGACAAAGTGCGCCAGGGACCAGAGCTCGTCGATGTCTTTCCAGGACAGGATCTGGGCCAGGGCGTCCGCGCCGGTGATGAAGAACAGATCGGCGTCGGGCCGCAGGGTGCGCAGGTCACGCAGCGTGTCAATGGTGTAGGTCGGCCCCGGCCGGTCCACGTCCACCCGGCTGACGGTGAACCGGGGGTTAGAGGCCGTGGCGATGACGGTCATGAGGTACCGGTGCTCCGCCTCGCTGACCTTCTTGCTCATCTTTTGCCACGGCTGGCCGGTGGGCACAAACACCACTTCGTCCAGATCGAACTCCGCCGCAACCTCACTGGCTGCGACAAGGTGTCCGTGGTGGATGGGGTCGAATGTGCCGCCCATTACCCCTAGACGCACGCGGCGCTTCGCGCCGTGCTGCTTCATGGTGGCGGAAATATTAGTGGCCCTGGCCGTGATCGTGCTTGTTCGGGTGCTGGCGGTGCGGATCCGAGTGCTCCTCGACGGCCTCGTGGCGCCTGCCCAAGTTGGAGTAGGACAGCGTGATGAACATCATGAGGAGGAGGATCGCGAAAATCGAGACCCCGAAGACCCACGGCTCGGCCCAGAGCGGCGCGAGTTCCTCGTGGCCGGATTCGCCGGCGGCGGCGACAATTGTGGCGATCTGCTGCGACAGCATGTTCTCCCCTAGTGACTTCAAGATTTTTCGACGGCGGTTGACCCCGCCGTTCCGGACTTCTGTTCCATGTTACAGCGTTGCTAGGCCCTGATCTGGCCCTCGCCCTGGACGATCCACTTCGTGGTGGTCAGTTCAGTGAGTCCCATCGGGCCCCGGGCGTGCAGCTTCTGGGTCGAGATGCCCACCTCGGCGCCCAGGCCCAGTTCACCGCCGTCGGTGAACCGTGTGGAGGCATTCACGATCACGGCGGCCGAATCGACCTCGGCGATGAACCGCTCGGCGTTGGCGAGGTCGTTGGTCAGGATGGCCTCAGTATGCCCGGTCGACCAGGTGCGGATGTGCCGGACGGCGTCCTCCAGGCTGTCCACCATGGCCACGGCGAGGTCCAGGTCCATGTACTCGGTGGCCCAGTCCTCCTCGGTCGCGGGGACGGACTCGACGGACGCCGGCAGCGCCGCACGGACCCGCTCGTCCGTATGCAGGGTCACGCCGGCGGCGCGCAGGGCGGCGGCGACGGCGGGCAGCACGGTGGAGCCGGAGTGGACCAGCAGGGTTTCCACGGTGTTGCAGACGCTGGGACGCTGGGTCTTGGCGTTCAGCAGGATTTCCACGGCCATCTCCTCGTTGGCGGAGGCGTCGAGGAAGATGTGGACGTTGCCCTCCCCCGTCTCGATGACCGGCACCGCGGCGTTCCTCACGACGGACTGGATCAGGTCGCGGCCGCCGCGGGGTATCAGGACATCCACCCGGCCGCGGGCACGCATCAGGACGTTTGCGCCTTCGCGGCCGTACTGGTCCACGGTCTGCACGGCGTCGGCGGGCAGGCCCACTGACTCCAGCGCGTCGCGGAGGATGGTGACCAGGGCGGCGTTCGTGGCGGCAGCGGCGGTCCCGCCGCGCAGGATGACGGCGTTGCCGCTCTTGAGGCCCAGCCCGGCGATGTCAACGGTGACGTTGGGCCGCGCCTCGTAGATGGCGGCGACGACGCCCATCGGCACGTTGATCTGGCGCAGCCGCAGCCCGTTGGGGAGGGTCTGGCCGCGCACCACGTTCCCCACCGGATCGGGAAGCGTGGCGAGGTTTTCCAGGGCGCCGGCCAGGGCTTTGATCCGGGCGTCCGTGAGCGTGAGCCGGTCCAGCATGGCCGCGGACGTGCCGTTGGCCCGTCCCGCGGAAACGTCCTTAGCGTTGGCGCTGAGGATCTGGCGGCTGCCCTCGAGCAGCGCGGCGGCAATCGCCCGCAGGCCCCGGTCCTTCCAGGCGCGGTTCGCGCCGGCCATCCGGCGGGCGGCGTGGCGGGAGCGGTCGGCAATGGCGTGGACGGCGGCCTCCACGTCGGCTTCCCCGGGTGCTTCCGCGGCCTCCGGGGAAGCCGGGGTGGCGCGGACGCCTTGCGACGGCCCATCCGCAGGGATCAGACCGTCGGCAATCAGCTTGTCGGCGAGCACGGCAGAGCGGGGAGTCAGGGCCTCAGTCATGCCACCAGTTTAGGCGAGCGGCAGGCTTAGACCAGCACCAGGTCGTCAACATGAACAACGACGCGGTCATATCCGCGGCCGAGGGCCTTGCCGAGTTCCTTGGTGGACCGGCCCAGCATCTGGGGCAGCTCGTCCGAGGCGTAGTTGACCAGCCCGCGGGCGATCACGATGCCGTCCGCCGAGACCATCTCCACCGCGTCACCGGCTTCAAAGGAGCCGCGGACGGCGGTGATGCCGGCCGGCAGCAGCGAGGTGCGGCGGTCGCGCACGGCCCGGACGGCGCCGTCGTCGAGCACAAGGCTGCCTTCCACGGACGCCAGGTGCGCCAGCCACAGCAGCCGGATGGGCTTCCGGGAGCCGTTGACCGAGAACCAGGTCCCCACGTCCTCTCCGGCCAGAGCGGCGGCGGCGTTTCCGGTGGATGTGACGAGGGCGTGGATTCCGGAGCCGGCGGCGATCATCGCCGCTTCCACCTTGGTGACCATTCCCCCGGTCCCGACGCCGGCCTTGCCGGTGCTGCCGATGGAGACGCCGTCGAGGTCGTGCGGGCCCGTGACGTGCGGGATCCGCTGGGCGCCGTGCGAGGGCGGCCCGTCGTAGAGGGAGTCGACGTCGGAGAGCAGCACCAGGGCGTCGGCGCGGACCAGGTGCGCCACGAGGGCCGCCAGCCTGTCGTTGTCGCCAAAGCGGATCTCGTGCGTGGCGACGGTGTCGTTTTCGTTGACCACCGGCACGACGCCGAGGTTCAGCAGCCGGTCCAGGGCGCGGAAGGCGTTGGTGTGTTGGCTGCGGCGCATGAAGTCTTCGGCGGTCAGGAGCACCTGGCTGACGGTGACGCCGTGGGCACCAAAGGCGTGCGTGTAACGGGCCATCAGCAGGCCCTGGCCCACGCTCGCGGCGGCCTGCTGGGTGGCGAGGTCGCGGGGACGCTTCTCGAGCCCGAGCGGGGCCAGTCCGGCGGCGATGGCACCGGAGGACACCAGGATGATCTCGGCGCCTTCGTTCCGCTTGTGCGCCAGCGCATCGGCGAGACCGGTCAGTGCCTCCTCCGAGATGCCGCCCTTGATGCTGGTCAGGGAGGAAGAACCGACCTTGACCACGATCCGGCGGGCGCCGGAGAGCGCGGAGCGGTCCGGTGCGGCGTGGTGCGGGACGGAAAGGGCCGGCGTGGTTATGGCCGTGGCTGAATGGGCCGGCGCCGATCCCACCGGAACCGGAGGTTCAACACTGCCGGCCGCACCGGGCACGATGACGGTTTTACTCGTCATCTGCTGTGCCCAGTCCACTCTCCTTGACCGGCTTGACGGCCCGGCGTCCGCTGACGGATTCAGTCCAGATGCCGGCCTTGCGCTCGGCTTCGAGCTCGGCGCGGGCGGCGGCCTTGGCCTCGCGGCGTTCGACCTGCTCGTCGCGCTTCTGCCCACGGGTGGGGCGGTCGCCGATGTCGGCGAAACGCACGTCGGTGCCGCGCGGGGAGGCCAGCAGTTCGGCGCCGGCCATCATGGTGGGCTCCCAGTCGAAGACGACGCCGTCGTCCTCGCCAATGACCACCGTGTCGCCGGGCTTGGCGCCCTGCTTGAACAGTTCATTTTCGACGCCGAGCTTGGCGAGGCGGTCCGCGAGGTAGCCGATGGCTTCCTCGTTGGTGAAGTCGGTCTGCTTCACCCAGCGCACGGGCTTGTCGCCGAGCACGCGGAAGAGTGGTTCCAGGTTCTTCTCTTCGCGGCGGATCTTGAAACCGGATTCGTTGACGGCACGGGGCTTGAGGACCGGGGCGTGGACCTTGGGCGGGGCCGCGGCGAGCTCGTCGCGGGCGGCCTGAACGATTTCAGCCATGGCAAAGCCGAGCTGGCGGAGTCCCTCGTGGCTCGTGGCGGAGATCTCGAAGACCTTGTAGCCGCGGGACTCGAGTTCCGGGCGGACGAACTCGGCCATGTCCTTGCCGTCGGGCAGGTCCACCTTGTTCAGGGCCACCAGGCGGGGACGGTGGTTCAGCGGCACGACTTCGCCGTCGGATCCGGCGAAGCTCATGTCCACCGCGTACTTCTCGAGTTCGGCTTCGATGACCGCGAGGTCGGAGAGCGGGTCGCGGTCCGATTCAAGCGTTCCGCAGTCCAGCACGTGCACGAGGGCGGCGCAGCGCTCGACGTGGCGCAGGAAGTAGTGGCCCAGTCCCTTGCCTTCGCTGGCACCTTCAATCAGGCCCGGGACGTCGGCGATGGTGAAGCGGACGTCGCCGGCCTGGACGACGCCGAGGTTCGGGATCAGGGTGGTGAACGGGTAGTCGGCGATCTTCGGCCGGGCAGCCGACATCGCGGCGATCAGGCTGGACTTGCCGGCGGAGGGGAAGCCGACCAGGGCGATGTCCGCGATGGACTTCAGCTCCAGGACGACGTCGCTGGATTCGCCTTCGATACCCAGCAGCGCGAAGCCGGGGGCGCGTCGCTTCTGGGAGGAGAGCGAGGCGTTGCCGAGGCCGCCGATGCCGCCGGCGGCCGCGATGTATTCGGCGCCTTCGCCCACGAGGTCGGCGAGGACCTTGCCGTCCTTGGACTTCACCACGGTGCCCTCGGGCACCGGGAGGATGAGGGTTTCGCCGTTCTTGCCGCCGCGCCAGTCGCCCATGCCGGGTCCGCCGTTGGTGGCGTGCCGGTGCGGGGCGTGGTGGTAGTCGAGCAGGGTGGTGGTCTGCGGGTCAACACGGAGGATGACGTCGCCGCCGTTGCCGCCGTTGCCGCCGTCGGGACCGCCCAGTGGCTTGAACTTCTCGCGGTGGACGGAGACACAGCCGTGGCCGCCGGTACCGCCGGATACGTGCAGTACTACCCGGTCTACAAAGCTCGCCACGTGGATCTCCTCAGTGCTGTTCCCTGGACCCGCAATGGGGCCCAAGATGATTGTAATGCGGAAAAACACCGGTGGAGCGGACCAAATGGCCCGCTCCACCGATTTAGAACTTGTTGTTACTCTGCAGCTGCAGCAGCCACGATGTTCACAACGCGACGACCACGGCGGGTGCCGAACTCGACTGCACCGGGGGTCAGGGCGAACAGGGTGTCGTCCCCGCCACGGCCAACGCCGGCGCCCGGGTGGAAGTGGGTGCCGCGCTGGCGGACGATGATCTCGCCTGCGGAAACGACCTGGCCACCGAAGCGCTTCACGCCGAGGTACTGGGCGTTGGAGTCACGACCGTTGCGAGTGGAACTCGCGCCTTTTTTATGTGCCATTTGAAATGCCTGCCTTCAAAAATTCTGGGGAATCTGCTGGAACCTGAACAGTAACGAAGAGTTACTTGATACCGGTGATCTTGACCTTGGTCAATTCCTGACGGTGACCCTGGCGCTTCTTGTAACCGGTCTTGTTCTTGAACTTCTGGATGACGATCTTCGGACCACGAAGGTCTTCGAGGATCTCAGCCGTAACCGTTACCTTGGCCAGGTCCGCAGCAGCAGAGGTGATCTTGTCACCGTCTACCAGGAGCAGTGCGGGCAACTCAAAGGTGCTGCCGGCTCCACCGGGGACGCGGTTCAGGGTAACGAAGTCTCCAACGGAAACCTTCTCTTGGCGGCCGCCTGCGCGGACAATCGCGTACACCACTGGGGAACT
Organism: Pseudarthrobacter sp. MM222; assembly: GCF_947090775.1. NCBI lineage: Bacteria > Bacillati > Actinomycetota > Actinomycetes > Micrococcales > Micrococcaceae > Pseudarthrobacter > Pseudarthrobacter sp. MM222. The sequence continues at coordinate 2,596,827 of NZ_OX352321.1, forward strand.
CACTTCTCTCGACGTTTATTACTAGATTTGCGTGCGGAACCTGGTCCAAGTTGTTTGGCTGGCTCACGCTGTGCCTCAACGCCGGTGGGTTTCCCGGGGGAACCCATGAGCTATCCCGTGGTCAAATCCGAAATCGGATTGTCCTCAAGGTCATAACCCAAGTGTTGGCGTAAGCACCGAAGATCTAGACTACGCTAATTTTGCCTTCGGCCGCAAACGAGGCTGGCTCCGGCGGGCCATGCGTGGTGGACTTCACTCCATCAAGAACAGAGCGATCCTGCAACGACTTCCGGAACCGTGCCCCACCATCGTACAGGCTGGCCGGGCCCCCGCCGGTCAAGCATGCAGTCTCGGCGCGTCGAAGAAGGCGACTTCGTAACGGGCCGACTGCCGGAAAGCCAGCTCCATGGCGTCCCGTTCGCCGGCCGAGGCGCGGCGCGCCGCGTCATCCGTGATGCCGATGGCCTGCCGCGTGGCCGCGGCGAAGTCCTCGTCGGCATAGGTCCGCAGCCAGTCGGCGTAGGGGTGCGCTGCGGCGGCGCCGGCCGCCAGAAACTTCCCGTGGAGTTCCGCGCCGACCTCGGCGTAGAGCCAGAAGCACGGCAGGGCGGCCGCGACCAGCACCCCGTAGCTGCCGGCGACGGAGGACGCCAGCAGGTGGTCCACATAGGACTTCGTCACCGGGCCGAGAGTTCCCTCCACGGTCCGGGTGCTGAGCCAGCTCCGGTGCAGCTCGGATTCGACTTCCAGGCACTGCTGCGCGGAGCGGGCCCAGAAGAGCTGTTCGGCTTCGGAGGGTGCGAGTGCGGCCGCCCGCGCCAGCACCCGCGAGTAGCCATTGAGGTAGAGGGCGTCCTGGGCCAGATAGTAGGCGAACTCCCGCTCGGGGAGCGTGCCGTCCGCCAGCCCCCGAATGAAGTCCAGGCCGTAGATCTCGTCGAGGTCCTGCGCCGCGCCCGCCCCGAGGGCAGCGACGAACTCGCCCTTGGCCGGAACCCGGGTGTCCGCGGGACCCTGATCGAGGCGGTGGCCCGCGGTCAGGTGCTGGACGTGGTGGAAATGGTGCACCGGGCCGTTGCCGGTGCCGACATCCAGGTGCTCCGAGTCGCGCAGCGCACCTTCGAGCCAGGGCTTGACCTCGCGCAGCGCGGCTTCCCAGTCCCCCACGCGGGCCTGCACTGTTGCCAGCGCCGAGGACAGCGAGCATCCGGTGCCGTGGCTGTTGCTTGTGGGAACGCGTCGGCCCTGCACCACGACTGTCTCCTGGCCCAGCAATCCCCCGGTGTTGACGAGCGCATCCGGGCAGCCGCCGCCGGCCTCACTGCCCGCGCCGGCCTCACTGCCCGCGCCGGATTCGCTGCCGGCGCCGCCGTCGAGATGACCGCCCTTCACCAGGACCGTGGTGCCGGTCTGGGCGGCGAGCCGTTTGCCCTGAGCCAGGGCCTCGGCCCAGTCGGCCGCGACCGGCTCCCGGAGCAGCAGGGCGAGTTCCGCGAGGTTGGGCGTGACGAGGTCCGCGAGGGGAAGAAGCGCGTGCAGGGCGGCCTCGGCTGTCTCGGCGAGCAGCCGGTCCCCGCTGGTGGCCACCATGACGGGGTCCAGGACGACGATGCCGGGACGGGCCTGCTCCAGCCAGCGTCGGACGGCATCGATCACGGAGGCGTCGCCGAGCATGCCGATTTTGACGGCGTCGATGCCGATGTCCGCGCTCACGGCGTCCAGCTGGGCCGTCAGGAAGGCGGCCGGTGGAACATGGACGGCCTGGACGCCGCGGGTGTTCTGGGCCGTGAGGGCGGTGATCGCGGCCATGCCGTACCCGCCATGGGCGGCAATGCTTTTCAGGTCCGCCTGGATGCCCGCGCCGCCGGACGGGTCGGAACCGGCGATGGCCAGCACCCGGGGAATCCGTGGCGGGGCGGTGCGCGGAGCGGGGGGCAGAAATGCGGATGGAAGGACAGCTGTTGCCACGAGAGACATCCCTTCGCCGGTGCTAACCGGACAGGTTCAACGGGTCTGGATCTCAGCCGGCTCGTTGCGCGGCACCCCGTGTCAGTGCTCCAGCCTAGCCGCACTGCTTAACGGACGGCGGGTGCGGCCCGAACCTCGGCGAATTGCTACGCCGGGTCCGGACCGCACCCGCGGCCATACTGGATTATTTTGGTGGGGCTCCGGGGCTACAGCTCCGACGCCGGCACGCCGACACCGAGGATGATCGGTTCGTTCGACGCGGCCGGCTTTGCCGCTGCCTGGTCCGGGGAGGGCGCCTTTGCCTCGTGCACGGCTCCGGCCGCGGCCGTTGCGGCACGCTGCTCGGCTGCCTCGCGGTGTTCAATGGACGTCTCGTTGGCTGCACCCTGGGCGCGGCTGGCGCTCCGGTTGCGGCGCACGCGGCGGCCCCGGGAGGTACCAGTTTCGACGTCGGCCCTCGCCGGCGCCTGAGCCTGCGCTGGCTCCGATGCCTGAGCCTGCGCCTCGGCCGGCGCCGAGCTCGTGGACACCTGCCCGGCGGCGGGCTTGCTCTCCTCGGCGTCGCCAAGGTGGGCGAAAGCCTCCGTCAGCAGGTCAAGGGTCAGTGCGGGTGCGGTCCCCTCGTCGGCGTGCTCGACGTACGGCAGCACCACCTGCTCGCCGCCGAAGGTCAGCACAGCAGCGGGACGTCCGGCTGCTTCCTCAGTGGCGGCCAGCTGCCGGGCCGTCTCGACGACGGCCTGGCGGGTCTCCGCCTGGCGGGTGCCGGCGTCGTGCGCGGTTGCCGCTTCCCCCTCGTGCAGGTGGGCAGCGTGCGCGGCGGCGGCGATGTTCGCCAGGGCAGCCCGGGTGGCCTCCGCCTTGGCGTGGCGCTCGGCCTCGGTGGGCTCGGGGTGGAGGGCTGCCGGTGCCGACGGAGCGGACTCCGGCCCGCCCTGAGCTCCCTTGCCGCGGCGGCGGCCCTTGCGCTCCGTGCGGGCAGCGGGCTGGTTCTCGGTCCGCGGGACGTGGTGTTCCGCGGCGACGACGTTGGCGCGGCGGTGCTCCACGGGCTCGTCGTGCGTGACGATGCCGCGGCCGGCGCAGGTTTCGCACTGCTCGCCAAAGACTTCCAGCAGCCCGGTACCCATCCGCTTGCGGGTCATCTGTACCAGCCCGAGCGAGGTCACTTCGGCCACCTGGTGCTTGGTCCGGTCACGGCCGAGGCACTCCACCATGCGGCGCAGCACGAGGTCGCGGTTTGACTCCAGCACCATGTCGATGAAGTCGATCACGATGATGCCGCCGATGTCGCGGAGCCGGAGCTGCCGGACGACTTCCTCGGCCGCTTCCAGGTTGTTCTTGGTGACGGTTTCCTCGAGGTTGCCGCCGCTGCCGGTGAATTTGCCGGTGTTGACGTCCACCACGGTCATGGCTTCGGTGCGGTCGATCACCAGGGATCCGCCGGACGGCAGGAAAACCTTGCGGTCCAGTGCCTTGTGGATCTGCTCGTCGATCCGCCAGGCCGCGAAGATGTCCGTGTCCTTGGTCCACTTCTCGAGCCGGCCAACAAGGTCCGGAGCCACGTAGGTGACGTAGGCCTCGATGGTGTCCCAGGCTTCCTCGCCGGAGACGATCAGCTTGGAGAAGTCCTCGTTGAAGACGTCGCGGACCACCTTGATGGTCAGGTCAGGTTCGCCGTAGAGCAGCTCGGGGGCCAGGATCTTGGTCGACGTCGACTGGCTCTCGATGCCTTCCCACTGCGCGCGGAGCCGGTTGATGTCGTGGGTCAGCTCTTCCTCGGACGCGCCCTCGGCCGCGGTGCGGACAATCACACCGGCGTTTTCCGGCAGGCGGTCCTTGAGGATCCGCTTGAGGCGGTTGCGTTCGACGTCGGGCAGCTTGCGGGAGATGCCGGTCATGGATCCACCGGGCACGTACACCAGGTAGCGGCCGGGCAGGGAGATCTGGCTGGTGAGGCGGGCGCCCTTGTGGCCGACCGGGTCCTTGGTGACCTGGACCAGCACGGAGTCGCCGGACTTCAACGCGTTCTCGATCCGGCGCTGCTTGCCCTCAAGGTTGACGGCTTCCCAGTTGACTTCACCGGCGTAGAGCACAGCGTTGCGGCCGCGCCCGATGTCCACGAAGGCGGCTTCCATGGACGGCAGCACGTTCTGGACCTTGCCCAGGTAGACGTTGCCGATCAGGGAATCCTGCTGGGTCTTGGATACGAAGTGCTCGGCCAGGACCCCGTCTTCGAGGACGCCGATCTGGATTCTGTCGTCGCGCTGGCGGACGATCATCTGGCGGTCCACGGACTCACGGCGCGCCAGGAACTCGGCCTCGGTGATGACGGTGCGGCGGCGGCCGGTGTCGCGGGATTCGCGGCGGCGCTGCTTCTTGGCCTCGAGCCGGGTGGAGCCCTTCACGGAGGTGACGCGGTTGTTAACCGGCGCTTCGCTGATCGCCCGCGGAGCACGGACCCGGGTCACCGTGTTGGGCGGATCGTCGTCTCCCCCGCCGGTGAGCTCGAGGTCCTGGTCGCCACGGCGGCGGCGGCGGCGACGGCGCGAGGTCACACCGTCCTCAAGGGTGGCCTCGGTGCCTTCGTCTGCGTCCTCGGCGGACTCTTCCAAATCGGTCTCCGCTTCGCCGGTGCGGCTGCGTCCCCGCCGGCCGCGGCTGCGGCGACGCCGGCGGCTGCCGGCGTCCTCGCCCTCTTCGCCTTCTTCCTCTTCCGCCTCTTCGGGCGCGGCAGCGACCGCGGCCGGCACCGGGCGGACGACGGCGGTCAGGTCGGGGGCCTGGAAGATCATCGACGTGACGGCCCCCGGCTCAAGGAAGAGCGAGGAGGCCGCGGAGCGGGCGGCGGCGGCGGGCTCCTCGGGCGTTTCCACGGCGGGGGTTTCTTCGGGCGCGGAGGTTCCCGCGGCCGGAGTTTCTTCCGCCGCGGCGGTTTGTGCGGCCGGGGTTTTCTCGGACGCGGGGATTTCGGCGGGCGCTGCTGCTGCGGGTGCTGCGTCCGCGGCGGGCGTCTCCGCGGACGGCGTTTCGGCGGCGGGCATTGCGGCGGCGGGGGCCTCCGGTGCCGGCTCTGCTTCGGCCACCGGCGCGGCGGCCTTGGCCCGGCTGGCCCGGCGCCGGACGGGCTTCTCGGCGGCGGGGGCTACGGGAGCCTCGACGGCGGGAGCCTCGGCCTCGTCGGCGAAGGCCGGCAGGGGCTCGGGTGCCCCGACGACTTTGCGGGCGCGGGTCCGGCGGACGGGGGCCTTGGCCTTGGGTTCAACGGGAGTGGCGTCGCCCGCCGGGGCTTCAGTTGCCTCGGCCGGGACCACGGCGTCCGCGGCGGGCTCCGTGTCAGCCTTCGGGAGGGCCTTGCGGCGGGTTCGAACGGGCCGCTTCGGCGGTACTGCCGCCGCGGCTGCCTCTTCTGCTGTTTCGTCCGTCGTTACTGCTTCTTCCGCAACGACCAGTTCTTCATTACCGGCTATAACCTGGTTCTTATCCATATGTAGGAATACTCCTGCCCTTGGGCGCCCCCACATCCGGCGCCCGTTGGGGCAATTATTTGTCAACACCCGCGGGCATTGACAGAAGTCAATTGGATACCCTCAGGTTCGCACCGGCAGTGGGGTGCGGCAGCCCTGGAGGGCCGGCAAGAATGTTCTGAAACCCGTTGATCTTCCGTCACAACCAGGTGCCGTCCAATGGCATTGCGGGACAGCCGGAATCAGAGGATCCGTGGCTCCCTGCTCATCATTGGCGGTCTTGGGAACAAAATCGCCGGACCGGGACCCGGATGTGGATCGGGTTCCAGCCACGATCATTGTCTCACAGGAGCCGTCAAAGCAGTCTTAGGACAGGCATCCGGCACGCCCCCGGAACCGAATCAAAGGAGAAGGCACCGCGCTTCCCGGGCTTCGTTCAGCCTCCGGCGATAGAATCGGCCCAGAAGCACCTCGACCCAAAGGACTTTCATTCCATGCCCAGCATCTCCAGCGACACCGGCGAGGCAGCCGCGCAGCGGCAAAGCACCAGCCCGTCCGCCGCAGACCGGCCGCTGCCTCCGATGACCCGTGACCGTCCGTTCGCGTGGCTCCTGCTGATCACCGGCGTCGTCGGCTGGCTGGCCTCCGGAATCCTCGTGCTGGAGAAACTCGAGGTCCTCAAGGACCCCGGCCACGTCACCGTCTGCGATGTGAATCCGTGGATTTCCTGCGGACAGGTCATGCAGACGCCGCAGAGTTCAGCGTTCGGCTTCCCCAACATGTTCATCGGCATCGTGGCCTTCGCCGTCACCATCACCACCGCCATGGGCATCCTGGCCGGCGCCAGGTTTGCCCGCTGGTACTGGCTCGGGCTGCAGGCCGGCGTGACCCTGGGCTTTGCCTTCGTGGTGTGGCTCTGGTCCCAGGCCCTGTATTCCATCCACATCCTGTGCCCGTTCTGCATGATCGTCTGGGCCGCCATGATTCCTCTGTTCGTCTGGGTCACCGTCCGGAACGTGTCCCACGGCGTGATCCGCCTCCCGGCCGGCCCCGCCCGGATCATCGGTGACTCGGGCTGGATCGTCACGGCGCTGCTCTACGTCGCCGTGATTGCAACGATCTTCTTCGCCTTCATCCAGGTCTTCATCGGGACCTCCGGCTACTAGGAGCGGTTTAACTCCCGCGAGATAACAGCAAAGACCAATGTTCGTCGCGAACATTGGCCTTTGCTGTCATCTCGGTACCTGTCACCCGGTGCCGGGAGGTTAGTCCTGGAACCAGATCTTGATCTCACGCTCGGCGGACTCCACCGAGTCGGAACCGTGGACCAGGTTCTGCTGCACCTTCAGGCCCCAGTCGCGGCCGAAGTCGCCGCGGATGGTGCCGGGGGCCGCCGTCGTCGGGTCCGTGGTGCCGGCGAGCGAGCGGAAGCCCTCGATCACGCGGTGGCCCTCGAAGATCGCGGCGACGACGGGGCCGCTGAGCATGAACTCGACAAGCGGCTCGTAGAAGGGCTTGCCGAGGTGCTCCTCGTAGTGCTGCTCCAGCAGCTCGCGGCTTGCGTCGACCTTCTTGAGCTCGGCCAGGGTGTAGCCCTTGGCTTCGATCCGGGCAAGAATGTTGCCGCTCAGCTGGCGGGCGACGCCGTCGGGCTTGATCAGGACGAGGGTGCGCTCAATGCTCACAACTGCTCCAATGTGTTGGGGTGGGGTTCGGGTCTAGTCTACGGGTTTGGGGCTACGGGTTCTGGGCGCCGGTTTCGGGATCGCTGCCGGCCGGGTGGGCCGCATCCCAGGCGGCCTGGTCGCGTTCCCGCTTGGCGGCCTCGCGGTCAATCCGGATGCCGGTCCGGATGCCGTACCACCAGGAAATTGCGAAGAGCAGGCCCACCACATACATCGTGGGCTCCACGATTCCGCTCAGGATCAGCACGAGCTGCAGGATCCAGCCCAGGCCCACGCCCCACGGTTTGGAGAGCACGGCGCACGTGAAGATGAACACGAGGCACAGCCCGATCCCCACGGCGAAGATCAGGGCCGGCGGAAATTCGTTGCGGCGGAGGCCGAAGACCGCGAGCGTGCCGAAGAGCACCACGAAGGCTTCCAGCAGCAGCACCGTGGAGGCGAACATGACCTTGGTGGAGCGGCGTTTCTTGGGCATGCCCGGGCGCCACTCGCGCTGGGCCTTGGTGAGACGTGCCATCGCTTAGGCGTCCGCCTTTCCGAGCAGGATCCTGGCTTCCGCCACGAGCGTGATGGAGCCGGTGACGAGGACGCCGCCGGCCAGGTCATCGTTGGTTTCGGCGCGTTCCACGGCCCATTCCAGGGCGTCGTCGAGCTTGGCGGCAACGTGGAGGTTGTCCTCGACGAAGCCCAGGTCCAGGGCGATTTCGGCGAGGTCCTCGGCCGGCACGGCGCGCGGCGAGTTGGACTGGGTGAAGCAGTATTCGGCGGCGAGGTCGCCCAGGGACTCCTTGAGCTGCCGCAGGATTTCCTCGGCGTCCTTGTCCGCCAGGACGCCGACCACCACCACGAGCTTCGTGAAGCTGAAGGCCTCATGGATGGCCTCGGCGGAGACCCGGATCCCTGCGGGGTTGTGCGCCGCGTCCACGATGATGGTCGGGGCCGTGCGCACCACCTCCAGCCGTCCGGGCGACGTGACCGTGGCGAAGGCTTCCTGCACGATCTCGGCGTCGAGCGGCTTCTCGCCGCCGAAGAACGCCTCCAGCGCGGCGATCGCGACGGCGGCGTTCTCGGCCTGGTGCGCGCCGTGCAGCGGCACCTGCAGTTCCTCGTACCGGCCGGCGATGCCCTGGATGGTCACCACCTGGCCGCCGACGGCGACGGTCCGGGATTCGACGCCGAACTCGACCCCTTCGAAGCGGAAGGGGACGTTGACTTCCTTGGCCTTTTCCAGCAGGACCTGGGCCGCGTCCATCGGCTGCGCGGCGCTGACGAGGTAACCGCCCGGCTTGATGATTCCGGCCTTCTCGTACGCGATCTCCTCCGTGGTGTCACCCAGGAGGTCCGTGTGGTCCAGCGAGATCGGCGTGACGACGAAGACCTGGCCGTCGCCGACGTTGGTCGCGTCGGTGATGCCGCCGAGGCCCACCTCGATCACGGCCACGTTGACGGGCTGGTCGGCGAAGACCGCGAAGCCCAGGATGGTCAGGCACTCGAAGTAGGTCAGGCGGGGCTGGCCGTCGGCCTCGAGCTCGCCATCCACGATTTCCAGGTACGGGCGGATCTCGTCCCAGATCCGGACGAACGTCTCATCCGGGACCGGGGCGCCGTCGATGCTGATCCGCTCCGTGACCTTGGACAGGTGCGGGCTCGTGTACCGTCCGGTGCTCAGGCCGTGGGCGCGCAGCCCGGCCTCGATCATCCGGGCGGTCGAGGTTTTCCCGTTGGTGCCGGTGACGTGGATGATCGGGAAGGCCTTGTTCGGCTCCCCCAGAATGTCCATGGCCCGGTGCAGCGGCGCCAGCCGCGGTTCCATCTTGTTTTCCGGGGCGCGGCCCAGCAGCTCGGCGTAAACGCTTTCTACGGAGAATTCGTCGGTCATGGCTTAGTTGGCCTTTACTTTTTCGACGGTGATCTGCAGTTCGGTGTCGGGGCCCGAGGAACCGAGATCGAGTTCAACGGTCAGCGTTTCGGTGGTCAGGAGCTGCTCGTAGGCCCGGACGGCGTCAAAGACATCCTTGGGGGCCTGGATGATGGTGCGGATCCGGTCGCTGACATTAAGTCCGGCGTCCTTGCGGGCCTGCTGGATGGCGCGGACCATGTCGCGCGCCAGGCCCTCGGCCTCCAGCTCCGGGGTGACCTCGGTGTTGAGGACCACGAAGCCGCCGCCGGGCAGGACGGCCGCGGCGCGGGATCCTTCGCCTTCCGCGGCTTCCGCCACGACGGTTTCCAGGGTGTATTCCTGCGGCTCGAGCACGAGGCCGCCCGCGGTGACCACGCCGGCCTCGTCCACGGACCAGTCGCCGGACTTGGAGCCTTTGATGGCCTGCTGGACGTTTTTGCCCAGGCGCGGCCCCGCGGCCCGGGCGTTCACCACGAGCTTCTGCTCGATGCCGAACTCCTCCGGGGAGGCGCTGTCGGCGTCGAGCAGGCGGACCGAGCGCAGGTTCAGTTCATCGGCGACGACGGCGGCGAAGCCGTCCAGCGCACCCGCGCCGGGCGCCACGACGGTGAGCTCCTGCAGGGGCAGGCGCACGCGCAGGTTTGCGGCCTTGCGCAGCGAGGAGCCGGTGGAGCAGATCTGCTGGACCCGGTCCATGGCCTCGACGAGGTCCGGGTTGGCCGGGAACAGTCCCGCGTCCGGCCAGTCGGCCAGGTGCACGGAGCGCCCGCCGGTGAGGCCGCGCCAGATCTCCTCGGAGACCAGCGGCAGCAGCGAGGCCGCGACGCGGCTGACGGTCTCCAGCGCGGTGTAGAGCGCGTCGAAGGCGTCTGCGTTCTCGTCGAAGAAGCGCTGGCGGCTGCGGCGGACGTACCAGTTGGTGAGCATGTCCAGATAGCTGCGGAGTTCGTCGCAGGCGCCGGAGATGTCGTAGCTGTCCAGCTGCACGGTCATGTTCCGGACCAGCTCGCCGGTGTTGGCCATCAGGTACCGGTCCAGGGTGTCGGTGTAGCCGTCGTAGCGCAGCGTCGCGTCATAGCCACTACCGCCGTTTGCAGCGTTCGTGTACAGCGTGAAGAAGCTGTAGACATTCCACAGCGGCAGGATGACCTGCCGGACGCCGTCGCGGATGCCCTGCTCGGTGACCACGAGGTTGCCGCCGCGCAGGATCGGGCTGGACATCAGGAACCAGCGCATCGCGTCGGAGCCGTCGCGGTCCAGGACCTCGGAGACGTCCGGATAGTTGCGCAGGCTCTTGGACATCTTCTGCCCGTCCGAGCCGAGGACGATGCCGTGGCTGATGACGTTCCGGAAGGCCGGCCGGTCGAATAGTGCAGTGGAGAGGATGTGCAGCATGTAGAACCAGCCGCGGGTCTGGCCGATGTACTCGACGATGAAGTCCGCCGGGTTGTGGGTGTCGAACCATTCCTCGTTCTGGAACGGATAGTGGACCTGGCCGTATGGCATCGAGCCGGAGTCGAACCAGACGTCCAGGACGTCCTCGACGCGGCGCATCACGGACTGGCCTTCCGCCGGGGTGCGGGGGTCGTCCGGGTTCGGGCGGGTCAGTTCGTCGATGAAGGGCCGGTGCAGGTCAACCTCGCCGGACTTGTTCAGCGGCAGGCGGCCGAAGTCGGCTTCGATCTCGGCCAGCGAGCCGTAGACGTCCGTGCGGGGGTAGTCCGGGTCGCTGGACTGCCACACCGGGATGGGGCTGCCCCAGTACCGGTTGCGGCTGATGGACCAGTCACGGGCGTTGGCGAGCCACTTGCCGAACTGGCCTTCCTTGACGTTGCCCGGGATCCAGTTGATTTCCTGGTTCAGTTCGGACATGCGGTCCTTGAACTTGGTGACCTCGACGTACCAGGAGGACACGGCGCGGTAGATCAGCGGGTTGCGGCAGCGCCAGCAGTGCGGGTAGCTGTGCTCGTAGCTGGCCTGGCGGACCAGTCGGCCCTGGGCGCGGAGCACCTGGGTGATGGGCTTGTTGGCCTCGAAGACCTGCAGGCCGGCGATCTCGGCCAGCGGGCCGTGGCCGAACAGCGGCAGGAACTTGGCGCCCTCGTCCACGGAGAGGACCACGGGGATGCCGGCTGCTTCACAGACCTGCTGGTCGTCTTCACCGTAGGCGGGAGACTGATGGACCAGGCCGGTACCGTCGGTGGTGGTGACGTAATCGGCCACCAGGAAGCGCCAGGCGTTCTGGTTGCCGTACTTCTCGTTGTCGGCGAAGTAGTCCCAGAGGGGCTCGTACTGCAGGCCCTCGAGTTCGGCGCCGGTGTGGCTGGAGGTGACCGCGGCTTCGGCCGCGGCGGCGCCCTCCGCGCCGTCCCCGTAGCCGAGATCCTTGGCGTAGGTGCCGAGCAGTTCGGCGGCCAGCAGGAAGCTGCCCGTGACGGGTGCGTCGGCGGAGGCGGCCTTGACGCCGTTGGGTCCTGCTGGCAGGACCACGTACGTGATGGCCGGCCCGACGGCGAGCGCCGCATTGGTGGGCAGCGTCCAGGGCGTCGTGGTCCAGGCGAGCGCCTGCACTCCGGCGAGCTGCCGGGACAGCTCCGACTCCCCCGCCGTGATCGGGAACGTCACCGTCACGGTCTGGTCCTGGCGGTTCTTGTAGACGTCGTCGTCCATCCGCAGTTCATGGTTGGACAGCGGCGTCTCGTCCTTCCAGCAGTACGGCAGCACGCGGTAGCCGTTGTAGGTGAGGCCCTTTTCGTGCAGCTGCTTGAAGGCCCAGAGCACCGACTCCATGTACTCCACGTTGAGCGTCTTGTAGTCGTTGTCGAAGTCCACCCAGCGGGCCTGACGGGTGACGTAGCTCTGCCACTCGTCGGCGTACTTCATCACGGACGCGCGGCAGGCGTCGTTGAACTTGTCGATGCCCATGGCCTCGATCTGGGTCTTGTCCGTCATGCCCAGCTGCTTCATGGCTTCAAGCTCAGCGGGCAGCCCGTGCGTATCCCAGCCGAAGCGGCGCTCGACGCGGCGGCCGCGCTGGGTCTGGTACCGGCCGACGAGGTCCTTGGCGTAGCCGGTCAGCAGGTGGCCGTAGTGCGGCAGGCCGTTGGCGAAGGGCGGGCCGTCGTAGAAGACGAATTCGTTGGATCCGTCTTTACCCGCGTCCCGCTGGTCGATGCTGGCCTGGAAGGTGCCGTCCGCATCCCAGTACTTGAGGATGCGCTCTTCGATCTCCGGGAACTTCACGGAGGCGGACACGCCGGAGGTGTTCGAAGCAACGGAGTGGGCGCCTGCGCCGGAGAGCGCGGCGGAGGCCTTCGGGTAATAAGTCATCTCGACATCCTGGCTTGAGCTGGTGAACAAAGGATCATTCAGGATGCGAGGACGGCCCGTGCACTGTTTCCAGCACCGGTACCGCGGTACCACCTCACTTACCGCCACCGGCATTGCTCCCTTTTACAAAGAAGCTGCTCCGGCGTTGGCCGCTCATTACTGCTGTGACGGGCTTACCCGTCCGGTTCTACCGGCCCGGCGCGTGCTGCTGCGTTGGGCGTTCTTCCGGAAGCTCGCCGGTGATGGCCGGGTCAAAGCTGATACGACGATGTTACCGGAGAAGTCCCTGCGTTTCACTGCCCAGCGCGGTAGGCCGGGCAGCAGAACGCAGGAACGGCGGCTGAGCGCCCCGGGCTGCGGCTAGAAGCCGTGCGGAAGCTTCATGCCGGCGTCGGCCAGAACCTCGCGGAGCCGGTCCGGGTAGTCGGTGATGATCCCGTCGACGCCGGTATTGATCAGCGCCCGCATGGTGGCCTGGTCATCGACGGTCCAGGGGATGACCTGCATCCCGGCAGCGTGGGCACGCGCCACCATGTCCGCGGTGACGTAGGGGACGTAGCCGGGGTCGGTAACTTTGCCGTTCTGCGGAGTCCCGTGCACGGGTGAGACGGCGTCGAAACCGAGGGAGGACGCTGCGGCGATGAGGTCGCCGCCGAAGTCGTCGGCGTCAATCCCGCCCAGCCACGGGGAGCTGCCCGGCTGCCCGGCCTGGAGGAAATCCTTGTTGGTCAGGGCCACGGTGCGGATCTGCGGATCCCGCTGCTGGACGAGGCGCAGGGAGCCCCAGTCGAAGCTCTGGATGGAGACGCGGCTCTGCATCTGGGCGGCGTTGATTTCCCGGAGGGCGACGTCGATAAACTGCTCGCGCGGGGCGGTTTCCGCCGGTGCGCCGGCTTCGACCTTCGTTTCAATGTTGAACTTCACCTGGCTGGCGCGGTGCGCGTCGGCAAGCGCAAAGACCTCGGCCAGGGTCGGCATCCTGGCGCCGGGAGAAGCCGTCTGGCCCGGGAACTGCGGCTGGGTGAGCGTACCGCAGTCGAGGCTACGGACCTGTTCGAAGGTCAGGTCCTTGACGTACTTGCCCACATAGGGAAACTGCGGGTCGTTGGGCGTGACCGGCGCCGTGTCGAGGCACTTCTTGTCGCTGATCTTGCGGTCGTGCGTGATGACTTCGCGGCCGTCCTTGGTGATCTGGAGGTCAAGTTCCAGGGTGGACACGCCGGTCTCGAGGCCCTTGGCGAAGGACGCGAGGGTGGATTCGACGGTCAGGCCGAGTCCGCCGCGGTGGGCTTCAAGGTCGAAATGGTTGCCTGCGCCGTTGGGGTTCGTATCGGCGGCCTGGGCCTGGGTAGAGGTGGCGAGGAGCAGGGCTGCGCTGAGTACGGCAGCGCCAAGCGTCGTCGGGGTTCGCATGGGAAAGAGTCTCCACTCTGGTGGTGTGCAGTTGCGCCTGCCACGGTGCCGTTCCGCGGCCAACGGCCGGCCACCCCGGTCTGGCCGGCGCACCACGGGATGGTAAACGTTCGGCGTTCCGGTCTCTCCGGTCACATCAGCCTCCGGTCACATCACCGGCGACGCCGCGGCGCCGACTGCTTAGACTCGTGCCATGAATGTGCCCCGGCCGGGCCGCCCGGTGATGAGCAGCCGTGCGCGCCGCAGCTGGCACCTGTCGTCGGTCCTGGTGGCCGTTCCGGTGGCGGTGCTGTCGTTCTTCCGCGCGGTCCCGTCGCCGTGGCCGACGCCGGTGGTGCAGCTGGTGGCCTTCACGCCTTGGCTCGTGTTCCCCGCCGCGGCCGCCCTGCTGTTGGCCCTGCCGAGCCGCCGCCCCTGGGCAGTACTCCCGGCCGCCGGGCTCCTTGCCCTCCAGCTCATCTGGCTGTTCCCCCCGGATCGGCTGCTGGACCGGCCCGGCGCGGCACGTTCGGACCAACGTCCCGGTGCGTCCCCCGGAGCTCCGGCGGCGGAACTGAACGTGATGAGCCTCAATGCCAAACTGGGCCAGGCAGATGCGGCCGGCGTAGTCCGGCTGGTCCGCGAGAACGCCATCGGGTTGCTGGCTCTCCAGGAGCTCTCCCCGGACATGGAGCGGCGGCTGGACGCCGCGGGGCTGGACGCGCTGCTGCCGTACCGGATCAGCCACCCGTTGACCGGCGCGGCCGGCGGCGGCGTGTATGCCGCCGGTCCGCTGGTCGCGATTGACTCACTGGAAGGCACGGCCTTCCCCATGCCGACCTTGCAGCTGAGCCTGGACGCGGGCGGGCAGCCGGTGCCGCTGGCCGTGACGAACGTGCACGCCCAGGCTCCGGTCGAGGGGCTGGCCGCGCGCTGGCGCAGCGACCTCGCCGCGGTGGGCAGCCTCGCCGCCCGGCCCGGCAACCTGCTGCTGCTGGGCGATTTCAATGCCACCTTCGACCACGCCGAGTTCCGCGAGTTATTGTCCGGCGGCCCTGATGGCGCAGCCGGTTCCGGTGGGCTCGTGGACGTGGGGGTCGCGGCACGGGCCCGCCTCACGCCAACCTGGCCCAAGGATGGCCAGTTGCTGCCCGGCGTGGTGATCGACCACATCGTGACGAGTCCGCAGCTGCGCAGCAGCGGCTATTCCGTGCAGGCCGTGGCCGGGACCGACCACGCGGCCGTTCTGGCCACCATTTCCGTCCCGCCCGGCGGCTGAGCCCAGCTCCGGGGCCGGCTGAGCCCAGCTCCGGGGCCGGCTCAGCCCTTGCGGATCAGCTTGTAGTTGGCGGCCTGCGCCACCGGGCGGATCACAATCTGGTCCAGGTTGACGTGGTGCGGGGCCACCACGGCGTAACGGACGACGTCGGCGACGTCCGCCGCGGTGAGTGGCTTCTCGACGCCGGCGTAGACCTTGGCGGCGGCATCGGGGTTGCCTCCGAGGCGGTTCAGCGCAAACTCCTCCGTCTGCACCAGGCCGGGGGCAACCTCGATCACCCGGACGTTGTGCTCGGCCTCCTCGAGCCGCAGCGCGCCGGTGAGGGCATGCTGGGCGAACTTGGCGGCGTTGTAGCCGCCGCCACCCTCGTAGGCGGACAGTCCGGCCGTCGAGGTCAGGTTCAGGACCGTTCCTTCCCCGCAGGCGCGCAGCATCGGCAGGAACGCCCGGGTCAGTTTCATCGTGCCGACCACGTTGACCTGGTACATCCAGTCCCAGTCGTCGGTCTTGGCCTCGCCCACTTTGTCGGCACCGCGGGCGCCGCCGGCCACGTTGATCAGCGTGTCGATACCGCCCGCCCGGGTCACCTCACTCAGGACCCGTGCGACGTCGTCGTCCTCGGTCACGTCGGCCGGAAGTGCTACCGCTCCGGTTTCGGCGGCGAGCGCCTCCAGCCGGTCCGCGCGGCGGGCTACGGCAAAAACCGTCCAGCCTTCGGACCGCAGGGCACGGACGGTGGCTTCGCCGATTCCGGTGCTGGCTCCGGTGACAACTGCTGCTTTGTTTTGGATTTCCTCAGTCATGGCACCACCCTAACGGGAAGGCCGGGCTCCCGCTGCCGGGCTCAGCGCTGCAGGAACTCCATCAGCACACGGGCGTGGTTGGTCTCCGGGTCCCTGGCGCCGAAGAGCAGCGTCACCTTCCCCTGTTCCGCCGCGAGCTGCTGCAGGATCTGCACGGCCGGGTTCGCCTCCAGCTCGGCTTCATAGGCGGCCCGGAAATCCGCGAAGCGCTCCTGCATGTGCGCGAACTCCTTCCGCAGCGGAGGCGACGGCGCCACCTCCTTGAGCCACAGCTCCAGCTGCGCCAGTTCCTTGGTGACCCCGCGCGGCCAGAGCCGGTCCACCAGGACCCGGCAGCCGTCGTCGTCCGCGGGGTCCTCATAGACCCGCTTAATCGCAAAACGTCCGGCCGATTTCTCCATTTGCGCATGTTACTTCAGGTTTCTGCCGGTACCGCTTCCCCGCCTGATCCGCCGCCGGTTCGGAAGGGTGTGGAAGTTAGTGAAACAATTGCTCCATGGCTGAAGACACTCAGGGTACAGACACGCCCACCACTGCCCCCATCAACGTTCCGGACAAGCCCGCCCTGGAGGGGCTGGAAGACGCCCTGACCAAGCGCTGGCTTGATGAAGGGACCTACAAGTTCAACCCGGACACCACCCGGGAGCAGGTCTACTCGATCGACACTCCCCCACCCACGGCGTCGGGCTCCCTGCACGTCGGGCACATGTTCTCCTACACCCAGACCGACGTCCTGGCCCGCTACCAGCGCATGACCGGCAAGAACGTGTTCTACCCGATGGGCTGGGACGACAACGGCCTGCCCACCGAGCGCCGGGTCCAGAACTACTACGGCGTGCGTTGCGACCCCACGGTGGCCTACGACGCCGGCTACCGCCCGCCGGCGGAGCCCGCCAAGAACCAGCGCGACTTCGACGTCGTCTCGCGCCGGAACTTCATCGAGCTGTGCGAGGAGCTGGCCGTCGAGGACGAGAAGGTCTTCGAGAACCTCTTCCAGACCCTTGGCCTGTCCGTGGACTGGGACCTGACGTACCGCACCATCGATGACAAGTCCCGCGCCATCTCCCAGCGCGGCTTCCTGGCGAACCTCGCCGCCGGCGACGCCTACATGGCCGAGGCGCCCACCCTGTGGGACGTCACGTTCCGCACGGCGGTGGCCCAGGCCGAGCTCGAGGACCGCGAGGTGGCCGGAGCCTACTACCGCTACCCGTTCTTCACTGAAGACGGCGACAAGATCTACATCGAGACCACCCGCCCGGAGCTGCTGGCCGCCTGCGCCGCCCTCGTGGCGAATCCCGACGACGAACGGTACCAGCCGCTGTTCGGCAAGAAGGTCACCTCTCCCCTGTTCGGCGTCGAGGTGGAGGTCAGGGCCCACCCCCTCGCCAAGGCGGACAAGGGCTCCGGCATCGCCATGGTCTGCACCTTCGGTGACCTGACTGACGTCACCTGGTGGCGCGAGCTGCAGCTGCCCACCCGCGCCATCGTCGGCCGCGACGGACGCATCATCGGCGAGACCCCCGAGTGGATCACCACCGAAGCAGGCCGTGCCAGCTTCCAGGCGATCGCCGGCAAGACGGTCTTCAGCGCCAAGGAAGGCGTGGTGGAACTCCTCGCCGCCGCCGACCTCCTCGACGGCGAGCCGAAGAAGATGATGCACCCGGTGAACTTCTTCGAAAAGGGCGACAAGCCCCTCGAAGTGGTCACATCCCGCCAGTGGTACATCCGCAACGGCGGCCGCGACACGGACCGCCGGGAGCGCCTCATCGCCCGCGGATCCGAGATCGAATTCCACCCGGCGTTCATGCGCTCACGCTACGAGAACTGGATCTCCGGCCTGAACGGCGACTGGCTGGTCTCCCGCCAGCGTTTCTTCGGCGTGCCCGTGCCCGTCTGGTACCCGCTGGACGCCGACGGCAACCCGGACTTCGCCGCGCCGATCGTCCCGACCGACGCGCAGCTGCCCGTGGACCCCGCCGCGGACGCGGCGCCCGGCTACGAGGAGGCCCAGCGCGGCCTCCCGGGCGGTTTCACCGGCGACGCCGACGTGCTCGACACGTGGGCCACGTCCTCGCTGACGCCGCAGATCGTGGGCGGCTGGAGCACCGACGAGGCGCTCTTCGCCAAGGTCTTCCCCTTCGATGTCCGCCCGCAGGGGCACGACATCATCCGGACCTGGCTGTTTTCCTCCGCCGTGCGCGCCGATGCCCTGCAGCACGTCGCGCCGTGGAAGCACGCCGCGATCTCCGGCTGGATCCTGGACCCGGACCGCAAGAAGATGTCCAAGTCCAAGGGCAACGTGATTGTTCCGACCGATGTGCTGGAGGAATTCGGCTCCGACGCTGTGCGTTACTGGGCCGCCTCCGCGAAGCTCGGCGCGGACACCGCCTACGAGATCGCGCAGATGAAGATTGGCCGCCGCCTGGCGATCAAGCTCCTCAACGCCTCCAAGTTCGTGCTGAACCTTGGGGCCACGGAGGACTCCGTGGTCTCCGGCGAGCTGTCGGTGCTCAGCAACCCCCTGGACCGGGCCGTGCTGGCCCAGCTGTCGGACGTTGTCCGGCAGGCCACCAAGGCGTTCGAGAACTACGACTACGCCCGGGCCCTGCAGATCACCGAGAGTTTCTTCTGGCACTTCACGGACGACTACGTGGAACTGATCAAGGACCGCGCGTACGGTGCGGCCGGTGAAGCCCAGCAGGCATCCGTGCTGGCAGCGCTCGCGACCAGCCTCGACACGCTGCTGCGCCTGTTTGCCCCCTTCCTGCCCTTCGCCACCGAGGAGGTCTGGAGCTGGTGGCGTGCCGGGTCAGTACACCGCGCGCCGTGGCCGTCCGCGGTCGAGATCGACGGCGACACCACCCTGCTGTCGACGGTGGGGACCGCGCTGAGCGGCATCCGCAAGGTCAAGTCCGAGGCCAAGGTCAAGCAGCGCACCGAGGTACTGTCCGCGACCATCACGGCCTCGGAATCCCTCATCACCCAGCTGAAGGCCGGCCTCGCCGACCTGAAGGCCGCGGCCAACGCCCGGGAGCTGGAGCTGGTGGCCGGTGAGGGCGAGTTGACCGTGAGCGACGTGGTGCTGGCGGCCCCCGAGGCGCCCGCGCAGGCGTAACACCTGCGCCGCTCCGGCGGGGCAGGGTCCCGGAACTGACGAGGGCTCCGGCCAGGGAAACCTGGCCGGAGCCCTCGGCCGTTTACGGCCTTACTCCCGGCCGCTCCGGGCCTCGGCTTCGCTGATGGCCCAGGCGGCGTTGACGAGTCCGATGTGGCTGAACGCCTGCGGAAAGTTACCCAGGAGCTCGCCGCTGTCCGGGGCCACTTCTTCGGCCAGCAGGCCGAGATCCGTGGCGAACGCGGCGGCCCGTTCAAAGACGGCCCGGGCGCGTTCGGTGCGCCCGGCGAGGGCCAGGGCATGGGCCAGCCAGAACGTGCAGAGCAGGAAGGTGCCCTCCTCCCCCGGAATACCGTCCTCGGACCGGTAGCGGTAAACGAGGCCCCGGGAGTCGGTGAGCCGCTGTTCGATGGCCTCGATCGTGGCGAGGATTCCCGGGTCGTCGGGCGGGAGGAAGCCCACAATGGAGAGCATCAGCGCCGAGGCGTCCAGGTCCGCGGAGCCGTAGGACTGGGTGTAGGCCTTGGCGGCGTCATTCCATCCCTCGGACCGGATGGACGCCGCAATCCGGTCCCTTGTCTCTGTCCAGGCCGGGACCTTGTCCTCTGCCTGCAGGAGCCCGGCCAGGCTGATGGCCCGGTCGACGGCAACCCAGCACAGAAGCTTCGAGTGCAGGTAGTGCCGCCGTTCGCCGCGGACCTCCCAGATGCCGTGGTCGGCGTCCCGCCAGCGGGCGGCCGCGGCGTCGGCGGCATTGGTGAGGAACCCCCGGGTCTCCGGTTCCAGCTCCGCGAGATATTCCGGCAGCGTGGCGGCGGCGTCGAGCAGTTCACCGTAGACATCGAGCTGGCGCTGGTTCCAGGCGCCGTTGCCCACGCGCACCGGCGAACTGCCGCGCCAGCCGGGCAGGTGGGTCAGTTCGCGTTCGGGCAGCTCGCGTTCGCCGCCGACGCCGAACATGATCTGCAGCTCCTCGCCGCCGGCAAGCTGGGCCGCCGCCGCGGTGGACAGGAACTGGAAGAACTTCCCCGCCTCGTCCGGGCAGGCCGCCACCCAGAGCGCTTGCAGGGTCATGCTCGCGTCCCGGATCCAGCTGTAGCGGTAGTCCCAGTTGCGTGTACCGCCCGCCACTTCCGGCAGGGACGTCGTCGGTGCGGCCACGATGGCCCCGGTCGGGTAGTAGCTCAGCGCCTGGAGGATCCGTCCGCTGGCAGCTACCAGTTCCTGCCACGGGCCCTGGTAGTTCTGGTGCATCTCGGACCAGCTCGTCCAGCCCTGCACGGTGTCCTCCAGCCGCCGCGCGATGTCCGCCTGGCTCCAGAACACCGGCTTCCCGTTCCCGCGCGCCTGGAAGTGGAGCGCGAAGCCAAGGCCGTCTCCCGCGCGGAGGCTCACCCGTGCCAGCGCGTTGTCACCGGTGAGTTCGAAGGGCACCGGGGTGGAGAAGAACAGCGCGGAGTCCCCCGCCCGGAACAGGATCCCGCCCTCCGCCGGGCTCATCAGCGGCCGGGCCAGCCCGTAGTCCGGCCGCGCGCTGAGGACGACCTCGACGTCGACGGATCCTTCCGTACACACAACCTGACGCAGCAGCGTACCCGGGGAATCCGCGCCGAGGTCGTGGCCCCTCTTGCCGTCACCGAGCACCAGGGCGTCGGTGACCGTGAGGCGCCCGCCGGGGGCCGTGTGGGTGGTTTCGAGGACCATCGTGGGCCCGAGGTAGCGACGCGTGGAGGAGTGGCGGCCGGCGGGACGGACCAGCCAGAATCCCGCCTCGGGGCCGAGGATCCGGCCGAACACGGAGGGGCTGTCGAAGCGCGGGAAGCAGAGCCAGTCCACGGAGCCTGCGGCACTCACGAGCGCCGCGGAGCAGCAGTCGGAAAGCAGTGCATAATCCGCAATCGGCTCGCTGCTCATCAGTACACCCTGACTGCGCTGTCCCGGGGGCTAACTCTTGCTCAGACTCTTTTGGGGCAAAGGGGAAGCCCCATCAGCGTTTTGCCGTTGGTGGGGCTTCGACTTTTCGATTGTCACGTGACGTCTTAGACAATCTGGCGGGATCCTCAGATTTTCAGGTCTTCCTACTTCGTCACTAGTAGCCATCATCTGACTTTGCCGAAGGCTGCGTCGGATGATTGTCACTGAATCTTTGGTTCCTGCGTCCCGCTTCTTTCGAAGTGGGTAATCTCTATTGTTGTCCGGCGGTTTCCGCAGCACAAGAGCCCCGGGAAAACTACATCGGAGTAGTTTTCCCGGGGCTCCCTGGGCGCCGGCCCGGCGACCCGAAGGTGTCGGCTGGCCTAGTTGAAAACCGGGCTTTCGTTGCGGCTGCGCTTGATCTCAAAGAAGTACGGGAAGGATGCCAGGGTCACGGTTGCGTCCCAGATCCGGCCGGCTTCCTCGCCGCGCGGAATGCGCGTCAGGACGGGGCCGAAGAAGGCGGTGCCGTTGAAGGCAACGACCGGCGTGCCGACGTCCTGGCCGACCAGGGAGATGCCGGCGTCGTGGCTGGCACGGAGCTGCTGGTCGAATTCATCGCTCTGGCCCGCGGCGGCGAGTTCCGCCGGAAGGCCGGCCTCGGCGAGGGACTTGGAGATCACTTCGGCGATGTCCGCGTTGCCCTCGTTGTGGATCTTGGTGCCCATGGCGTCGTAGAGCGGCTTGATGTATTCGGCGCCGTGCTTTTCGGCGGCGGCCACAATGACCCGGACAGGCGCCCAGGCCTTGGCCATGAACTCTTTGTATTGCTCCGGGAGCTCATCGCGGCCCTCGTTGAGTACGGCGAGGCTCATCACGTGCCACTCGGTGGTGATGTCGCGGACGTCCTCCACCTCGCCGATCCAGCGGGACGTGACCCAGGCGAAGGGGCACATCGGATCAAACCAGAAATCTGCTTTGTTGCTCGTGGTTTCAGGCACAGGTGTTCTCCTTGAGGAAGTCTGCGGGGAAAAAGCGCACCGGGCGCGTCGTAGGTGACAGCGACCGGTGCGGCGTTTTTATTCCGGGTCAGGCGGATTTACGCCGTTTGACGTCGTGCGGAATCATCGTCGGCTGGGCCTTCTGGGAGACGACCTCTTCGGTAATGATGACGGTGGCGATGTCGTCCCGGCTGGGCAGGTCGAACATCACCGGCAGCAGGACTTCCTCGATGATGGCCCGGAGACCACGTGCGCCGGTGCCGCGCTCGAGGGCCTGGTCTGCGATGGTGTTGAGCGCCTCGTCATCGAAGACCAGTTCGACGCCGTCAAGCTGGAACATCTTCTGGTACTGCTTCACGAGGGCGTTCTTGGGCGTGGACAGGATCTGGATCAGTGCCGACCGGTCCAGGTTGGAGACCGTGGTGATCACCGGAAGCCGACCGATGAATTCCGGAATGAGGCCGAACTTCAGCAGGTCCTCGGGCATGACCTCGCCGTAGGAGTCCGCGTTGTTCTTGGCCTCATTGAGCGGGGCGCCGAAGCCGATGCCCTTGCGCCCCGAACGTGAACCGATGATCTCCTCGAGCCCGGCAAAGGCACCGGCGACGATGAACAGCACGTTCGTGGTGTCGATCTGAATGAATTCCTGGTGCGGGTGCTTGCGTCCGCCCTGCGGCGGCACGGAGGCGACGGTGCCCTCCAGGATCTTCAGCAGCGCCTGCTGCACTCCCTCGCCCGAGACATCGCGGGTGATGGAGGGGTTTTCGCTCTTCCGCGAGATCTTGTCGATCTCGTCGATGTAGATGATGCCCTGTTCGGCCTTCTTGACGTCATAGTCGGCGGCCTGGATGAGCTTCAGGAGGATGTTTTCGACGTCCTCGCCGACGTAGCCGGCCTCGGTGAGGGCCGTCGCGTCGGCGACGGCGAAAGGGACGTTGAGGCGGCGGGCCAGGGTCTGGGCAAGATAGGTCTTGCCGCAGCCCGTGGGGCCTATCAGGAGGATGTTCGACTTGGCGATCTCGACGTCGTCGTGGTGACCGCCTTCGGCAAGGCTGCCGCTCTTCGGCGCGTGCCCGGCCTGGATGCGCTTGTAGTGGTTGTAGACGGCCACCGCCAGCGAACGCTTGGCGGGTTCCTGGCCGATGACGTATTCCTGCAGGAAATCAAAGATTTCGCGGGGCTTGGGCAGCTCGAAGCTGCCAAGATCGGCGACTTCTGCGAGTTCTTCTTCAATGATCTCGTTGCAGAGTTCAATGCACTCATCGCAGATGTAGACGCCGGGCCCGGCAATGAGCTTCCGGACCTGCTTCTGGCTCTTCCCGCAGAAAGAACACTTCAGCAGATCCGTGCTCTCGCCAATCCGAGCCATATGTGAACCCCTTTAGTATCTTGCTGGTGCCTGTGACATGTTCCACTCTAGGTCACTTTAGGGCCTGTTGGGTGGAAAGCCGGCGCCGGTGCGGCCATTATGAATGAACCGCACCGGCGCCGGTAACCGGGTGTTGCCAGCCGGGCTGCTACCTGCTGATTGCCTGGGGCTTGATTTTACGGGAATCAAGCACCTGGTCGATCAGGCCGTACTGCATTGCCTCGGCGGCCGTCAGGATCTTGTCCCGCTCGATGTCGTTGTTGACCTGCTCCGGGGTCCGGCCGGAGTGCTTGGCCAGGGTGTCTTCGAGCCAGGACCGCATCCGCATGACCTCGGCAGCCTGGATCTCCAGGTCGGAGGCCTGCCCGCCCTGTCCGCCGGACAACGAAGGCTGGTGGATCAGCACGCGGGCGTTCGGCAGGGCCAGTCGCTTGCCCGGCGTTCCGGCTGCCAGGAGCACTGCGGCGGCGCTGGCGGCCTGGCCGAGGCAGACGGTCTGGATCTCCGGGCGGATGTACGTCATGGTGTCGTAGATCGCGGTCATGGCGGTGAAGGAGCCGCCCGGGGAGTTGATGTACAGCGTGATGTCGCGGTCCGGGTCGGTGGACTCGAGCACCAGCAACTGGGCCATCACGTCGTCGGCCGAAGCGTCGTCAACCTGGACGCCGAGGAAGATGATGCGGTCCTCGAACAGCTTGGTGTACGGGTCCTGGCGCTTGAAGCCGTAGGGGGTGCGCTCTTCGAACTGCGGCAGCACGTAGCGGCTGCTCGGCAGGTTACCGGCAGTCGAACCGAAGTTGTAGTTCATGTTCATTGCTCCTGAATTCATTGCTGTCTACGTGCCGATCAGTTCTCGGTGGCGGAATCGCTGCCAGCGGCAGCACCGTTGCCGTTGGCGTTGGTTCCGCCGCCGCCGGCCACGGATCCCGCGTGCGCGGCGATCTTGTCGAAGAAGCCGTAGTCGAGGGCGTCCTTTGCGGTGAACCACTTGTCGCGGTCGTTGTCCTTGAGGATGGTCTCGACCGTCTGGCCGGTCTGGTCTGCGGTCAGTTCCGCCATGACCTTCTTCATGTGCAGGATCAGCTCGGCCTGGATCTTGATGTCCGAGGCCGTGCCGCCGATGCCGCCGGACGGCTGGTGCATCAGGATGCGGGCATTGGGGGTGGCGTAGCGCTTGCCCTTGGTGCCCGAGGAGAGCAGGAACTGCCCCATCGAGGCGGCGAGGCCGGTGGCAACGGTGACGACGTCGTTCGGGATGAACTGCATGGTGTCGTAGATGGCCATGCCTGCGGTGACCGAGCCGCCGGGTGAGTTGATGTAAAGGTAGATGTCCTTTTCGGGGTTTTCCGCCGAGAGGAGCAGCAGCTGGGAGCAGATCGCGTTGGCGTTCTCGTCACGGACCTCGGAGCCGAGCCAGATGATGCGCTCCTTCAGCAGGCGGTTGTAAATGTAGTTATCCTGGGCTGCCGGATCGACAGTAGCCATCCGGGGTGCCCCTGCTTGCTGTGACATATGTACTTACCTCTCGCTGGCGACGGTGACGCCACTTGACGGCATCACTGAACTTTCCTACAGCGACACTAACCGTTTTCACGCCCGCTTTGTTCGCAGGCGCCGGGCTGTTCGCTGACGGCGCACGATTCCCCGGGAGGGTTCATCACCGGCTTAAAGCCGCACCCCCGGAGCAAAGATCCGGGGGTGCGGGCTGGGACTTCGGGATCAGGAAGTGTTAGAACTTCACTGCTGCCGGGTCGTCGTTCTTGATGGTCTCGGTTGCTGCCTCTTCGGAAGCAGCTTCCTCGGCCTCGGTCTCGGCGGCAGCCTCGACCGGAGCCTCTTCGCCGCCGGGACGGACGAAGTCGCTGAGGTCAACCTTGTTGCCCTCGGAGTCGGTGACCTCGGCCTGGCCCAGGACAACCGCCAGCGCCTTGCGGCGGCGGACCTCGGAAACCATCATGGGGACCTGGCCGCTCTGATCGATGATCTGGGCGAACTGGTTCGGATCCATGCCGTACTGGCTGGCCGTGGTGACGATGTAGTCGATCAGCTCGTTCTGGCTGACGTTGACTTCTTCCTTTTCCGCGATGGCGTCGAGGATGATCTCGTTCTGGAAGGAGCGTGCGGTGTTGGCCCTGACCTCGGCGCGGTGCTCCTCGGTGTCGTGCTCGCCTTCACCGTGGGCGTTCTCGGCGTTGAAGTGCTGCTCCAGCTGCTCTTCGACCACGGAATCCGGAACCGGAACCTCGATGAGTTCAACGAGCTTGTCCAGGACCTTGTCGCGGGCTTCTACGCCCTGCTCGACAACCTTGGATTCGGAGGCCTGCTTGGCCAGGTCTTCGCGGAGCTCCGCGAGGGTGTCGAACTCGGAAGCCAGCTGGGCGAAGTCATCGTCGGCCTCGGGCAGTTCGCGCTCCTTGACGGACTTGACGACAACCTTGACCTGCGCGGACTCACCGGCGTGGTCGCCGCCGACGAGGGTGGTGTCGAAGATGGCGTCTTCGTCGGCGCTCAGGCCGGTGACGGCTTCGTCGAGGCCTTCGAGCATGGTGCCGGCGCCGACCTGGTAGGACAGGCCGGATGCGGAGTCAACCTCGGCGCCGTCGATGGTCGCGGCGATGTCGATGGTGAGGAAGTCCTTGTCGGCCGCCGGGCGGTCGACGGACTTCAGCGTGCCGAAGCGGCCGCGGAGTTCATCCAGGGCGGTGTCGACGTCGGCGTCGGAGGACTCCGCGGCGGCAACCTCAACCTTGATGCCGGCGTAGTCCGGCAGCTCGATCTCGGGGCGGACATCAACCTCGGCGTGGAACTTCAGTTCACCGTCCGTGGCGGAGGGGTCCGGAACCTCGGTGATCTCAACCTCGGGACGGCTCAGCGGGCGGATGCCGGTTTCCTGCACGGCAGCCTGGTACCAGCCGTTGAGGCCCTCGTTGATGGCAGTCTCCAGCACGTAGCCGCGGCCGACGCGCTGGTCAATGAGCTTGGAGGGGACCTTGCCCTTGCGGAACCCGGGGACCTGGATCTGCGAAGCAACAGTCTTGTATGCCTCTGCGATGCTGGGCTTCAATTCCTCAAAGGGGACCTCAACATTGAGCTTGACCCGCGTGGGGGTGAGGTTCTCGACAGCGCTCTTCACAGTCTAAGTACTCCTGGTTTTAGGGGGTGGGGTTCTGCAACGCCAAGGTCTGGCGGTTCCAGCAGAGTCGGGGTGACAGGATTTGAACCTGCGACTTCCTGCTCCCAAAGCAGGTGCTCTAGCCAAGCTGAGCTACACCCCGTAAGTGCACAGAACAGTCTACGGTCATCCTGTGGGGATTTGCACATTTGACACTGGGGCCCTGAATTAGGTTTAGTTGTATCCGGCTTCAACAGCCGCCCGGAAGTTTGCCGCTGGTACAACAGGAACAGCAGTACAGGCAAGATCCCGGGGACGTAGCTTAATGGTAAAGCCTCAGTCTTCCAAACTGATTACGCGGGTTCGATTCCCGTCGTCCCCTCCACAGCACGGCCCTCTAGGCACAAAACGACAGCCCCTCTTCGAGGGGCTTTTTTGTGTCCGTCCAGGCCTTGCGCCGGCCCAGGGCTTTGACGACGGCGGCCACACCGGCCCCGGCCAGCAGCCACGGGGCGGCGACGACGAGCGGGTCGATCCACTGGTGGTTGAGGTCGGCGCGTTTCTTCCCGAACCGGGAGCCTACGCCATGCCGGGAGAACTCGCTGAGCACGCCGGTTTCCGTGACCGGGTTGTCCGGGCGCAGGGTCGCGAGGGAGCGGAGGTGGCTTTCCCAGGCGTCCACCCTGTCCCCCAGGATCAGAATCAGCCAGTGCGCGGCACGCCCTTCGCTGTATTTGTAGGCGTACTTTCGGATGGCCCCGGAGAGGCCCTTGGGCGGGGTGGAGGTGCCGAATACGGGAGTGAGGAATTTGTGTTCGATGGAGCGTTCCCGCGGCCACTTTTCTTCCTGCCGCTCCGGAAATTCCCAGCGCGCCCCGGTCTCGAGATCGGTGCGCTCCCTCGGGACCGAGGGCCTGTCCTTCGGGTCGGAGTCAACGCCCCATCCGGGGATACGGGCGCGGAGATCCTCGATCGATTCCCGTAACTTGGGCTTGTCTGCGGTGTAGGGCATGATTATTCCTCCTTGTCAGCCGGCGCTGGGAACGACGAGCGGTTTGATGCAGTTATCCAGCTTGGCTGAGAAGATGTGATAGCCCTCGGCTATGTGCTCCAGCGGGATCCGGTGCGTCACAATGTCACTCGGTTTCAGGTAGCCGTTGCGGACATGCTCAAACAGGCGGGGCCACTGTCGCTTCACCGGGCACTGGTTCATCCGCAGCGTAAGGCCCTTGTTCAGGGCGTCCCCGAACTTCACCGCGCTAAACAGCGGCCCATAAGCGCCCACTACGGAGACAGTGCCGCACTTCCGGACCGAGTCGATGGCCCAATTCAGCGCCACCGGCGACCCTCCCTGGAGTTTGAGATTCGAGGCGCTGACGTGCTGCAAAAAGTTGCCGTCGGCCTCTGCCCCCACCGCGTCGATCACGACGTCGGCACCGAGATACTCCGTCGCCTTTTTCAGGTGCACCACGATGTCGTCGTATTCGGTGAAGTTGAAGGTCTCGGCATGGGCGAAGCTTCTGGCCTTTTCCAGCCGGTACTCCAGATGGTCGATCACGATCACCCGCCCGGCACCCATTAGCCAGGAGGACTTGGCGGCGAACAGTCCCACCGGGCCGGCGCCGAAAACCACCACGGTATCGCCCTCGGTGATATCGCCGAGCTGGGCACCGAAGTAGCCCGTGGGCAGCGCGTCGGTGAGCAACACCGCGTCCTCTTCCTCCATCCACTCGGGGATCAGGGAGGGGCCCACGTCCGCGAACGGAACCCGGACGAACTCGGCCTGGCCGCCGTCGTAACCCCCGCAGGTGTGGGAGTAGCCGTAGATGCCGCCCACCGCCGTCGCGTTCGGGTTTACGTTGTGGCAGTTGGAATACAGGCCGCGCGCGCAGAAGTAGCAGGAGCCGCAGTAGATGTTGAAGGGCACCATGACCCGGTCCCCCACCTTGACGTTCTCAACGGAGCCGCCTACTTCATGGACGGTTCCCACGAATTCGTGTCCGAAGGTCATGCCCACCCGCGTATCCGGCATCATCCCGTGGTAAAGGTGGAGATCCGAGCCGCAGATCGCCCCTGTCGAGACCCGCACAATGGCGTCGTTGGGATGTTCAATCTTTGGAATGGCTTTTTCTTCTACCCGGACCTTGTACGGTCCCCGGTATGTCATTGCCTTCATAAGTGCCGCCTTTAGTAAGCTGGCTTACAACTTTTTCAGGCTCCCATCAAAGCGGGGGGCAGGTCAAGGCTTTTTTGCCGCCACCGGCAAGGTGCTGACGACGAGTCTTCAGGCCTGCTGGCAGGCGGGGCACCAGTAGAGTTTGCGGGCGGCGAGATCCGTGAGTGCCACGGGGGTTCCGCAGTTCCGGCAAGCGAGGCCCTGCCTCCGGTAGACAAAGTGGGCTTCCTCCGGCGTCGGCAGGTCGCGCGCCTGTTCCGCAGCTCCCGCGCCGTTCCCATCACGGCCCGCATAACTGCTCCAATAGCGAGGTGGCGTGGTGATGATCCGGCCGTCGCGGACGCCGTCGGACATCATGGTCACGGTGTCGTCCCAGAGCCGGCCGGCGGCGTCGGCGGACAGCGCCTTCCCCGCCAGCCAGGGGTCGAGGCGTTGCCGGAAGAGGAGTTCGGCGCGGTAGACGTTGCCGACGCCGGCGATCACCTTCTGGTCCATCAGCAACACGGCCAGGGGCGTCCTCCGGGCCTGAACCCCGGCGACGAAGAGGTCCCTGTCCCCGGAACGGTTCCGGAGCGGGTCCGGGCCCAGCCGGGCCGTCACGGCTTCGCCCTCCGCCACAGTGAGCACTTCGCACGTAGTGGCTCCGCGGAGGTCTGCCCAGCCATGGGAACCGGCCAGCCGGACGCGCACGGCACCCACCGGGTCGGGCGGACCGGTGTAGCTCTCAGTCCGGAGGCCGGCGGTTGCTTCCGCCTCGTCGTCGTACAGTTCCCGCTCCCCCACCTTGCGGGGCGCACCGATGCTGGAGGCGCCGCGGAACGTCGCATCGCCGCCGAAGTTCCACGCGCCGTAGAGGCCAAGGTGGACGTGGAGCAGCAGGCCGTGCTCGAACGCCAGGAACAGGTGCTTGCCGTGGGCCACGGCGGCGGTCAGCACGGAGCCGTCCAGCAGCGCCGCGCCCTGCACGAACCTTCCCTGCGGGCTCGACACCACGAGCCGCTCTCCGGAGAAGACGTCCCCGAACTGGCGGGCCAGCCGGTGGACGGAATGGCCTTCCGGCACTACTCGATGACCTCGCCGGTGCGCTCGTAAGCGGCGATCTTGCCGATCCGGCGGACATGGCGCTCGTCATTGCTGAAGGGCTCGGCCAGGAACGCTTCGATAATGGCCGTGGCCTCCTCGACGGAATGCTGGCGGCCGCCGACGGCGACGACGTTCGCGTCGTTGTGCTCGCGCGCGAGTTTCGCGGTGGAGAGGTTCCAGGCCAGCGCTGCCCGCACGCCTTTGACCTTGTTCGCGGCGATCTGCTCGCCGTTGCCGGATCCGCCCAGCACGATGCCGAGGGCATGGGTGCCCGCCTCCTGGTCCGCCACGACGGCGAGCGCCGCGTTGATGCAGAACGACGGGTAGTCATCCTGCGCGTCGTAGGCCGTCGGCCCATGGTCCACGACGTCGTAGCCGCTGGCGCCGAGGTGGCTGACCAGGTGGGCGCTGAGTTCCATGCCGGCGTGGTCTGTTGCGATGTGCACGCGCGGGAGATCAGTTGGGGTCACGGCGTATCCGTTCAGTTGGCGGCAGGACAGTGGGGCACCGGAGCTGCCGGGCGGGTCTGGGGCTGGTCCCTAGCCTACTCGGGCGCCGGAGGCAGGCTGCGTCGGGGACACCGGAGCGTCTTCATAATGCGGTCACGGCTCTGATTTTCCGGCTCTGATATTCCGGCTCTGGGGTCCGGCACCTTGGGTTCAGGCTCCGTGGTCACGGCGCTGGGGTTCCGCCGCCGTGGCGCGCCCGATCGGCCACCCGGGAGAGCACCTGGGCCACGTGGTCCGCGGAAGCGGCGCTGCCGCCGCTGACCGCCAGTTTCCGCCCGTCGGATCGGTCGACGACGACTGCCGGGCCGCTGCTGACCAACAGCGCCGTGGTGCCGCCGGTGCTCCGGTAGCCCCAGCCTCCATAGTCGGCGGCCTTCACATCCTTCGGGGTGGCGGCTTCGATGGCCGCAGCGGGCACGTCCATGACCCGCAGGAAGCCGGCGGCAAAGACGCGCAGACCGCTCCGGTCCACCCGCACGCGGGCGACCAGGAAGGCCGCGGCGAGCAGGCCCAGGACCACGAGGACCGCCGCCAGCCACGGCACGGCGATGGTGAGCAGAGCGGCCGGAAGCACGGAGGCGATCCCGAGCATCACGAAGACGGAGCTGCGGGCGTGCACCCACAGGCTCACGGCATCCTGTGCGAGGTCGGGATCCAGCTCGCGTTGCAGCGCCGCCTCCATGGCCCGGTCATCGTCAGTGGACCAGCGCTCGTCTGCCTTAAAGACGAACCCCATCACAAAACCAAGGCCCACTGCCGCGCCGCTGCCCATCGCCAGCACGGCGACGTCGACCCTGGACTCCCTCGCGTCCGCCAGGCCAAGCTGGCCGACGAGGACGGCGGCAAGAACGGTGGTGACGAAGAGGCTGATCGACAGGCCCGCGCCCATCATGATCCGCCGCATCACTGCCGGGCGGGACAGCGGGGCGGCCTGCACCAGCGCGGCCCAGCCGATCAGCACGATCAGCGTGGCGCCGACTCCCACCACCGCGCCGAAGGGCGCGAAATCGGTAGCGCCGTCCTCAGCCCAGCGGATGGCGAGCGGCTCGGGCAGGTCGGCCCGGATCAGGAAGGCACAGACCACGAACCCGGCGGCGAGCATTACCGGGAACCCCAATGCGAACCGCAGGGCCCTGGCATCGACAGAATCCCGAAGCTTTCCCATACCCCCACGCTACCCCCGGCTGCGGCCGGACAGGCATGTACGGGCAGACATGTGATCCGGGCAACTTGCCATGGGCCGCTAGCGTGAAAGAATAATTTCACGTCAACGCCGATACTTCTGGAGGCCCCACTTTGCCCGGTATGAACCTGACGCGCGCCGAAGCACGCGAACGCGCCGAACTGATCGCCGTCGAGTCCTACGAGGTCAGCCTGGACCTGACCCGCGGTGACAAGGTCTTCGGCTCCACCACCGCCGTGAAGTTCACGGCCAAGCCGGGGTCCTCGACCTTCATCGACGCCGTGACCTCTGCCGTCCACAGCGTGACCCTCAACGGCCAAGAGCTGGATCCGGCCGAAGTCTCGGACGGCATCCGGATCCAGCTGCCGGACCTGGCCGCCGCGAACGAGCTGCTGGTGGTGGCGGAGGCCCCGTACATGAACACCGGCGAGGGGCTGCACCGCTTCGTGGATCCGGTGGACAACGAGGTCTACCTCTACACCCAGTTCGAGGTCCCGGATTCCCGCCGCATGTTTGCCGTCTTCGAGCAGCCCGACCTCAAGGCGAGCTTCACCTTTACCGTCACCGCACCCTCGCACTGGGACCTGGTGTCCAACTCCCCCACGCCGCCGCCGGTCGAGACGATTCCCGGCGAGGACGGCGGCGCACGCTCCGTCTGGGAGTTTCCCCCCACGCCGCCGCTCTCCTCCTACGTCACCGCCCTGATCGCCGGGCCGTACCAGTCCGTCCGCAGCGAGGTCACCTCGGCCGAGGGTAAGGTCACGCCGCTGGGCATTTTTGCCCGCAAATCCCTGATGCAGTACCTGGACGCGGACAACATCTTCGAGCTCACCCGCCAGGGCTTCGAATTCTTCGAGGCGCAGTTCGGCTGCCCCTACCCGTTCGAGAAGTACGACCAGCTCTTCGTGCCCGAGTTCAACGCCGGCGCGATGGAAAACGCCGGGGCCGTCACCATCCTCGAGGGCTACATCTTCCGCAGCAAGGTCCCCGACGCGCAGGTGGAGCGGCGCGCCATCACGGTGCTGCACGAGCTGGCGCACATGTGGTTCGGGGACCTCGTGACGATGCGCTGGTGGAACGACCTCTGGCTGAATGAGTCCTTCGCCGAGTACATGTCCCACCTGGCCGCGGTGGAGAACACGACGTTCGACTCCGCCTGGACCACCTTCGCCTCGGTGGAGAAGTCCTGGGCCTACCGCCAGGACCAGCTGCCCACGACGCACCCGATCTTTGCCGAGATCAACGACCTGCAGGACGTCGAGGTGAATTTCGACGGCATCACCTATGCCAAGGGCGCGTCGGTGCTGCGTCAGCTGGTTGCCTGGGTGGGCCCGGAAGAGTTCATGGCCGGCGTCCGGGAGTACTTCAGCAAGCACGCCTGGCAGAACACCGAGCTGAGCGACCTACTGGCCGAACTCGAGAAGGCCAGCGGCCGTGACCTCGACGAGTGGGGCCGGCTCTGGCTGGAGACCGCCGGCGTGAACACGCTCCAGCCGGAGCTGTCCGTGGGTGAGGACGCCACGATTTCCTCCTTCGCGATCCTGCAGTCCGCCACCGAAGACCAGCCCACCATCCGCCCGCACCGCCTCGCGGTCGGCTTCTATAACCTCACCGCCGCCGGGAAACTCGAGCGAGTCCACCGCGAGGAGCTCGACGTCGACGGCGAACGCACGGAGGTCCCGGCCCTGGCCGGTCTCGCCCAGCCGGACCTGATCCTGCTCAACGATGACGACCTCGCCTACGCCAAGGTCCGGCTGGACCCGAAGTCGCTCGCGACGGCCACGGCGCACCTGAAGGACTTCAGCCAGAGCCTCCCCCGCACCCTGGTCTGGGGCTCGGCCTGGGACGCGGCCCGGGACGGCGAAACCCCGGCCCGCGGCTACGTGAACCTGATCCTCGCCAACATCGCCGAGGAATCCGATTCCTCGGTGATCCTGGTCCAGCTCCGCCAGCTGGCCACCACGCTGAACTTCTACGTGGCCGAGGCCCACAAGGAGGCCACCGCTTCCGCAGCCGCGGACCGGCTCTGGGAGCTCGCCTCCAGCGTCCCCGCGGGCTCCGACGCGCAGCTGCAGTTCGTAAAGTCCTACGCCCTGCACGCCCGCAGCGCAGCACAGCTGGACAACGTCGCCGGGGTGCTGGACGGTTCCCGCGCCCTCGACGGCCTCGCCGTGGACCAGGACCTGCGCTGGGAGTTGATCGCGTCCCTCGTGGTTGGCGGCCGCGCCGGCCAGGAGCAGATCGACGCCGAGCTGGCGCGCGACAACACCGCCACAGGGCAGAACGCCGCGGCGCTGGCCAAGGCAGCCATCCCCACCCCCGAGGCCAAGGCGGCCGCCTGGGAGTCGATCGTGGTCAAGGGCGAGCTGTCCAACGCCCTGCAGGGCTCCGCCGTGAACGGCTTCACCCGGGTGCTGGACACTGCCCTGCTGGAGCCCTACGCGGAGAAGTATTTCGAGGCCGTTCCCGGCATCGTCAAGGAGCGCACCCACGCCCTGGCGCAGCAGATCGTCGTCGGGCTCTACCCGGCGCAGCTGACCACCCAGGCCACCGTCGACCGGACCGACGAGTTCCTCGCCTCCCTGCCGGAGGACAGCGCGGCGCTGCGGCGGATGATGCTGGAGAACCGCGACGGCGTGGCGCGTGCGCTGCGGGCCCGCCAGGCCGACGTCGACGCATGAGCCTCGACGAGCACCGCTACGCCCTGACGGTCCGCTGGACCGGAAACCTTGGCGAGGGGACGGCGTCGTACCGTGGCTATTCCCGGGACCACGACGTCGAGATCCCGGGGCTCCCGGTGCTCCGGGGTTCCGCGGATCCGAGCTTCCATGGGGACCGGACCCGCTACAACCCGGAGCAGTTGCTCCTGGCCGCGCTCTCGCAATGCCACATGTTGTCCTTCCTGCATGTGGCCGCGAAGCACGGCGTGGTGGTGAGTGCCTACGAGGACCACGCCGACGGGCTGATGCGGACCAACCGGGACGGAAGCGGCCAGTTCGAGTCCGTCACGCTCAAGCCCCGGGTGACGGTCGCCGCTCCGGCGCCCGGGCAGTTGCCCGACGCCGGCCTGCTCGAGGAACTGCACGCCGAAGCGAACAAGCTCTGCTTCATAGCCCGCAGCGTCAACTTCCCGGTGCTGCACGAGCCCAGCGTTGAGGTCCGGAACCCCGGGGACTGAGCTGTCAGCCGGGCTCGGCCCGGTACTCGCGCAGAAGCCGGCGCTCGGTCTCCGGGCTGAGCCCGGCTTTGCGTTCCCGGCCAAGCCCGCGCCCGCGTTCGTCCGCCAGGGTGTCCCGTACGGTATCCATCCACGGGCGTAGTTGCAGCCCGGCCGCCCGGGCGGCCTCGTTGCTCCGTGCCATAAATCCATCCTGGCCGGGCGGCAACCAGAGCGGCAGCGAGTCCGGTCCGGCCCAGCAATTGGCGCCGTGCTCTGCCAGCCATTCGCCCGGGACGGCCACCACTTCCGCTTCCCCGTCGGTGAGTTCCCGGGCTTCTTCGAGGTAGGCGGCAAAGGGCACGATCTCGCCCACGGCGTTCAGCGCGCCGGTGACCCCCAGCCCGGCCGCGGCCAGGACCCAGGCAGCGAGGTCCCGGACGTCTATCACCTGGGTGGGGTCCGACGGGATGTCCGGGACCAGCACCGGTTCCTGGTTCCGGGCGAAGCGGGCCGGCCAGTAGCCATAGCGGTCGGAACTGTCCCCGGGCCCGCCGATCAGTCCGGCGCGGCAGATGTGGGCCTTGTGCCCGGCCAGTTCCCGGGTCACGTGTTCGATGGCGGACTTGGCTTCGCCGTAGTTGTCCATTGTCAGGCCCGCGCCGGCAGCCAGCGGGGGCAGCACCTCGGCGTCCTCCGCTGCGCCGGGAACCGAGTGGTCCGCGTAGACGGAGCAACTGGAGATGAAGGTCCAGTGCCGGGCGGACCCGGCGAGGGCCTCAAGGGCCTCGCGCGCCTGCCCGGGGTCCCGGGAGACCTCGACGACGGCGTCCCACCCGGCGCTGTCCACTGCCTCCGCATAGGCTGCTTTCCCCAGTGAGCGGTCAACCTGCAACCACCGCGTCCCGGCCGGCGGCGCTCCAGCCGTCCCCCGGGCAAGGCAGGTGACATCGTGCCCGGCCTCGAGGGCCTGCCGGGCTATTTCCGCGGACAGGAAGGCTGTGCCGCCAAGGACCAGAATGCGCATGCGGCTACGCTACGGCGCTAATGTTGAAAGAGAACAGAGTGTTATGCGCCCGGCGAACACCGCCCGGCAGCAGAGCGCATCAGCGCAGCAGCAAGGAGCACCCCCAAACAATGTACGGCCTCTCTACGACCACCCCCATCACCCCTCCGGATATCTCGGCCATCAACCTGCCCGGAGTCCTCATCAGCATCGGGGTGGGCGTCGCCGTGTGGCTGGTGGCGACGTTCGTGATCGCCGGGATCACCAAACGCGTCGCCGCCGGAACCACCTTCTTCAAGAAGCCGCACTTCCGCTGGGTGGCACCCGCGCTCCGCGCCCTGGACCACGAGCGCCGGGTCCAGCGCGCGAACACCATCGGCTCGCTGCTCAACAGCGTCATCAGCGTCCTGGTAGCGGTCATCACCATCATGTACGTGCTCAAGAACCTGAACGTGGACATCGCGCCGCTGCTGACCAGCGTCGGCATCCTCGGCGTGGCGATCGGCTTCGGTGCCCAGCAACTGATCCGCGACTTCCTGGCCGGCATTTTCATCACCATCGAAGACCAGTACGGCATCGGTGACATCATTGAAACGTCCGAAGTCGTCGGCGAGGTCGAGGCCATGGGGCTGCGCATCACCCGGGTACGCGCCGAGGACGGAACCATCTGGTACCTGCGCAACGGCGAGATCCTGCGCGTCGGCAACCGCTCCCAAGGCACCTACGTCCCTCCCGCCGAGGAACCGGCGGACGCTTCCGAGGCCGGGGCGGCTCCCCAGCAGAAAGCCGGAGAATAATATGACGATCCCGATTGCCGGCGAACCCCGGCAGCCCAGGCAGCTGATACAGAACGACCCGTTCACCCAGCCCGGGTACACGGATAACTTCTACGACGCCGTGGGCGGCCATGAGACGTTCGTGAAGCTGATTGATGTGTTCTACGACGGCGTCGCGACGGATCCGCTGTTGCGGCCGATGTACCCGGAAGAGGACCTCATTCCGGCCAAGCGCCGCTTCCTGATGTTCCTTGAGCAGTATTGGGGCGGTCCGACGACGTACGGCGAGGAACGCGGGCATCCGCGCCTGCGGATGCGGCACCAGCCCTTCCGTGTCACACCGGAGGCCAAGGAACGCTGGCTGCATCACATGCGCATCGCCGTGGACGCCTTGGAGCTCCCGCCGCTGTATGAGGGAACCCTCTGGGACTATATGGAGCGCGCTGCCCTCTCCATGGTGAACAGCCCGTCGGAAGCCTGATCCGGCCGCCGAACTAGACCCCGGACCCGGTCCGGGCCAGCACGTGGCCACGGGTGCCGCTGACCCGGAACCAGCGGCCGGCACGGTAAAGCTGCTGCTCCCCGTCAGCCAGGAATCCCAGGGTCAGCGCCGCGAAGGCGGCACCGGCGGGCAGTCCGCCGGCCCCGGGAAGTTCCCTGCCCCAGACCGCGGCGCGGGCATTGTTGACGATCAGCGCGCCGGGCTTAGCCGGCATGATGGCGGCCACCTCGGTGATGCCGGCCTCGGCGAACTGCCGCAGCTCCGCATCCTGCAGGGTGCCAAGAAGCTCCCAGCCGCCACGGGGTGCGCCGACCCCCGCCCACGACTCGGTGACGTGCACCGGCGGCAGCGGCAGTTCGACGTCGTTCTCCCCCGCCCGCGCCAGCCGGTCCAGCACTGCCGACAGCGGCACGGTCACGTCGG
Organism: Pseudarthrobacter sp. MM222; assembly: GCF_947090775.1. Classification (NCBI taxonomy): domain Bacteria; kingdom Bacillati; phylum Actinomycetota; class Actinomycetes; order Micrococcales; family Micrococcaceae; genus Pseudarthrobacter; species Pseudarthrobacter sp. MM222. Next base: position 2,633,977 of record NZ_OX352321.1, read on the forward strand.
TCTCGGCAGGCTGCGCCAGGGCCATGGTCCGGAGCCCCAGGATGGTCGGGGTGGCTTCCCCCAGCAGCCGGGGCCGCAGCACGCAAACGTAGGCGGCGAGCACCGGGCCGGAGGCCTGGAACCGGATGGCGCCGTCGTCGATGGACTTGGCGCGGGTGGCGAAGGTGCGCAGGTCCGCAAGGTCTCGGGGATCGGTGAACTGCAGGGGCTGGGTTAGGACGTCAGACACAATATGGACTCTACCGGTTGTGCCTCTTTTGAGCGGTGCCGGGGTGACGTCTAGAGTCAAACCATGACTGAAGCCGAAGCCGAATTGCAGGGGCTGCCAACCCAGGACCCCACCTCCTCGCTCCTCCAACTCCTGAACCTCGGCGAGCTCGAGGGCGCCCGGACCGATGAAGACATTTTCATGGGCCCCTCGCAGCAGCAGCCCCGGCAGCGCGTCTTCGGCGGCCAGGTCCTGGCGCAGTCCCTGATCGCCGGAAGCCGCACCGTACCCGACGGCCGCAGCGTGCATTCCATGCACGGCTATTTCCTCCGACCGGGTGACGCGAACAAGCCGATCACCTTCGGTGTGCAGCGGCTGCGGGACGGCCGCTCCTTCTCGGCGCGCCGTGTCCACGCCTACCAGGAGGGCATGCCCATCCTGTCGATGATCGCCTCGTTCCAGACGGAGGACGAGGGTCTCGAGCACGAGTCCGAAATGCCGGCGGGTATCCCGGACCCCGAGTCCCTGCCCAGCACCGCCGACCTGCTCGGCAAGTACGACCACCCCGTGGCCCGGCACTGGGCCTATGAGCGCCCGTTCGACGTCAGGCACGTCGATCCCGCGCTGTACGTCTCGGCCAAGGGCCAGAAGGAACCGCGCAACGCGGTCTGGATGAAGACCTTCGGTCCCATGCCGGACGATCCGGGTTTGCACCGCGCCGCCCTGGCCTACGCCAGTGACTACACAATCCTGGAGTCCATCCTGCGCCAGCACGGGCTGAGCTGGATCACGCCGGGGATGTCCGTGGCCAGCCTGGACCACGCCATGTGGTGGCACCGTCCCGTGCGGGTGGACGAGTGGCTGCTGTACGTCCAGGAATCCCCCAGCGCGCAGGGAGCCCGGGGCCTGGCCACCGGCAAGATCTTCAGCCGCGACGGCCGGCACGTGGCCACCGTGGCCCAGGAGGGTATGATCCGGGTCCCCACCGATTTGAAGAACAAGGTCAAGGGCGCCGTGCAGACCAAGGTGCTGCAACACCAGATGCGGAAGGCTGACCGAGGCTAAAGCACCCGTTCTCCGGCGCGCTAACAAGCGCCGGAGACGCAAACGGCCGGCTCCCCCGATGGGAGCCGGCCATTTTTGCTTGCTGGGTCTTGCGGAGCTTAGTCGCGGGTGAGGCGCCGGTGGGTGACGCGGTGCGGCTTGGCCGCATCGGGGCCGAGCCGCTCGACCTTGTTCTCCTCGTAGGACTCGAAGTTGCCCTCGAACCAGTACCACTTCGAGGGGTTCTCCTCGTCGCCTTCGTAGGCGAGGATGTGGGTCGCGACCCGGTCCAGGAACCAGCGGTCGTGCGAGACAACGACGGCGCAGCCCGGGAATTCGAGCAGGGCGTTTTCGAGGCTGCTGAGCGTCTCAACGTCGAGGTCGTTAGTGGGCTCATCGAGGAGCAGCAGGTTGCCGCCCTGCTTGAGCGTCAGGGCCAGGTTCAGGCGGTTGCGCTCACCACCGGAGAGCACCCCGGCCTTCTTCTGCTGGTCCGGGCCCTTGAAGCCGAAAGCGGCCACGTAGGCGCGGGACGGCATCTCGACGTGCCCGACCTGGATGTAGTCAAGGCCGTCGGAAACGACCTCCCACAGGGTCTTGTTCGGGTCGATGCCGCCACGGCTCTGGTCGGCGTAGGAGATCTTGACGGAGTCGCCGATTTTCAGCTCGCCGCCGTCGAGGGGCTCCAGCCCGACGATGGTCTTGAACAGGGTGGTCTTACCGACGCCGTTGGGGCCGATGACGCCGACGATGCCGTTGCGGGGCAGCGTGAAGGACAATCCGTCGATCAGGGTGCGGTCCTCGAAGCCCTTTTGCAGGTTCTTCGCTTCCAGCACCAGGCCGCCCAGGCGCGGGCCCGGCGGGATCTGGATCTCTTCGAAGTCGAGCTTCCGGGTCCGGTCTGCCTCGGCAGCCATTTCCTCGTAGCGCGCCAGGCGGGCCTTGGACTTGGTCTGGCGGCCCTTGGCGTTGGAGCGGACCCATTCGAGTTCTTCGGTGAGGCGCTTTGCCTGCTTGGCGTCCTTCTTGCCCTGGACTTCCAGGCGGGCGCGCTTCTTCTCGAGGTACGTGGAGTAGTTGCCCTCGTAGGGGTACAGGTGTCCGCGGTCCACTTCGGCGATCCACTCGGCCACGTGATCGAGGAAGTACCGGTCGTGGGTTACGGCCAGGACCGCGCCGGCGTAGCTGGACAGGTGCTGCTCAAGCCACAGCACGCTCTCGGCGTCAAGGTGGTTGGTGGGCTCGTCGAGGAGCAGCAGGTCCGGCTTCTGGAGCAGGAGCTTGCAGAGCGCAACGCGGCGGCGCTCACCGCCGGAGAGCAGCGTAACGTCAGACTCGGGCGGCGGGCAGCGGAGGGCGTCCATGGCCTGCTCGAGCTGGGAGTCGAGGTCCCAGGCGTCGGCGGCGTCGATCGCTTCCTGCAGCTGGCCCATCTCCTCGAGGAGCACGTCATAGTCAGCGTCCGGGCTGGCCATCTCCTCGGAGATCTCGTTGAAGCGCTGGATCTTCGAGTAGATCTCGCCGACGCCTTCCTGGACGTTGCCGAGGACGGTTTTGTCTTCGTTCAGCGGCGGCTCCTGCAGCAGGATGCCCACCGTGTAGCCGGGGCTGAGCCGGGCTTCTCCGTTTGAAGGAGTGTCCAGGCCTGCCATGATCTTGAGAATGGTGGATTTACCGGCACCATTCGGGCCAACGACGCCAATTTTTGCCCCAGGGAAGAAGGACATGCTGACGTCGTCGAGGATAAGTTTTTCGCCAACAGCCTTACGGGCCTTGGTCATTGTGTAGATAAATTCCGCCATGCCTACAAATCTAGTGGCTTGGCCCGGATAACTCACATTTACGGCCCCGCTGCGCCCACCAGGCACCGTCCATCCGCCAACACCGGAAGGACGGTGACGCTCACCTCGCCGCTACGTACCTGCGCGATCAAGCAGTCGCCGCCCTGCTCCACGCCGACCTCGACAGCGTCGGCCTCCAGGCCCGTGGGAGTGCGGCCCGCCGTGACTTGTACGTCCGCGGCGGCGAACCCGGCGGCGACCAGATCGTCCCGCACTTGTTGCGCGCCGGGCTTTCCGCCGGCGAAAGCACGACGCAGGGCGTTCTCCAGGTTTGCCCGTGCAGTGGCGACAGCCGCCGTCGCCGCCATGCTGACTGCGGGAACTGGCGCTTTGGCGGTAGACGCCCCTGCGGCCTGGACCGGCGCCACTGCCGGGGGCGCCACTACCGGGGAAGCGGACGGGGGCACCGAATCGATCCGACTGCCACCGACGCCAGCGCCTTCCGAGCAGGCGACCGTTAGCAGCAGCGACAGTGCCAGAACCCCTGGCAACGCCAGGCGCCACCGTCCAGGGCTGGCACCGCTCTGCCGCCAGCTCAGTCCTTCCGACGTCCCTGGCCTCACCCCTTTGCCTGTCGTCGCCTGCTTCACCCGGCAATTCTGGCACGAGACCACTGGAATCAGGCTGCGGCTCCCTTCAGTTCGCCGGTCTGCTCGTCGACCTCCTCCACCTCACCGGTCGCGTCGTCGATGAAGATCGTGTGGGCGTCATCGCGATCCCCGTCCGCACCCTCATCCGGATCTTCGCTGTGGGGCTCGTCGTCGCCGACCGCCCCAGCCGAGGAGGCGGCGGTTCCCTGCCCACCTGCACCGGCCGTGCGAATGTAGTTCGCCGAGCCCCACATCAGATCGTGCCCAACGGATTCGGCATCGATCTCTGCCACGTAATGAACGCGGCCGTCCTTTTCCCAGCTGCGCATTTTCAGCCGGCCAACGACGATGACTCGCTGTCCCTTCTTGATGCTGCAGCCCATGTTTCCCGCCAACTGTCGGTAGCCCTGCACAGTGAACCAGTTCGTGTTCCCGTCGATCCACGCGTTGGCGTTGCGGTCGAACCGCCGGTCGGTGGACCCCAAACGGAAATTCGCCGTAGCCACACCCCCGGGCGTGGTCGAGCTTTTGATCTCCGTGGCGACGAAGCCACGGACGGTGATGTTGTCACTCATTCTTCTGTCCTGTCTCGAATCGTCGTGCCTAAGCAGGCTCTTCCAGCTTCGGACAGGCGCCGCCCAGCGGGGAGGTCCCGAGAACGCCATGTGGAAAACTACGGCCCGGGGAGGGTGTTGGGGACCAGTTCGGCCATGCCGGACAACCGGCCCACCTTGTCCCTGCCCACGTTCGGGCGCAACGCACTGTAAACTTTTTGAGGCGTAGCCCGGCAGCGACCGGGCGGACGCTGATGCCCCAGTAGCTCAGGGGATAGAGCAGCGGCCTTCTAATCCGCCGGTCGGGGGTTCGATTCCCTCCTGGGGCACCAAGAAAAGCGGCTCTGGCCTGCGGAAACGCAAAGTCAGGGCCGCTTCGTGTTTCTGGAGGATCTTCATCGGCGCCCTGTCAGCGCTCAACTGCCGATGCGCGCCGTCCGCCGCCACGGACCGGCGGTGGCATCCCATCGGAACTCAACAGCGCTGCCCGGTCGACTTCCCAGCTTTTCCAAGGGTTCAGGAACTAGCGTTATTGTTGCAAGCTGCGGAGTTTTATTTTTGGCAGGGAGTGAGCGCGAACTGACCATCACTTAGCAGCTCGCGCCGTGCGCAGAAAACGGTTGAGGAACCACAGACTTGCTGCACGGGTCAACTGAATAGACAACTGCATAGCCCGCCGGTTCCTCACCACCGGCGGGCACTTAATTTTTTCGCTCAAGCGCCGCAGGCGAGGGCCGGAACCCTAGATCCATTTGTTGTGCTTGAACGTCCAGAACAGCGCAAGGCCCATCCCCACCATCAGGCCCAAGGCCATCGGGTAGCCAAAGACCCAGTCGAGTTCAGGCATCGAGCGGAAGTTCATTCCATAAATCGTGCCGATCAAGGTTGGTGCGAATAGGATTGCCGCCCATGAGGATATCCTCTTGACCTGTTCGTTCTGGGAATAGCTCGATTCAGTCAGCAGCCGCATCTCGTCGTTCTGCCGCTGGGCAACGAGTGCCGCATTGACTGCCAGGGCATTCTGGAGCAGGGCGCGGAAGGCGGTGATCCGCTCGCTGAGGCGCAGCACGTGGTCCAGGACATCCCGGAAGTGGTCCTGCAACTCAGGCCCCGGATGACGGTTCCGCGACTCCGCCATCAAGGTCTGCAGGATGGCGGTCAGTGGCGCCGTCGCCCGCTGGAACATGATGACTTGCCGCGAAAGCTCGTAGATCCGGCGGGACACCCCGGGGTCAGCAGCAAAGAGATCGTCTTCAATTTCGTCGACATCGTTCTCGAGTCCGGCGGCCACCGGCTCGTACTCGTCCACCACCTGGTCGAGAATCGCGTAGAGCACGGCGTCCGGCCCGAGTGCCAGGAAGCCGGGGTCGGACTCCATCCGTCGCCGGACCCGGCCCAGGTCGGGAGATTCGGCGCGGCGGACTGTCACCACAAAATCCGCACCGGTGAAGACGTGGATTTCGCCGAACTCGACCTTCTCCAGATCATCCAGATAGCGGGCCGGGCGCAGCACCAGAAACAGGGTCTCGCCGTAGTGCTCCAACTTTGCTCGCTGGTGGCCGGCGAGGGCATCCTCGACGGCCAGATGGTTGAGGTCGAATTCCTCAGCGACCGAACGCAGCTCCTCCGCATCCGGCCGGTAGAGCCCGATCCAAGCCATGCCCTGGCGTTGCCGTAGGACGAAGTACGTCTCGTCCAAATTTTCCGGGTCAGCGGTCCGGAGACCGTCCACGTAGACGGCATTGTCAATAATGGTCACGGCCGCACCCCCTCCGTCGGGCATCCCTGAAAGCGACGTTATACCGCCGCATCGGCGCTGCCAACAGCGGCAGGATCCGCTGGGATGCGCCTGATCATCATCAGTAGGCTTACTATTGATTTGACAGGCAGTGACCGGAAGAACCCGGCCTCCGCCGCCAGAACGGACGCCGCATCGGCGTCGAGCCGCTCTTCCCGCCCGGCGGGACGACTCGTGAAAGGTACGGCCGCCATGACCCAGACACCCCGAGAGTTCGACCCCAACGAGACGACCTCCGCGCAGCAGCCGCGCACTGCCGGCACCTCCGGCTACGCCGGGGACGGATACGCCGACCAGGCTTCATCCACCGGGACGGACCCGGACATGGCGACCGAACCTGCGACAGCACCGTACACGGACAGCGTGGCCGCGAAGGATGGCCCGGTCGGCACGGCCCGGACGGAGCGATCCGACTCCGTCGATCCGGAACCACGCCGAGTCACCCGCGCGGGAATGGTCTGGGTTGCCGTCGCAAGCGCCCTGGTGGTGCTGATCCTGCTGATCGCGTTCATCCTGCAGAACCAGGACTACGTCCAGGTGAAATTCTTTGGCCTGCAAGGAGCTGTCGCGCTGGGCATCGCCCTGTTCATCGCCGCCGTCGGGGGCGGAGTGCTGGTGGCCATCGCCGGCGCCGCGCGCATCATCCAGCTCCGGCTCGCCGCCCACCGGCAGCGGATCAGGAGCAGCGGCCGCCGCTAAAGATGAACCCCGCGGCGGACCCAGTACCTCCGCTACCCCGCCTAAGGCAGGGTCAGGATGACCGGGCCGTCGGCCGTGACCGCCACGGTGTGCTCGCTGTGCGCCGCGCGGCGCCCGTTGGCCGAGCGGAGGGTCCATTCGTCGTCGTCGTGGAAATAGTCATCATTGCCCCCGAGGATCAGCATTGGCTCGATCGCGATGACCAGGCCCTCGGTCAGCTTGATGCCGCGGCCCGGGCGGCCATCATTGGGGACGTCCGGCTCGGCGTGCATGGTTTTGCCGATCCCGTGGCCGCCGTGGTCGGCCAGGAGGCCGTAGCCTCCACGGCGTGCCGCCCCGCCAATTGCGTAGCCCAGGTCGCCCATCTTGTTCCCGATCCTGGCAGCGTCGATGCCCCGGGCCAGGGCGGCGTCGGTGGCGTCGATCAACTCCTGGTCCGCCGGGTCCGGCGTCCCCACAATGAAGCTGATGGCGGCGTCGCCGCACCAGCCGTCAAGGAACGCGCCGCAGTCGACGCTCAGCAGGTCGCTGTCCTTGAGCCTGTAGTCGTTGGGTATGCCGTGCACGACGGCGTCATTGACGCTGGTGCAGATGACCCCGGGGAACGGCACTGACGCCCAGCGCGGCTTGTAGTTCAGGAAGGCAGGGGTTGCGCCCGCCTCGGCGATCGACGCCGCGGCCACGGTGTCGAGTTCCTTCAGGGAAACCCCGACCGCGGCGGCATCCCGGACTTTAGCAAGCGTGCTGGCAACCACCCTGCCCGCCGCGCGCATCAGGGCAATTTCGGCGGGAGTCTTGATCATGGACATGGCTCCAACTCTAGAGCCCCCGGGGCCGTGGCTAAAGTTGCCTCATGGCCAACGCTGAACTGATCGCCGCTATCCGTTCCGAGCTGCGGACCGAGGCCGATCCTGCCCGGGCCGCCGGAGCGCAGGCGTACATGAAATCGGAGATGCCTTCGCTGGGCGTGCGCGTTCCGGCGGTCCGCCGGATCGTGACGACCGCCGCCAGGGAGCTTCCGCCAGCGTCGCTGGAAGAGCTGATCTCGACTGTGCAGGAGCTCTGGCGCAGCGCCGACTGGCGCGAGGAACGGTATGCCGCCATCGACCTGACCGGGCTCCGCTTCGCGGCGGGTGAATTCAGCATGCTGCCGGTGTATGAGGAAATCATCCGCAGCGGCGCCTGGTGGGATCTGGTGGACGGCGTGTCGCACCGGCTGCGGGCACTGCTGCTGGCCCACCGGCCGGAGATGGCGGCCCTGCTGCGCCGCTGGAGCACGGACGGCGACTTCTGGATCCGCCGGGCCTCGATCACGGCGCAGCTCGGCGCCAAGTCCGCCACCGACACGGCCCTGCTCGGAGACGTGATCGAGGCCAATCTCGGCGATCAGGAGTTCTTCATCCGGAAGGCGATCGGCTGGGCGCTGCGGGACTATTCCGCTACAGATCCGGACTGGGTCCGAACATTCGTGGAACGGCACCGCTCCGGGCTCAGTCCGCTCTCCACCGCCGAAGCACTCCGGAAACTGCCGCGCTGAGTCCGGGCGTACGGGTCTAGATGACCGGCCGGGTGGTGACCGGCTCCTCCGGCTTGCTGAACAACATCTTGGTCTTCGGGTCGAGGAAGATCAGGTACAGCGCGAACAGCAGCGCGATAATAGCCGCCGCGTTGCGGGCCAGCGCGAGGGCCAAGCCGAGGTCGGCCGTCTGCAGGTAGGGGAACACTTCCAGCTGGTCCGAGATCGCGTACACCATGAAGAAGGAGACGATGAAGTACAGCGCCTTGACCTGCCAGTCGTCGCGGATGCCGGTGACGGCGAACAGCGGAATCAGCCAGACGACGTACCAGGACTGGATCATCGGGGCCAGGACGACGACGGCGGCGAACGCCAGCGTCAGGCGTCGCATCAGACGGTCGTGGTCACCGCGGAAAATCTGCCAGGCGACGATCCCCACCGCAAGCAGCTTGCCGGCGTCGTACACCCACTTGGCGAGCCCCCAGCCGTCGAGGCCGAAGGCATTGGAGATCGAGGCGACGACGAGGCCGAGCAGGCCGATCGGGGCGTACCAGATCCAGATGCTGCCCGGGGCGGACAGCCCGTTGATCCAGCCGAAGCCGAAACCGTTGATCAGGCTCATCGCGTAGAGCAGCGCCAGGCTGATCCCGGCCGTGAGCGCCCAGTACACGAATTTTCGCGGCCAGCTGGCGTTCTTGCCGGCCCAGAGCAGGCCGATAAAGGGCAGGAACACGATCGTGATCGGCTTGACCGAGATCGACAGTGTGACGAGCACGAGTCCGAGGATCACCCGGCGGGTGGCACAGTAATACAGGCCCGCGAGGGCCAGCCCGATCATCAGCGCATCGTTGTGGACGCTGGCGATGAAATTGATGAGGAACAGCGGGTTGGCCGCCGTTAGCCACAGCGCGCGGTGCGGGTTGACGCCATGAAGCTCGGCAAGCTTGGGGACGTAGATCACGCACAGGATGATTCCTACCAGCGCGGCGAGCCGGAACAGCATGATGCTGCCTTCCGGATGCACGTTCGTGGACCAGACAACGAACTGCTCGATCCAGAGGAAGAGCTGGCCGTACGGAACGGGCGCCTCGGTCCACATCTTGTCAGCGCCGAGCTGGAAGTAGTTGGACAGCGCTGAAATGCCATTTTCGTAGGGGTTGAAGCCCTCCACCATCAGGCGGCCCTGGCCGATATAGGCGTAGACGTCCCGGCTGAACAGCGGCACGGAGAACATCAGCGGCAGCCCCCAGACCACCACCGCCTGGAGGGTCGCCTTCCGGGCGTCGGCGCCCCAGACACGCACGCGCTGACCCAGCCGGAGCCAGGAACGGACCAGCAGCATCCCTCCGACGGCCAGGAGGACAATGCAGAGGCCGACGCCAAAGGCTTCGGTGCGCATCCAGATGAACAACGGGACCCTGCGCAGTTCGGAGGCCGGCGCGAGCCAGCCGACGCCGAGCGAGCCGATCGCCATAAACATTGATCCGACGAACCCTGCCAGCAGCGGGGATCGGGCGTTGTCCACATCAGCCAAAACTGCCGAGGAGGACGTACCTTCGACCACAGTCCCCGTCGCAGGTACAGGCGCCGTCATCTCAGGATCGTCCAATCTGTCGTGGGGCTTGAATCCGCCCGCAGGCGGCCGGGTGACCCGGCCCGGGGGCACGCCGCGATGACGAAAAAGTTCGACGGCCGCGTACCCGAAATCCTAGCACCGGACAGCTCTGGGACGACGAAACGGTAGGCTGGGCGCGTGCCTATAACTAACGAACGCATCGTCTGGATCGACTGCGAAATGACCGGCCTGGACACCAAGAACGATGCCCTCATCGAAGTGGCCGCCCTGGTGACCGACTCCGAGCTCAACATCCTGGGCGAAGGCGTCGACGTCGTCATCAAGCCGGACGACGCCGCGCTGGCCCAGATGGGGGATTTTGTGCGCGATATGCATACCCGGTCCGGGTTGCTGGCGGAGCTGCCGCACGGCAAGACCATGGCGGAAGCCCAGGCCATCGTCCTGGACTACATCAAGAAGTGGGTGCCGGATCCCAAGAAGGCACCGCTGGGCGGCAACTCGGTGGGAACCGACCGCGTCTTCCTGGTCCGGGACATGCCGGAGCTGGTGGAACACCTGCACTACCGGGTCATCGACGTGAGCACCATCAAGGAGCTCTCGCGTCGCTGGTTCGCGCGGGCCTACTTCCAGTCCCCCGCCAAGTTGGGCGGCCACCGCGCCCTCGGCGACATCAAGGACTCCATCGACGAACTGCGCTACTACCGAGAGGCCGTCTTCGTGCCGGCCCCCGGACCGGACAGCGCCACGGCGCAGCAGATCGCCAAAAAGGTCATGGAGACGCCGGAGGCTGCCCCGGCGGAGTAGCCCCGGGGTAATCTGCGCCACGTTTTGCGGAATTTTTTGCCAAAAACCCGAAAAGTGGCGAAAGCACCCCCGAACAGCAGGTAAGCTATTTGTCGTTGCCTTTTCAGCCAGCCGGTTCAACCGGACGGCATGGCGGGGCACATGGTGGGCGTAGCTCAGTTGGCAGAGCGCCTGGTTGTGGTCCAGGAGGTCGCGGGTTCAACCCCCGTCGCTCACCCTCATGAAGGACGGCATGATTGTCCGACCTTAGACGAAGGCCGTACCGGATATCCGGTGCGGCCTTTGTTGTCTGTCCAGCGTCGTCCAAGGACCTGTCAACGGAAGGACTGCAATGAAGCGCACGCTCTTTGAAGAAGACCACGAGATGTTCCGTGAGATGGCGGCGGAATTCAATGCGCGCGCCATCGCCCCGCACTACGCACAATGGGACCAGGATCACATGATGTCCCGGGAGCTGTGGACGGCGGCCGGCGAGCAGGGCCTGCTGGGCCTGGCAGTGCCTGAAGAGTTCGGCGGCATGGGCATGGACGACTACCGCTTCCGGGCCGTGCTGGACGAGGAGTTCGCCAGGAGCAACCACCTCGCGGTGGGCCTCGCCTTCCACCTGCACGATGACATGGTCCTCCCCCACCTGCTGGCCTACGGCTCCGATGACCTGAAGGGCCGCTGGCTGCCGGGCATGGCGTCCGGCGAAATTGTGACCTCAGTCGCGTGGACCGAGCCCGGCGCCGGCTCGGATCTGCGCGGCATCCGCACCAAAGCCGTCCGCGACGGCGACGACTGGCTGGTCAGCGGCCAGAAGACCTTCATCGGAAACGGCATCTCCGGCGACGCGTCCCTGGTCCTGGCCCGCACCGACGGCAGCTCCGGGCGGGGAAAGCACGACTCCTTCTCCCTATTCCTGGTCCGCAAGGGCGAGGGCTACAACACCGGCAGGCAGCTGGACAAGATGGGCCTCAAGGCCTCGGACACGGCCGAACTGTTTTTCGACAACGTCCGCGTCCCGCACGCCGATTTGGTGGGCGAGGAGGGCAAGGGCCTGCAGTACGCCGCCGAACAGCTCCCCCAGGGCCGGCTCGCGATCGCCACCGCAAGTTCCGCCGTCGTCCGCGCCATCTACGAGGCGACCGTCGGCTACACGAAGGAACGCAACGCGTTCGGCGAGCGGATTATCGACTTCCAGAACACCCGCTTTGAACTAGCGGACATCCTCACCGAGGTCGAGGTCACCGAAGCCTACGTGGACCAGGCAATCCTGGCTTTCAACGCCGGAGAGCTCGACGCCGCCGCCGCCGCCCGCGCCAAACTGTGGGCCTCCGAGCGCGCCAAGTCGATCACCGACCGCTGCCTCCAACTGCACGGCGGCTACGGCTACATCATGGAATACCCCGTAGCCCAGGCCTTTCTCGCCGCCCGGCTGCTGACGATTTTCGGCGGCACCAACGAAATCATGCGCGACGTCGTCGGCCGCACCATCGCCGGCTGAGCGTCCCCACGCACCCGCCAAGAAGCATTCGAGGAAACAGCTGAGATGACCGTTCTGCCAATCACGATCTGGGGCGAGCCCGTTCTGCACCGCCGGGCAGCGGAAGTGGACGTCTTCGACGACGAGCTCCGCACCTTGATCGCGGACATGTTCGAGACCAACGATGCCGCCAACGGCGTGGGCCTGGCCGCACCGCAGGTCGGGGTGGGCAAGCGGCTCTTCGTCTACAGGTACGCCAACGACGACGGCGCGCCGCCGTCCGGCGTCCTCGTCAACCCCGTGCTGACCCTCTCCAAGGTCTCCGGGGCACTGCCGGACCCGGACGAGGAAGAGGAAGGCTGCCTGTCTTTTCCCGGTGGACAGTACCCGCTCAAGCGCGCCGAATGGGCCCGCGTGCAGGGCTTCGACGGCGACGGGAACCCCGTGGACTTCGAGGCCACGGGATGGTTCGCCCGGGTGATCCAGCACGAATACGACCACCTCGATGGCAAGCTCTACGTCAACCGGCTGATCGACCGGTACGCGCGCAAGGCCATGAAGCAGGCCAAGAAAAGCGGCTGGGGCGTCCCCGGCCTGACCTGGATGCCGGGCGTGGACCCGGATCCGTTCGGGCACTGACGAACCCGGCTTGAGTGACCCGGCCGGCTAGCTCGCCGAAGCGCGGCCGACGGCGGCCTGGATCGCGGCGCCCAGCTCAGCGGGCTTCGTGAACTGCGGCCAGTGGCCGGTGGGCAGGTCCACGTAATCGACGGCTCTCATCCGCCCGAGTTCGGCCACATACGGGTGGCCGGCCTCAATCATCTCGGTCAGCATCGAGGACGGAAACTCACAGGCGATCACGGTGGCAGGGACCTGGAAGCGGCGCTCGTCCGTCAGATGCTGCTGGTCCTGGGCCACTCCTTTTGGCTGCGGGATCGCGCGGGCCCGGAACATGGCCCGCAGTTCCGCACTCAGGTCCACGAGGTCCTCGTCGTCGAAAAGGTCCCAAGGCGGCAGCGGAACGTCGTCGCCGTCGTCGGGAAGTTCATCGTTGATCACGCCGCCGTCCCCGAGCGGGCCGCTGTCCACGTAGATTGCCCGGGCCACCCGGTCCGGACGGGCGTCGACGGCGCCATGGATAATCGCTCCCCCGCCCGAATGACCGACGAGGACCACCGGAGCGTCGAAGGAATCGATCTTCGCTACGACTGCGTCGATGTGCGTGCGCAGTCCGATGCCGGCGCGCGGCGCATCGACTGACTCCAGGCCCGGCAGGGTGAGCGGGTGGACCGCATGCCCGGCCGCAACGAGCGGCGGGGTGACCTCCTCCCACGAGGAGGCATCCAACCAGAATCCGGGTACCAGGATGATGTCCATGCCGGTACCCTACCGTTCGAGTACCAGCTCCACCACCTGGTAGGGGTCCTCACCCGGGACGACGTTGTGCATGGTGATGCGACCGCCCCGGCCTTCACCCGGGTGGATGTGGATCTGCCAGCCCCAGTCCGGTCCGCTCGGCGCCGCGTAGGAGCCGTTGAGCCGGAGGACGCCGTCCGCGCCCACGGTCCCGGAGAACTGCATCAGCGCCCGGCCCGTGTGCCACGAGTCCAGCCACACCGCGGTGGCCGGCTCCGCATCGGACGAGCCGCCGGCCAGCAGCAACAGACCTTCCTGCGGGCTCTCTCCGTCTGACCAGGTGTACGCGACGCTCGCGAAGTGCGCCGCGGTCACCTTCACTGTGGCGGTGGCCGCCGAGTCCTTGTAGTCGTCCGTTGGCATGAGCCGGAAGCGGTTTTCTCCTTGCGACTTGCCAAGCAACGGCGTCACGTATCGCACAATGTCCATTGCTGCAGTCTACGGAGCACGTCAACCGGGTACCGTCAACCCCTCATCCCCGTCCCTCCGGGTCCTCAGCGGACGGCCTGGACCCGGTGCGGGACAATCGTCTGCTGTTGCGGGCAGGATCCCAGGACGCGTTTCATCGCGTCCTTCTCCGCCGGCGTGACCCAAAGCCGGTAGGCGGCCTTGACCGAGATCTGCCGGGCGACATAGTGGCAGCGGAAGTTTTTGTTCGGCGGGAGCCAGGTGGCGGCGTCGGACGCGCTCTTGTCCTGGTTCGCCGGCCCGTCAACGGCGATGAGGTTCAGCGGATCGTTTGCCAGGTGTTGGCGCTGTTCCGCGGTTAGCTGTTGCGCCCCTTTCTGCCAGGCATCCCCGAGTGCCACGACGTGGTCGATCTGCACGGCTTTGCTGCTGTCGGCGCCCCGGCGGAAGGAGATCTTCCGCCCGGTATAGGGTTCCTCGAAGGATCCTCCGGCCACCCGGCAGCTTGAGGCTTCGGTGAAGGCAACGTCCGCGAGGTCCCGGCGGAGGATGTCGTTGCGGGTATCGCAGCCGTTCCGGTCCACGTCCAGCCACGCCTGGCCGAATGCCGCCCGGTCATAATTGCCCATCGCGGCCCGTCCCTTGACCGTCAGCGTGTCCAGCAAGGCAGCCGCAGCTCCGGGCGGGACAGCGCGGACGGAGGGCACGGCTTTCATCCAGCCTTGGGCGAGTACCGGCGCCTCGCGGGGCCCGTTGGCCGGCGGCCCCACGGCAGCGAACTGGCCGACCGCGAAAAACCAGGCCAGTCCTCCAATGACAACGGACACCCCGGTGGCCAGGATCGCCCACGCCAGACGGGAACGGCGACGCGCCCGGCGGAACTCCGCCCACGTGAGCGTCACGACCGGACCCGGCCGCTGCGGTTCAAAGCGGGGCTTTCCTGCTGCATGCCAGAAGCCTAGGGCAGGGAGAAGATGCTTCCTGCGTTGTCCACAGTGTGGAGGCCGAGTGGCCGCCCCGCAGGAGCCGTACGTTCCGCGGGTCTACTGCTCCTTGGTCACCCGCAGCAGGTCTTCGTTGGCAATGATCATCAGCTCCTCGAGCTGCTTGACCCTTGCGTCGTCGATCTCGCCGGCGTCCCGTTTGGCAAGGGCATCGTCGAAGAGCCGCTTTGCTTCCTTGGCGTTCCGGCGGGCGATGTCCAGGGCACGTTCAAGGGTGGTTTCGTGGTCCACAGCCGAGTTCTGTTCCATGGCTCCATTGTGGGGGCCTTTCCCGGCCGATTCCAGAGGATCGGCCGGGAAAGGAACAAAACGTCCCGGTCAGGGGCGTGCCGTGGTGTCAGACCTCGGCCGGCAGACCCGCGGCCGCCAGGATCGAGGCCGCATCCTTGGCGGGGAACGACGGCGGGTTCACGCCGGCCATTTCCTCCATGACGCGGACTACCTGGCAGCTGTAGCCGAACTCGTTGTCGTACCAGACGTAGAGGACGAGGTTCTTGTCGTTCGAGATCGTGGCCAGGCCGTCGACGATGCCCGCGCGGCGGGAGCCGACGAAGTCAGTGGAGACAACTTCGGGGGAATCGATGTAGTCGATCTGCTTGCGCAGCTCCGAGTGCAGCGACATCTCCCGCAGGTAGTCGTTGACCTCATCCTTGGTGGTGCCGTTTTCCAGGCTGAGGTTGAGGATGGCCAGGGACACGTCCGGGGTGGGGACGCGGATGGAGCTGCCCGTAAGTTTGCCGAGGAGCTCGGGCAGGGCCTTCGCCACGGCCTTTGCGGCACCCGTCTCGGTGATGACCATGTTCAGCGCGGCGGACCGCCCGCGGCGGTCGCCCTTGTGGAAGTTGTCGATCAGGTTCTGGTCGTTGGTGAAGGAGTGGACGGTCTCGACGTGGCCGTGCACCACACCGTAACGGTCATTGATCGCCTTCAGGACCGGGGTGATGGCGTTGGTGGTGCAGGAAGCCGCGGAAACGATCTTGTCGGAGTCAGCGATCGTCGCCTGGTTGATGCCGTGGACGATGTTCTTCAAGTCGCCCTTGCCCGGAGCCGTGAGGAGCACGCGGGAAACGCCCTTGCTCTGCAGGTGCTGGGACAGGCCCTCCGCATCGCGCCAGCGGCCGGTGTTGTCGACCACCAGGGCGTCGCGGATGCCGTAGGCCGAGTAGTCGACCGTGGCGGGATTGTCCGAGTAGATGACCTGGATCTGCACGCCGTTGGCGGTGATCGTGTCGTTCTCGAGGTCTACCTTGATGGTGCCTTCGAAGGAGCCATGGACCGAGTCGCGGCGCAGCAGGCTGGCACGCTTGGCCAGGTCATTGTCCGAGCCGCGGCGGACCACGATGGCGCGCAGCCGCAGGCCGTGGCCGCCACCGGCCTTTTCGATCAGGAGGCGGGCCAGGAGCCGGCCGATGCGGCCGAAGCCGTAGAGGACGACGTCGGTGCTGGTGCGGTCGTCGCCGCCGCGCTTGCCGACAACGTCGGCCAGTTCCTCACGGAGGAACTCATCCAGGCTGACGCCGTCGCCCTCGGCACGGTACTTCTCGGTGAGGCGCGCGATGTCGATGGCTGCCGCGCCGAGTTCCAGCTTGGTCAGCGCGTCCAGCAGCGGGGCGGTCTCTTCGAGGCGCAGCTCTTCCTTGCTCATCCGGCGGGCGAAACGGTGCGCCTTGAGGATGTTCATGGTGGACTTGTTAATGAGGCTGCGGCCGTGGATGGAGGTCACCACGTTGTTCTCGCGGTACAGCCGGCCGATCACCGGGATCATGGCCTCGGCGAGCGCCTCACGGCCCATCCACGTATCAAGACAAGAATCTGACGTCTGGCTCACAGAACTACCTTCCTAGAATCCGCCACATACGTCCTCGTATGTGGAAGTCGGCCGCCGGACGTTATCCGGAACCTGGGCGTCGCCGGGGATTCGGTCCACCCCGGCGCCCGCATGTGCCGCAAAGAAAAACCACCGGCTGCGAACGCAGACCCGGTGGCAGAACTTCTACGTTCGCTATCTATTCTAGGTCGGCGCTCGGTCCGCCAAGTAGCCGGCGAAGCGTGAAATGACTCACATGGGCGCCGGGAGGGCCGCTAGGCTGGATCCCCGGACGTCCGCCATCGCTCTGGCTTACTGCTAAAGCAGCCGCATGGACAGCACGACGTGGTGGCGATAGGGGCCACTACCCGTCGGTATCATCGGAAGCATGACTATCACCGCGCTGGCACCCTACCGGGACGACAAAGGCAACACCATCATTTACTCCGGCACGGGTGGCCGTGACGTCACGGTTGAGTTCAGGGGATCCAACAACACCCTCGAAGTCGCTGAGACTGCAAACTTGCGCAGGGTGCACTTCAGCTTCGACTGCGACAACGGAGTGGGCCGGATCGGAGGTCACAAGAACGGGAATTTCGCGGCATACATACGCATCGGCCAAGACTCCACCGTAATTATCGGAGACGACGTGACGGCTACACAAAGCGTCAGCATGACATGTGTTGAGGGGCAAACGCTGACAGTTGGCAATGACTGCATGTTCGCCGTCGGCTGCCAGGTCCGTACCGATGACGCGCACGCCATCTTCGATGTCAGGTCCGGTGAACGGGTTAACCCATCAAAGCCTGTGGTGATTGGCAACCATGTTTGGCTCTCCAACGGGTCAGTCCTCCTCGGCGGAGCGACTGTTGGGGATGGATCAGTAATTGGCGCGGGTTCCTTGGTGAAGGGCGAAATCCCGAACAACTGCATAGCCGTAGGGACCCCGGCGAAGGTCGTCCGCATGCACACGGCCTGGGAGCGCCCGCACCTCTCTCTGTCCAAGCCGTACTACAAGCCCGACGCAAGCACAGTCAAGAAGTCCGCGTACTGGAACATGACCGTCCTGGAGCCGGACTACCCCAACTTCAAGTACCCCGACTACAGCAAGGCGAGCCGATGAGCGCAACGGCGCCGGAGGAAAGTACCTAAGGCATGCGAAAAGGGAAGTTAACCTCCTTGTGGTGGCACCTCCGCTTCAAAGGCTGCCCGTGCAGACGCTCGGCTGCGAAATAGCCAGCCAAGCGTCTGCATATTTAGGTAAACAGAGAGGTGTTGCACCGGCCGGCCATCGCACCGGGCCTGTCGGACAGGCGCGGTTGCCCATCTCCGTCGAAACATACCCAGGACTCGACGACCCCTCGACGTCTCCGGGATATCATTCAAGCCACTGCTCAGACTAGCGCCTCAAAAATGAGCCATGGATTAGCTCGTGGAACACTGTACCCGGCCCCACTTCCGAGGGGTCTCGCTTGTACGACAACTTATGCACAATACTGGCACCCACGATCTTTTCGGCGTCGACTTCATCTGCCCGACGTTTGAGAACACGGCCGAAAGTCCGCGGATCGTATTTCGGTCTTGGTACTTTGGCCCAGATCCTGTCCGATCGGTTATCCATCGTATGCAAAAGTTGGAAAATAAAGTGGAGATAGAAGTACGTCACGGGCCGGTCAAACACTCGCCAGTAAAGCCTCATTGAGTCCCTGACGAGATGGGTTAGGTAGTTATCAGGACGGCTCGCGAGGAACCAGCTGGAAATGGTTTTCTCCTTCGTCTCAAAGGCGAAGAAGCCTGCCTGGCCGACCAGCTCGTCAAAGTGATCCACGAGGCGTACCGTGGGAAGGCACGTGGCATCGATCCAGATACCACCATATTTGGCGAGCAGCTCGAACCTCAGCACATCCGAGAACGCGGTTCGATTCTCGCCCAGCATTTCCCGCAGGTCTGCTGGCAGCTCCACCCAGTCGGATAAGTTCTCGTCGGTGAGGACCACGATGTCGTCGGCATCGTGAAGGCGAAGAAGTTCCGCATGGCAGAATTTAACAATCTCTGGGGCGTTCTCGAAACCCTGCCCCCAGTAGACGAACACCTTCGGCTTCCAATCCTCGGGCATCACATACTCTGCGTTGAAAGCCTTGGCCGCACGGGTCATGGGAACCAAGCGAAGACGAAGCAGGTTCCTTAGCTGCACGCGCGCCCGGAATGCACGGGTCGACTCATTCAGGAGATCCCAGTCGTCCTGGCATGCATAGATGTCCTTGCCCAACGCTTCGGCAAAAAGCTCTCGCGCTTTCGCTACGTCTTTTTCTCGCGCTGCGAGGGTTCCTGCACGATTAAGTCGGTCAGTTTCGCGGCGCACCTCAAGGCCAGGTATCACGATATCTTTTCCCCATTTTTGCTAGTTGTAGTCTTTAGATTCTACCGGCGACTGGTGACCAGCGTTCTCCGCCATCCTCACCTTCGCTGGTGCGGTGCGGGCCGTCCAATCCGGCTGGATTCCATACGGGGGCTAAACTCAAATGTGGTGAGGAGCGCCGTGAACGCTGCGCCACAGTCTGCGCCGATAACTTTACCCCAACACTCCTCCCACCTCGATTCAATCGCAGAAGGATGACTCCACGGGCACCGAACGTCGTTGGGGTGGATGGGTTGACCGATACGCCGGGTTCTGTGTTCCCGCGCCGTTGCCAGCGCGGGAGTAGCGACCATCCATCTACGGACGCCGTTGCCGACGCCCTCCAGCGGCCTACCCGGACACTCGGGCGAGCAGCCCTCAAACGTGCCCTGTCTGGCCTTGCTCCGGGTGGGGTTTACCTAGCCTTCCCGGTCACCCGGGAAGCTGGTGGTCTCTTACACCACCGTTTCACCCTTACCTGCCCCGCCGCGTGTGCAAGCACCCACGGCACGCAGGCGGTCTGTTCTCTGTGGCACTGGCCTGCGGGTTACCCCGAGTGGGCGTTACCCACCACCCTGCTCTGCGGAGCCCGGACGTTCCTCGAGCCACTTGCGTGACGCGCGGCCGCCTGGTCAACCCATCCGCTGTCCATTCTACGGTCCCCGGAGAGCGGCCATCACCGGGGCCAAACAGGTGCTCCGGTGGGAGAATGGAAGCAAGACCGGGGCAGCCCGCTTTCCGGTTTTGGTGCGCAAGGGAAGTGATCCGATGGACCTCACCGCCATCATTGTGCTGATCGTCATCGTGGTTCTGGTGCTCGTGCTGGCCAGGATGTCGATCCGGATTGTGCGGCAGTACGAACAGGGCGTGCTGTTCCGGCTCGGCCGGGTGGTCGGCGTGCGGATGCCGGGCCTGCGCTTCATCATCCCCGTGATTGACAGGCTTCACCTCGTCAGCCTTCGGATCGTGACCATGCCGATCCAGTCGCAGGGCATCATCACCCAGGACAACGTGAGCGTCGACATCTCGGCGGTGGCCTACTACCGTGTGGTTGATGCGGTGAAATCCGTGGTCGCGATCGAGAACGTGTCCGCCGCGATCAACCAGATCGCCCAGACCACGCTGCGGAAAGTGGTCGGCCGTCACAGCCTCGACCAGACACTGTCCGAGACGCAGCGCATCAACAGCGATATCCGCGAAATCCTGGACGCCCTCACGCTGGAGTGGGGCGTCGAAGTGACGCTCGTCGAGCTCAAGGACATCCAGCTTCCCGACGGCATGAAGAGGGCGATGGCCAAGCAAGCGGAGGCCGAGCGGGAGAAAAGGGCCAAGATCATCGCCGCCGAAGGCGAGTCCATCGCCGCTACGGCGCTGGGCCAGGCTTCGGACACGATGATGGCACACCCCCTGGCGCTGCAGCTGCGCAACCTCCAGTCGTTGGTGGAAATCGCAGTGGACAACAACTCCACAGTGGTCTTCCCGGCACCGTTGATGAGTACCATCGGCGAGCTGTCCGCCTTCCTGTCGCGCGAAAACCAGGCCGCCCAGGCCGCGCAGGCCGCCTCCACCCAGGCTTCCCCGGTGAAGGCTGCCTAGCAGGCGCCGGTAGGATTGGGCGGTGCTGATTTTGCTGCCGCCCTCCGAAGGCAAGACCCCCGCCAAGGGTGGAGACGCCGTCGACTGGGCCTCCCTGAGCTTCCCCGAACTCAACACTTACCGGGCAAAAGTGCTCGACGCCCTCGGCACGGTCAGCGCCCACGAGGACGCCCTCGCCCTCCTGGGCGTCGGCGCCTCCCTGCGCGCCGACGTCGAACGCAACACCCGGCTGCACGCCGAACCCGCGGCGCCGGCCCATCAGGTCTATTCCGGGGTGCTCTACGACGCGCTGGGCTATGACTCCCTGACTCCGGTGCAGCGGAAGAAGGCGGAGGCGTCGGTCCTGGTGGTTTCCGCACTCTGGGGCGCCATCCGCTTCGGGGACCGCGTACCCGCGTACCGGCTCTCAATGGGCACCGCGCTTCCCGACGTCGGACGGCTCGCGTCGTTCTGGAAGCCGCAACTGAACGAGGCGCTGCTGGCCGCCGCGGAGGGTGAGCTGTTGGTCGACTGCCGTTCCAGCACCTACGCGGCGGCGTGGGCTCCCCCGGCGCCGCAGACTGTCGCGGTCAACGTGTTCACCGAGGTCAACGGGGTCCGCAAGGTGGTCAGCCACTTCGCCAAGCACACCCGCGGGGAGCTGGCACGGCACCTGCTGACGCGCAGGGGCAAGGCTCCGGCGACGCCCGTTCAGCTGCAGAGGGCGGCGGCCGAGAAATGGACCGCGGAACTCGTCGAGGGCACGGCCCGGAAGCCGCACACCCTCAACATCATCCTGCCCAACTAGCTCGCAGCAGGGGTTCTGGGCGCACTGAACGGCCCCTGCCGCGAGTCAATTGGGGGCGGGGAAAGCGGTGGTCAGGCCCACTCGGCGGAGCGGACCAGGATGCAGCCGGAATCCGGGCAGAACACGATGTCGTCCTCGGCTGCGGCCTTGATCTCGGCCAGGTCGCCCGGGCTCAGGTGCATGCCGGAGCCTTCCGAAGTGCCGTGGAAGAGCCGGGCGGCGCCGACGCCGCGCTTGGCGAGGGTCTTCTCGTAGACCGCGAGCAGCCCGGCGTCCAGTCCTTCGGCGAATTCGGCACGCTTGCCGCGCACCACCGTGGCCTCCGCGGCGATCTCGGCCAGCTGCTCGTCCAGTTCGGCGCGGATGACGCCGAAGGATCCTTGAATGTCATTGACGATCTGCTGCTGCGTGGCCTGGCGGAGGCGGAGGGTGTCCAGGCGCTCGAGGACCTCGAGCTCCACATCTTCGAGGTCTGAGCGGCGCTTGTTGAGGGAGACGAGGTCCTTCTGCAGGGCCACGAGATCCTTGGACAGGCCGGTGCCGCTGTTCAGCCTCGCCTCATCGCGTCCGATCCGGGAAGCCACCTGTTCCACGTCGGCTTCGGCGCGCTTGAGCTCGAGCTCGGCATCGTGGACGGCCACTTTCGCGGCACCGAGTTCCCCGTTGGCCACACCAAGGGCAGCCTCGAGGTCAGTGATCCGGGAGTCGCTTTCAAGGCTTCGGCGGCGGTTGGACAAGGACTTGAGTTTGGCATCAAGTCCCTGCAATTCGAGCAACTTCAACTGTTCCGCCGGTGCTGCCTGGGCCACTATTACCTCCGCTTGTTCCCTTCCGGCGTTTAGCCGGGCACCTTACCGGCGCTCCCTAGACTCTAGCGCCTAGCGTGCTCCCCAGCCTCGCTACGCTCACCCGGGGCCCCTCGCACGCCAGGCTTAGCCCGGAGTCAGAATGAAGTCCCACGGGTCGCTGTTGGTAGTGCTGACCCGGATCTCAACGTCGTGCCCCTGGTCGTTGAGGACATTGCCGAGGGCCTCCGCGGCAGCGGGCAGCCACAGCCACTCGCTGGCGAAGTGCGAAACGTCGATCAGGTAGGGCCGATCGTTGACAGCGGCCTCACGGGCTTCCGACGCCGGATGGTGCCGCAGGTCGGCCGTCAGATAGACGTCGGCGTTGCTCGCGCGCACCTCGCCGAAGAGGGAGTCACCGGCCCCGCCGCAGACGGCGACTCGCCGGACCAGGCCGTCCCGGTCCCCGGACACCCGAACGCCGCCGGCAACCGCCGGCAGAATGCCAAAGACCCGGGCGGCAAAGTCGCCGAGGGTGAGGACCTCTTCGAGGTCTCCGACCCGTCCGATCCCCTCTTCCGGCAGGCCGGCCGCCGCCGGGGTCAGCGGGGCAACGTTCTGCAGGCCGAGCGCATCGGCGAGGACATCGGACACGCCCCCGACGGCGGAATCGCCGTTGGTGTGCACGGTCAGGAGCCCGGTGCCCGACTCAATCAGCCGGTGCACAGCCCTGCCCTTGGCAGTGGTCGCCGCGACCGACGTCACGCCCTTGAGCAGCAGCGGATGGTGCGTGATCAACAGCCCCGCACCCCACTCCACGGCCTCTTCGATGACGTCGAGGGTCGGATCGACGGCGAAGAGGATCCTGCTCACGGGGGCCGACGGATGGCCCGCCACAAGGCCCACCTCGTCCCACTCCTCGGCAAGCGATTCAGGCCAGAGCTCTTCCACGGCCAGCAGGATCATGCCCAGCGTCGGCGGCCCGGAGGCCTGGTCCGCCCCGCCTCCGGTGGTGCTGTCAGTGTTCATGCCTTTGGCAGAGCCGTCTGAAACGTCGGTGTTTACAGGTTCCATACCCCATTTTTACCCTATCGGCGTCCCAGAACCCCGGGCCCGGGAATCATCGGGGGGCTTCAACCATTGAAGAGTGCATGAGAACTTTTGTCCTCGGCGGAGGCTGCTTCTGGTGCCTCGACGCCGTCTACCAGAAAACCAAGGGTGTCAGCGCCGTCGTTTCGGGCTACACCGGAGGCCATGACCGCTACCCCGACTACTACTCCGTGTGCTCCGGAACCACGGGACATGCAGAGGTGGTGGCGGTGACGTTCGACGAGGATGTGATTCCGGCGGAGATCATTCTGGACATGTTCTTCGCTCTTCACGACCCCACCACGCTCAACCGCCAGGGCTACGACGTCGGGACCCAGTACCGCTCCTCGATGTTCTACGAGACGACCGAAGAGAAGATCCTCTTTGAGGAAGCGATCGAGCGCAACCAGGAGCTGTGGGCCCACCCCATCGTGACCGAGGTGACCCGGGCGTCGAAGTTCCACGTGGCCGAAGCCATGCACCAGGACTTCTACGCCAAGTACCCGGAACAGGGCTACTGCCAGGTGATCATCAACCCGAAGCTCGCCAAGGCCAGGAAATATTACTCTGCATGGCTTAATGCTTAGCTAGCCCCGGCGGGCCCTCGTTAGGCTGACCTCAGTATTCCCCTTCTTCAGATAGGCACACATACCCATGGCACGGATCTATGACGATGTTACCCAGCTGGTTGGCGGCACCCCGCTGGTCCGGTTGAACCGGCTCACCGAAGGGCTGGACGCCACGGTTGCCGTCAAGCTGGAGTTCTACAATCCCGCCAACAGCGTCAAGGACCGCATCGGCGTCGCCATCGTTGATGCCGCCGAAAAGTCGGGTGCGCTCAAGCCCGGCGGCACCATCGTCGAAGGCACCTCCGGCAACACCGGCATCGCCCTGGCCATGGTGGGTGCGGCCCGCGGCTACAAAGTCATCCTGACGATGCCGGAGACCATGTCCACCGAGCGCCGGGTCATGTTGCGCGCCTTCGGTGCCGAGATCGTGCTGACCCCCGGCTCCGAAGGTATGCGGGGCGCAGTGGACAAGGCCCAGGAAATCGTCGCCAACACGGAGAACTCCATCTGGGCCCAGCAGTTCGCCAATGAGGCCAACCCCGAGATCCACCGCACCACCACGGCGGAGGAAATCTGGTCGGACACCGACGGCAAGGTGGACATCTTCGTCGCCGGCATCGGCACCGGCGGAACCGTCACGGGCGTCGGCCAGGTCCTGAAGGAGCGCAACCCTGACGTCCAGATCGTCGCGGTCGAACCGAAGGATTCCGCGATCCTGAACGGCGGGGCCCCGGGTCCGCACAAGATCCAGGGCATCGGCGCCAACTTCATTCCGGAGATCCTTGACACCAACGTCTACGACGAGGTCCTGGACGCCACCCTGGAGGACTCCGTCCGCGTCGCACGCGAGCTCGGCGTGCAGGAAGGCATCCTGGGCGGCATCTCGTCCGGCGCCATCGTCTGGGGAGCCCTGGAGCTCGCCAAGCGCCCGGAGAACGCCGGTAAGCTCATCGTTGCCGTCGTCTGCGATTTCGGGGAGCGCTACATCTCCACCGTGCTTTACGACGACATCCGCGGCTGAGTCCCGGCTCGCCCTTCCACGATTCCCGTAGAAAGGTCTTTGTGAGCTTTTTCGCAAGACTTAAGGAAGACCTCGACGCCGCCCGGTCACACGACCCGGCGGCGCGAGGTTCTTTTGAGAATTTCTTTGCCTACTCCGGCCTGCACGCGATCTGGTTCCACCGCCTGACGCACCGGATGTGGCAGAACCCCGCCCTGCGCTTCCCGGCGCGGCTGGTCTCCCAGCTGGCCCGCTTCCTCACCGGAATCGAGATCCATCCGGGGGCAACCATCGGCCGGCGCTTCTTCATTGACCATGGCATGGGAGTCGTGATCGGCGAGACCGCCGAGATCGGCGAGGACGTCATGATCTACCACGGTGTGACCCTCGGCGGGCGCTCCCTGGCGAAGGTCAAGCGGCACCCCACCATCGAGGACCGCGTGGTGATCGGCGCAGGGGCCAAGGTCCTGGGACCGATCACCATCGGCCGGGACAGCGCCGTGGGTGCCAACGCCGTCGTGGTCAAGGATGCCCCCGCCGAATCGATTGTCACGGGCGTGCCCGCCGTCTGGCGCCACCGCGATGCGCTGCGCGAGACCAAGCCCGCCGTCGACCCGGCCGAGTACCTCATCGACTACCACATCTAGCAGCCGCAGGGCTTCCCCGGGCCGCTACCCGGGGAACCGCTTATAGATGGTCCAGATCACACCGTCGAACACGCGGTCCGGCAGCAGGCGGCGCAACAGCAGCAGGGCCCGCGCGCTCCCGCCCACCGGATAGCGGGTCCTGGGCCGTGCCGCGGTGGCGGCGTGCACAATCGCGTCGGCCACTGCCTCGGGAGGCGAGGACAGCCCGGCTTTGTCGGTTGTGGCCAGCGCCGCCGCCATGACCTTGGCCTGCGCCGCGTACGGCCCGTTCCCGGAACGGGCCAGCAGGCCCTCCGAGGAAATGGCTCCCCACTCGGACCGGGTGCCGCCCGGCTCGATGATGGACACATCGATGCCGTGGGGTTTGAGTTCCATCCGGAGGGAATCGCTGAGCCCCTCGACGGCGAACTTCGTGGCGTGGTACCAGGCGCCGAGCGGTTCATACATCTTGCCGCCCATGGAGGAGACATTGATGATCCTGCCCCGGCCCGCGGCCCGCATGCCGGGAATCGCGAGCTGCGTCATCCGGGCCAGGCCGAAGACATTGACATCGAACTGGCGCCGTCCTTCGTCCGGTTCAACGTCCTCCAGCGAGCCGTAGGAACCGTAGCCGGCGTTGTTGACCAGCACGTCGATCCGCCCGTGCGCCGCAATCACCGCGGCGACGGCCCCGCTCATCGAGCCCTCATCCGTCACGTCGAGGGCGACGACGTTGACGCCGTGGGCCTTGAGCGGCTCCATCCTCTCGACCCGGCGCGCCCCGGCATAGACCGTGAAGCCGGATGCGGCGAGCTTGATGGAGGTCGCAAAACCGATCCCCGTGGACGCACCGGTGACAAACGCTACGGGCTGGGGCATGGGCTGAACTCCTTGGGCGCTGACTTCCTTGGGCAGGGTGCGGCCGGAAACACGAACGGCCGGCGCCCCCAGAGTAGCGGGAAGCGCCGGCCGTTGATGACGGCGGCTGGGACTAGTGCGTGTCCACTGCCTCGATCTCGGACTTGTCTTCGCCCCAGAGCGTGTGGAAGGTGCCCTCGGCATCGACACGGCCGTAGGTGTGGGCGCCGAAGAGGTCACGCTGGCCCTGGATCACGGCGGCCGGAAGGCGCTTGCGGCGCAGGCCGTCGTAGTAGGCCAGCGAGGAGGAGAAGACCGGCACCGGGATGCCGAGCTGGACCGCCGTGGAGACCACCCGGCGCCAGGCCGGGAGGACCTCGGCGATCGCCTTGGTGAAGGCCGGGGCGAAGAGCAGGTTGGCCGGCTTCTCCTCCGCGGCGTACGCGTTGGTGATTTCCTTGAGCAGCTCGGCGCGGATGATGCAGCCGCCGCGCCAGAGCGAGGCGATCTCGTCCAGCCTCAGGTCCCAGCCGTACTCCGTCGCCGCGGAGGTGAGCATGTCCAGCCCCTGCGCGTAGGAGACCAGCTTGGAGGCGTAGAGCGCCTGGCGGACATCCTCGACGAACGTCTCGGGGACCTCGACGGGAAGTTCTTCGCCAGCGAGGAGTTCCTGGGCCAGCTTGCGCTGCTCGGCCTGGGAGGACAGGGCGCGGGCGAAGACGGATTCGGCGATGCCCGACGTCGGGGAGCCGAGCTCGAGGGCGGAGATAACCGTCCAGCGGCCGGTGCCCTTCTGCCCGGCGGCGTCCACGACGACGTCGACGAACGGCTTGCCAGTCTTGCCGTCGACGTGTCCGAGGACCTCGGCGGAGATCTCGATCAGGAAGGAGGCGAGCTCGCCCTTGTTCCACTCCTCGAAGATCTTCGCCTGCTCGGCCGGTTCAATGCCGGCGCCGGAACGGAGCAGGTCGAAGGCCTCACCGATGACCTGCATGTCCGCGTACTCGATGCCGTTGTGGACCATCTTGACGAAGTGGCCTGCACCGTCGGTGCCGATCCAGGCGCAGCAGGGCTTGCCGTCGACGTGCGCGGCAATCTTTTCCAGCAGCGGGCCGAGGGCCGCGTAGGACTCCTTGGAACCGCCCGGCATGATCGAGGGGCCGTTAAGGGCTCCTTCCTCGCCGCCGGAGACGCCGATGCCGACGAAGTGCAGGTCCTTCTTCGCGAGCGCGGCTTCACGGCGGCGGGTGTCCTCGTAGTGCGAGTTGCCGGCGTCGATGATGATATCGCCCGCCTCCAGCAGCGGCTCGAGCTGTTCGATCACGGAGTCGACCGGCTTGCCGGCCTTGACCATGATCAGCACACGGCGGGGTTTCTCAAGGGAATCAACGAGTTCCTGGAGGGTCTCCGTGCGGACGAAGTCGCCGTCCTGGCCGTGCTTGGCCAGGAGCGTGTCGGTCTTCTCGACGGACCGGTTGTGCAGGGCAACGGTGAAGCCGTTCCGGGCCAGGTTGCGGGCGAGGTTGGCCCCCATCACCGCAAGGCCGGTGACACCGATGTGTGCTGACATCAAAACTCCAATTCATTTCTGTGCAACGAGTGCAGATCGTTCCGCACTTCATGCGGAACACGCTTTTGGGAACAGTGGCTGTCCATAAACCATATGTATTTCCGCGGGCTACGGGAAAGCAGTGCCCACGTGGCGGAATAACGGCGCGTCACAAACAGTCTATGATTCCGGCGCCCGCTGGACTGCACGTCCGCGGCGGGGGCGGGCACCGCATTATGCTTACGACTATGCCAACCAGCCTCCACCACCGTGCCATCGAACATCTGGGCGCCCGCATCGTCGCGGGTGAACTCCCGGCGGGTCATGTCATGCTGGCCGAGCAGCTCGAAAATGAACTCAAAGTCTCCCGCTCCGTCGTCCGGGAGGCCGTCCGCGTCCTGCAGTCCCTGGGCCTGGTCGAAACCACCAAACGCGTCGGGATCCGGGTCCTGCCGGCCAACCGCTGGAACCCCTTTGATCCCCTCGTCATCCGCTGGCGGCTTGCCGGCGAGGGACGCGGAGGCCAGCTGCGCTCGCTCGCCGAGCTGCGCGCCGCCGTCGAACCCGTGGCCGCGGAGCTGGCAGCGGTCAATGCCCCCGAGGAGCTGCGGCGTGAACTCGTGCAGGTCTCGCACGCCATGCGCGACGCCGGCCGGGCCGGCGATGTGCCGCGATTCCTGGAGCTGGACATCCACTTCCATTCGCTGCTGCTCACCGGTTCCGGCAACGAGATGTTCGCCAACATGGTGGGCCAGGTGGCCGAAACCCTGACGGGGCGCACCGTGCACGGCCTGATGCCGGACCACCCCCGGGCAACGGCCCTGCAGTGGCATGTGGACGTGGCCGAAGCGATTGCCGCCGGAAATGCTACTGCGGCGTGGGAGGCGTCGAACCGGATCATGCGCGAGACCATCTCGGAGATGGAGCCCAGCTGGAAGAACCAGCCCCGGGTGTTCGTGCCGCTGCAGCACCGCTAACGCCCGGGCCTGAAGTCGAGCAGCACCTTGCCGGACCCGGCCGAGTTCCTGGCCACCTCGAAGGCTTCCAACCCCTGGTCCAGGGGAAAAGTGTGGGTCACCACGGGATCCACGGCCAGCGATCCGTCAGCAAGCGCACGAATGACCTCATCTATTTCGTCGTTGAAGCGGAATGAACCCAGGAGCTCCAGCTCTCGGGTGATCGCCAGCGAGATCAGGACAGGCTGCGGGCCCGATGGCAGGAGCCCCACCATCACCACCTTGCCGCCGCGGACCGCCCCCTTGATGGCCGAAGCCAGGCCGTAATGGCTTCCGGAGGACTCGATCACGATGTCTGCCTCCACCGCCGCAATGGCGTCGGCATCGTCGCCCGTCAGGACCTCGTCGGCACCCACGGCCTTGGCTATTTCCAGCGGCTTGGCGTGCATGTCCACAGCCACGATCCGCCGCGCCCCCGCGCGTTTGAGGACTGCAACGGCCAAGGAGCCGATAGGGCCGCAGCCGATCACCAGGGCCGTCTTTCCGGTTACGTCTCCCGCCCGCGCGACGGCGTGCCAGGCCACGCTGGCCGGTTCAACCAGGGCGGCGGTCCGGAGCGGAAGGCCAGCAGGCAGGGGGCGGAGCATCCGGGCCGGCAGCACGGCGTACCGGCTGAAGGCGCCATCCGTGTGGGGGAAGCGTGCGGCGCTGCCCAGGTACGTGCAGCCGGGTGAAAGGTTGGGACGGTCTTCGGGATACCGGGCGGTTCCCGGTCCCGGCGTGGCGGGATGGACGGCGACGGCGGTGCCGGCCGCCGGCCCGGTTCCGTCCGCGGCCGACAGCAGCACCGTTCCTACGATCTCGTGGCCCAGGACCAACGGCGCCTTGAGGACCGATTCACCCGCCGCGCCGTGCAGCCAGTAGTGCAGGTCCGAGCCGCAGATGCCGCCGAACGCCACTTCGACAACCGCTTCGCCGGCCGCCGGTGCGGGCACCGGGATGTCCTCGATCCGGAGATCCCCCGCTGCGTGGGCCACTACCGCCGCCGTCGAGGCCGGCAGTTCCGGAGCCGGCACTTCCCTGGCCGGCAGTCCCGGAGCCGGCAGTTCGGTGCCGCCGCGCATCACACCACCACCGTCATTCCACCGTCGATGAAGATGGTCTGGCCGTTCACGAAATTCGAGCCATCGGACGCGAGCCACACGGCCGGGCCGGCCAGGTCCTGCACCGTGCCCCACCGGTGCGCGGGCGTCCGGCCCAGGATCCAGGAGTTGAACTGCTCATCGTCCACGAGGTTCTGGGTCATCTCGGTGTGGATGTAGCCCGGTGCGATCCCGTTGATCTGCAGGCCGGAGGCCGCCCACTCCGCCGTCATGGCCCGGGTCAGGTTCCGCAGGCCGCCCTTGGCCGCAACGTAGGGGGCGATGGTGGGCCGGGCGAGGTCGGTCTGGACCGAGCAGATGTTGATGATCTTGCCGCGGCCGCGCGGAATCATGCGCCGGGCCGCTTCACGGCCCACAAGGAACGCGCTGGTCAGGTCCGTGGAGATCACCCGCTCCCAGTCCGCGACGTCCAGCTCCAGCATGGAGACGCGGTGCTGGATGCCGGCGTTGTTCACCAGGATCTCCAGCGGGCCCACGTTTTCTTCCACCCAGGCCACGCCGCGGGCCGCCTCGGCGTCGCTGGTGACGTCGAAGGCGCAGCTGTGCACCCGGCCGGCCGGGTAGTCCGCAGCCATGGCGGTTTCGGCGGCCTTCAGCCGTTCCGCGTTGATGCCATTGAGCACCACTGTGGCCCCCGCGTCGGCGAGGGCCCGGGCCAGGGCGTTGCCGATCCCCCGGCTGGAGCCGGTGACCAGGGATACGCGCCCCGTCAGGTCAAAAAGTCCGCTCATCGTTCGCTGATCCTCACTTGGTCGTGGCTGCTATGTAGTGGCTGGGATGCCCCGTTGTCGCTGAGATTCGCAATGGTTTGCCGAACGACGGCCAGGTCCTGGTCCCCCAGGCCCTGGCGCTTCAGCTCCGCATAGAGTTCGACGCCGGCCGCCGTCATCGGCACGGCGGCATTCACGGCGGCCGCGCTTTCGAGCACAAAGGAAAGGTCCTTGTGCATGAACTTGGCCGGGCCGGTGGGGGCGTAGTCCTTGGCCGCGAGACGCGGCCCCACGACGTCCAGGACCCTGCTTCCGGCCAGGCCGCCCGCGAGCACCTCGTACAGGGCGGCGACGTCCAGACCCGACCGTTCGGCGAGCTCCGCGGCCTCGGCGAGCGCCGCCGTCGTGGTCCCCACGATGAGCTGGTTGCATGCCTTGGCGAGGGACCCCGACCCCAGCGGCCCCAGCCGCCGTACCGTGGTTCCCATCGCTCCGAAGAGCGGCAACAGCCGTTGGAAGTCCGCTTCGCTGGCGCCGGCCATGATGGCCAGGGTGCCGTCGACGGCGCCTTTCGTGCCGCCGCTCACCGGAGCATCCACGACGACGGCGTTTCCGCCGCTCGCAGCATCCACCCGGGCGCCGAACTCCTTCACCGCGGCCGGCGAGACGCTGCTCATGACCACGACGGCGGTGCCGGCAGCCGGTGGATTCGCTGACCAGCTCGCCAGGAGAGCCGCGCTGGCGTCCTCGATGTAGGAGAGGTCCGGGAGCATGAAGATGATGACCGGCTTGTCTCGCAGCCCTTCCACCTCGGCCGCGGTGCCGCCTCCGAGGGCTTCGAACGCATCAAGAGCTGCCGCCGAACGGTTCCAGGCGCTGACGGACCAGCCCGCCCTGAGCAGGTTTGCTGCCATCGGAGAGCCCATGAGCCCCAGGCCCACAAAGCCGGCTTCCTTCCGGTCCATATGCATTTCGCCTCACTTCGTCGTGGTGGTTCCTTGAAATCTGTTCAATATCCTAGCCTCCATTCAGTATGATGAACACTATGACGACTAAAACCACAGTCGCGATCGCGGTCCCGCTCGAAGCTGAGCTTGTGGAGCGCATCCGCGCAGTAGATCCTTCCGTTACCGTCCGCTACGAGCCGGACCTCCTTCCGCCGGAGCGCTTTCCGGCCGACCACTCCGGAGATCCGGACTTCCGCCGGACCCCGGAGCAGGAGGAGCGCTACTGGGACATGCTCAACGCCGCAGATGTCCTCTATGGTTTCCCC
The DNA here is from genome assembly GCF_947090775.1 of Pseudarthrobacter sp. MM222. Classification (NCBI taxonomy): domain Bacteria; kingdom Bacillati; phylum Actinomycetota; class Actinomycetes; order Micrococcales; family Micrococcaceae; genus Pseudarthrobacter; species Pseudarthrobacter sp. MM222. The sequence continues at coordinate 2,666,066 of NZ_OX352321.1, forward strand.
AATGAAAGCCCGGCGGGTCTCGCCCGGGTCGCCGGCAGCAACCCGCACCTACGCTGGATCCATGCCATGGCCGCCGGTGCCGGCGGAGCCGTCAAGGCATCGGGGCTGGACGCCGCGACGCTGGAGAAGTTTCAGGTGACGACGTCCGCGGGCGTCCATGCCCTGCCGCTCGCCGAGTTCGCCGCCCTCGGCATCCTCAACGGCTTCAAGCGCAGCGGGGAACTCGCGCAGGACCAGGCAGCCAGGATCTGGCCCGAGCTCCGCACCCCCACGCGCCTGGTCAACGGCTCCCGCCTGGTGGTCACCGGCCTCGGCGAAATCGGGCTCGAAACCGCACGCATCGCCCGCGCGCTGGGCATGAAGGTCAGCGGCACCAAGAGGACCGTGGAGCCCATTGAGGGCATCGATCAAGTCGCCGATAACGACGGCCTCGCCGGCCTGTTGGCTTCGGCCGACGCCGTCGTCAACACGCTGCCCGGCACGCCGTACACGGAACGGCTCTTCAACCGGGAAGTCTTCGCGGCCATGAAGCCCGGAACCGTCTTTGTGAACGTGGGCCGAGGCACCGTGGTGGACGAGGAGGCGCTGCTGGAGGCCCTCGACAACGGGCAGGTCTCGTACGCCTGCCTCGATGTGTTTGCCGTGGAGCCGCTCCCCCAGGACAGCCCGCTTTGGAACCACCCGAAGGTGATGGTGTCTCCGCACACCTCGGCCCTCAGCGCGGCCGAGAACCGGCTGATCGCCGAGCGGTTCTGCAGCAACCTGCGGACGTTCCTCGACGGCGGCGAACTCCCCCACCTCGTGGACACGGTCCACTTCTACTAGACCCTGCAGCTTCTTCCGCAGCACCAACAGCACCAGCAAAGGCGGCCTCTCCGACATGGAGGGGCCGCCTTCTGCGTGAGCCGCGCGTTTCCTGCGCATCGCCAAAAGGCCTGCGCATCGCCAAAGGCCGTGGCCCCTTCCTTGATGGAAGGGGCCACGGCCTGGGGTCCCGCCGGGAACGGGCTCAGACGCCGGAGCGCCTAGCTCGCGTCCTCGGTGAGGAGGAGGTCGCGGCCCACGGTCTCAGGGGTGAAGAACGTGGTGACAAACGAGATGAGAGCAAGAACCAGGGAGTAAATCGCCAGCACCAGCCACGAGTGACCCGTGGCGGTCAGGAGCGCGGCGCCCACCAGCGGAACCAGTCCGCCGGACAGGACGGCAGAGAGTTCGCGGCTCATGGCCACGCCGGTGAACCGGTACTGCGAGCCGAAGAGCTCAGGCAGGAGCGGGCACTGCGGGCCAAGCATGGACTGGACCCCGAGGGCGATGCCCACCACCATGACCACCCACACGAGCGTGACATTGCCCAGCGTCACGAGATAGAACGCCGGCAGTGCGAAGAGCGCCTGGAAGAGTGCACCGTAGCGGTAGACGGGTACGCGACCGAACCGGTCCGACAGGGCACCGAAAGTCACCACCATGATTGCGGCGAAACCTGCGGCAATCAGCAGGCCAACCGGGCCGATGAACTTGTCGCCCGGGAAGATCCCGTCCTTTGATGCCAGGAAGGCGATGAGCAGGGCCGAATAGATCGACGAATTGCCGTTCTCGCCCATCCGCAGGCCGATGCCGATCAGCACGTTCTTCTTGGAGTGCTTCCAGAGCTGCCCGATGGGGTTCTTGACCACGTTCTTGTGCTTCTCAAGTTCCTGGAAGACGGGCGTTTCCTTCAGCCGGAGCCGGATGAAGATGGCCACCGCAATCAGGATCACGCTCGACAGGAAGGGTACCCGCCACAGCCAGCCTTCGAGGACGGCCTTGTCAGCCATGGCGATCAGGGCAAAGGTCCCGGCGCCGAGCAGGGTGCCCAGCTGGATCCCGACGAAGGGAAGCGAGGCGAAGAAACCACGACGGCGGCGCGGTGCGACTTCTGAAATCAGTGTGGTGGCGCCGGCCTGCTCCGCGCCGGCACCGAGTCCCTGCAGGATGCGCAGCGTGACGAGGAGGACGGCGCCCAGCATTCCTGCCTGTTCAAAGGTGGGCAGAAGGCCGATGGCGAAGCTTGCGGTTCCCATCAGGCCGATCGTGAGGATGAGGACCATCTTGCGGCCGAACTTGTCACCGATGTAGCCGAAGATCACCCCGCCGAACGGCCGGGCCGCGAATCCGACGCCGTATGTGGCGAACGATGCGATCAGGGCTCCGTCGTCGCCGAGTGGCTTGAAGAACAGCGGACCGAAAATCAGGGCTGACGCCAGCCCATAGATGTAGAAGTCGTAGTACTCCAAAGCGGAGCCCACAGAACTGGCAAGAGTTGCCCTTCGCAGCTGTTCTGGATCAACGACGGCGTCGTCCGCTTCAGCGAGCGGTGTATTAGTACGAGTTGTCACAAGCACTCCTCAAGAACACTCCAGACCCCCGTTGGCCTGGTGGGTTAGCAACAACCCCCTGAGGAGTCGATCACCATGTTGAACAGCGTACAACAGGCTGATCGATTAGCCAATATAAATCAGATATGTTTTTCGCCCGGGGGCCGGCGGCGGCAGCCTTACCCCATCGGATTGCCCAAGGAACGGGCCAGCTCCTTCAGTTCCTTGACCATCATTGCGCCCTGTTCTTGCGAGAAGGTGGCCTTCAGCGCGGTGACCGAGAGCCCGAGGCTGGGTCCGTGCGCACCGCGCGTCGGCACGGAAACGGCCAGGCAGACGACGCCCGTGGTCGATTCCTCGTCCTCGAAGGCGTAGCCCTGATCCCGGATGTCGGCAAGCTGGGCCTTGAGCTCAGCGCCGGTGCGAAGCGACTTCGGCGTCAACACCGGCAGTTCGGCGTCGTCCGGGAACATCTCGGCGACGTCGTGGTCGTGCAGCCGGGCCAGCAGCGCCTTGCCCACGGCGCAGAGCGATACGGGCATCTTGTCGCCGATGTTGGACGTGAGGCGAACAGCGGGATGGCCCTCGTAGCGGGCAAGGTAAATGACGTTGGTTCCGTCCAGCATGGCGATCCGGACCGTTTCGCCCGAGAGGGTGGGAGCCTGCTCACAGAACCGGTAGAACTCCTGCACCTCGTCAAGGCGGCTGAGGTATGCCGCGCCGAGCTCGACCAGCTTGCGTCCAAGAGTGAACTCGGCACCATGGCGGCTGATGAGCCTTGCCTCCTCCAGCGCAAGCAGGAGGTTGGATGTGGACGACTTGGGAATTCCCAGCTCCCTGGCCAGATCGCTCAGGGTGAGGCGTCCGGTGGCAGAGGCAGCCAGGGCCTCCAGCACGGCGGCAGCACGGGTGACAGCCGGCGCGGGAGAGGCACTTCCCAGTCCGTCAGAGGTCGTCCGGGAAACTCGGGAATCGGCCATGATTCTCCTTATAGGTATCGCGCTCGGTAGCAGTCATTCAAGGGCTGTTCATTCAGCTGAACACTAACCATCATAATGTCTGCTGACGGAAATCAGGCTACGGCCACCACCGGGTTGCTGAGCCGGCCGATGCCCTCAACGTGGCAAACGACTGTGTCTCCGGGAAGGATCCGGGCGCATTCGGCGGGGAAGCCGGTGAGCACCAGGTCGCCGGGATGCAGCGTCATGAAGGACGTCAGGTAGACCAGGATTTCGTCCACTCCCCAGCCCAGGTCGGCGGAGCTGGCCGCTTTGAGCTCCTTACCGTTATGATTGATTCCGATGGCCAGGTTGTCATCATTCATGTCCGTCACAATCCACGGCCCCACCGGGGTGAACGTGTCCTGGCTCTTGGCGCTGATCCACAGTTCATCAGACTTTTGCAGGTCTCTGGCCGAGACGTCGTTTCCGATGGTGAAGCCCAGAATTGCGCTACGGGCAGTCTCGAGCGTGAGTCCGCGGACCCGGCTCCCGACCACAATCGTCAGCTCCGCTTCCGGGTCAACGTGGCCCACGCCCGGGCGCAGCTCTATCGCGTCTCCCGGACCGACGACGCTGGTCGCCGCCTTATGGAATGCCTGCGGCGGGAGGTTGCGGCCCTCGCTGCCGGTATTGTGCGCCATGCCCAGGACGTTCGCCGGCGTACTCGGCGCCAGAAAGGTGAAGGACGCCTGGTCCACCGTGGTGCCTGTTTCCCAACCCTTGCGGGGTGCGCTGCCAACATTGGCCCGCGAAGCTGGGAACGGGGAATCTATCACCGTCCAGAACCTTCCCGCTGCACTGTCAAAGTCCGGTGCACCGTTCGCGACGAAAAAATGCTCGTCCCCTGAAACGGGGGCAAGAGGGCGGACTCGGGCAATGCGGCGGCTTGGCGTGGCGGTCATGAAGCCATCCTAGGTCGCGGCCCGCACCCCGGCGCACGCGGCGGAAGCGGGATCAACCAGCCTACGAACGGGTTAAGGCAAAGTCGGACCTATTTCGCCATCGAGTGGGGCAATTCAGCACTAGACAACCCGTGGTGTGCGTTTAACATTCGCCGGTTTTCACGGTATATTCGTTCTAAGCCTTCCACCGCGGCATCCCCCAATAGTCGCGGTGGAAGGCTTTTCCAATGCCTGAATCAGGCGCAACCGCCCGGGCCCGCCCGCCTGATCACCCTGTGGGCTCCCGATTGTGCGGCATCCTACGCGGCGTCGACGATAGCCTCCCGCAACCGCCAGCCTCCGCCAAGCCCGTCCCGGATGAGTTCCATCGTGGTCAGCGCCGAACCCCGGTTCCTGCCCAGCGTTGCCTGGACCTGCCACACCTCCACGTCAACACGGCTCAGCCCCTTGGGCATCCTCCGCTCGGCTTCCCACCAGCTCACCCGTTCGAACCAGCGGACGGGTTCAGCTCCCACAATCCATTCCCGGCCGCCGCGGACAACCGCCGAGGGCTTACCGTCCGGGCCCGATTTCACCATCACGTGTTCCATGCCGCCACAGTAGGACGAGGCAACGACTTTATGGACTGACCTCGTCGTGACCTGATCCACCCCGTCGCGGAGCCGGGTCGTCAGGCTCTTAGGGGGTGGCCGTCGGGCTGGAAGTAGGTGTTGCGGCGGGGTCGCTGGCGGGGGTCCAGATGCGGGGGCGGGATGAACCACGGGACTCCGGTGCGGAGCTCGATGGTCCAGTGTTCCTTGTGGATCAGATGGTGGTGGTGGGAACAGAGCAGCGTCCCGTTGTCGGTTCCGGTGCTGCCGCCGCGGGACCAGTAGCTGATGTGGTGGGCCTCGCACCAGGGCGCCGGGATGGTGCAGCCGGGGAAGCTGCAGCCCTGGTCTCGGGCGGTGAGGGCTTTGCGGATGTGGGGCGGAAAGATCCTGGAGCTCCGGCCGATGTCCAGGATCCTGCCCTCGCCGCCGAGCACGACCGGGATGATGTCGGCGTCGCACGCGATCTTCCGGGCGGTCGAGGCGGTGACGGGGCCGCTGAACAGCATTGTTCCGGTGCGTTCCGCGGTCCGCCCAAGATCCGGGTATGCCTCTGCCGGGTCGTGCGGGGTGGCTCCGAGCCGGGCCAGGAGGTCGCGGTAGTCGATGGTGACCATGACCTGCGGGCGGAGTCCGCCGGCGGCGGGCAGGGACCTGGCGGCGAGGGCCGCCTTGCACGCCCCGACGAGGCCGTCGAGCAGTTTCTGCGGCCGTGTGCGGAGATCCAGGACTGCGGGCGGGTCCGTTTCCGGGAAACCGGCAACAGGGGTGGCGGGCGCAGCCCAGTCGCCGTCCGGAGCCGCAGGGTCGTCCGCAACCGCAGACACGCTCCCACCCGCAGCAGCTGCGGCCACCACACCGGTGGAAGCCGAAACGGCGGCTGTGGCAGGGCCTGAGGCGGAGCCGCCGTTGGCAGGGCTGTGGCCTGCGGCCTTTTCGGCGTCAGGGTCCTGCCGGGAAACGTCACTGTCTCCGGCGGCAGTGTCATCAGCGTCGGGCTCGTTGGAGTCGCCCGCCAACCGCGAGGCGGCCGGGGCGTCGGGGCGTTCGTTCTCGGGTTGGCGGCGGTGTTCATCACGGTGAGGAGGTGTTCGAACTGTTCGGCGGTCGCGAAGATCTCCAGGTGGTGCAGGCCGTGGCGGGGTTTGCGGATGAAGGCGCCCTGGAGCTGGCGGAGCAGTTCCTCGGAGGGTTCGGCGCCGTCCTGGTCGATTGCGTCGGTCCAGCTCCGGGCGACGCGGACGAGGAAGTCGGGGTCGTTTTCGGCCGCGGTCCGGGTCAGGGCATGTTCCATCCGCGCCGAGGTCTCGACGTCGCAGGCGTGCCGGACCCGGTCCAGCGCGACGGTGATGATGCTCGCGGCCCGGGACGCGACCTCGGAGGACGCGACCGCGGCGCCGAGCTCCTCCCGGACCGGCGGCAGCAGCTGTTGGCCGCCGAGCCCGGTCCGTGGCAGCAGGTCCGCCGCGAGGGTGAGCCGGCGCCGTGCTTCCGCGGCGCTGATCCGCAACCGGGCCCGCAGGAACTCCGCGGTATTCCGGTACCCGTCATCCACGGCCTCGGCGTCACTCCCGGCCTGGGAACCATCCGAGGCGGCAGCTGTTGAAGCGCCCAAGATCCCGGCGCCGGCACCACCGGCGGACGTGTCCTGCCAGCCGGTAGTCCAGCCCGGCGTCCCGGCGCCCCGGCTGTTTCCAGCTTCGGCCGTGGCCTGCCGCCGGGTACGGTTCACGGCCGCGGCCGCGACGAGCTGGAAATACTCCACGGTCCGGGAGAGTTCCTCCACCCGGCCGGCGAAGTCGGACGCGGCCCGGAATCCCCAGAACGCCGCGTCCGCCACCGCCGTCGAACTCGCCGCCTGGAGCGCCGCGAGGGCGTCGGCAACACCGGCGTCCACGCCGCGATGCTGGACCTGGCCTGCGGCCTTGTCCGTGTCCTGGAACGGGAGGAAATCCCGAACGGCTTCCATGACTACATTCTGCCCGGGGGTGCGACAAAAATGTTCGACGTCGCTGAGGCCCACCCTCCACTGCACAAACAAAAAACCCCGTCATACAGGTTCTTATGCCTGCACGACGAGGTTTCTCGGCCGAGGTATGCCGGCACCCCCATAGTGAGGTTCTGCAGGAATCGCGAACTCACGGCTACACCACATTCCGGGGATATTGAGTGATTAGTCGTTGCGGCTTTAATCATCCATCGGGATAGGTCACCCGCCTCCGGAGCGGTCTGGAAAAGGAGGAAGGGGAGGTAACTGCTTCGCGTTCCACGTCGTAGCTGGGGCGGCGATTGAACCGGTCCTAGCCGGTGGCGGCATCGGGACAGGCCTCGGAGGAGCAGATGCATACCGGCCCCGGTTGTGTTTGTAGAGCCACTCCTTCGCGATGCTTTCGATCCGTTCAACTTAGTTGACCAGAGGCTGTATCGCGATCGACTCTTCCAGTACCCACACCTCCTTCGAATGGTTATCCACGAGGCGCAAAATGTGGGCGGCTGGCCGCCGAAGTCTATCGAGTCCCGAGGGGCCACGACCATGCCCATGATGACGTATGGGCGGCGCCCCTCCTTTATGTCGAAGAGGAAGCCATCGAGGTATTCGTCGAAATGCTCTAAGGAGTTTCTAACCCTGCGGGCACCAAGCGGAGAAGTTTGTTCATTGATCTCGCCGAAGCTTTCCCAGCGTGCGACCCCTGGTCAAAGTCCACTGTCGCTGCCGTTCCGCTTGGCCCTCCAAGGGATTCTTCGTGCGGTCGTGCTGGCGGGTTGGGCCACAACAACCTGGTGACGGCCAAGGCAGAGTTGATGATGCCTTGTGCAGCGGCGACCACCCGCAGCGGTCGCTGATCGGTGGTTTCCAACGATCGTCGCAACAGTTTTCCCGGAATGTAGCAGCAACACAGGAATTTGCTGCGTACGGGACATATAACTCACTAGCTGGTTGCCAACCTACATAGTTAGTGGCACTATCCAAGATATGGAAGATCTCGACCTTGACCAGGAGCTGATTCGGGCGGCGCTACCGCAGGCTGTGCTCGCAGTGCTCAGTCATGGGGAAAGTCACGGTTATGCCTTAGCCGAGATCCTTCGGCAGCACGGCTTCGCACGGATCAAGGGGGGAACCTTATATCCACTGCTGAAGCGACTGGAAGACCACGGCTTTGTTGAGCACACTTGGCAGCACGACCTAGCGGGTCCGGGCCGCAAGCGGTTCACAATCACTGAACAAGGCCTCGACGAGCTGGCCCGGACCTCAGCAGCTTGGCACCGGATGAGCCAGACCCTCACCAAAATCCGAACAATCCGACAGGAACAGCCATGAGTTACAAGCGAAATCTGACCTTCCACCTGAGGCTTCGTGGGTTGTCAGAATCCGAGATCACGGATGTGCTCGACGATGTGCAAGCCCATCAGGAAGCTACAGGGACCCCAGCGGCGGCAGAATTCGGCCCCGCAGATGAGTATGCGAAGCAGTTCCCGAAGGCGAAACGGAGCACGCTGGGAAGAAACATCACAAGCATCGGGACAGCCTTGGCAATTGCCTACCTTCTCCTCGCGGTCCTTCTGATGCTTCTGTTCAAAATCGACATTCGCGACTTCGTGGGGCCGATCTCGCTCCAGCCGGCCGCCCTAGTGATCCTGGCCAGTATCCTGGCAGGATTCCTGACCGACTACTTCAGACCAGCGCAAAGCTCCCGCGCCACCCGCTAGGCCTCTGTCGATATCTGGGGTCAATTCGGGTTATCCATGAATACCAATCGGACAGCAGTTCGAATCTGACTATCGGTAACCCGACGGGGCCGCCCGCCAAGACTCATGCCCGCCTCTCTTCGCTATTCGATGGAATCCGTGACGCGTTCGCGCTTGATTTCGTATTCCATCTGCGCGAGAGCGGCCATGATCGTGAACAACATTGAACCCATCGGCGTCGCGGTGTCGACGTCGCCTCCGCCCAGGTTCAGCACGCGCAGGCCAGCGCCTCTGCTGCGGAGTTCATCCGCGAAGGCAAGCATGTTTTGGGTGGATCGGCCGAGCCGGTCCAAAGTCGCGATGACAAGGGTGCCACCCTGGATGAGCGCGTCGAATGCCCGATCGAACTGTGGTCGCGACGCACGCGCTCCGGAGACTCCCTAATCGATGTACAGGTCATCGGGTCGAACGCCGGCGGCCAGGAGATCCGCCCGCTGCCGGTCCGTGGACTGCTGCCGTGTCGAAACGCGTGCATACCCAATAAGTTTCGACATGCCTGCCTCCGAGTGTGTCTCGTAACTAATGATTAGTATGCCGATTCCACCAAAGGGCTTCGAGACATAGTTATGAGAATGGCCTGGTGCTGGGAAAGCCATGTGATGGCACCGGAACTAGAACCTTACGGGCCCGTTGCTTTCCTCTGGACGAGACGCCTCGTATCTCAAGGGATATGAGGCGTCTCGTCCAGAGGGTGAGGCCGAGTTGGCCGAAGCGTTTCAGGTTGTCCTCGATGCCCCAACTGCCACTGATCAGCCCATCCTTGAAGGAAAAGAAGTACACCTCGTCCACCCGCTCAAAGCGCCTGCCGGTCGGGGCATGCCCGCGCCAGAGACCAAGATGAGTACCTGAACAGCGCAGCCTTGCAACGACGGTATCGCCATCAGCGACCATCTGGACGACGTCCATCCTGACATCGGGAAAAGACTCCAGAAATGGCCTGACCCACTGACGGGCTTTCGCGGCGGCCTCCGCGGTATAAACCTCGTCAAACACTGCCAGGTCCCCACGGCTGATTGCCTCCACCAGCATGGAAACGACACGCTTGTTGTGCTCGTCCGACTCGCTCATGCATCAACGATATGGCCCGCATCAGGTGCTGCCACAGTCCTCACCGCCGGCACTCCTGAGAGAAAGGCCAGCACGGACTGGACCTTCGAGTGCACTCGAAGGTCTACGCTAGACAGCGTGCGAATTTCAGAGCTGGCAACAGCGTCGGGGGTCCCTGCGACGACGCTGCGCTATTACGAGTCGGTAGGGCTGGTCACAGCGAAGCGGGGCACTAACGGGTACCGCGACTACGACGAGGATGCGCTCGGCCAGCTGTCGTTCATCGAGGCCGCAAAACAGCTGGACATGTCACTGCCCGAAATTGTCGAGCTTCTGACCCTCATCGAGGGTGAGAGTTGCACGCAGGTGCGCGAGGTTCTTCACCCCAAGCTCCGGCAAAGGCTGCTCGAGGTCGACAAACGCCTGGCGAACCTGCAGCTCCTGCGGGACCGGCTCGATGCCGCAGTAACCAGGGTTGGCGCGTGTCCGGACAGCGGACGCTCCTGCCGCTCCGAATGCGCACTCCTCGGCACCAGGCAGGACACCTGCATCACCGCAGAAGCTATCCCACTGCCAACAGAAAACGAAGGAACACGGTGACCATGCACCGCATTATCGGCTGGTGGGACGACCACCAGGTCCTGCTCTACATGGCCGCGATCCTAGCCGGCGCAGCGGTCGGTTTGGCTGCACCGCAGCTCGCGCCCGCCCTGGAGCATTCCATCGAACCGGTGCTGATCCTGCTGCTGTTCGCCACGTTCCTCGCCGTCCCCCTTATCGAGGTCGGCAAAGCATTCCGCGACATACGCTTCCTGGGCACGGTGCTCGTCGCGAACTTCATCATCATCCCCGCCGTCGTGTTCGGGCTTTCCCGCTTCGTCGCGGACGACCGCGGGCTGATGGTCGGCGTCCTGCTGGTACTGCTGACCCCATGCATCGACTACGTCATCGTGTTCAGCGGGATCGCCGGCGGCGCCAGCGCCCGCCTGCTCGCCGCGACCCCGCTGCTGATGTTGGTGCAGATCCTCCTGCTCCCGGTCTATCTGTTCCTCTTCGCCGGCAGTGACGTCCTGAACGTAATCGACGCCGGACCGTTCCTCAAGGCATTCCTCCTGCTGATCGTGCTGCCCCTGGCCTCGGCCGCCGTCGTGCAGGGCATCGCCCGCCGGCACCGTGCAGGTCAAGCGATAGAAAAGATCATGGCCGGGGCCATGGTGCCCCTGATGATGGTCACCCTCGCGGTCGTCATCGGATCCCAGATCGCAGCAGTAGGCTCCCAGGTCCTCAATCTCACCCGCGTTATCCCCCTCTACGTCGCCTTCGTCATCATCGCCGTCATCATAGGAAAAGTCGCAGGACTGGCCGCGCGCCTCGACGTCCCTAGCACCCGGGCCGCCATGTTCTCCGCGACCACCCGCAACTCCCTCGTCGTCCTCCCCCTGGCCCTGGCCCTGCCGCCCGCTCTGAGCATCGCCCCGCTGGCCGTCGTCACCCAGACACTCGTCGAACTGGTCGCCATGGTCGTCCTGGTACGCATCGTTCCGATCATCGTGCCCGAGCCTGAGTCACACCACCTAACCAGCCGCAAGTTCGCAACAAGGGGCGGGGCCGAGCAGTTGAAAAACTGAACGTCCGCTTTCCACAGCGAGAGCGCGCCTCGAATCCCCGCAACCGCGTTCGGGATCCGTTTCACCATGACAGTGCCCTATGCTGACCGGCATATCTGACCTGGTCCATGGCCGCTGGCGGGGTTAGGGAATGATGAGGACCGGGTGCCGCTGTTGGTGGGTCAGTGACGCGGACACGGATCCTTCGAGAGTCCTGTCCACGCACGCCAATGACCCGGGCCGGTCGGCGCCGACGATGATCAGTGATGCTCCGGTGCTCTCGGCCAGGCGGCTAAGGGCTTTGGAGACGTCGCCGTTGAGAACGCGGAAGGACCAAGTCTCCCCCGGCTGCCCGAGGATGCATCCCAGCTTCCGTTGCAGCTGCTTGAACGGGAAGTCGGCCTCGTCATTGATGGCCGGGTCCAGGGAAAGAACAGTCCGTTGAACTGCCGGTTCCCATTCCGTCAGGTAGCTGGCGGGGTCCACGAAGGCGCAAACGAGATGCTGTCCCAGATCGCCTGCAAGGGCAACCGCCGTCCGGATTAGATGCTCTGAACAGTCCCAGCCGACGCCGAGCACGACGGGCCCGTCAGGCCATTCCTCATCAAACACGCGAACCTCTGTTGAGGTTCACGGCGAAAGCGGTGAGCGCTGCGAGCCCGGTGGCTGCCGCCATGGCGTAGGCCATGGCCGTATAGCTGCCAAGCCAGGCGGCTATGACCGGGCCGGCGGCCGGGGCGAGGGCTGTGACGATGGTCAGGGGCGCGGCGAAGATGCCTTGCAGGGTGCCGATGCTGCTGGTTGCCCACCGGTCACCCACGATGGTGGCCTGCAGCAGGGTCTGGCAGCCGCGGACGGCTCCGGCGAGCATGCCGGTGGTGATGAGCAGGGGCGCAGGTCCGGGCAGGAGTGCGAGCAGAAGGCTGGCGCCGCTGGCGGTTCCGGTGATGACCAGGATGCGTGCATGAGCGGGGATTGCGGCGAAGAGCAGCCGCCCGGCAACCTGGCCTGCTCCGACGAGTCCGAGGCCGAGGGCGGCCAGAGTGTAGTCGGTTCCTTTTTCCATCAGCAGGGGGATGATGTTCAGCGTCACGGTGTAGAGGCCGAGGCAGAGCAGGACCATGAGTGCCTGCAGACCGAGGAATTCGGCGCTGCGCAGGATGGAGCGCACACCCGCCCGGTCCTCGGCCGCGTGCGTTCCGGGCAGCGTGTGCGTCCAGGTCCGGTTCAGATAGCGGGCGTGCAGCGGGATGGTGACCGAGGCCAGCACGGCGGCGAGGAGGAGGAAGGCGCCCCGCCAGCCCAACCCGGCGCACAGGGCCGCGGTGAGCGGGGCGAAAATCGTGGACGCAAAACCGGCAACGAGGGTCAGTACCGTCAGCGGCCGCACCCGGTCGGGTCCGTACCAGCGGCTGATCACGGTGAAGGCCGGTTGGTACAGCACCGCGGCCTGCGCGGTTCCGGCCAGCAGCCATGCGGCCGCGAACAGGGGCAGGTTCGGCGCCGCGCTGACCGTGGCCAGGCCGAGGACACCAATGAAGGATCCGCCGATCATCAGGTTGCGGGGGCCCGTCCTGTCCAGGAGTCGGCCAACGGCGATTCCGGCGACCGCGGATACGACCAGCCCGGCGGAAAAGGCCCCCGTGACCAGGGCCGGGTCCCAGCCGGTGTCCTCGCTGATCGGCCGGACGGCGGCGAGCAGTGCGTAGTAGAGCACGCCCCATGCGGTGGTCTGGGTGATGCACAGCGCGGCGAGGCCGCCGCGTGGTGCACCCTCCGCGACCAGTGTCCGGGATACCGCAGGGGCGGGCATGGTTACTTCCCGGTGAGCTCCGCGTGCAGCTTCTGGACGCGGGCCTTGATGTCGTCCCGGACCAGGCGCATGCGTTCCATGCCTTCGATGCCGCGTTCGGAAGGCTCGTCCGTTTCCCAGACCTCGAAACGGACACCTTCGCGCGGCTCGAGCTTCGCTTCGGTTCCCAGGACGACGACGGCATCCACCGTGTCCAGGACCTCGTCGGTCACCGGTTTCGGGTATTCGCCGGTGACGTCGATGCCCAGTTCGGTCAGGGACTCCACGGCCTGCGGGTTCAGGTCCTTGGCCGGTTTGGTGCCTGCGGAGTAGACGGTGACGGCGTCTCCTGCGAGGTCGCGCATGAGGCCGGCGGCGAGCTGGGATTTGCCGCCGTTCTTGCTGCACACGAACAGGACAGCAGGGTGTTTCTGGGTCATGAGAGCGTTGTTTCCTTTGTGAGTGAGTCGACCAGGGTTTTGACCCGGTCATGGATCTGGTCGCGGATCTCCCGGACCGTGGCGAGGGGCTGGTCGGCCGGGTCCGGGAGGTAACAGTCCTCGTAGCGTTTGCCGGGGTAGATCGGGCAGGAGTCCCCGCAGCCCATGGTGATGACGACGTCGGAGGCGCGCACGACGTCATCGGTGAGCGGTTTGGGGTAGTTCTGTGACAGGTCCAGGCCCATCTCGGTCATGACTGCCACGACGGCGGGATCGAGTTCGGCGGCCGGCAGGGAGCCTGCTGAACGGACGTGGATCCTGCCCTTGGCTTCGACGGTGAGCAGGGCGGCGGCCATCTGGGACCGGCCCGCGTTCTGCACGCAGACGAACAGGACTTCGGGCACCTCGGAGGCGATTGCTCCCTTGGACTTGGCCAGCGCGCTGAGCCTGTCGCTGGCGAAGTGCTCGGTGGTGGCGGGCAGGTAGGTGGTGATTTTCGCGGTCCGGGCCAGGGCCGTGTAGGACTCGAAGACGTAGCGTTCGACGGTTTCGGCGGCGAAGATCCCGGCGAACCTTTCGCCGAGGCGGGCGCTGATCCGGTGCAGGACCTCGGTGTTGTCCTGCAGGCCCAGGCTGGTTTCACGGTTCTCGGTCATGGCAGCACTCCAATGGTTGGGTTTACCGTCGGTCAGTTGCTGCCGGAGCGGCCATGGGCCAGCCCGGTCGGGAAGCCGACCAGCACCGGTTCCGGTGTGGCGCAGCACCCGGGCTCAGCCGCAGCCGAGGCGGCGGCCTCTCCTGCGGCCGGGACGGGGACGTCGCAGCTGGTGCCGGCGTCGGTGGAGCAGACGCCGGTTTCGGGGAGTGCCAGGTGCACGGTGTCCGCGGCTTCGCGGTCCCCGGCGAGGGCTGCGGCGACGGAGCGGACCTGCTCGTAGCCGGTGGCCAGCAGGAAGGTCGGTGCCCGGCCGTAGGACTTCATCCCAACAATGTAGAAGTCCTTCTCCGGGTGGGCGAGGAGTTTCGCGCCGTGCGGCGGGACGGTGCCGCAGGAGTGGAATTCAGGGTCGACGAGCGGGCCGAGTTCCACCGGTGCTTCGACGGCTGGGTCCAGGTGGAGCCGGACTTCGCGGAGGATGTCCAGGTCCGGGCGGAACCCGGTGCAGGGCACCACGACGTCGGCGTCCAGGGTGCGGCCGTCGACCGCTTCGACGGTCACGCCGGAGTCGAGGGTTTTCAGGGCAGCGATGCCGAACCCTGCATGCAGCTCGATGGTGCCGGCCTCGACGAGGCGGCGGACCCGGGCGCCGAGCTGGCCGCGGGCGGGCAGCCCATCGGCGTCGCCGCCGCCATAAACCTTGGCGGCGGAGTCGCCGCGGATGGCCCAAAGGATGCGGGTGTCCGGGGCGTCTTTGGCGAGGTCTGCGAGGTTGATCAGGGTGTTGGCCGCGGAGTGTCCGGCGCCGACCACGAGCACGCGGCGGCCGGCGAAGGTTGCGCGGTCTCTGCCGGTGACGTCGGGCAGCGGTGAGGAGATTCGGGCTGCTGCGGTGTCTTCGCCGATGGCGGCCAGCCCGGAGGTGCCCAGCGGGTTCCGGGTGGACCACGTGCCGGAGGCGTCGATGACCGCTGCGACGGTGTGGTCGCGGGTTTCGCCGTCCGAGTGTTCGACCCGGACCGTGAAGGGGGTGGTGTCGCGGCCCTTGATGTGGGTCTTGTCCAGGCCTGCACGGGTGACGGCGATGACGCGGGCGCCGGTCTGCAGCCGTGAACTGATGGCCGGGAGCTCAGCCAGCGGTGCGAGGTAGTTGTCGATGAGTTCGCCGCCGTAGGGCAGGGCCGTGGGGCGGGGTGACTCCCAGTTTGAGGTTTCGAGGAGGCGGACGGCGGCGGCGTCGATGTTGAACCGCCACGGTGAGAACAGCCGGATGTGGCGCCACTGCTCGATGGCGGCGCCCGCCGAGGTCCCGGCTTCGAGGATCAGCGGCTCGAGGCCGCGTTCGAGCAGGTGGGCTGCGGCGGCCAGGCCCACGGGGCCGGCACCGATCACGGCGACGGGAAGGTTCTTCGCTGACTCCATGGTGTCCTCTTTCATCCGTAGTGGTAACGCGGTTGTGGTCGGTGGGCCCTGCCGGCCGGTGTGGGGCCGGCAGGTGCCCGGGTCGGGGTTAGCAGCAGTCCTGATCGTCCTCGCAGCAACCGGAGTCGCCGCAGCATCCGTTCGTCATTCAGCTCACCCCCTCCCCTGGTCCGGGTCTAGGCGTGGATAGGTTCTTCCACCAGCGCGGTGGCGATGCTGTCCGCGTCCTCTAACGCGGCCAGGTAGCGTTCGGCGTCCAGGGCCGCGGCGCAGCCAGTGCCGGCGGCGGTGATGGCCTGGCGGTAGCGGTGGTCCACGGCGTCCCCGCAGGCGAACACGCCGGACAGGTTGGTGACCGTGGTCGGCGCGTCGACCTTGATGTAGCCCTCGGCATCGAGCTCCACCTGCCCGGCCACGAGCTCGGTGCGCGGCACGTGCCCGATGGCCACGAAAATCCCGGTGGCCGCCTGCTGCCGGGTCTCCCCGTTCCGGGTGTCGGTGAGCGTAACGCCGGTGACCTTCCCGTCGCCGTGGATGGCGGTGATGGCGGAGTTCCAGGCGAAGCTGATCTTGGGGTTGTCCTTGGCGCGCTGGGCCATGATGCGGGAGGCGCGCAGTTCGCCCTTGCGGACGACGACGGTGACGGACTTCGCGAACCTGGTCAGGAAGGTGGCTTCCTCCATCGCCGAATCACCGCCGCCGACGACGATGATGTCCTGCTCGCGGAAGAAGAACCCGTCGCAGGTGGCGCACCAGGAGACGCCGTGGCCGCTGAACTTTTTCTCTTCGGGCAGGCCGAGTTCCTTGTAAGCCGAGCCGGTGGCCAGGATGACCGCGGGGGCCTGGTGGGTTTCGCCGCCGCCGGTGACCACGGTCTTCAGGTGACCGGCAAGCCGGACTTCGGTGACGTCGTCGAACACGACCTTCGCGCCGAATTTCTCGGCCTGCTCCTGCAGGCCGTCCATCAGCTCCGGGCCCTGGATGCCGCCCGGGAAGCCGGGGAAGTTCTCCACCTCGGTGGTGTTCATCAGCGCGCCGCCGGCCGTGACCGAGCCGGCCAGCACCAGCGGTTCCAGGCCGGCACGGGCGGCGTAGATCGCGGCGGTGTAACCTGCCGGGCCGGACCCGATGATGATCAGCTGTTCGTTGCTCATGCCGTGCTCCTCCAGGGGTTCGGGGCTACTTGGCGGCCGGGATCAGGGAGTCGATCAGGCCCTGGATGCGGGTCTTGATCTCATCGCGGATGGGGCGGACGGATTCGACGCCCTTGCCGGCCGGGTCTTCCAGGACCCAGTCTTCGTAGCGCTTGCCCGGGAAGTACGGGCATTCGTCACCGCAGCCCATGGTGATCACCACGTCGGATTCCTTGACGGCTTCGGTGGTGAGGACCTTGGGGACCTCGGCGGACATGTCGATGCCGACCTCGGCCATGGCCTCAACGGCGGCCGGGTTGATCTTCTCAGCCGGCTGGGACCCTGCGGAGCGGACCTCGATCTGGCCCTTGCCGAGGGTGGTGAGGAACGCTGCCGCCATCTGGGACCGGCCGGCGTTGTGGACGCAGACGAACAGGACGGAGGGCTTCTTGGCGGTTTCGGTGGTCACGGGTTTTCTCCTGGAATCAGTTAGGTGATGGGTGAAACGGTCTTGGTGCGGTTGTCACGTCCGGCTCGTCCTGCATCGCCACTGAATATTGATGTTGATCGATGTATGGAGTATCGGACGATAGATTGATGGTTGTCAATATTTACGCGAGGTCCGTTTTATCGCGGCCCGGAGGAGCGCTGGACGTTTGTTTGGCGTTAGGCAGCGTGCATCCTGGGCGCGAGGCCATTGATGCGGTGGGAGATGTCGGTGAAGGCGTTCTCGAAGGCTTCCTCGGTGTTGATCCCCAGCGGATCCGGCACGGACCAGTGGACGCCGGCCAGGCCGGTAAGTTCCTCGTGGGCGTTGTCACACACGGTCACGACGAAGTCCCCGTCCCCGGCGACCTCATCCAGCCTCCGCGGTGAGCTGTTTGCGAGCTGCAGTCCATGCCGCCGGGCAACATCGACGGCCCCCGGCGCGATGCGCTCGGCCGGGTGCGTTCCCGCAGAGGCTGAGGGGATGTCGCTGACCTGTTGCCAGAGCGCGGCGGCCAGCTGGGAGCGGGCGCTGTTGCGGGTGCAAACAAACAGGACACGCCCGGCGCCGTGCTCCACCCCGGGCGCGAGGCCATCGAGGGCGCCGGCGGCGAGGCGGATGTAGCTGCGGCGCCTGTCGGCTTCGGAGCGGTGGCGGGTGGCCAGGCCCGCACCCTCCAGGGTGCGCAGATGGTGGGACAGCAGGTTCGAGGGCATGCCCAACTCGGCTTGCAGTTCCGTCGGAGAGAAGTCCCCCAGCGTCAGCAGATCGACGATCCGCAGCCGCGCAGGATCGGCAAGGGCCGCGTGCTTGGCAACCCGCGCCCGGAAAGCATCCACTGAATCAGTTTTCATTGACTCAATTTTGACTGAGTTAATTTCTTGGGTCAAGCTTGGTGCCATGACTTCCAACCAACCGCTGCTGTGGCGCCGTGCCGTCGCCGAACTTCTTGGCACGAGCCTGCTCGTGATGATCGTCGTGGGTTCGGGGATCGCCGCGCAGCAGCTCTCCCCGAACGACGTCGGCCTGCAGCTGCTGCAGAACAGCACCGCCACCGTGCTGGGCCTGACCGTGCTGATCCTCATCTTCGGCCCGGTTAGCGGGGCGCACTTCAACCCGGTAGTGTCGCTCGTCGACTGGGTCCTGGGCCGGCGCAGCGGCACGGGGCTGGCCCTTCCGGAGCTGGGCGCCTATGTGGTCGCGCAAACCGTGGGCGCCACCAGCGGCAGTGTCGTGGCCAACGCCATGTTCGAGGTGGGGACCTCCATCTCCGGCAAGGACCGTGCCAGCGGCGGGCATCTGCTCGGTGAGGTTGTGGCGACCGCCGGGCTCATCCTGCTGATCTTCACCCTGGCCGCCACCAAACGGGGCGTCCTCGCCGCACCGGCGGTGGGCGCCTACATCGGGGCCGCGTACTGGTTCACGTCCTCGACGTCCTTCGCCAACCCCGCCGTGACAGTCGGCCGCATCTTCAGCGACACCTTTGCCGGCATCGCACCGGGCTCCGTGCCCGGCTTCATCATCGCCCAGCTCATCGGGGCGGCAGCGGGCCTGGGCCTCCTCATCCTCCTGTTTCCCTGGGCAGGCCGCGCCGCTGACGACGTCGTGCTCCCCCACGAAGCCGGAAAGGCCGGCTCCTAGACTGCAACCGCACCGGCTCGAGCCGGCGCAGTTGCAGGACGGTACATTGATGAATATCGATATTGGCGCATAATGGGTACATGAAGTTGCTGCCCGTTCTTGAGCCCGTCACGGATGAAGTCTGCTGCCCGCCAGCGGGCGCGCCCACCCTCGGTCCCGAGGAAGCGAAGCAACAGGCCCTGGTCTTCAAGGCACTGGCCGACCCGAACCGGCTCAGGCTGCTCTCCATCATCAAGGCCGCCTCCTCCGGGGCCACCTGCGTGTGCGACCTGACCGACCCGCTGGACCTGAGCCAGCCCACGGTGTCCCACCACCTGAAAGTCCTGGTCGAAGCCGGTCTGCTGCACCGCGAAAAGCGTGGCACCTGGGCCTACTTCTCCCTGGCCCCCGGCGCACTGGACGGCGTCGTCGGCATCCTCACCAACCTATGACTTCCGCGGTCACGCTCCGGAGCATGGCCCGCTCGGACTGGCCAGCGGTCCGGCGGATCTACCAGGAGGGCATCGACACCGGTCACGCGACCTTTGAGGCGGAAGCGCCAAGCTGGGAACCGTTCAACGACTCGGGACTGCCTGGCCACCGGCTCGTGGCCGAGGACGGGGAAGGCAGGATCCGGGGCTGGGCCGCCGTCTCTCCCGTCTCCGCCCGCCCTGTCTACTCCGGAGTGGTGGAACACTCCGTCTATGTCGCGGCCGAAGCGCGAGGACTCGGCGTGGGAGCAGCGCTGCTGCGGGCCCTGGCCAAGTCCACAGAGAGTGACGGGATCTGGACCATCCAGGCCAGCGTCTTTCCCGAGAACGAAGCCAGCCTCAGGCTCCACCTTGCCAACGGCTACGTCATCGTGGGACGCCGGCAGCGCATCGCCCGGATGCCCCATGGTCCCCTGAGTGGTCAGTGGCGCGACACCGTCCTGATCGAACGCCGATCCCCCGTCATCTGAATAGCCCCGGGGAAACCAGCAGAATCCAGGCGTCAGGAGCGGAAGGCACGACATGGAACCAACCAAGGCGGAAATCCTGGCCGGCTACAGCCGCGCCAGCCATGACCTCGATGCCTGGCTGACGAACGCCGGGGACGCCGATCTTCGCAGGCGCAGCAACGGAACCCGGTGGACCAACGAGGAACTGCTCTTCCACATGGTTTTCGGCTACATGGTCGTCCGCGCCCTGCTTCCGCTGGTCCATGTCATCAGCCGGCTCCCCGAACCAGCCGGCAAAGCCTTTGCCGCCGTCCTGAATGCCGGGACACGGCCCTTCGATGTCGTGAACTACTGGGGCTCCCGCGGCGCTGCCCTCGTCTACAACAAGCAGCGAATGCGCCGGAAACTCGACCACACCATAAGTGCAATTTCCCGCAGACTCGAACGCGAGAGTTCCAGGTCCCTGGCAAGATCAATGCCATTCCCGGATCGGTGGGATCCGTTCTTCGCCCCGACAATGACACTCACCGACGTCTACGCCTACCCGACACTCCACTTCGACTTCCACGCCCTGCAACTGTCCCTCAGCCCCCGATAAGCCATCAAGAGCCACACCCTGGCAAGCCACCGGAACCTCCGGTTACATGACGAGGAGCACATGAAGATCGAACTGCTGCACATCAATGACTGCCCCAACACTGCAAGAGCACTCGCCCAGATAGAAACTGCCCTGACCGCCCTGGGGCGCCAGGACCTCACCATCCGCCTGCGGCCCATCAAATCTCCCGCAGACACGGCAGGAACGGCCTTTTCCGGATCGCCCACAATCACCGTGGATGGCACCGACATCTTCCCCGGCGCAGCCCCAACCACTGAACTGGCATGCCGGATCTACCCCACACCAAGCGGCATGGACGGCGTTCCGACCGTCGATCAGATACTGGAAGCGCTGAGAAACCGTGGACTCTGACAGCGCGAACCGGTGCTCCTGCTGTGGACGGCAAATGAAGCGCCACAAACTCCACGCGCTCGGCAATGAACCCGCCTACATTTGCCGGCGATGCGCCCTGTGGATCGCCTTGCGCCCCGGACATGACACCAGGCCAGGCGCCTGAATCCCTATTTCCCAGCCTGGAGGGAACTTTCAACTCGGTGTCTCGTAACCCTTCCGTCTCAAAACACTAGGGTTTCGAGACAATTTCTGGCTGGTCCCAACGGAGCGCGACAAACCACTCCTCGCCAAGCTAGGTATGGCACCGCCCGTGAACCGATCCCTCTCTGCACCAATGCCCAACGCACGGTCTGATCCCTATTACTCGCCTGTACCTCTGAACGTGCTCCTACACGCCTGCAATTTCCGGACCGCGCGGCCGAGATCTTGACGTCAGACTTGCATTTTGCAAGTATGAGCCGCATGAGCCTTTTCATCACCTGCCCGGTCGAGAGCGTCGAGCGCGCGACCGCCTTCTACACCGCCCTGGGCTGGACCCTCAACCCAGAAATGTCCGATCACAAGGTGTCATGTTTCGCGATCGCGCCCGAGCAGTACGTCATGCTCGGCAGCCGCGAGATGTATGCGAGCGTCGGCGGGGCCGAGGAGCTGGTCGGCGGACCAGAGACGCCCTCGAAGGTCACGGTCTCGTTCGACCTCGGCAGCCGTCAGGCGGTCGATGAGCTCGTCGAGCGCGCCGGTGCCGCCGGCGGGCGGATCGGTGATATCGACGACTACCCCTTCATGTACCAGCGCCAGTTCGACGACCCTGACGGCTACCACTACTCGCCGTTTTGGATGAAACCGGACGCCGATCCGACCGAGTGAGCGACCTCGCCGCGGCCCTCGATATGGTTGGAGCACGGTGGGCCCTGCTCATCGTGGAGCGGCTGCTCGATGGGCCGCAGCGCTACGGCGATCTGCAGCGCGACCTCGGAGTGCCGACGAACATTCTCGCGACCCGCCTGCGCGAGCTCGAAGCGGCCGGGGTACTGTCCCGTCTGCCCCTCCGGCACAACACCCGGGCTTATGCGCTGACCGATCGCGGGCTTGCCTTGCGTGAGGCGATCATCGCGCTAGGACGCTGGGGCAGCGATGTGACCTAGGCGTGGCGCGGAATCACGATATGCTCCGACGAGTTGGCTGGGCTCTGCCCCTGCAACACGTGGGCGGGCTGGATCCATAGAGGCGTAAAGGGTGTTGAGCTGACGGTAGAGGGTTCGGGCTAGGTAGCGCTTGAGGGATCGTCGGATTTCGCGGTAGCCGCGGCCTTCTTGGGTACGCTTAGCGACGTACTCCCGCGTTCCGGGATGGTGAACCATCCGGGTCATGGTGATGTTGTGCAAGGCACGATTGAGGCGCCTATCACCGCCCCTGTTGAGCCTGTGACGGACAGTGTTACCGCTTGAGGCCGGTAAGGGATTTACCCCTGCCAGTGACGCGAAAGCAGTTTCGCTGCTAACCCTTCCTGGATGCGACCAAGCCGTCAGGACGGCAGCGACTGAAACGGCGCCAGCGCCCACCATTTCCAGCAGCGGGGCGGCGGGAGTTTGCTGAATTAGCTCAGTCATGCGCTTCTGATTAGCCGCCAGCTGAGTGGTCACTTCGAGAGCGCGGCGCGCCAACCGAACCTCTTCCTCCCGCGCAATCGCTAGGTCCATCTGCTCCTGCCGTTCCCGCCATCTAGTGATCGCAGCGATCTGCGCGGGAACCAGAGGCTTACGGGCGTCGACTCCAAGGTCATGTGCCCGGAGGAGGGCGATGAGTGCATTTACGTTCATTGTTCGTTCCCGAGTCAGCTGATCCCGTGCCGCACTCAGACCCTGAGCCCGGCACGGGTTCCTTCATCCCGTCGCGGAACCCGGAGTTGGGACTCCTCCAAGCCAAGGACAGCGGCTCCGATGGCCGTGGCGTCCAATGGGTCCGATTTGCCCAGCCCCCGCCGGCCTCGGGCGTTCATACGTGGAGCTTCGGCCACATCGTAACCGCGTCCGTTACTGCCCTGGCCAGACGGGCCCCATACGAGCCGATACCCTCAACAGCCCACAGACACCCGATATCGCCGTCCGTCCGTCGGCCTACCCAGGCAAGTGCACGTGAAATCCCGGCCGAGGTGGTCGGGAACTGCTCGCACGCGACCTGTCGCTTAGTGCTGGCTTCGATGATGGCGTAAGTGCGAGTGCGGGCGTGACAGTCCACGCCGATGACGAACGGGCGGGTTTGCGCAACGATAGTCAACGCGGCCACCTCCTTCCTCTCGAACGGGCAAGACTGGTCGCAGCACGACCGGCGCCGGACCTGGGAAGAGTCACTCCGAGGCAAAACTGTGATGAGCCACAACCTCAGAGGCTGTGCAAGCTTCTAATCAAGCCACCGACATGGGACAGATCAACGCCGACCGCTCCACCCAGTGCGGACAAATCGGGGGAAACGCACCCTCAAGGGCAGTTGTTTTTTCGAGTCACGCGCCAAGCAGAACGACCGGCATCAACACTGCCAGCTAGTCCCAGACCAGCCACGTAGCCCAGCCCGTTCAGCCGACATTCTTGGTCGATCTTCGTATGACTATTGATTCCGCCGTGGCTCGGAATAAGGCCATCGTTGCGGCTCATTCCTATGACGGTTGGGAAGCCGGCCGCGAAGCCGTCAGTGGATGGCGCACCCAGATCGCCTTGGTGGCGGACCCGCATAGGGTGATGGAGGTCTGGTACGACAACCTCGACCATGACGTGTTCGTATCGGGCGATGTGGAATACCAGGAATGGACCTGGGAGCCAGGTGACGAGACAGCGCAACGCATGTGCTTGAAGGCGGTCGATCAGCTTGTTGAAGGCTTCGCGCGCGGCCGGACTTCCACCGCGGGTCGCCACTCGGGCTGACCCTGCACGTGCTCTGGCGAAGGCCCGCAAAAGAAGATTCCGAAGCCACAACGCCTGTCGCAATGACTTCCAGCAATCCGCCCTCAGCGATGCCCGGGCGCGAATCCATCGCTTCAAGCCTGTCCAAAAGACTCCGGGTCGGGTTATACATTGCTGCCTTGTCCGGGGCCGGCATAGTGGTCACAGGGGGACGATGGGAACCGTCGTACTAGTGGCCATTGCGGTTCTCGCCATTGTGGGGGCGATCACTACCTTCTTATTGGGACAAACCTGGCGCAGCCGAAAGGATTAGCCGGCACCGTTCGGCTTTGGTGTGGGCCGGGCTATTTCAGCGCCTTCGTTACCTTGTCCGTGTCCGGTTAGTCCCTACGGGCTCTAACTACACGCACGAGGCGCCGCGCGAAGTAGACGACGGCGGCCACGCTCACCATCGCCAAAATCCACGTGCCATCCATGCTGAGCGCGGGGCCGCTAGTACACACGCTCGTAGCGCCAGACTCGATTGCGTAGTCAACGCACTCGCCCCTTTTATACCCCAGAAACGTTATGGTCGCGGTGATCACGAGGAGGATCGCGACGGCCCAAGGCCACCATCGCGGTGAACGGAATCGCGGCGTTTCATCCATGCAGTCACTTTACTGATCGGGCCATCCAATTTCTGCCTCCTTCAACGTTCTGTTTAGTACCTGCAAATCCTCCGGCGGCGGTGTCCTCGGCCGGCCTCATACTGATGTTGCCAGGCGCCGGAGGCCTGCTCGCCGGATTAGGCGCTGCATTCACCGCGGCGATCCTCGGCATGCGGGTTGCCCGTCTGGAGCCGAGTCCCTCCGACCACCGTCAAGCAGCAGAAGCGGAGGCAGCCTCGGTATGATCGCTCTCGATTCCACAGACCCAACCCCGCCGTACGGACGGGTCAGGGAGCAGATCGCCCTCGCTGATCCGGTCCGGTGGACTGCCGGGCGGGCCCCGGTTGCCACCGATCCGGCAACCGGCCGCAGACCTTAGAATCGTCCCGGGAACAATCGCGCGCGCCTACCGGTCGCTCGAGACCGCCGGCCTGGTGGAAGCCAGCCGCTCGGGCGGGACCAAGGTCAGATCCGGCAACGCTGTCTCGAGCGCGTGCCAACGAACCCGTCGCACTCGAGGATCGCTTAGCCACAATGGCGGCATTGTGGCTAAGCGAGGCCAGCTGCTGCAGGCAGAACCGAAGGCGACTTAGGGACGAGCTTCCCGCGTTATATCGGAGCAGCCCAGCTCACAGCTGTCCACAGTTGGGGTCAATCCGGGTTATCCACGGCTGAATTGGGGAGCCGTTGGGGTAGCTCCCCTATCCGCCGGAGCGGTGGATATGCTCTGAGGATTGTCCCCATTTGCGGGCAGCGAGACGCGCGGCACCTGGGTGGGCAGAGACCTTGTCGGTGCGGAAACCGAAGCGAGTTGCGGTGCAGCTGCCGCTTGCAGGGAAGCGAATTTGCTTTCTGCACTGGCCCATTCGAGGACGGCGCGGGGCCGGTCGTTGATATCGTCTACGGCTTGGGGACCTTCCGAGTTCCCTGGCGATCGAGCGCAGGCTCGGGCGGCCCGGACGGCGATCGGGTAGAGCTGAGATCCGGCGACAGATATCCGGGGATCGCAGGGAGGTTTTAGGGATGTCCGGTAACTGCAGAGAACCGTACCCGCCTGTTACTTGATCCCTTGTGCGGGATATTCCCCAACGGATTCCGATGGAACCCGGGCAGGGAACGAAAAACCCCGCCGTTCCGGGCAGCCAAGCCGGAAAAGCGGGGTAATCCAATGTGTGGGTCCTACCGGGATCGAACCGATGACATCCACGGTGTAAACGTGGCGCTCTACCAGCTGAGCTAAAGACCCAATACCGCGGTTTTGGCGCCTGAGCGCTTCAACCAACGAACAGCTACTCTACCGGAACTTTGAGGAAAAACGCCAATCGGCCCGCCGCCCCCGGCGGCTCCGGGGCCGCCCACAGCGGCGGCCCAGTCCAGGTCCGGTGCTCAGAGCGGCGGGAGCTCCTCGGCGAGCCAGGTCAGCGCCTCGCTGACGCCGGCGTCCAGCTTGATGCTGGCGAGGCTGTCCCCGCGGGTCTGTCCCCTGTTGATGATTACCACCGGTTTGCCCTGCTTGGCGGCATGGCGGACAAAGCGAAGCCCACTCATCACGGTCAGGGAGGAGCCTGCCACCACCAGCGCCCCGGCTTCGTCCACCATTGCGTAGGAGCGTTCCACCCGGTCCTTCGGAACGTTTTCGCCGAAGTACACGAAATCCGGCTTGAGCGTTCCGGCGCACGCCGGGCACCGCGCCACGACAAAACTTTCGATCAAGCCCGAGTCCTCAACGGTGGCATCGGCGTCCGGCGCCATCTCGACTACACCGGCCGCCATTGCGCGGTCCAGGAAACCTGGGTTGAGCTCCTCCAGCACGCCGGCCAGGAGGCTGCGGCTGTAGCGGCGATGGCAGTCCAGGCAGACCACCCGGTCGAAGCGGCCGTGCAGGTCCACGACATTGACGCTGCCGGCGTCCTCATGGAGACGGTCCACGTTTTGGGTGATGAGTCCGGTGAGCAGACCCCGTTTTTCCAGCCGGGCGACGGCGGTATGGCCCCCATTGGGGTCGGCCCGCCGCAGGTGGGACCAGCCGATGTGGTTGCGGGCCCAGTATCGCTGGCGGTTTTCGGCATCCCCAATGAATTCCTGGTACGTCATCGGAGCCCGCGGGGCTGCACCGGGCCCGCGGTAATCGGGTATTCCGGAGTCGGTGCTCAGGCCGGCGCCTGTCAACACGGCGAAGCGGTCGCCGGCAAGGATGCCATGGATCTCCTGCAACACCTCAAGCTCGTCCCGCGCGGGCGCGGCGGCGGCGACGGGCGGCAGACTGGCGAAGCCTGTCATGCCAATCCCGGGGCGCCGCTGCCGCAACTGCTCAGCTCCCTACGAGACCCGCCAGGGCGGCACGGTATTGGGCGAAGTCCCTTGCCTGGCCCCGAGGATTGACCACCACGTGGCGCACTACCCCGCCCTCATCAATGATGAAGGTGCCACGCTTTGCCATACCGCTCTCGGCGTCGAAGACCCCGTACTGTGTGGCCACCGAGCCGTGCGGCCAGAAATCGGCGAGCAGGTCGAAGTCGTAGCCTTCCTTACCTGCGTAGGCCCGCTGGGCGTACTTGCTGTCCACCGAAATACCCAACAAGACGGCGTTAGCGTCCTTAAAGAGCCCCAGGTTGTCCTGCAGCTCGCACAGCTCTCCCGTGCAGATCCCGGAGAACGCGAAAGGGTAAAACACCAAGACCACACTTCGGCCCCGGAGGTCGGAGAGCCTGATGGGTTCGCCGAACTGGTTCGGGAGTTCGAATTCGGGGGCCGGCTCACCAACGGCGGGCACGGTTCCGCCGCCAGCTACAAAGGACTGAGTCATTTGTTCTTCCGCGTAACCAACCGGGTAGCGCTCCAGTCCCTGGACACGCCCGCTGAAGTGGTGACGTGGAGACCGGCGGTGGGAGCCGCGTCCTGGATGTCAGCCGGTGAGACGTAGCCCGGGCGGCCGGACTTCGGGGTCAGGACCCAGATAACGCCACCCTCGGTCAGGGTGGTCAGCGGATCGACGAGGGTGTCAACGAGGTCGCCGTCGCCGGCCCTCCACCAAAGGATGGCGGCGTCGACTACTTCATGGTCGTCCTCGTCAAAGAGTTCCGAGCCCGTGAGGTCTTCGATATCGTCACGCAAGTCGAAGTCGACGTCGTCGTCATAACCGAATTCCTGAATCAGGTCCCCGGTTTTGAAACCCAGTTTTTCCGCCACATTTACCGAAGTGGCGGCGTCGGCCTCGCTCACGTGTTACTCCTATGCTCAGTGATTTCTACAAACCTAGTGATTTCCATTACTCCAAGCCAACACCCTTTGCGCCTGCGCTTCAAGCTGTTGGCTGCGCGATCCGCCATATTCTGCGTCACACGGAAGGATCCGGAGGCCGCGGGGCGGCGCTTCGTCACACAACCAGTATGCCCGGGAAATAAGGAGCGGCGCCCACGTGACAGCTACGCATCCGCCTGCTGTCACGACTAGAGTGGCTGATGACGACTACGCCTGCGAGGGCGAACTCCCCGCTGACACCGGCAGGGATAGTTGTGATTGGACCTTGCCCGGCGCACATGACCGGGCTGTTGTAACCGATATGTCGCACACGTCGCGTTCACGCCAGGCAGTTACCCTGCCGGAGCTGAGGGTGCCGATGAATGCGCTCAAAGAGAGGTTGGACGTGGCTGCAGGAGAAGATACCTCCCATATCCTCAGCGGGTTGACAAACCAGCTGCCTGATCGTGATCCGGAAGAGACCGCCGAATGGCTGGAGTCCCTGGATGACTTGATTCAGGATCAGGGCACCGAGCGTGCCCAGTACATCATGCGCGCTTTGCTCCAGCGGGCCGGTGCGCAGAGCGTCGGGGTTCCGATGGTCACGACCACGGACTACGTGAACACGATCCCCGTGGACCAGGAAGCACCGTTCCCCGGCGATGAGGAAATCGAGCGCAAGTACCGCGCCTGGCTCCGCTGGAATGCTGCGGTCATGGTGCACCGGGCCCAGCGCCCGGATATCGGGGTCGGCGGGCATATCTCCACCTACGCCGGCGCCGCGACGCTCTACGAAGTCGGGTTCAACCACTTCTTCCGCGGCAAGGACCACCCCGGCGGCGGGGACCAGATCTTCTTCCAGGGCCACGCCTCCCCGGGCATGTACGCACGCGCCTTCATGGAAGGCCGCCTGTCCGAAGAGGACATGGACGGCTTCCGCCAGGAGAAGTCCAAGGAAGGGCACGCCCTTTCCTCCTACCCGCACCCGCGCCTGATGCCGGAGTTCTGGGAGTTCCCGACCGTCTCGATGGGCATCGGCCCGATGAACGCGATCTACCAGGCCCAGTCCAACCGGTATCTGCACAACCGCGGCATCAAGGACACCTCGGACCAGCAGGTCTGGGCGTTCCTGGGCGACGGCGAAATGGACGAGCCCGAGTCCCGCGGCCTGCTCCAGCTCGCCGCGAACGACAAGCTCGACAACCTCAACTTCGTCATTAACTGCAACCTCCAGCGCCTCGACGGGCCGGTGCGCGGCAACGGCAAGATCATGCAGGAACTTGAAGCCTTCTTCCGCGGCGCGGGCTGGAACGTCATCAAGGTCGTCTGGGGCCGCGAGTGGGACAAGCTCCTGGACAAGGACGAAGACGGCTCGCTGGTCAAGATCATGAACGAGACCGTCGACGGCGACTACCAGACGTACAAGGCCGAGTCCGGCGCGTTCGTCCGCGAGCACTTCTTCGGCAAGACACCGCAGACCAAGGAAATGGTCCAGGACCTGTCCGACGACGAGATCTGGAACCTCAAGCGCGGCGGGCACGACTACAACAAGGTCTACGCCGCGTACAAGGCCGCGACCGAGTTCAAGGGCAAGCCCACGGTGATCCTGGCCCACACGGTCAAGGGCTACGGCCTGGGCACGCACTTCGAGGGCCGCAACGCGACCCACCAGATGAAGAAGCTCACCCTCGCTGACCTCAAGGCATTCCGCGACCACCTGCGCATCCCGATCACGGACGAGCAGCTCGAAGCGGACCTCTACCGGCCGCCGTACTATCACCCGGGCATGGACTCCGCGGAGATCCAGTACCTGATGGGGCGGCGCAAGGAACTCGGCGGCTTCGTCCCCGAACGCCGCTCCAAGCACACCGAACTCACCCTCCCGGAGGACAAGGTCTACGAGGTCGCGAACCGCGGCTCCGGCAAGCAGCAGGCAGCCACCACCATGGCGTTCGTCCGGCTCCTGAAAGACCTGATGCGGGACAAGGAGTTCGGCAAGCGGATCGTGCCGATCATCCCGGACGAGGCCCGCACCTTCGGCATGGATGCCTTCTTCCCGACCGCGAAGATCTACAACCCGAACGGCCAGAACTACCTGTCCGTGGACCGCGAGCTGGTCCTGGCGTACAAGGAGTCCATCGCAGGGCAGATCGTCCACGCCGGCATCAACGAGGCCGGCTCCGTCGCGGCGTTCACCGCCGCCGGAACGTCCTACGCCACGCACGGCGAACCGCTGATCCCCGTCTACGTGTTCTACTCGATGTTCGGCTTCCAGCGCACCGGCGATTCCTTCTGGGCCGCCGCGGACCAGATGACCCGCGGGTTCATCATCGGCGCCACCGCCGGCCGCACCACGCTGACCGGCGAGGGCCTGCAGCACGCTGACGGCCACTCCCCCATCCTCGCCGCCACCAACCCGGCCGTCGTCACCTACGACCCGGCGTACGGCTACGAGATCGGCGTCATCATGCGCGACGGCCTCAACCGGATGTACGGCCCCGGCCCCGCCGACAACGACCCGTCGCGGAACGTGATGTACTACATCACGGTCTACAACGAGCCGATCGTGCAGCCGCCGGCACCGGCGGAACTCGACGTCGAGGGCATCACCAAGGGCATCTACCTGCTGGCGCCTGCCAAGGTTGACGGCCCCCGCACGCAGATCCTTGCCTCCGGTGTGTCCGTACCCTGGGCCCTCGAAGCCCAGCGCGTCCTCGCTGAGGACTGGGGCGTCTCCGCGGACGTCTGGTCTGTGACGTCCTGGTCCGAACTGCGCCGCGACGCGATGGCCGCCGAGGAAGAGGCTTTCCTCAACCCAGGCCAGCCGGCCCGCGTGCCGTTCGTCACCCAGCAGCTCGCCGGCGCCACCGGACCGATCGTGGCCGTCACGGACTACATGAAGGCCGTACCGGACCAGATCCGCCAGTTCCTCCCGAACGAGTTCGCCTCGCTCGGCGCGGACGGTTTCGGCTTCTCGGACACCCGGGCCGCGGCACGCCGCTTCTTCAAGAACGATATCCACTCGGTAGTGGTCCGTTCCCTGGAGATGCTGGCCCGCCGCGGTGAAGTGGACGCGCAGGCACCGGCCCAGGCCATCGAGAAGTACAAGCTGCACAACGTCAACGCCGGAACCACCGGCAACGCGGGCGGCGACTCCTAACCGCGCTTCAGCGCAAGAGCGAGCGTTCGACGGCGGCTCCCACCGGAAGGTGGGGGCCGCCGTCGTCGTTTAACTGTGATTCAGGGCTGTGATCTAGCCCAAGGCGCATTGTAGCTTTTGCACAAATGGAGCTTGGGCTGCGGGCACCGTATGCTCGATGCATGGCAGAGCCGATCACCACTCCCCCGAAACGCAAGCCGGCCTCCAAGGCCATGTCGCCGGAGAAAACCGAGACGCTGAAGAAGCTGCGGGCGAGTGTCGGCCAGCTCTCCACCACCACGCTGCGCCAGCTGGAGAAGTCACTGCCCTGGTACAGCCGGCTGAACTCGGACGAGCGTTCCGCCCTCGGCATGGTGGCCCAGAACGGCATCGCGGCGTTCGTCACCTGGTACGAGCGTCCCAGCTCGCCGTCGTGGATCCTGTCCGATGTGTTCGGCACCGCACCGACGGAACTGACCCGTTCCATCAGCCTGCAGAAGGCCCTCCAGCTCATCCGGATCGTGGTCGAGGTGGTCGAGGACCAGGCGCCTGTGATTGCCCCGGAGGCCGATCAAGCCGCGCTGCGCGAGGCCGTGCTGCGGTACTCCCGCGAAGTCGCGTTCGCCGCCGCGGATGTCTATGCCCGCGCCGCGGAGTCCCGCGGTTCCTGGGACACCCGGCTGGAAGCGCTCATTGTTGACGCCATCCTGCGCGGTGAGAACACCGACGCCCTGCGGTCCCGGATCGCGGCCCTGGGCTGGAAGGCGCAGGAGCGCTTCACCGTCATGGTGGGCAATTCCCCGTCCGAACCGAGCGCCGGCTACGTCAGCGAGCTCCGCCGGACGGCCGGCCGCTTCGCCGAGGATGCGCTGGTGGGCATCCAGGGTGACCGGCTGATCCTGATCCTCGGCGGCGTCCACGACCGGGAGACCGCCTACCTCAAACTCAGTGAACTGTTCGCCCCCGGCCCCGTGGTCTACGGCGCAGAAGCCGGGTCCCTGCTGGAGGCCAGCGGTTCGGCGCAGTCGGCCTTCGCCGGGCTGACCGCGGCCCGTGCATGGCCCTCGGCCCCGCGTCCGGTGGCCGCCGACGACCTTCTGCCGGAACGGGTGATCTCCGGGGACGACGCCGCACGGCGCTCCCTGGTGAAGAACATCTACCGACCCCTGGTGGCGGCCTCCAACGGGCTGGTGGAGACCCTCGGGACGTATCTCGAGTTGGGCCACTCCCTCGAGGCCACAGCCCGGGAACTCTTCGTCCACGCCAACACTGTGCGCTACCGGCTCAAGCGGGTTTGCGACGTTACCGGCTGGGACCCGCTCCTGCCGCGGGAGGCCTTCGTGCTGCAGACTGCCCTCGTCGTCGGCCGCCTCTCGGCCCCGCCCAAGCCCGCCACGGAACGCCAACCATCCCGCAACAACTCCTGACCCGTTGTAGACTTCCTACAAACTGACCCTGCGAGCTTGGTGCATGAAAACACCAATGATTCCGCAGTAATTTGGAAAGCTGGATACGTGCTTGCAATCGTCTGCCCTGGACAGGGCTCCCAGACCCCTGGTTTTCTGGCCCCCTGGCTGGAACTGCCATCCGTCGCAGGCCATCTGGCCGCGCTCAGCGACGTAGCCGGCATAGACCTCGTCGCCCACGGCACCACCTCTGATGAGGAAACCATCAAGGACACCGCCGTCGCGCAGCCACTCATCGTCGCCGCCGGACTCGTGGCCGCCAAGTCGCTGTTCGACGTCGAGCTCAGCGCCCTGCCGGTGATCCTCGCCGGTCACTCCGTCGGAGAAATCACGGCTTCCGCCCTGGCCGGGGTCCTGACCGAAACCGAAGCCATGACATTTGTCCGCGAACGCGCCAACGGCATGGCCTCGGCCGCCGCGGCCACCCCCACCGGCATGAGCGCCGTCGTGGGCGGCGACCCGGCGGAGGTCCTGGCCGCGATCGAGGCCTGCGGCGCCACCCCCGCGAACATCAACAGCGCCGGTCAGGTCGTTGCCGCCGGCACGCTGGAGCAGCTCAAGGCCCTCGCGGAAAATCCCCCGGCCAAGGCCCGGGTTATTCCGCTGAAGGTTGCCGGCGCGTTCCACACCTCCCACATGGCCCCGGCCGTCGCGGCACTGCAGGCTCTCCGGCCCTCGCTGAAGCCGCAGAAGCCGCAGGTTCCCCTCCTGTCCAACTACGACGGCGCCGCGGTCACTGATGGGGACGCCGCCGTCGACAGCCTGATTGCGCAGGTGTCCCGCCCGGTCCGCTGGGACCAGTGCATGGAGACGCTGGTGCAGCGCGGCGTGACCGGCCTGATCGAGCTGGCCCCGGCCGGAACCCTGGCCGGACTGGCGAAGCGCGCCATGCCCGGAGTGAAGACCGTAACCGTCAAGACCCCGGACGACCTGTCCGCCGCCCTGGCCCTATTCGCAGAACTGGAAGGACAGGCATGAGCGTCCCCACCTTGAAGCAGGCTCCCCTCCGCGAGAACACCCGCATCATGTCAGTCGGCGCCTACCGGCCGAGCGTGGTTGTCACCAACGAGGACGTCTGCCAGTGGATCGACTCCTCCGATGAGTGGATCCGCCAGCGCACGGGCATCATCACCCGGCACCGCGCCCCGGCCGATGTCAGCGTGATCGACATGGCCGAAGGCGCTGCCCGCGAAGCCCTGGAGAAAGCCGGGATCGACGCCTCCAAGCTCGGCGCCGTCATCGTCTCCACCGTGACGCACCCGTACGCCACACCCTCGGCCGCGGCCAGCCTCGCCGACCGCCTGGGCGCCACGCCGGCACCGGCCTTCGACATCTCGGCCGCCTGCGCCGGATACTGCTACGGCATCGCCCAGGGTGACGCCCTGGTCCGCTCCGGCGCTGCCGACTATGTTCTGGTGGTCGGCGCCGAGAAGCTCTCCGACGTCATCGACAACACCGAGCGCACCATCTCCTTCCTGCTTGGTGACGGCGCCGGCGCCGTCGTGATCGGCCCGTCGGACATCCCCGGCATCGGACCGTCGGTGTGGGGCTCGGACGGCAGCAAGTGGGACGCCATCGGCATGACCCACTCCATGCTGGACATCCGTGAACTCTCCCTCACGGGCAAGCGGGGCGGCTCCCTCAGCACTGAAGAAGCCGCCGTGACTGACGCCGCACTGTGGCCCACGCTGCGCCAGGACGGCCAGACCGTCTTCCGCTGGGCAGTCTGGGAAATGGCGAAGGTGGCACAGCAGGCGCTGGATGCGGCCGGCATCACGTCCGACGAACTCGTGGCCTTCATCCCGCACCAGGCCAACATGCGGATCATCGACGAGATGGCCAAGAAACTGAAACTTCCCGAGACGGTCACGATCGCCCGGGACATCGCCGAGGCCGGCAACACCTCGGCCGCCTCCATCCCCCTGGCCACCCACCGCCTGCTTCAGGAAAACCCTGAGCTGAGCGGCGGGCTTGCACTGCAGATCGGCTTCGGTGCCGGACTGGTCTTCGGTGCCCAAGTGATCGTGCTTCCGTAGGCGCCCACCGCTCTCCCCCAAACTGAATACGTTCTTCCACAGCACGGATTCCTCCAGCAAGCCGAATTCTCGGTTTGAATCATTTCCGCCCTAGGCTGCCGGCACCACCGGCGGCGGAGGGCAACTACAAGAAAAGGAGCCACCAATGGCTAGCAACGAAGAGATCCTGGCCGGCCTGGCTGAAATCGTCAACGAAGAGACCGGCCTGGCCACGGAAGCCGTCGAAATGGACAAGTCCTTCACCGAAGACCTGGACATTGACTCCATCTCCATGATGACCATCGTCGTCAATGCTGAAGAGAAGTTCGGCGTGCGCATCCCGGACGAGGAAGTCAAGAACCTCAAGACCGTCGGCGATGCCGTTAGCTTCATCGCAAGCGCGCAGGCCTGAGCCTGACCGTTTTGGCTCCTGCCGGCAACGGCTGAGTCCCATGGCCGGTCCGGGGCGCTGCAGCAGCACCCCGGACCGGACCACTTTGCACCACCTCCTGCAGCACCCGTCTGCAGACCACCGACGATTTCCCCACGCAGGCCCCGGCGACAGGTTCCCGACCCGGCAGGCGCACCGACAGAGAGTGATCCCATGGCACGCAAAGTAGTCATTACCGGTCTGGGTGCCACCACACCCATTGGCGGCGATGTCCCCACGATGTGGAAGAACGCGCTGAAGGGCGTCTCCGGCGCGCACACGCTCGAGGACGACTGGGTGGCCAAGTTCGAACTTCCCGTGCGATTCGCCGCGCGCGCCACGAATCCCGCGACGGAGGTCCTTAGCCGGGTCGAGGCCAAGCGCATGGACCCCTCCACGCAGTTCGCCGTCGTCGCCTCCCGCGAGGCCTGGGCCGACTCGGGCATCACGGAGTTCGACCATGATCGCCTCGCAGTGGCCTTCGCCACCGGCATCGGTGGCGTCTGGACCCTCCTGGATGCGTGGGACACCCTGCGCGAAAAGGGCCCGCGCCGGGTCCTGCCGATGACCGTGCCGATGCTGATGCCCAACGGGCCCGCGGCAGCGGTCAGCCTGGACCTCGGCGCCCGCGCCGGCGCCCACACCCCCGTTTCCGCCTGCGCCTCGGGCACCGAGGCCGTCCACATGGGCCTGGACCTGATCCGCTCGGGCAAGGCGGACGTCGTCGTCTGCGGCGGCGCCGAGGCCGCGATCCACCCCATGCCGATCGCTGCGTTCGCCTCCATGCAGGCGCTCTCCCGCCGCAACGACGAGCCGGAGCGCGCCTCGCGCCCCTACGACCGTGACCGTGACGGCTTCGTCATGGGTGAAGGCGCCGGCGCCCTGGTGCTTGAGGCCGAGGAACACGCCCTGGCCCGCGGCGCCCGTATCTATGCCGAGCTCGCCGGCACCTCGGTGACCGCCGACGCGTACCACATCACCGCCCCGGACCCCCAGGGCCTGGGCGCCACACGCGCCCTCAAAGCTGCCATGTTCGACGGCCGCATCCAGGCCGAGGACGTGGTGCACGTCAACGCGCACGCCACCTCCACACCGGTGGGCGACAAGCCCGAGTACACCGCCCTCAAGTCGGCCCTGGGCCAGCAGGTGGAAAGCGTCGCTGTCTCCGCCACGAAGTCCCAGATGGGTCACCTGCTGGGTGCGTCCGGTGCGGTGGAAGCCGTCCTGACCGTCCTGGCGGTCTACGAACGCAAGGCGCCGGTGACCATCAACCTTGAGAACCAGGATCCGGAGATCCCGTTCGACGTCGTCACCAAGGCCCGCGACCTACCCTCCGGCAGCATCGTGGCGCTGAGCAACTCCTTCGGCTTCGGCGGCCACAACGCCGTCATCGCGGTGCGGAGCGTCTAGCTCGTCTTCTTGCGCTGAGATGACAGATGGCGGCAATGTTCTTTCGGAACATTGCCGCCATCTGTCATTTGGCGTAACTATGGAGGGTTTGCGCTGTCCGTTCGCGCAGGCGTTCTAGTCCCGGAGTTCTAGCCGACCTGGTGAAGCCAGCGCACCGGGGCGCCTTCGGCTGCGTGCCGGAACGGTTCGAGCTCCTCGTCCCAGGCTTCGCCAAGGGCCAGGGAGAGCTCGTGGTAGACCGCCGAGGGGTCGCCGGCGCCGGATTCGTAGGCGTAGCGGATGCGGTCCTCGGAGACCATGATGTTGCCGTGCACGTCGGTGACGGCGTGGAAGATGCCGAGTTCGGGCGTGTGGGACCAGCGGCCGCCATCAACCCCCTGGCTGGGTTCTTCTGTGACTTCGTAGCGCAGATGCGCCCAGCCGCGGAGCGCAGATGCCAATTGAGCCCCCGTGCCCGGGATTCCGGTCCACGACAGCTCGGCCCGGAACATTCCGGGCGCAGCTGGCTGAGCGGTCCACTCAAGGTCTGTTCGCTTGTCCACGACGGATCCTATGGCCCACTCCACGTGGGGGCACAGGGCCGTCGGGGCCGAGTGAACAAACAACACACCGCGGGTCAGTGCAACAGACATTCCATCCTCCATAGCTGTAGGTACGTCTTCCCCAACGACCTCTGCCTGGATGTCTGTCTGTTGCGCGGGTCCGTCATGGTGCCGGTGATCCTGCCAGACTATTAAGTTAGCGCCCGGATTCTGGGTGGGGACTTGAGGCTGATGTGCTTCAAGCGGCACTTGAGAGTCGCCGGGCGTGGTTCCCATTGTGCCGTACCCCACCTAATTACGCCAGTGAGATTCGGCGCGCCTTTCCCGGCGCGCCGTCGGCGCCGGCTGGTGGGGCGTTCGGGTTACAAGCCCTCGATGAGACCTCGGACGCTACGGGCGAGTACTTGTATCACCCGGCTGCCATCCGCGGAGCAAGTACTCGTCGCGGAAAGACAAGTAGGACCGCTGGCAATACCAGTAAGCGAAACCGTCCACGCACGCAATTATTGCTGATCTAATCAGTGGGGTCGTACAGCAAAGCAGCAGTTGAGGGCAGGGGGAACTCTATGCGTCCTAGGATTCCGGCTATTCTGGCTGGTCTCGCACTTGTCTTTGCACCGCTAGCGGCGACAGTTACGCCCGCTTTTGCGCTTTCGCCGGGGCTGGCGTTTTCCGCCAGCGAACTCCCGACCTGGCAGACCAACGGCGCTGCCTGGGCCGTGGCCCAGTCGAACGGTGTTGTCTATGCCGGCGGAACCTTTACCCAGATCCGGCCTCCCGGCACCGCGGCCGGCAACGCGCAGTCCCGAAATGCCGTCAACTTCGCGGCCTTCGACGCCTACACGGGCAACCCGACCTCCTGTGCCCTGTCAGTCACGGGCGCCACCGGGACAAGCGTGCGCGCGCTGGCAGTGACTCCGGACGGCACCCGGCTCTACGTCGGCGGCCAGTTCGGAGCGATTAACGGCGCCGCCACGACGCGGATCGCTGCGGTCAGGCTCCCGCAGTGCACGGTCGATACTACTTTCAGGCCGGCCACAGTCCCGGCCACTGTCCGGACCATCGCGGCAACGAACACGGCCGTCTATTTCGGCGGCGACTTCCAGACCGTCGGCACGGCCGCCCGCAGCCGCTTCGCCGCGGTGGACACCACCGGTGCGCTGTTGCCCTGGGCCCCGGCGGCCAGTGCGCCAGGCCGAGCGCTGACCGTTCCGGCCGGCCGCAACGTCGCCGTCATCGGCGGCGACTTCGCCACAGTGAATGGGGTTGCCTCCCAGTCGATCGCGGTCGTGGACGCAACCACCGGCGCCAACGTGCGCGCCTACGGCGCCACCTTCATTCCGCGCACCTCGGCCACCAAGAGCATTGTCAATGATGGGCAGAGCTTCTTCATCGGCAACGAAGGCACCGGCGGCGGCGTCTTTGACGGCCGGGCGCGCTTCAGCCTGGATACCTACGACCAGGTCTGGCGGGACACCTGCCTCGGCGCCACCCAGGCGATCGACGTCTACCAGGGTGTTCTCTACGCCGGACATCACCTGCACGACTGCCCCGGCATGAACATGATGGCTGACGGTGAGCGGCAGCACCTGAGCGCGCAGCGCGCCGACAACCGAACGCACCTGGGCTGGAGCCCGGACACGGACGACGGCATCGGCGAAGGCATCGGCCCGCGGGCGCTGACCCACACGAACACGGGCGCCGGTGACGTGCTGTGGGTTGCCGGCGAATTCACCATGGCGAACAACAGGGCCCAGCAGGGTCTGACACGGTTCGGTCCCGGCCCGGGAACCGCGGCGCCCTCGACGCCCGCCAACGTCAGCGCGGCCAGCCTGAGCACCGGGCAAAACCAGGTCCGGTGGCGCGCGAGCCTGGACAACGATGATTCCGCGCTGACCTACAACGTGTACCGGAACGGCTCGGCGACTCCGCTGGGCACCGTCACCGCCAGCTCACTGTGGTGGTCCACCGGCCAGGTGTCCTTCACCGACAAGACGGCCGTACCCGGAACCCAGTACACCTACCGCGTCCGGGCGACGGACGGCACCAACACGAGCGCGCTCTCGGCGACAGTTACCGTCGCGACGGCCAGGACCAATGCCGCCTACCCCGCTGCAGTTCTGGGGGCCGGTGCCAGCACGTACTGGCGGCTGGACAACGCCGGACCGACGGTGGGCGCCGACAGCTCACCGGGCAACAATCTCGAGCTGAGCTACGGCGGGCCAACCTTCGCCGGCGACACGGGAGCGGTCGCAAACGACCCCAGCCGGTCGACGACGTTCAACGGCACCAGCGCCTACGCCTACGGCCAGAACCGCGGCAATGCGCCCACCGTCTACACCGCCGAAGTCTGGTTCAAGACGAACACGACCCAGGGCGGGAAGATCTTCGGCTTCGGCAGCGGCCAGCCGAACCGGCACGGCACGAATCCCGGACTCAGCAGCAACTACGATCGCAACCTCTACATGACCAACGCCGGCACGCTGGTCTACGGCGTGTATGTCAACGGAACGCGGACGGTCACGTCGGCTCGGCCCTACAACGACGGAACCTGGCACCATGCGGTGGCGACCCAGGGCAGCGACGGCATGCGGCTCTACGTCGACGGAACCCAGATCGGGGCACTGCCCACCCAGACCGCGGCGCAGACCTACTGGGGATCCTGGCGGATCGGCGGAGATCAGCTGAACAGCTGGCCGTTGCGGCCTACGAGCAACTACTTCGCCGGCTCCATCGACGAGTTCGCCGTCTATCCCAGCGTGCTGACGGCCGCGCACGTATTGCAGCACTACAACCTGGGGAAGTGATCCCGGGCTGCCTGTGCGGGTTTGTCCTGCTCGCTGGCCTTCAGGCGCGTGGGTGGGCCTGCAGATAGCTCTTCCGGAGCCGGTCCACCGAGACATGGGTGTAGATCTGTGTGGTGGCGAGGCTGCTGTGGCCGAGGATCTCCTGCACCGCCCGGAGGTCCGCGCCGCCGTCGAGCAGATGTGTGGCCGCCGAGTGGCGCAGGGCGTGCGGCCCGGTTGCGGAAGTGTCTCCGAGGGCCTCCAAGAGAGCGTGGACGACGCTGCGGACCTGGCGCTGGTCCACGCGCTTGCCGCGCGCGCCAAGGAACAAGGCGGGCCCCGACGCCTCGGTGGCGAGGGCGGGCCGGCCTCGGCGGAGCCAGTCGTCCACCGCGAGGGCCGCGGGGAGGCCGTAGGGTACGGTGCGTTCCTTGTTACCCTTGCCGATCACACGCAGGGTCCGGCGGTCGGGGTCGAGGTCATCGATGTCCAAACCGGCCAGTTCTCCCACCCGGACACCGGTGGCGTACAAGAGTTCCACCATGGCCCGGTCGCGCAAAGGCAGCAAACCGCCCTCGGCTGCGGCGGATTCCGCGCCTTCCACGAGCCGGAGCACCTGTCCCTGGTGCAGCACGCCGGGCAGCGACTTCTCCCGCTTCGGTGCTTTCAGCCGGAGTGCCGGGTCCGCCTCGATCCGCTCCTCCCGGACGGCCCAGGCAGTGAAGGCCCTGGCCGTTGCGGACCGCCGACCCAACGTGGCGCGGGACAGGCCCGCTTCGCTCTGGGCACCGAGCCAACGCCGCAGGATGCCGAGCTCCAGCCCGGGAAGATCCTCCACGCCTTCCGAGGCCGCGTAGCCCAGCAGGCTTCCGACGTCGGACAGGTAGGCGCGCACGGTGTGGGCCGAACGACCGCGCTCGGACCGCAGATAGCGGGCGAAGTCCTCGGCGGCGAGGGCCAGCGCGGCCGGCAGTTCCTTTGATGACACGCTCCTACTCTCGCAGGATTCGCCGGGCAATCAAGGAACCCTACGGCGAGCCGCCGGCGCGCCCGTCCGCCGGCGACGGGGGTGACATGTCTGTCACCCGGCCTTGCCCGACCGCTTCCAGCCGCCGCCGTGGAACTCGGCCAGGCCCAACAGCCCGAGCCGGCCGAGGCCGGCACGGACAGAGTCCGCACTCAGGCCCGCCACCGTCGCAAGCTTCTCGACCGTGCTGGTGGTCCGCAGGGGAAGGGCGTCCAGGAGGATCAGATCCTCCAACGTCAGGCCGTCCTGGACTTCGGCCCTGCCCGTCCTCGTTTCCGGGAGCGATTCCCCGCTCGGGGACGCGAGCTCTGCGATCTCCCCCGCGTCGGTGACGCAGACGGCACCGCCTTCCCGGAGCAGCCGGTGGCAACCGGCCGAATTGGCGCTGTGCACCGATCCGGGTACGGCACCGACGGCCCGGCCGAGGGTTTCGGCGTGGTGGGCCGTGTTGAGGGCACCCGATCTCCACCGGGCTTCGACCACGACGGTGACGGATGCCAGTGCAGCGATGAGCCTGTTCCGCTGCAGGAACCTGTACCGGGTGGGCGCAGAACCCGGCGGAACTTCCGCCAGGACCGCGCCCTGATCAGCCACTGCCCGCAGCAGGTCCTCGTTGCCGGACGGATAGAACCGGTCCACTCCCCCGGCCATCACGGCGATCGTGGGAACGCCGCCGCTGCTTCCGGCCAGGGCGGCCCGGTGGGCATGTGCATCGATGCCGTAGGCCCCTCCCGAGACAATCGTGAAACCCCGCTGGGCCAGCGAATAGGCGAGGTCTCCGGTGACGGACGACCCATATGAGGTGCTGTCCCGCGAACCCACAAGGGCAATGGATTTGGCGGCTGGAGGCAGTGGCCGCTCGGCGCCGCGCCACCAGAGGCAGATCGGTTCCTGCAGGCCGAGGTCCGCCAGCTGTCGCGGCCAGAGTTCGTCCGAGGGGATGATCATGCGTCCGCCGAGCCGTTGCATCGTGGCAAGGTCCCGCGCCGGAGCCAGGTCGGGAACACGGGAAGCCCAGCGCATCCGGGCCGTTGCCAGTCCTGTCCAGCCGGCCCCGGTGCTGTTGTCGGCCAGCACGCGGGACATGTCCTGTTCGATCTCAAGACCCGCGTTCAGTTCCCCCGTAGCGATGCGCAGTGCGTCCTCCGCTCCGGCAACCTGCACCAGCGCCAGGCCGGCGGCGTCCTGGGGCTCGAACAGTCGGGACAATGCCGCCCTGGCTGTCCGTTCGGCCTCGATCATGGTGTCCTTTCCAAAGCTGATCACTACGCCCGAAACCTGTGCGCCCCGAGCAAGCGAATGTGGGGTAAAGTCCAAACCCGCTAGGCGGTGGCAGCTGCCTGTCGAAGGTTGAGCGCCTGACCGATGTCGTCGGCTCCGGGAAGGTCCCGCCCGGCCAGGTCAGCCAGCGTCCAGGCCAAGCGAAGGACGCGGTCGTAGCCGCGGGCTGTGAGTACGCCGCGCTCCAAGGCATGGTCCAGGATCCGCGTGGTCGGGGGCC
The DNA here is from genome assembly GCF_947090775.1 of Pseudarthrobacter sp. MM222. Lineage (NCBI taxonomy): Bacteria > Bacillati > Actinomycetota > Actinomycetes > Micrococcales > Micrococcaceae > Pseudarthrobacter > Pseudarthrobacter sp. MM222. The sequence goes on from NZ_OX352321.1 coordinate 2,707,858, forward strand.
CGAGCCGCAGGGCGCCCCTGAGCAGCCGGCCGGGGACCTGGGCGTTGGTCTCGAATCCGAACGGCAGCAGCCTCCCCAGTTGGCACTTCCTCGCACCCGCGACCCGCTCCGCGATCGTGGCGGTGTCCTCCTCCGATCCGGGTTGGCCGAAGTCGGCCAGAGACACCCGCTCGACTTCAAGCTGGATGTCCACCCGGTCCAGCAGCGGACCCGACAGCCGCGACAGATAGCGCCGCCGCATGGTGGGCGTGCAAGTGCAGTCCACGCCCTTGCCGGACGCCTTGCCGCAAGGACAGGGGTTGGCGGCGAGGACCAGCTGGAATCGGGCGGGGTAGGCCGCCGTGCCCGCGGATCTGTGGATCACCAGCTCCCCGCTCTCCAGCGGCTGCCGGAGCGCATCGAGCACCCGGCGCTCATATTCCGGAGCCTCGTCGAGGAACAATACGCCGCGGTGGGCCCGGGACGCTGCCCCGGGCCGGGGCAGCCCTGATCCGCCGCCGATGATCGCGGCCGACGTCGCGGTGTGGTGCGGGTTCTCGTACGGTGGCCGCCGCAGCAGCCGGACGGACGCGGACGTAAGCGCGCAGAGGGAGTGGATGGCCGTGACTTCCATTGCTTCCGTGTCCCCGAGGTCGGGCAGGAGTCCCGGCAGACGCTCGGCCAGCATCGTTTTTCCTGCCCCTGGCGGTCCCGTCAACAGGAGGTGGTGGGCGCCTGCCGCGGCGACCTCCAGAGCCCGGCGGGCCTCCAACTGGCCCGAGACGTCACGCATGTCCGGCGGCATGGCCGGAGCACCGTCCGGGCAGGCGTCCCCGTCATCGTCCTCAGGGTCAGGTTCGAAGCCCAGGGCCAGATCCTGCGGGTCTGCGCCGAAGTCGAACGCCAGACGCGCCAGCGTGGAGTACCCCTGCACCCGCGCGCCCGGGACCAGTCCGGCTTCCGCGGCGTTGGCTTTCGCCACCACGACGTCCGGGAATCCCGCCCGGACAGCGGCCATGACCGCGGGCAAAACGCCCCGAACCGGCCGCAGCCTGCCGTCCAGGCCCAGCTCGGCAATGAAGACGGTGCGCCCGGTGGAGCGGACATCATTGGAAGCCAACAGCGCCGCCATGGCGATGGCAAGGTCGAATCCGGAACCGCGCTTGGGCAGTGATGCCGGGATGAGGTTGGCCGTAATTTTCCGGCGGCTCAGCGGAATTCCCGAATTCTGGGCCGCAGAGCGGATCCGTTCCTTGGCCTCATTGAGCGAGGCATCCGGCAGGCCCAAAATGATGAAAGCCGGCAGGGTCTGGCCGATGTCGGCCTCGACCTCGACGATGTAGCCGTTGAGTCCCACGAGGGCTACAGAATAGGACCGGCCGAGCGCCACCTACCCCACTCCCTTGAGGTGTTCCACCGCCGGGTTGCCGATGCCGTCGTCGAGCACGGACACCACATCGATCCGGCGCAACGGCATCCGAAGCTCATGATCACGGCACCAGGCCGATGCCAGCCGGTGCAGCCGGGCGAGTTTGTCCACGCCGACGGCTTCAAACGGATGCCCGTAGGCGAGGGATCTTCGGGTCTTCACCTCCGCGATGACCAGTGCGTCGTTGTCCAGGGCGACGATGTCGATCTCGCCCTCGGGGCAGCGCCAGTTGCGGTCCACGATCCGCATGCCCTGGGCTTCAAGGTACTCGGCCGCGAGTTCCTCGCCGCGCCGGCCCAGCAGGTCTTTTGCTCTCATAGGACCAGCGTGCGGCGGCATCCTGATCCGGCACAGGTGCTCCCGACGCTATGTGGGAAACTCCGGGAAATGGCCAACGGCGGGGGAACACGTCAGCCCGCGGGCAGCCTGACGTATCGGGGAATCAGTTTCCCAGATCCTCGACCTTCGGCAGGGCCAGCTCCTCGCTGCGCGGGAGTTCTTCGACGTTGACGTCCTTGAACGTTATGACGCGGACGCTCTTGACGAACCTGGCGGAACGGTAGACGTCCCACACCCAGGCGTCCTGAAGGGTCAGATCAAAGTAGACCTCGCCGTCGGCGCTGCGGGCCTGCAGATCCACGTGGTTGGCCAGATAGAAACGCCGTTCGGTCTCGACCACGTAGCTGAACAACCCGACAACGTCGCGGTATTCGCGGTAGAGCTGGAGCTCCATGTCGGTTTCATAGTTTTCAAGGTCCTCGGCACTCATGGTTCCATCTTGCACCATCCGGAAGCCGCCTCGCGCCACGGCCGCACGCTAGAGGAGTTGCCAGCTGACCCGGTGGTACGGCGTGGGCCCGGCGGCTCGTAGCGCGTCCTTGTGCGCGGCGGTGCCGTAGCCCTTGTTCTCATCCCAGCCGAAGGCGGGATACTCCGTGTGCAGCTGGCACATCTGATTGTCGCGCTCCACCTTGGCGATGATGCTGGCCGCGGCCACGCTGAGGCATTGCATGTCGGCCTTGACGAGCGTGTGCACCGGCGCGTCGCAACCGGGCTCCGCCGGGCCGTCGTCGAACAGTGACGGCTGGGACGCCGGGGAGAGCCAGTTGTGGCTGCCGTCCAGCAGCACGACGTCGGGGGTCACGCCGGCGGCCAGGACCGAAAGCCAGGCCCGGGTCCCGGCAAGCCGCAACGCCCCGATGATTCCAAGAGAGTCGATCTCGCCCGCCGAGGCATGCCCGACAGCGGAAGCCACGCTCCAGCTTCGGACGACCGGCACGAGGCGTTCCCGGTCCGCCACTTTGAGCAGCTTGCTGTCCCGTACGTCCGCCAGCAGCTTCTGGTCCGTTAGGTCCACGACCGCGATCCCCACGCTCACCGGCCCGGCCAGGGCACCGCGGCCCACTTCATCGATGCCGGCGACGAGCCGCGCGCCGGAGCTCCGGAACCGGCGTTCGTAGTCGAGGGTTGGTGCTTCAGACATGATGGGTTCTTACCTGCCAGCCATTATTGGCCCGACGGCGCGGGGACATTCTGGAAGACGCCCGGGTAGTTGTCCAGGGCAGTGATGCGGTTCAGGGGCCACGCAATGACGGCCGCCTTGCCCTCGATGTCGGCCACGTCCACGAAGCCGCCTCCGCTGTCCAGATGGGCGCGCGAGTCGGCGGAGTGGTTGCGGTTGTCTCCCATGACCCAGACCTTGCCGGCGGGAACGACGACGTCAAACTCGTGGACCACCGGCGCTTCGGCGGCGTTGATGTAGTTCTCGGCCAAAGGCGTGCCGTTGACCGTGAGCTGGCCGCCGGCGTCGCAGCAGACAACGCGGTCTCCGGGCAGCCCGATGACCCGTTTGACCAGGTGTTGCTCGGAGTTGTCCGGCAGCAGGCCGACGAAGGTCAGCCCGTCCTGCACCCAGGTGAAGGGCCCGTCCGGCTTTTCTTCCGCGGGGGCCAGCCAGCCCTTGGTGTCCTTGAAAACGACGACGTCTCCGCGCTGGAGGGCGAACGGCTCCGGGACGAGGAGGTTCACGAAAATACGATCATTCACGTCAAGCGTGTTGACCATGGACTCGGACGGAATGTAGAACGCCCGGAACAGGAAGGTCTTGATCAGGAAGGACAGCACGATGGCGACGACCACCACGGTGGCCACTTCCTTGAGCCACAGGAAGAGCTGGCTGCGGCCTTCTTTCGCCTTTGCCCGCCTGGCCCGCTTGGACTCGGGACCGGCGTGCGCGGGGCCGGAGGCGGCGGGGCGCTCGGCGGACGCGGGGACGGACGCACCTTCGCCAGCCTCCTCGGCGGGCGCGCCCGCAGGCGCCTGGGCGGGGTGAATCGCCTCGGCCCCCCGGGCAGACGGTTGGACCGCAGAAGCATGCGGCAGCGCGGCCGTTGGGTGCTGCGGCGCCACACCGGCCTCAGGGTCACCCTGGTACTCAGGACTCCTGAACTGCTCCGTTGTGGGAATAGCTGAGGAGGTGACCCGGGGCTGGTCCTGCCCCCGCGGCTCGGGAATCCGGGATCCGGTTTCCGGCATCTACTGTCCGTTCGTTGTGGTGTCCGCGGCCGCGGCGGGCCGTCCTACTGCTGTAAATCTATCAAGCGGCCAGACGATCTGTACCGGCCGGCCGACCACTCGGTCCAGCGGTACCATTCCCCCGCCGGGAGCGCCCAGCAGGCTCCGCGAATCGGCCGACATGGAGCGGTGGTCGCCCATCAGCCACAGCCGCCCGGCCGGGACGGCCGCGCTGAACCGCTGCTCGCTGGGGGCGTCCCCCGCATACAGATATGGTTCCGCAAGCGGCTGGCCGTTGACTGTGAGCCGGCCGGACGCGTCGCAACACACCACCTCGTCGCCGGGAAGCCCGATGACGCGTTTGACGTAGGTGCTGTCACTGCCGGCCAGGCCGAGCCAGTGCCCGGCCCCGGCAAGGAAGTCGAGGACCGGGCCCTTGCCGCTGTTGAGCGGGGCGAAGGTGCCGCGGCCGTCGAAGACGACGACGTCTCCGCGCCGGATCGGCTCGGCCTGCAGCTCGGTCCGGGACACCACGATCCGGTCGCCCTCGCGGAACAGCGGCTCCATCGAGGCGGAGGGTATGAAGTACACGTCCAGCCACAGGGAACGGATCACTCCGCTGATCACCACTGCCAGGACAAACGCCAGCAACGCAAAACGCCAGCCGAGTTTCCTTGGCTGGCGTTTTGTCTGGTCCATGATCCGTATCCTGTGGCGCTGTTGCGGATGCTCCGGCGACAAGCCGAATACGGTCCGTGGACCCGCGGTGGAAGCCTGGAAGGCTTACTTTGCGGTCTGGAAGTCGCGCTTTTCCTTGATCTTTGCGGCCTTGCCACGCAGATTGCGCATGTAGTACAGCTTGGCGCGGCGCACGTCACCCTTGGAGACGACCTCGATCTTGTCGATGATCGGGGAGTGCACCGGGAAGGTACGCTCTACGCCGACGCCGAAGGAGACCTTGCGGACGGTGAAGGTTTCGCGGAGGCCATCGCCGTGGCGGCCCAGGACGAAGCCCTGGAATACCTGGACACGGGAGTTCTTGCCTTCGATGATGTTCACGTGAACCTTGAGGGTGTCACCCGCGCGGAACGTCGGAACATCGGTGCGCAGCGAGGCTGCATCTACGGAATCGAGGATATGCATTGATTCACTCCTGGCGAACGCCACAGGTCATTCACGTTGGGTCACGGCGGCCAAGCCCGGGTGCACGAAGGCAGCCCGGAAATTCCCGCCGAAAGTTTTCAGTCCGGCTCCGTCAGGAATTGACGGTGCCGGGGTACCAGGCTGTTGGTAACGATCCCCCTGTGGCAGGTTCGTACCCAGCAGGCACAAGGACTAATTTTGCCACATGCGGGGCGTTCGAGCCAATCCCTCAGCCCCGGATGCCAGCCCGCGGTTAGTTCCGCCCGGCGCCGGCGTCGGGGCGGCGCCGGAGGCGGCCGTCGACGACGTCGTACCCGAGGTCAGCGAAGGCCGTCCGGTCCGCGCGCGGCAGCTTGCCGGCGTCGAACTCCGCGAGGAGGTCCGGACGGCGTTCGGCGGTGCGCCGGTACTGCTCGTGCCGGCGCCATTGGGCGATCTTGCCGTGGTTGCCGCTCAGCAGCACCGCCGGAACGTCGCGGTCCCGCCAGCTGGAGGGCTTGGTGTAGACGGGGTATTCCAGCAGCCCGTCCGAGTGGGATTCCTCCACGAGGGAATCGGGGTTGCCGACGACGCCGGGCAGCAGCCGCCCAATGGCCTCCACCATGGCCAGCACGGCCACCTCGCCGCCGTTGAGCACGTAGTCCCCCAGGCTCATGGGGCGCACGGTGAAGTGGTCGGCCGCCCATTCCATCACGCGTTCGTCGATGCCCTCGTAGCGGCCGCAGGCGAACACCAGCTGCTCTTCCTCCGCCAGCTCCTGCGCTGTGGCCTGGGTGAAGCGCTCTCCGGCCGGGGACGGGACGATGAGGACGGGCTTGGCCGCCGCTTCCGGCGCCTCGGTGTCCGCACTGGCGGCTTCGGGCCGGGCCGCGGCCACGGCAGCCAGAGCCTGGGCCCAGGGTTCGGGCTTCATGACCATGCCGGCGCCGCCGCCATAAGGCGTGTCGTCAACGGTCCGGTGGCGGTCCGTGGTGAAGTCGCGCAGATTGTGGACGTTCAGCTGCAGCAGCCCGTCCTGGCGTGCCTTCCCGATCAGCGAGAGTTCCAGGGGTGCCAGGTACTCCGGGAAGATGCTGACGACGTCGATTCTCATTTAGGCTTTGTCTCCGGAGGCGCTGCCGGTTTCAGGCTTGGTTCCCTCGTCGGCATTGACCTCGAAGAGTCCCGCGGGCGGCGTGACGAGGATAAAGCCCTCGCCGACGTTGACCTCGGGAACGATCTGCTCCACGAAGGGGACCAGGATCTCCTTGCCCTCGTTCGAGGTGACCACGATGAGGTCCTGGACCGGGAGGGTATGCAGGCCTGAGACCTTGCCGACGACCGTGTCGCCGACGCGGACGTCCAGGCCGACGAGCTCGTGCTCGTACCAGCCCTCGTCATCGTCGTCTTCGTCGAGTTCCTCGGTCTCGATGAACAGCTTGGCCCCACGGAGGGTCTCCGCGTCGTTGCGGGTCTCGATCTCCTCGAAGGCGAGCAGCAGGATGTCCTTGTTCCAGCGGGCGCTCTCCACGGTCAGCGGACCGGCCGAAGCGGGTTCCACCACAAATTGGGTGCCCGGAACGAAGCGGTCACCGGGCGCGTCGGTCAGGACCTGCACGGTCACTTCACCGCGGATGCCATGGGGTTTACCGATTCGTGCCACCTGAAGCTGCATCTGTTCCTCTGTTCCGGGATTGGGGTTGCTGGCGAAAGTTGGGGGAAAACAGTCCGGCCCCTCCACCATTATCTGGTGAAGGGGCCGGACTAAAAGACAAGTATTGCTGAAAGCGTTACCGGCGGCGGTCGGTGTCGACGACGTCGACCCTGACCGGCTCGCCGTCCGCCAGTGCCGCGATCACGGTACGCAAAGCGCGCGCCGTGCGGCCCTGGCGGCCGATCACCCGTCCGAGGTCGTCCTGATGAACGCGCACTTCGAGGGTGTCCCCGCGGCGGTTGTTCTTCGCACTGACCTTGACATCGTCAGGACTGTCCACGATCCCGCGGACGAGGTGTTCGAGCGCTTCTGCCAGCAAGTTACTCAGCCTCGGTGGTCTCTGCTGCTGCGTCGGCGGGGGCCTCGGCTGCGTCGTCCTTCTTGGCCTTCTTGGTGATGGCTTCCGGGATGATCACGGAACCCTTTTCCGGGGTAACGAAGGCAGCCTTGGGAGCCTTGGTCTTCAAGGTGCCCTCCTGGCCCGGGAGACCCTTGAACTTCTGCCAGTCACCGGTGATCTTGAGGATCGCGGCAACCTGCTCGGACGGCTGTGCGCCGACGCCGAGCCAGTACTGGGCGCGGTCCGTGTCGACCTCGATGTACGAGGGCTCTTCGGTCGGGTGGTACTTGCCGATCTCTTCGATGGCACGGCCATCACGCTTGGAGCGTGCGTCCATGACGACGATGCGGTAGTACGGTGCGCGCATCTTGCCGAAGCGCTTAAGGCGAATCTTTACGGCCACTTTTGTGGTCACTCCTGTTTCTGAAACGGGGTCGAGCCCGGCGTTCTGCACCCGTGGGGCGGGCCGTACTAGGGGGTTCTAAAAGGACAAGATCCGGACGCGGAGAGAGGGGCCACGCAGATCGAGTACCTGTTCATTGTGCCAGATCAACGCCGGGATTTCGACTTGACCCCCTGCCGGCTGGTAAATCCGGTCGATGGCCGGCCTGTGGCCGCCGCCCGAGGCGAGCCCGGACCGTGGCCCGAGTCACGCTTGGCTCGAGGCGTCAGCGGGTCCAGACGTACAGTCCGGTCCGGGTGGCGGGGTCGACGCGGGCAGCCAGCTCCGCGAGCCTCCGGACATAGTCGAGGGCCTGCTCCGCACCGAAGGGCATGTCCTCTTCGGCGGCCCAGCTGCCGGCCACATCCTCGAGGACGTCCGCTTCGCCCTCGGTCTCATAGCTGAGCAGATCCGCAAGTGCCCTGACCATGGCGGGCGGGACGCCGAGCAGGGAGTCGCTGGCCACGTCCACCATGGCAAGCTCGTAATCGGCACCGGCGGAGTGCACGGCCGTCCCGGCCAGGTCGCCGAGGCGCTCGACTTCGAAGTCGCTGATGTCCTGGATCCGGAGCGCCCCGGGAGCCACGGCTCCCCCGCCCTCAAGTGCAGCCGCGCGCTTAAGGGCTTGATCGTGGGTGGAGACAAAGATTTCGGTGAATCCCATGGGTCATCCTTAGGGCTCGGCGCTGACGGCGCGGCGGAAAGTCTGGTTTCAGCCTAGCCCAGCCGGGCAGCGCCGGCGGCGCCCCGGACCGCCGTGCGCCCTCAGCGCACTGCCACGCGGATCCGGTTGCGCCACGGGTCTTCGAAGCGCAGTTCGGCGCCCGTGTGGTGGGACTGGACACCGGCGGTTTTCAGGCGGTCGGCCAGGGCTCCGACGTCGTCGCCCGAGGGCACTTCGATCAGCACCTCCCCGAGTCCCAGCGTGTCGCGGCGGGGGCCGGCGCCGCGGCTGTTCCACACGTTCATGGCCATGTGGTGGTGGTAGCCGCCGGCTGCGACGAAGAGTGCCTGGCCGTGCCAGCCTGCGGTCTTTTCGAAGCCGAGGGTCCCGACGTAGAACTCCTGCGCGGACTGCACATCCCCCACCTGCAGGTGGACGTGCCCGACGCCGGCCTCCGCCTCACGCTGCGCGGTGACGGATTCTTCGTTGAGGAACTTTTCGAGGTAGCGCTGCGGCGGGAGGGCCAGGCTGTCCATCACAACATTCTTCCCCTCCCAGGACCACGCTTCGCGGGGACGGTCCCAGTACAGCTCAATGCCGTTGCCCTCGGGGTCGTTGAAGTAGAAGGCCTCGCTGACGAGGTGGTCCGCGCTGCCGGTAAAGGACTGCGGCTCATACTGGGCCGCGCTGGCGACGGTGGCGGCCAGGGACGGCTGGTCATCGAACAGCAGTGCGGTGTGGAAGAGGCCGGCCTCTCCGCGGGATGGGACAGCGAGCCCGGGCGCCGGGGCGAGGTGGACCAACGGCTTCTGCCGCCGGCCGAGGTAGAGCCCGCCGTCCTGCTCGGCCACGATGTCGAGGCCGAGGGCACGCTGGTAGTAGTCCGTCATGAGCTTCATGTCGCCGACTTTGAGCATCACGGTGCCCATAGTGAGTTCGGCGGGAAGAAGGTCCTGCGTGCTGGCTTCTGCAGTCATTTGATCGCTCCGGTGCTTCGGGGGCCACCGACCTTCGATGGCCTTACATAGAACTAAATTACTTGAAGCTTCAATTTATTCCTAATGCGGAGCTGATTCCCCGCCACGTTCCCTGCGGATCACTTCACCCCGCAACACGATGTGGCTGAGCTGCCGCAGCGTGCCGAGGTTCGTCCGTGGATCCTCGGCGCAGACAAGGACGTCCGCGCTGGCCCCCTCGCTGATCGCGTCCGCGCCCAGCCAAGCGCGGGCGGCCCAGGCGCCGGCGTCGAGGGCTGCCCGGGCCGGAAGCCCGGCGGAGTGCAGCGCCTGGATTTCGTCGGCGATCCGCCCGTGCTTGATGACGCTGCCCGCATCGGTTCCGGCGTAGATGCCCACGCCGGCCTCGTAGGCTTCCAGAACGCGCTCGGCGCGGCGTTCCCAGAGCGAGCGCATGTGGGCCGCGTAGCGGGGGTATTTTGCCTCCGCCTGCGCGGCGATGTCGGGGAAGGTTGCGATGTTGATCAGGGTGGGCACGATCGGAATGTCCTGCTCGACGAAACGCGGCAGGTGCCGTGGAAGCAGGCCGGTGGCGTGCTCAATGCAGTCGATCCCGGCGTCGAGCATGCTGTCCAGGGTGTCTTCGGCGAAGCAGTGCGCCGTGACCCGGGCGCCCTCGTCGTGGGCGGCCTGCACGGCGTCCTTGAGCACGGGGGCCGGAAAGCTGGGGGTGAGGTCGCCGGCGTCGCGGTCGATCCAGTCCCCCACGAGCTTGACCCAGCCGTCACCGGCCCGGGCCTGCTTGCGCACCGCCTCGACCAGATCCTCCGGGGCCACTTCGACGGCGAAGCCCCGAAGGTAGCGCCGCGCCCTGGCGATGTGCCGGCCCGAGCGGATGATGCGCGGCATGTCGGCGCGGCGCTGCAGCCACCGGGTGTCGTGCACGGCGCCGGCGTCCCGCACGAGCAACGTTCCGGCGTCGCGGTCGGTGCGCGCCTGCGCCTCCGCCACCGAGCCGGGGACGTCGCCGCCGGGGCCGAGGCCGATATGGCAGTGCGCATCGACCAGTCCGGGGATGACCCAGCCGTCCAGCACGAGGTCCGGCGCCGCGGCCGGACGGTGGAAGGTCAGGAGCCCGTCGACGGACCAGAGGCCCCGGTGTTCCGTGTCCCGTCCGGTGAGGACGGGGCCGCCGAACTCGATGATGCTGCTCATCCATACAGCCTAATCCGCGACGCCATCGGGCCGCGCCGGAGAAGCCTGTCCCGCCCGATGACGCATATGACACAGCCCGCCCCGAGGCCTGTGGTAGCTTCGTCTACGACCACACGGGTGCCCCTGCAGGGGCTGAGATCGGGCTGACGCAGCCTGCGACCGTTGAACCTGTCCGGGTAATGCCGGCGAAGGAAGTGAGTATTTTCGTGAATACCCAGTTGACACAGCACAGCCCTGTCCAGATCCAGCCCGCAGGCCCCACCCAATCGCTGAAGGCCCACTCCCTGGCGTTCGCCACGGACGCAGAACACGGCATCCGCGTTCCGGTGACCGAGATCGCCCTGGCGGACTCCCCCGGCGGTGCAAGTAACGCGCCGTTCCGGATCTACCGGACCGCCGGCCCGGGAAGCGATCCGGTGCGGGGCCTGGAACCATTCCGGGCGCCCTGGATCGAGGCCCGGGCGGACACCGAACCCTATGCCGGCCGGCGAAGGGACCTGCTCGACGACGGCAAATCCGCGGTGCGCCGGGGCGCGGCGTCGGCCGAGTGGCGGGGGCTCCGCCCGGTACCGCGCCGCGCCGTCGACGGCCGGACGGTGACGCAGATGCGTTACGCCCGGGACGGGGTGATTACCCAGGAGATGCGGTTCGTGGCGCTGCGCGAGAACTGCGACGTCGAGCTGGTCCGCAGCGAAGTGGCCGCGGGCCGCGCCATCATCCCCAGCAACGTCAACCATCCCGAATCCGAGCCGATGATCATCGGCAAGGCCTTCCTGGTGAAGATCAACGCCAACATCGGAAACTCCGCCGTGACCAGTTCCATCGCGGAGGAAGTCGACAAGCTGCAGTGGGCGACGCAATGGGGCGCGGATACCGTCATGGATCTCTCCACCGGCGACGACATCCACACCACCCGGGAATGGCTCATCCGCAACTCCCCCGTGCCCATCGGCACGGTGCCCATCTACCAGGCGCTGGAAAAGGTCAACGGGGAGGCCAACGCCCTCACCTGGGAGATCTTCCGGGACACCGTGATCGAACAGTGCGAGCAGGGTGTGGACTACATGACCATCCACGCGGGGGTGCTGCTGCGCTATGTGCCGCTGACGGCCAACCGGGTCACCGGCATCGTGTCCCGCGGCGGCGCGATCATGGCCGGGTGGTGCCTGGCGCACCACCAGGAAAACTTTCTCTACACGCACTTCGATGAGCTGTGCGAGATCTTCGCCCGCTACGACGTCGCCTTTTCCCTCGGTGACGGGCTGCGGCCCGGCGCGACGGCGGATGCCAACGATGCGGCGCAGTTCGCCGAGCTGGACACCCTGGCCGAGTTGACGCAGCGGGCGTGGGAGTTCGATGTGCAGGTCATGGTGGAGGGCCCGGGGCATGTGCCGTTCCACCTCGTCCGGGAAAACGTGGAGCGCCAGCAGGAACTCTGCAAGGGCGCTCCGTTCTATACGCTTGGGCCGCTGGTCACCGATATTGCTCCCGGCTATGACCACATCACCTCGGCGATCGGCGCCACCGAGATTGCCCGCTACGGAACCGCGATGCTCTGCTATGTCACCCCCAAGGAACACCTCGGACTGCCCAACAAGGACGACGTGAAGACCGGCGTGATCACCTACAAGATCGCCGCCCATGCCGCCGACCTGGCGAAGGGCCACCCCGGCGCGCATGAACGCGACGATGCCCTCTCCAAGGCCCGGTTTGAGTTCCGCTGGCGGGACCAGTTCGCGCTGTCGCTCGACCCCGTGACGGCGGAATCCTTCCATGATGAGACGCTGCCCGCAGAGCCGGCCAAGACGGCGCACTTCTGCTCCATGTGCGGGCCCAAGTTCTGTTCCATGCGGATCAGCCAGGGCATCCGGGACGAGTACGGCTCCGCGGACTCGCAGGCTGCACTTGCGGCGCTGGCTGCCGGAATGCGGGTGAAGAGCACCGAATTCCTTGCGTCCGGCGGCAAGGTCTACCTGCCGGAGCCCTCCGTTGGCGGACCCGCGGCCAGCTAGGAGGCCCGGGCGTGCCGTCGCCGGCCGACGTCGGCGATGAACGCCCGGAGGTACCGGTCGCCCTCCCGGGAATCCTGGGGCCGGTGCCCGCCCGCAGCAATGCGGTGCAGGGCGCCGGTCTCGCGCAAGTAGCCGGCGATTTCCTCATACAACGGCTCCCAGCCGCCGGTGAGGACCAGGGTGGGCACGCCGGGGACGATCTGCAGGGGCGCTTCCCATGGCGGTGCCTGCAGCCTCAGTCGCCGGGCCTCGCGCCGTTGTTCCGGCGTCGGGCCCAGGGCGGGCGCACCGGGGCCGTCGGCAGGGCCCGACACGGCGAAAGCCCGGCGGATGTATTCCGCCTGGAAGTCGTCGTCGCCCAGGTGCTGCCGGACGTCGAAGAGCGGCTGCATCAGGGCCCGGTGCGCGGCAGTCGCCGGGAGTTCGGCGGTCAGCGAGAGGCAGGCCGGTTCCACCAGGGTCAGTGACTGCACCAGGTCCGGCCGCTCGACAGCTGCCATCATGGCCGCGATGGCACCCTGGGAGTGCGCCACGACGTGTCCCCCGGCCTCGCCGCGGCCGTCGTCGGCCAGGGCGCCCAGCAGGATGGCAGCATCGGCCGCAAAATCTGATTCCAGCGGATCGGCGACGGCGTCAAACCCATGCCGGCGCAGGAACAACGCGTCATAGTTCAGCGCCATCCCGTGCTGTTTCGGCCACGCCGCGGCGCCGAAGCTGCCGGCCCCGTGGACGAAAACTACGCGCTGCTTGAACATGATCCAACCCTATGGCACGGGTCCGTCAATAACGCGGGCGACATAGCGCCCGCAACCTACTTACTGCCGCCGAGGAACTTGTCGAACCCCTTGGGCAGGTTCAGCTGGGAGGGATCGAAGTCCGCGCCCTGCTGGCCGAAGGAGGCTCCCGTGGGCAGCGCCTTGGGCCCCGCGGCACGCCGGGCCTCGGCGTCCTTGAGCTCCTGGGCGGCCTTGGCCGGATTGCCCGAGCGGGCCTTTTTCTTCGGCGCGCTCTTGGCGCCCTTGCGTGCTCCGCCTCCCGCGCCCGGCATCCCGGGCATGCCCGGCATGCCGCCGCCGGCAGCCATCTTCTTCATCATCTTCTGGGCCTGGCCGAACCGCTCCAGCAGGCCGTTGACCTCGGACACGTGCACGCCGGAGCCGCGGGCGATGCGGGCCCGGCGGGAGCCGTTGATGATCTTGGGTGCAACCCGCTCGTGCGGCGTCATGGACCGGACGATGGCCTCGACGCGGTCGATTTCACGTTCATCGAACTGTTCCAGCTGCTGGCGGATGTTCTGCGCGCCGGGCATCATCATGAGCATTTTCTTCATCGAGCCCATGTTGCGGATCTGCTGCATCTGGGCCAGGAAGTCGTCCAGGGTGAAGTCTTCCTGGTCGGCGAACTTCTTCGCCATCCGGGCTGCCTCGTCCTTGTCCCAGGACTTCTCGGCCTGCTCGATCAGGGTGAGCACGTCACCGAGGTCGAGGATGCGCGAGGCCATGCGGTCCGGGTGGAAGAGTTCGAAGTCATCCAGGCCCTCGCCGGTGGACGCGAACATGACCGGCTTGCCGGTCACCGAAGCGACCGAAAGGGCGGCGCCGCCGCGGGCGTCGCCGTCGAGCTTGGAAAGCACGATGCCAGTGAAGTTGACGCCTTCATCGAAGGCCAGCGCCGTGTTAACGGCGTCCTGGCCGATCATCGAGTCGATCACGAACAGGACTTCGTTGGGGACAATGGCCCGCCGGATCTGGCGGGCCTGTTCCATCATGTCGGCGTCGATGCCGGTGCGGCCGGCGGTGTCCACGATCACGACGTCGCGCAGCGTCCGGCGCGCTTCCTCCACCCCGGCGCGGGCGACGGCGACCGGGTCGCCGGCGGGGTGCTCCAGCTCGGCAGAGGTGGCGCCCGGGTGCGGGGCGAATACCGGCACCCCGGCGCGCTGGCCGACGATCTGCAGCTGGTTGACGGCGTTGGGGCGCTGCAGGTCGGACGCGACGAGCAGCGGGCTGTGGCCCTGGGCCTTGAGGTACTTGGAGAGCTTGCCGGCGAGGGTGGTCTTACCGGCGCCCTGCAGGCCCGCGAGCATGATGATGGTCGGACCGGTCTTGGCCAGGCGGATCCGGCGGGTTTCGCCGCCGAGGATCTCGACGAGTTCCTCGTTGACGATCTTCACGATCTGCTGGCCCGGGTTCAGTGCGGCGTTGACCTCGGCGCCAAGCGCACGCTCCCGCACGCGTCCGGTGAATTCGCGGACCACGGGCACGGCAACATCCGCGTCCAGCAGGGCACGCCGGATCTCGCGGACCGTGGCGTCGACATCCGCCTCGGTCAGGCGGCCCTTGCCACGGAGATTCTTGAAGGTTGCTGTCAACCGGTCAGAGAGTGAATTGAACACGCGCCGTGCACTTCTTTCAGTGGATCTACGGATGGCGGCCGGTACGGCACGCCAGCGTCGCGACTGATGTTCGCCTGAACGAACCGTCTCGACAACGGGACTCGACTATCTAGGGTACCAAGACGCGCCTTCAAGATGGCATGCTGGCTGGGTGACCAGCCAAACATCTGTGAAAACACTGCTCATCCTCGGCGCCTCGGGCGACCTGACCGGGCGGCTGCTGCTGCCCGGACTGGCCCGGCTGGTGGCCCGCGGCCACGCCGAAGGCCTGACGCTAGTGGGCGCGGGGTCCGACCCGTGGACCGCGGAACAATGGCTGAAACGCGTCGAGGGGTCATTTGGCGCCGCTGATTCCGAGGCGGAGGCGTACGGCCGGGCGGAACTGAAGCGGATCCGCGAAACCACCAGCTACCACCAGCTGGACGTCACCGCGGAGGGGCAGCTCGCCGGACTCCTCGCGCAGCTCGCGGGCCCGGTGGCCGTGTACTTCGCCCTGCCGCCGCGGATCAGCCAGCTGGCGTGCGAGGCCCTGGCACCGGCGCAGGTGCCGCCAGGGACGCGGCTGGTGATGGAGAAGCCGTTCGGCTCCGACCAGGAGTCCGCCCGGCACCTGAACAAAGTCCTGGCCACCCTGGCCCCGGAGGACCACATCCACCGGGTTGACCACTTCCTGGGCAAGGCAACGGTGTTGAACATCCTGGGCCTGCGGTTCGCGAACACTTTCCTCGAGCCCGTCTGGAACCGGGAGCACATCGAAAAGGTGGAGATCATTTTCGACGAGGATCTCGCCCTGGAGGGCCGCGCCCGGTACTACGACGGCGCCGGCGCCCTCCGTGACATGATCCAGAGCCACCTGCTCCAGATCATGGCGTTGCTGGCCATTGAACCCCCGGCGTCCGTGGACGAAAGGGATCTCCGCGATGCCGTGGCGACGGTGTTGCGCGCCAGCAGCATCAAGGCGCCGTACGCGAAGAATACCCGCCGCGCCCGGTACACCGGAGGTTCCATCGACGGGCGCGAGGTCCCGGATTACGCAAACGAAGAGGGCGTGGACCCGTCCCGGAACACCGAGACCCTCTCCGAGGTCCAGGTGGAAATCGACAACTGGCGCTGGCAGGGCGTTCCCTTCATCCTGCGCTCGGGCAAGGCCCTGGGCGATAAACGAAAGGAAGCCGTGGTGACGTTCCGGCCCGTGCCGCACCTGCCGAAGGGATTCACGGGGGTGGACTCCCCCAACCAGCTCCGGATCGGATTCGGACCGGACACCCTGCAGTTCGACGTCGATGTCAACGGCCCCGGCAATGTCCTTGACCTGGACCGGGTCACGCTGCAGGCCGAGCTGAGCGCCTCCGAGCTGCTGCCGTACGGCGAAGTCCTGGAAGGAGTCCTCACCGGCGATCCGCTGCTGTCCGTCCGGGCGGATACGGCGGAAGACTGCTGGCGCATCGTCGACCCCGTGCTGAAGGCGTGGGCCCGGGGCAGCGTTCCGCTGGAGGAATACCGCGCCGGGTCATCCGGTCCGGAGGGCTGGACCGCTTAGCCCCGCCGGGGCACGCAGTCCACACCGGCATCGAAACCACACCGGCACCGAAACCGGGGCACGCAAAAGCGGGCCGGCTACCTTTTCAGGTAACCGGCCCGCTTCCCTATCAGGACTATTGTTGTCCTGGCTTTCTTAGATGGCGGCCGATCCGCGTTCCCCGGTGCGGACCCGGACGGCTTCGAACACATCCATCGTCCAGACCTTGCCGTCCCCGGCCCGGCCGGTGTTCGAGCTGGCGATGATGACATCGAGGATGTCATCGGCCTGTTCGTCCGTGGCCAGGACCTCTACCCGGATCTTGGGCAGCAGGTCCACGTTGTACTCGGCTCCGCGGTACACCTCGGTGTAGCCGCGCTGCCGGCCGTAGCCGCTGGCCGCGCTGACCGTGAGGCCCTGGACACCGTAGGCCTCAAGGCCTTCACGGATGGCGTCGAGCTTTTCCGGCCGGACGATTGCTGTGATCAGTTTCATGCCCCCACGCTTTCCTTGCCTGCTGCGGTCTTCTTGTCATCGGATGCCGGGCCGGCCGGCGCCGTTGCGCCATCCTCGGCCTGCTGCTTGCCCGTGATGAGCTCGTGCAGCGGCTGGAAGCTCCCGCCATGGCCGCCGACACCGAATTCGTACGCCGTCTCGGCGTGCAGGCTGAGGTCCACGCCCACAACTTCCTGCTCCTGGGAAACCCGGAAGCCCATCGTCTTGTGGATGGCCAGGGCGATCAGGGCGGTCAGGATTGCCGAGTAGGCGATGGCGATGCCGGCCACGGCGAGCTGAGCCCAGAGCTGGGTGAAGCCGCCGCCGTAGAAGAGGCCGCCGCCGACACCCTCAACGGGGAGGGCAATGAAGCCCAGCGCGACGGTGCCGATGATGCCCGAGACGAGGTGGACGCCGACGACGTCGAGCGAGTCGTCAAAGCCCCAGCGGAACTTGAGTCCGACGGCGAGCGCGGAGGCCGCACCTGCCACGAGGCCGAGGCACAGTGCGCCGACCGGGCTGACGTTGGCGCAAGCCGGGGTGATGGCGACGAGACCGGCAACCACACCGGAGGCGGCACCGAGCGACGTCGGGTGTCCGTCGCGGATGCGCTCCGTGATGAGCCAGCCGAGCATCGCCGCTGCGGGGGCCGCCAGGGTGTTGACCCAGATCAGGCCGCCCTGCTCCGCCGTGGTGGCCGCGCCACCATTGAAGCCGAACCAGCCGAACCACAGGATCGCCGCACCGAGCATCACGAACGGGATGTTGTGCGGGCGGTGGTTCGGGTCCTTGCCAAAGCCCTTGCGGTTGCCGATGATCAGCACGAGGATCAGCGCGGCGACGCCGGCGTTGATGTGCACAACCGTGCCGCCGGCGAAGTCAATGGCAGGGCCGAGGGCCTGGCCGATGGCGCCTTCGGGGCCGAAGAGCCCGCCACCCCACACCATGTAGGCCAGCGGGCAGTAGACCAGCGTCACCCAGACCGGAACAAACACGGTCCACGCGCCGAACTTGGCGCGGTCAGCGATCGCGCCGCTGATCAGTGCCACCGTGATGATGGCGAAGGTGGCTGCGTAGCCGACCTTGATAAGTCCGTCCGGGGTGGTGATCCCCTCAAGGCCGAAGGTGGCGAACGGGTTCCCCACCATCTGCAGGAAGCCCTCGCCGGAGCTCATTGAGGCGCCCCAGAGCACCCACACCACACCGACCATGCCGATGGAGATGAAGCTCATCATCATCATGTTCAGTGCAGCCTTTGCGCGCGTCATGCCGCCGTAGAAAAATGCGAGTCCTGGTGTCATGAACAGCACGAGTGCCGCCGCCACCATCAGCCATACGTGACCTGCGGTAAGTTCCATGGTGCACGTCCTCCTTGCTTAGATGCGATCTAGGTTGATCTTGCGGATCGCTCCGCCTGCCAACGCGTTTTGCGTTCTAAGAAGATTTTTGCTGGGCTGTGTTTCGCCGGCGGAGGATTTACATTGCCGGGTTGTTACAAGAACCTCCCGGAAGTAAATGGTGCGTCTCCGCCTTGTTACGGTTATGTTTCAGCCCTTCATTCCCGCCATCGCGCGCTCCCCGATCGAGGACGACAGCATTATGAGCAAGACCCCGCGCCGCACCGGTGAGTCCCCGCCCCAGGACGCCGGCCGGCACCCCGGCCGTACCGGGCTGCCGCGGGACATCAAGGTGATGCTGGTAGCCGCGTTCCTGATTGCGCTTGGTTTCGGTCTTGTGGCGCCGGTCCTCCCGCAGTTCGCCACGACGTTCGACGTCGGCGCCACGGCCGCCGCGGTGATCGTCAGCATCTTCGCCTTCATGCGGCTGGTGTTCGCCCCCGCCGGCGGGGCCCTGATCGTGCGGCTGGGAGAACGTCCGGTCTATGTGGCCGGCCTGCTGATCGTGGCGGCCTCCACGGCGGCCTGCGCCTTCGCCCAGGATTACTGGCAATTGCTGGTCTTCCGAGGCCTCGGCGGCGCGGGATCGGTGATGTTCACGGTGGCGTCGATGGCGCTCGTGATCCGGCTGGCCCCGCCGGAGAGCCGCGGCCGCGTCTCCGGGGCCTACGCCTCGGCTTTCCTGATCGGAAACGTCTGCGGTCCGATTGTGGGCGGCCTGCTCGCCGGCTTCGGCCTCCGCGTCCCATTCCTCGCCTACGCGGCGGCCCTGGTCCTGGCGGCGCTCGTAGTACAGACCCAACTCAGCCACGTTCCGGCCGCCTCCCGGCCGGAGGGCGGCGGGGGCCCGGCCATGGAACTGCGCGAGGCCCTGCAGGACAGCGCCTACCGGGCGGCACTGTTCTCCAGCTTCGCCAACGGCTGGGCCACATTCGGCGTTCGGATGGCCACGGTCCCGTTGTTCGCCGTGGCGGCGCTGGGGGCCGGGCCGGAGTCCGCCGGCTGGGCGCTGGCCGTCTTCGCCGCCGGAAACGCCGCGGCGCTGACGGTTTCGGGAAAGCTCGCGGACAATCTGGGCCGGAAGCCGATGATGCTGGCCGGCCTGTTGGTCACCGGCACGGCCACGGCAGCCATCGGATACACCCGCGAGCTGCCCTGGTTCCTCGTGGCCTCCGCCGTCGCCGGCATCGGATCCGGGCTGCTCGGCCCCGCGCAGCAGGCCGCCATCGCCGACGTCGTCGGCAATGAACGCTCCGGCGGACGCGTCCTCGCCGTCTTCCAGATGACCGCGGACAGCGGGGCGATCATCGGTCCGGTCTGCGCCGGGCTGCTGGCGGACCGGCTGGGCTACGGCTGGGCTTTCGGCGTGACCGGCGGCGTTCTCGTCGCGGCGGCGGCGGGCTGGCTGCTGGCCCGGGAAACCCTCCGCGAACAGGCGGCGGCGAAGCCCTGATCCCCGGGCCGCGCCCCGGTCCGCCGGGGACCCGGGCCTTGGCTAAGCTGGACGGGACTTGTCAAAACTTCCGGAGGTACTGCCTTATGGCGCCAATCGACCATTCACCTGGGAATTCGGCTACCCCCGACCCCTCGAGCTCTGACGCCGCACAGGCGGGCAACAGGAGGCGTTCCCGGTTCATCGCGGCCGGCGCATTCGCCGCCGTCGTGGCAGCCGCCGCGGTGGCCGTCCCGTTGACTTTCGGCGCCCCGACGCCGGCACCGCAGCCCGCTGCCTCCACTCCGGCCGCCACCAGCACCAGCGAGGCCCCGGAAATCGGGCCCGCCGTGACGTATTACGACCAAGCCGGACCGCCGGCCGGTTCACCGCTGGAACCGGTTGAACCGCTCAAGGTGAATGTGTCCAAGGACCAGGTGGGCACCTCCCTGAACAAGGGCCTGACGGGAATTTCGCTTGAGGCCACGGACCTCGCCGATCCCGACCTCGCCGACACCAACCCGACCATCGTCAAGCTGCTGCAGGAAATCGACCAGCCCGTTCTGCGCTTCGGCGGCAACGCCGTGGACCGCCGCTTCTTCTGGACGTCCACCGGCGAGGCGGTCCCGTCCAGCTACAAGGGCGACAGGGCCCGCCCCGTCAGGGCGGTGGGACCGGACGACCTGGCCAGGGTCAACAGGCTTCTCGTGGCCGGCGATGCAACCATCAGCCTCACCGTCGATCTGGGCCACTACAACCCCGCCCGCGCGGCCGACATGGTCAAATATGCCTCGCAGATTTTCGGTGACCGGCTGCTCAGCATCACCATCGGCAATGAGCCCAACGGGTTCGTCTTCAACGACGTAAAGAGCGACGGCTACAGCCTGGAACAGTATGTCCGGGAACTGAAGGACTACGCGAACGCGATCTACGCCGTCGCACCGAACGTGCCGATTTCCGGGCCGGGCGCCTACGACCAGAAGTGGTGGCAGCCCTTCGTCGACGCGGACATTCCGCAAAAGAAGATCCTGACCTTCCACAACTACCCGCTCTACAGCTGTGACGGCAGCGACCCCCTCGGCTCCCCGACCATGGCAAACCTGATGACCCCGCTGATGCATGACCGTGCCGCCGATTACCAGCAGTCCGCGCTCAAGGTTGGCCAGGCAGCCGGTCTCGAGACCTGGCTGCCGGAAACCGGGATCGCGGCCTGCCCGGGCTCGAATGAGACGTCCCGCACGCACGGCTCGGCCCTCTGGACCGCCGACTATGCGCTCAACGCCGCGCAGCTCGGCATTACCCGGATCGGGTTCCACAGCTCCTTGCAGACCTGCAAGGGCGGCCCGCCCATGTCCGCCATCTGCAGCGCCGGAGCCTACCCGGACGGCAACGGCCAGATGTCCGGCCGTGCCAACTTCTTCGGCATTTCAATGGTCGCCGAGCTGGAAGGCGGAAAGTTCCTGAAACTGGAAAAAACCGGCGGCGGGCTGATGTACAGCTACGCCCTGCAGAACGCAGACGGCAGCACAACCGTGGTCCTGGTCAACCAGAACAACCCCGAGACCGCCGCCCAGGCGGATGTGACGCTGAACCTGCCGGGCAAGCCGCTGACCGGCACAATGACCCAGCTCAGCGGACCCAGCTACGGTGCTGAAGACAGCACGGTGATCGACGGGGCCAAGTCGGAACCGACGCCACTGGCCGAACGCCCCACGGTGCCGGGCTTCCAGTACAAGTCCGGCACGCAGAACTTCAAGCTCACGGCCGGAACCGTGACGGTGCTGAACTTCACGTACTGACACTCCCCCGCGGCGGCGGCCCCTTCCGGGGATGACCGTCCCGCGACGCAAAAGTGCCTCCGTTTCCCGGGCAGGGAACGGAGGCACTTTTGTGTTGCCGGGCCGCCTAAGAACTCAGTTCCACGGCTTAGTTCAACAGGGCGTCGACGAAGGCCTCCGGGTCGAAGGGCGCGAGGTCGTCCGCGCCCTCGCCGAGCCCGATGAGCTTGACGGGGACGCCAAGGGACTTCTGGATGGCGACGACGATCCCGCCCTTGGCGGTGCCGTCCAGCTTTGTCAGAACGATTCCGGTGATGTTGACAACCTCGGCGAACACCCGGGCCTGGTTCAGGCCGTTCTGGCCCGTCGTGGCGTCCAGGACCAGCAGCACTTCATCCACTTCGGCAAGCTTTTCAATGACGCGCTTGACCTTGCTGAGCTCGTCCATCAGGCCGACCTTGTTCTGCAACCGTCCGGCCGTGTCAATCATCACGACGTCGACTTCCTGGTCGATGCCGGCCTTGACCGCCTCATAGGCGACCGACGCCGGGTCCGCCCCGTGGACGTCGGACTTGACGGTGGGGACCCCGACGCGCTGCCCCCAAGTGGCCAGCTGCTCGGCGGCGGCGGCGCGGAAGGTGTCGGCGGCGCCCAGCAGCACGTCCTTGTCCTCGGCCACGAGCACACGGGCGAGTTTGCCCACCGTGGTGGTCTTGCCGACGCCGTTAACCCCGACCACCAGGACGACGGCGGGCTTGTCGCCCTGCCGCTCGACGCGCAGGCTGCGGTCCATTGTCGGATCGACGAGCTTGATGAGTTCCTCGCGCAGCAGGGCCTTGACCTCTTCGGGGGAACGCGTGCCGAGGACCTTTACCCGCTCGCGGAGCGCGTCCACGAGCTGCATGGTCGGTTCGGTGCCGAGGTCGGCCAGCAGGAGGGTCTCCTCCACCTCGTCCCAGACGTTCTCGTCGATATTGTCCGCGGAGAGCAGCGCCAGCAGGCCCTTGCCGAAGATGTTGTTGGACTTGACGAGCCGTTCCCGCAACCGGGTCAAGCGGCCGGCCACCGGCAGCGGCGTCTCCACCGGGACGGTTTCCAGGCCGGCGACGTCGTCCGGTACCTCGACCGTTTCGAGGCCCTCAAGGTCGGTCTCCTGGGGCGTTCCGCGCTCACGCGCAGGCGCCGCCCGGTCCGCGATCAGGGTTGATCCGGTCCGCTGGCCGGGCTCCACGGGATCGTTCTCGTCACGCGTGCCCGGGTAGTTCGTGATGTTCTTCCGGGTCTTCATAAGCACCGGAATCAGCGCACCTAGGACCACCAGGGCAGCGAGAATGGGCAGGATAATAGGGAGGATGTCGTTCACTCCCCTAGCTTCTCACAAACGGGAAAGCGGCCGTGGAGCCGCTGGCGGCTGGTGTACCGTCCGGAGAGAGTGGGGTCAGACGTCCGCGCCGAGGCGCTGGCTGATGACGGTGGAGACGCCGTCGCCGCGCATGGTGACGCCATAGAGCGCATCGGCGACTTCCATCGTGCGTTTCTGGTGCGTGATGACAATGAGCTGGCTGGATTCGCGCAGTTCCTCGAAGATGGTGATCAGCCGGCCCAGGTTGGTGTCGTCCAGGGCTGCCTCCACCTCATCCATGACATAGAACGGCGACGGCCGGGCCTTAAAGATCGCCACGAGCAGGGCCACGGCTGTCAGCGACCGTTCACCGCCGGAAAGCAGCGAGAGCCGTTTGATCTTCTTGCCGGCCGGGCGGGCTTCCACCTCGATGCCCGTGGTGAGCATGTCCGACGGGTCGGTGAGGACCAGCCGTCCCTCGCCGCCGGGGAACAGCCGGGCGAAAACGCGGACGAACTGCGCCGAGGTGTCCGCGAAAGCTTCGGCAAAGACCTTCTGGACGCGGTCATCGACTTCCTTGATGATGTCCAGCAAATCCTTGCGGCTGGATTTGAGGTCCTCCAGCTGGGTGCTCAGGAACTGGTGGCGTTCCTCCAGGGCGGCGAACTCCTCCAGGGCCAGCGGATTGACGCGGCCCAGGGCGGAGAGGTCCCGTTCGGCCCGTTTGAGTCTTTTCTCCTGCTCTTCCCGGACGAAGGGCTTGCCTGCGGCTAGCTCGCGGCCCTCCTCGTCCACGGGTGCGCGCAGGGCGGCCCATTTGTCCGCGGATTCCTCCGCGGGCAGGGGCACGGGCCGGTCCGGGCCGTAGTCGGCCACGAGCTGGTCGGCGGTGAGCCCGAGTTCCTCCACGCTCCTGAGTTCCAGCGCCTCGATCCGGAGCCGCTGCTGCGCCCGGGCCAGTTCGTCGCGGTGCACGGAGTCGGTCAGTTCCGCGAGCTCACGGGCCAGGGCATCGTTGCCGGTGCGGACCTCGGCCAGTTCACGGTCCATCTGTTCGCGCCGCTCTTCAGCGGTGTCGCGCTCCTGGCCGGCGAGCTCGACGGACACATCGATGTAGCGGATTACCCGCTCCACCGCGGCGGAGACGGCAGCAGCACGCTGGGCCTGTAGCCGGCGTCGCCGGGCACGTTCCGCGGCTTCCTCGCGGGCGCGGCGTTCGGTAGCGGCGGCTCGTTCGAGCGCGGCCGCCCGGTTGCGGGTGGCGGTGAGCTGTTCCTCCCCGCTGCGCAGGGCAAGCCGCGCCTCCATTTCGGCGTTGCGGGCCAGCGATGCGGCCAGCGCCAGCGCATCGCGCTGTTCCGCAGAGGGTTCCTCCTCGGCAGGCGCCTCCTGGGCGGCGGCCAGCCGGGCTGCCACGGCTTCGAGGGACTCCTGCTCGCTGGCGATGTTCGCCTCGGCCATGGCCAGGGAGGCGGTAAGCCGTTCGCTTTCGCCGACGGCGCTGCGCAGCACGGAATTGAGGTGGCCCAGCCGTTCGGCCACCGCCGCGAGCCGGGCGTCCGAGTCGTGGAGTTTGTCCAGGGCGGCATCCGCGCGTTCCTGCGCCTCGGCCTTCCGCGCCTGCGCGGCGGACAGCGCAAAGCGGTTCCGCTCCAGCGCGGCGGTCACCGTGGCCAGCTTTGCGGCGGCGTCGTCGACGGCGGCCTGGACCTCGAGCAGCGATGGCGCCTTGGTTGATCCGCCGCTGACCGTCACGGCGGTGAAGACGTCCCCGGCGCTGGTGACGGCCGTCAGCCCGGGACACTCCGTGATCAGTTGCACAGCGGCGTCGAGATCGTCCACGACGGCGATGCCTGCCAGCAGGGCGGAGAGCGGCAGGGCTCCGGCTGCCTCCGGGGAGCCGGCGGTGACCAGGCTCGACGCCCAGCGCGCCCCGGCCGGCAAGGCGGCGCCGGCGTGTGCCGCGTCGGCCGGGTGCGCGTCAGCGAGCGGGCGGTCCTCCGCCGGCCCGGCGAGCAGCAGCGACGCGCGTCCGGCGTCGTCGTCCTTCAGCCGCCGGACCGCCGCGGCGGCGGACGCCGCGTCCTGCACCACGACGGCGTCCGAGGACGCGCCGAGGGCGGCGGCGATCGCGGCCTCGAAACCGGCCTCCACCGTGATCATTCCGGCGAGCGCTCCGAGGACTCCGGGCAGCCCGGCACCGAGCACATGCCCGGTGCCGTCCTTGCGGTTCAGGCCAAGCTGCAGGGCGTCGCGGCGCGCCACGAGCGCACCACGTTCCCGTTCGCCCTCACGTCCGGCCGCTTTCAGGGTTTCAATTTCCTCGGTGACGGCGTCGAGGGCCGCACTGGCGGCCTCGTAGTCGGCGTCCAGGGTTTCCTCGCCGTCTTCCACCCCGGCCACCTGGGATTCCAGCGCGGTGAATTCGCTTTGGGCCTGCCGGCGGCGCTCCTCGCCGGCCTTCTGGGATTCGCGCAGCCGGCCGAGTTCCGACTGCGCAGACTCGACGCGGGAGCGTGCCGCGCCGACCTGCCCGGCGAGTTTCGCCAGGCCCTCCCGCCGGTCAGCGGCGGCACGGAGCAGGGCCGCGAGCCTCTTGTCCTCGGCGGCGGCCGCGTTCTCCGCCTCCTGCTTGGCGGCGGCAGCGGTGCCGAGTGCTTCGCGCCGGTCCAGGATCTGTTGTTCGAGGGCGGCTTGTTCCTCGCGGACCCGGGCGGCCTGCCGGTCCAGCTGGTCCGGGTCCCGGCCGGTGTCCGGGACGGCGGCGTCGGCGGCTCCCAGCAGGCGGCGGCGTTCCTCGGCCAGGGACCCCAAGGACCGCAGCCGTTCCCGTCCGGCCGAGAGCTGGTACCAGTTGTCCCGCGCGGCATTCAGCTTCGGTGTTGCCTGGGCGGCGAGCTGCTCCAGGCCGGCCTGGCGCTGCCGGCCCTGTTGGAGCTCACGTTCGACGACGGCGCGGCGCGCCTTGAGGGCCGACTCGTCCGCGACGTCCTGCGCCAGCGCGGACTGCAGCTGCACGAGATCGTCGGCGAGGAGGCGGGAGCGGGCGTCGCGGACTTCGAACTGGACGGTCTGCGCACGCCGGGCCACCGCGGCCTGCTTGCCGAGCGGGGTCAGCTGGCGGCGGATTTCACCGGTGAGGTCGCTCAGCCGCTGCAGGTTGGCCTGCATGGCCTCGAGCTTGCGGACCGTTTTTTCCTTCCGGCGCCGGTGCTTGAGGATGCCCGCGGCCTCTTCGATGAAGCCGCGGCGGTCTTCAGGCGTGGCATGCAGGACCTTGTCGAGCTGACCCTGGCCCACGATGACGTGCATCTCCCGGCCCAGGCCGGAGTCGGAGAGGAGCTCCTGGATGTCCAGCAGCCGGCAGCCGGCCCCGTTGATGGCGTACTCCGAGCCGCCGGTCCGGAACAGGGTGCGGGAAATCGTGACTTCGCTGTAGTCGATCGGCAGGGCGCCGTCGCTGTTGTCGATGGTCAGGGAAACGTGGGCGCGGCCCAGCGGCGGGCGCCCGGAGGTTCCGGCGAAGATGACGTCTTCCATTTTCCCGCCCCGGAGCGTCTTGGCCCCTTGCTCCCCCATCACCCAGGCCAGGGCGTCCACCACATTGGACTTGCCCGAACCGTTGGGGCCGACCACGGCGGTGACGCCTGGTTCGAATTCGAAAGTCGTCGCCGAAGCGAAGGACTTGAATCCCCGGACGGTCAGGCTCTTGAGGTGCAAAGTGCTTCGGAACTCCTTCAATGACGGCGGCGCCGTTCCAGTGCGGCCGGCGCCGTGGATCTACCTGCCCAATCTACCGCGCGGGCCGGACAGATCCGCGGATTTGCGGGCCGGGGGACGGCCGGGCGGCCGGTCTACCAGCGGCCGTTGCGGGGCCTGGGCTGGCAGACGGGGCAGGTGTAGGAGGACCGGTTCATGAACTGTTCCCGCTTGAGCAGGCTCACCAGGCCGGCGGCCGCGCAGCGTTTGCATTCCTGCCCCCCGCGTCCGTAGGCGTTGAGGGACCTGTCGAAGTAGCCCGAGGCGCCGTTGACGTTGACGTAGAGGGAATCGAAGCTCGTTCCGCCGGCGGCCAAGGCCTCGGTCATGACTTCGCGGGCGGCGTCCAGCAGCCGCGCGGCGTCGGACCGGCGGAGGGTGTCGGTGGGGCGGGCGTAATGCAGCCGGGCCTTCCAGAGGGACTCGTCCGCATAGATGTTGCCGATGCCCGAGACGAGGCCCTGGTCCAGCAGCGCACGTTTGAGGCCGGTCTTCCGGGCCCGCAGCCGGCGGTAGAAATCGTCGAAGGAGAAGTACGGGTCCAGCGGGTCCCGGGCGATGTGCGAGGCTTCCTCGGCGATCAGCGGGAGCGGGCTTTCCGAAAGCCCGCCGGGACCGCCGTCGGCCGTGGCGATCAGCGAAGTGAGGAACAGCCCGCCGAAAATGCGCTGGTCCACGAAGCGGAGTTGTTCCGGCATGCCGTCGGCCGGGCTCAGGCGCAGCCGCACCTTCAGGTGCTTTTCGTCGGGAACGCCGGCGTCCTGCATCAGGAGCTGCCCGGACATGCCCAGGTGGGCCATGAGCGCCACGGCGGGCTCGGCGGGGCCGGACAGTCCGGCTGCCGCGGGTCCGGGGGCGCCGTCCGCGGGAGTGCCTGCGGTGTCGCTGAGCGGCATCCACAGGAACTTCCCCCGGCGCACCACGTCCAGCACCCGGGCGCCTTCGAGGTTGCCGGCGAAGTCTTCGGGACCGAGCGCGTGCCGGCGGATGGAGCGCGGATCCACCACGTCAACGGAGGTGATGGTCCGGCCCCGGACCCAGCTCACGAGGCCGCGGCGGACAACTTCCACCTCGGGCAGTTCAGGCACGGCAGGTGCCCTAGCTGCCGGTCTGGTTCTGCAGCTGCTGCGGCTCCGGCGGCGTTGCGGCAGAGGGTTGCGCGGGGACGGAAAGCCTGCGCCAGGCGTCCGCGGCGGCTTCCTGCTCGGCTTCCTTTTTGGAATTGCCGGAGCCGGTACCGTAGTCGTTGCCGCCGATCCGCAGCACGGCCTCGAACGTCCGCGCGTGGTCCGGGCCGGAGCCCTCCACGGCGTAGTTGATGGTCCCGAGCTGGCGGCTTGCCGCGAGCTCCTGGATGCTCGTCTTCCAGTCGGTGCCGGCGCCGAGCGCGGCTGCGTCCTTGAGCAGCGGCCCGATCAGCCGCATGACCAGCTGGCGTGCCGTTTCAATGTCGTTGGAGACATAGGTGGCACCGATCAGTGCCTCCATGGTGTCCGCCAGGATGGACGCCTTGTTCTTGCCTTCGGTGAGCTTTTCGCCCTGCCCGAGGTAGATGTACTCACCGAGGCCGATGCTCCGGCCGATGCCCGCGAGGGCCCGGGTGCTGACGACGGCGGAGCGGCGCTTGGCCAGGTCCCCTTCGGGCAGCGTCGGGTTGTCCCGGTACAGCGCATCCGTGACCGAGAAGCCCAGGATGGAGTCCCCCAGGAACTCAAGCCGTTCATTGGTGGGGATGCCGCCGTTTTCGTAGGCGTAGGAACGGTGTGTGAGCGCAAGACGAAGCGTCCCGGCGTCAATAGAGACACCGAGACGCTTCAGAAGCTCTTCAGTTGAAGACATCTTTGTCAGCCAGTTGGCGGATTAGACGTCTGCGACCTTGCGGCCCTTGTATTCAAGGAACAGCGCGGTGCCAGCCGAGTCGGTAACGACCTTTGCCTGGTGCGGCAGGCTGTACGTGACCTGGCCGTTCTCGACAGTCTTCACCAGGTGGGGGGCAGTCGCCTTCCACTGGGAGCGGCGGGCGCGGGTATTCGAGCGAGACATTTTCCGCTTCGGGACAGCCACGGCTAACTCATTTCTCTCTAGAAAAACACTTACAAATCAGTTTTGCCGGTCAGGCTTAGCCAAGTCAGCTAGGGCAGCCCAGCGAGGATCTACGACCTCGTGGTGATGCCCCGGCTCGTCTTCCAGGCGCACTCCACATTCGGAGCAAAGGCCCTGGCAGTCTTCCCGGCACACCGGCTGGAACGGCAGCATGGTTACAACTGCGTCCCGCAACACCGGCTCAAGATCGATCAGATCGTGCTCGACTCGACGTTGCTCTTCTTCGTCTTCTTCGTCCGAGAATTCAGCATCCTCATAGAAGAAAAGTTCTTGCACATTGACCTCGAGGTCATACGCAAGGGGATCCAGGCATCGGCCGCATTCGCCGGTTACTTCGACGTTTGCGGTTCCTGATACCAAAATTCCTTCGTGTACGGCCTCCAGCCGCAGGTCCAGCCCGACATCCGAGCCTTCCTGCACGCCAATGAGTGCCACACCAAGATCACCTGGTGCGGGTACATGTTCCGTCAGCGTCCGCATGCTTCCTGGGCTGCGCCCGAGGTCCTTGACGTCGAACGCCAAGGGCGAACTAGCATCTCGTTTAATGAGAACTCCTGTTGAACATATGACCGACGTACCATCTTAGCCTGATCTTCCGGACGGACTCAAACCGGCGGGCAGGACTCCGGTTTGCACCGCAGGCCAGCCCCCCATGAGGGCCGTGCAACCGGCAGCAGGCCGCCGAGTACCGATCAAGCTTACCCCTTGTGCCCCGGATCCCGGACAGGCTAGCCCGCGAGCAGCCGTTTCAGCACGGAACGGGGCACGAACTCGGAGACGTTGCCGCCGAGGGTGAAGACTTCCTTGATCAGGGTGGACGACAAATGCAGGTAGTGCGCTTCGGCCGGGAGGAACACCGTTTCGACGCCGGTGAGTTGCCGGTTCATGGTGGCCATCGGCAGCTCGTAGTCGAAGTCCGAGGAGGAGCGCAGACCCTTCACGATGGCGGACACGCCCCGCTGGCGGCAGTAATCGGCCAGCAGGCCCTCGCCCACCGGCTCCACCACGATGCCCTGGAGCGACGCGAGGGTCTCCCTGGCCATCTCGATCCGCTCGTCCAGGCTGAAGCGGTACTTCTTCGCGTAGTTCGTGGAGACCGCCACGATGACCTCGTCGAAGAGGCCGGAGGCCCTGGCAATGACTTCCAGGTGTCCATTGTGGATGGGGTCGAAGGAGCCCGGGCATACGGCGCGTCTCATGCTCCGAACCTACCGTATCCGCGCCGCGGAGCGGGATAACATGACTGAATGTCAGCAACTCACCAGCAGTTCCCGTGGCAGCGCGCTGCCACCGGCGCCAACCTGCTCTCCACCGAGGGCACCCTGGGCGTAACGATTTTCGAGGAAATGACCACCCTGGCCCTGCAAACCGGCGCCATCAACCTGGGACAGGGCTTCCCGGACGAGGACGGGCCGGCGGAGATCAAGGCCGCGGCGCAGGCCGCGATCGCCGCCGGCTATAACCAGTACGCCCCGGGCAAGGGCATCGTGGAGCTCCGGGATGCGATCTCCCTCCACCAGGAACGGTTCTACGGCCTGACCCCGGACCCGCAGACCGAAATCATCGTCACCACCGGCGCCACCGAGGCCATTGCCGCCTCACTCCTCGCCCTCGTGGGCCCCGGCGACGAGGTCCTCACCTTCGAGCCGTTCTACGACTCCTACGGCGCCATCATCGGGCTCTCCGGCGCCCGCCACGTCACGGCCCCGCTGCTGGCACCGGACTTCATGCCCGACCTGGCTGCCCTCGAGGCGGCCTTCAACACCCGCACCAAGGTGGTGCTGGTCAACAACCCGCACAACCCGACCGGAGCGGTGTTCCCGCGGGAGGTGCTGGAACGCGTCGTCGAACTCGCCACCAAATACGACGCCGTCATCATCACCGACGAGGTCTACGAGCACCTCACCTTCGGCGTCCGCCACATCCCGCTGGCCACGCTGCCCGGCGCGGCCGAGCGCACGCTGACCATTTCCTCGGCCGGGAAGACGTTCTCCTTCACCGGGTGGAAGATCGGCTGGCTGAGCGGCCCGGAGCATCTCGTGGCCGCCGCCCGGACGGTCAAGCAGTTCCTCAGCTACAGCTCGGGCACACCGTTCCAGGGCGCCATCGCCGTCGGCCTCGGCCTGCCGGATGAGTTCTATGCCGGAATCGCCGATACCCTCCAGCTCAAGCGGGACATCCTCAGCGAAGGTCTCCGCGCGGCCGGACTGGACGTCTTCACCCCGCAGGGGACGTACTTCGTGAACGTGGACACCGCGCCGCTGGGCATTTCCGACGCGGTGGACCTGGCCCGCCGGCTGCCGGCCCTCGTCGGCGTCGCCGCCATCCCGGTGCCGGTCTTCTGCCACCCTGAAGGGGCCGAGCGCACGCGCAGCCTGCTGCGGTTCGCTTTCTGCAAGCGGATCGACGTCCTGCAGGAGGCCGCCGAGCGGATCTCCACGCTGCGGGACCGGCTCTAGGTGGCCGATACGCCTGCTGCGGTGTCGCGCTTCCTGCGGACCACCGGCCAGCACGCCACGATCGAGCCCGATCAATTCACCGAGGGCGGCTTCGTGCTCAGCATCGGCGGCGCCGAGCAGTCCCATGTGAACCTGGCGGACCCCACGGACATTTTCTACGAATACCTGCGCCGGATCGGGCATGTGGTGGACCTCGCGGCGCCGTGGGGTGAACCCGTCACAGCCCTCCACCTTGGCGCCGGGGCCCTCACGCTGGCCCGCTACGTCCAGGCCACCCGGCCCGGCTCCGAGCAGTACGCCGTTGAGCTGGAACGGGAGCTGCTGGACTTCGTTCTGGACCGGCTCCCCCTGCCCGACGGCACCCGGCTGCACACGCTGATCGGCGACGCCCGGGACGCCCTGGCCGAGTTGCCTCCGGGACTGCGCTTCGACGTCGTAATCCTGGACATTTTCTCCGGCCCCGAGGCGCCCGCGCATCTTGCCTGCACGGAGTTTTACCGGGAGGCCGCGGCGAAGCTGACCCCGCGCGGGGTGCTGATCGTCAACGTGGGCGATGAACCCGGGCTGACCCTGGTCCGGAGCCAGGCGGCGGCGCTGCGCCGGGCCATGGCGGATGTGTCGGCGTTCGCTGAGGCCGGCATGTTCAGCGGCCGGTATCCCGGCAACATCATCCTGACCGGGACCCAGGGGCCGTGGCCGGAAGCGTGGACCGCGGCGCTCACCGCCCGCGGACCCCACCCCGCCAAAGTACTCGCCGGCGTCGGCCTGGACGAGCTCTCGGACTAGTTGCCGTTCTCCGGCTGCTCGTCGAGCGCCTCGGCGACGTCTGCTTCCGGGACTTCCTCGACACTGGGTTCGGCGAACCAGAGCCGCGTCTCGCCGTACTTCCGCTCCGCGAACCGCTCCATGCCCTCCGGCCAGGACGGTTCGGGGGTCCGCGCGGAGCGCTCCACGACGACGACGGCGCCCTCCGCAAGATGCGGGAGCAGCTTGGCCAGCACCTCGGCCAGCGCCGGTTCATCGAGCGGGTAGGGCGGATCGAGGAAGATGAGGTCCCAGCGGACACTGTCCTGGGTCCGGTCCAGGAACGATTCGACCTTGGAGCGGTGCACGGAGACCACCTTGCGGCGCGCGACCGTGTTGACGAGGTCCGCGTTGCGCTGGCAGACCTCGCTGGCTTTGGCGTCGAATTCCACGAGGTCCACGGTTTCGGCGCCGCGGCTGGCGCTTTCCACGCCGAGCGAACCGGAGCCGGCGTACAGGTCAAGGACGCGGGCGTCCGCCACAACCTCGAAGGCATCCAGGCGGGAAAAGAGAGCTTCCTTCACGCGGTCCGTGGTGGGCCGGGTCAGGGATCCGGGGACGCTGGTCAGCGGCATGCCGCCCGCGGCGCCGGCGATGATGCGGCTCACCGCCGGGCCGCCGTGGCTGGGGGGATTCTGCTAGCCGCGTTCAAGGAACGCCTCCTTCTCGGGGTTCAGGTATTCGTCGATCGCCTCGGCGAGTGC
The DNA here is from genome assembly GCF_947090775.1 of Pseudarthrobacter sp. MM222. Lineage (NCBI taxonomy): Bacteria > Bacillati > Actinomycetota > Actinomycetes > Micrococcales > Micrococcaceae > Pseudarthrobacter > Pseudarthrobacter sp. MM222. The sequence continues at coordinate 2,740,432 of NZ_OX352321.1, forward strand.
TGGGTTGGCGGTAAGCGACGGGTCCGCTGCCACGATCCGCTGGGCGTCCTGCCGTGCCCGGGCGATGATGTCCTCGTGCTCGAGCACCCGCAGGAGCTTCAGGGTGGACCGGCCGCCGGACTGGGAGGCGCCGAGGATGTCGCCCTCGCGGCGCAGCTTGAGGTCCTCCTGGGAAAGCTCGAACCCGTCGGTCGTGGCGGCAACCGCCTCGAGCCGCCGTCGGCTGGGATGGCCGGGTTCGAGCGCGGTGACGAGGAGGCAGGTGCCGGGCAGGCCGCCGCGGCCCACCCGGCCGCGGAGCTGGTGCAGCTGGGAGATGCCGAATCTGTCCGCGTCGAGGATGACCATGAGGGTGGCGTTGTGCACGTCGACGCCGACCTCGATCACCGTGGTGGAGACGAGCAGCTTGGTCTCGTTGGCCGTGAACGATGCCATGGTCCCGGACTTGAGCGCCGGGTCCTGGCGGCCGTGCAGCGGCGCGACCGGAACTCCGGCCAGCGCCGGTTCATCCCGGAGCTGTTCGACGACGCCGGTCACCGACGCCAGCTCGCGGGAGCCGTTGTCCCCCTCGAGGTCGGCGTCGGACGGCTCGGCTTCGCCGGGACTGAAGTCCCCGTCGTCGTCGCTGCCGATCTTGGGGCACACAACATAGACCTGGTGGCCGGCGTCGATCTCCTCCCGGGAACGGGACCAGATGCGCCGGGCCCAGCCGGGGTTTTCCGCGAGCCCGACGACGTGGGTGGTGATCGGCGCGCGTCCCGCCGGGAGCTCGTCCAGCACGGAGGTTTCGAGGTCGCCGAACACCGTCATGGCCACGGTCCGCGGGATCGGGGTGGCGGTCATGACCAGCAGGTGCGGCGGCTTGCGGGCCTTGGACCGGAGCAGGTCGCGTTGTTCCACCCCGAAGCGGTGCTGTTCGTCCACCACGATCAGGCCCAGGTCATAGAAGGAGACGTTGTCGCTCAGCAGGGCGTGCGTGCCGATCACTATCCCCGCCGTTCCGGAGGCGGCATCCAGCAGCGCCTGCTTGCGCGCCGCGGTCGGCATCGACCCCGTCAGCAAGGTGACCTGCACGGCGTCGGATCCAAAACCGCCCAGCAGTCCGTCCCGGGACAGCGGGCCGAGGGTGCGCCGGATCGAGTCGAAGTGCTGCGCGGCGAGGACCTCGGTGGGGGCCAGCAGGGCGGCCTGTCCGCCGGCGTCCACCACCTGCAGCATGGCGCGCAGGGCCACGATGGTCTTGCCGGAACCCACCTCGCCCTGCAGCAGCCGGTTCATTGGCGAGTCCTGGGCCAGCTCCCCGGCCAGGGTCTTGCCGACGGCGGACTGGCCGGCGGTCAGCGTGAACGGCAGCTGGCGGTCGAAGGCGGGCAGCAGGCCGCCCGCAACTGGCCGCCTGGCGGTGGCTTCCTCAGCGGCGAGCTGGGCCCGGCGACGGGCCAGGGCGGACTGGAGCACCAGGGCTTCCTGGTAGCGGAACCGGTCGCGGGCGCGCGAATAGTCCGGGGGCGTCTCCGGGGCGTGGATGAGCCGGTAGGCGTCCGCGACGGCCAGGAATTTCTCCCGCGCCGCAATGTCCGCGGGCAGCGGGTCCGCCAGGGCGTCCAGCTCCGCGGTGTCCAGGAGCGTCGAAATGACTTTCTGGATGGACCAGCTGGTCAGCTTGGCGGTGGCCGGATACACCGGGATGGGCATGGCTGCGAGCTTTTCCGGATCCATGCCGGGAGTTTCCGGGTCCTCGTCGAGGAGTTGGAAATCGGGGTTGGTCAGTCCGAGCGAGCCGCCGTAGCGCGTGACCTTGCCGGAGAAAAGGGCACGCCGGCCGGGCTGGAGTTCGGCCTTGGCCCGGAAGCCGTTGAAGAAACTCACCTTGAGCGTGCCCGGCAGGCCGGCCCCCGGCGGGCGGTGTGCGCCGGCGGCACCGGCTCCCCCGGCGTCGTCGGTGATCACGACGTCGGTCAGGGTTCCGCGGCGCGCGCGCATGGACCGGGTGCTGTTGGAGAGTACCCGGGCAATAAGTGTCACGTCCTCGTCGAGCGGGACTTCACTGATCGGGGTCAGCTCGCCGCGGCTCATGTAGCGGCGCGGGAAGTAGTTCAGGAGGCCGCCTACGGTGGTGATGCCCAAGTGCTTCTCGATGACCGCCGCGGAGCGCTTGCCGATCCGGCGCTCCAGGCCCAGGTCCAGTTCAGCGTTCATGTCCGTCGGGGACCCGGTCCTCATATTCACGCGGCACGGCGAGCTCGCTGACGGACAGGTCCGAGGGGTCGCCCAGGGAACGGATCAGTGCCACGGCCGGCTCGGCGTCGGGAACGTGGACATGGACCCGCCAGCGGTACTGCCCGGAAGCGTCGGCCGCACGGTCCACCTGGCTCATGATGACGGACTCGCCCATCTCGTCGAGGCGCTGGCGCATCATGGCGGCATCCAGCGGGGAGAGCGTGATGGTGCACATCACTTCCACGCCCTCGTCCCGGGGCATCCCAGCGTGGATGTGCGGGTCCTGGACGTCATAGCCATGCAAACCGTCGAGGAGTTCGCTCTGCAGTTCTTCACCGAGGACGGCGGACCGCAGGCAGTCCAGGATCAACAGCATCCCGACCCCGCCGGCGTCCACCACATGGGCGGCCTGCAGGGCGTCGAGCTGGTCCTCGGTCCGCACCACCGCGGCAAGGGCCGCTTCCACAGCCGCATCGAGTGCCAGCCCGAGGGTGTGGTTGCTGTCGTCGCCGTCGTGGGCGGAGTCCACGGCGGCGGCGGCGCGGGCAGCCGCTTCCATGACGGACAGCATGGTACCCGGCACGGGGTCGCTCAGTGCGGACCAGGCCCGGATTTGGGCGCGGTTGAGGGCGGCGGCCAGCAGTGGTCCGCTGAGCCGGGTGTGGCCGGCGAGGGGCTCGGCAGCAGCGCAGAGGAAAACGGCGAACAGGGTCCCGGAGTTGCCGCGCGCCTGCTCCATGGCGGCCTTGCCGGCCTGGGCCAAAACCGCGCCGACGTCGTTCTGCGCCGGACCCGTCCCGGCGATGTGCTGGGCCGGGTCGCCGGTGACCAGCGGCATGGCGGCTGTGGGCGGCGCGGCGGCATCGGGGCCCGGACTCGAGGCCGGATCCGAGGCTTGCACGGCGTGCGCCGCGGCCCTGGCCGTCAGGTAGAGGTTGGTGCCCGTGTCGCCGTCGGCGACAGGGAAGATGTTGATGGCGTTCAGGCGGTCGCTGTGGTTCCCTAGCGTTGTTTCTGCCTTGCCCAACCACCGCTTCATCGCTTGCGCGTTGGCGGCAATCTTAGTCTGCAAAGTGATCCCATCCCACAGCGTCTGCGGCCCTGCCCGCGATCTTGACGCCCGTGCCGTCCATTGGTGCAGGGGCTTCTACCGAGCCTATCGCAGTGAAACCGGGAGGCAGCTGAAGACCTGCGGGGAATGTGGCAAGCAGTCCGTGGTCTTCCCCGCCGCCCAGGACCCAGTCGAGCGGTTCGATGCCCAGCAGTTCGGCGGCGGGCAGCAGGGGCACGGCGAGCGCCTTCAGCGCGTCGGGGTCCAGGTTGAGCACTCCCCCGCTGGCGGCGGCCATCCGGCCGCCGTCCCGGACGAGTCCGTCGGAAATATCCATCATGGCCGTGGCGCCGGCGCGCCGCGCCAGCGGCCCGGCGGCGAGCGGCGGCCGGGGCCGGCATTGGGTGTCTATCAGAGCCCGCTGTTCCCCGCTCAGCGTGTGGACGGGGATGTCGGACTCGAGCAGGGCAAGGCCGGCGGCGGCCCGGCCGACGGTTCCGGCCAGCGCCAGGGTGTCTCCCGGGCGCGCTCCGGACCGCAGTACCGGGTCCCCGCCGTCCAGGCTGCCAAGGATGGCGACGCTCACCGCCAGTTCCCGCCCCCGGCCCAGGTCGCCGCCGGCCACGGCGCAGTCCGGGGCGCCGAGCCCGCGGAGGCCCGCTGTCAGTCCGTCGGCGAAGTCCTCCACCCAGGACACGGCGGTAGCGGGCGGCATCGTGAGGCTCACCACCAGGGAGGTGGCACGGGCCCCCATGGCGTTGATGTCACTGAGGTTCTGCGCGGCGGCCTTCCAGCCGACGTCGTACCCGCTGGTCCGGTAGCCGTTGTTCCACTCAAGCCGGAAGTCCTGGTCCTCCACCTGGGTATCGATGCTGATCACCGTGCGGCCGTCCGGCGCAGCCACGATCGCGGCGTCGTCCCCGGGCCCCAGCAGGACCGCGGCGTTGACCCGAGGGCCCCGGTTGAGCCGGGGGAAGATCCGCTCAAGGAGCTCGGACTCGGAGAGGGCCGCCACGGTCAGGACGGCGTCCGGTGCGGACGGCTCCGGCAGGGAGGGTTCAGGGGCAGTCGATTCAGGCACAGCCCTACGCTACCGCGGACAACCGACGCCAGAGCCCCCGAGGACGCCGCACGTTGGGAGGCCCGTTCAGCCACGCCCTCATCAGCCCTGCTTTGAATAAAACGCGTCATTTGTTGCGCCCCACGCATTCGTCACGTTCACCATGTAGAACTTGCCGGAGCCGAGCGATGTGGCTCCCACGTTGACAGTGACCGATTGAAGGCTGGGATTGAGCCCGCGCTGCTGGCCGAATAACGGATTATAGGCCCCGGCGGCCAGGGTCCTGTCCTGGGCCAACCCGGCCGCGGTGGTCCACCTAAGCTGAACCTTGGCCCCGCTGAGGTTGTATCCGGTGACGAGGACGGACCCTGTCGCAGCGCTGAAGTCCGTATCCGTAATCACTGGCGTGGCCTTGCCGCCCTCTATCGACTGGGCGAGGGGAACCCCGGTACCCGCGCATGTGTAGTAGGAGTCCCACATGAAGGAAATGACCTTGGCTGGGGCGTTTCCCAGTTGCTGCAGTTGCCGGTCCAGCCGGGCCTTGGTGGTTTGGCCCCGGGTGTTCGAGTCGCACGGGTTCGCGCCGGTGGCTGGCGCCATGCCTTCCATGTTCGCCCAGAGCGTGGCACCGGTGCCCGCCGCTCCGGCCGCTGCCGCCAGGAAGTAGTCCCGGACCGGGGCCAGATATTTGTTCCCCCAGGTGCCGGATCCCACAATGGCCGCGGCATAGTTGTCCACCATTGAGTTCACTTCATTGCCGAAGTAGGCCCCGCCCTTCCCGGTACCCATTCCGTCCTGGACGGCGATGTTCAGCCGGACCCCGCTTGCCGTTAGACCGATGTTGCGAACGGCAGCTTGGGCTTGGGCAGGCGTGGTCCGGCCTCCCGCGGCGGCTCGGGCGTCGATGTACGGACTGACGACGGCGGAGCGCGTCGGCATGATTCGGCGGATAGCTTGGTTCTGGATCCTGTAGACGGTCAGGACGGAGTCAAATATTGGGCCGTCGCTGACGGGCATTTCCGTGGACAGGTAGAAGCCGGCAAGGCCGGCCACATCGTTCACCGCCGACTGATATTGCAGGTACCGGTCGGTGAACTGGCTGAACGTGTTCTGATACGACAGATCCGGCAGGTAGGCGGCATCGGCCCTGTTGGCCGGAATCGGCATTCCGGCGAAGAACTTCACTGCCTGGGCAGTGGCCACCCTGGCCATCGATCCGGTGGCGCTCGCCTCTGGCACAGTCCCGCCGCTCACCACCACGACGTCGTAGCGGCTGTCAGCGGCGGTGCACCCGGAGCCCTGTGCCGGCAGCACCAGGACGGTGAACAGCTTGTTGTTGTTGGTGATACTCCGGTCCCGTGGGCATTTGACGGCAGGAGCCCCCCATGGACTTGAATCTGCATAAAGGAACACCCTGTTGAGCAGCGCGCCGCCCGTGACGGACTGGACACAATTAACCGCGGCGATCACGCATGCGGCGGGGACACTCGCAAGGCCGATGGGCGACAATCTGGACCCGAAGGTGATGACAGTGTCACCCCCCAGCGCCTTGATGGCGGTCAGCTTGCCGGTATTATCGGCGTCACTTGTGCTTGCCCGGACGAAGTAGCCAGCCACCGGGAAAGTGGGACTGTCTGCGCCAACCGCCGCCGGAGAGCCAGCAGACACAAGCGCGATGGCCAGTGCTATGGCCGCCACCAGCACAAGGTGGGCTCGCCCGGCTAGGCCGATAGGGTACTGCCGCCGGTGCGTCTCTGATCCGTGTTCCATCGCCGATCCCTAGCTCGCTGGCTGAGACCGCGTCCTATGCAAAGAATGCCCCCGGTGAGGGTCAAATGCAACGGCCGGCCTAACCGGCGAGGATCTCCTCCAGCCATTGCTCGCCGGTGGCCCGCATGTCGAAGCGTTGGGCGTATTCCGCAGCAGCCCGGGACTCCTGCTCATAGGCTTCCGGGAGATTGTTCAGGGCGGAGACGAACGCCCGAACTTGGGACGTGGTTTCGCGGGTCCATCGACTGCTGAATATTTCGTCCACTCCGGGCCGTCGCCAGAACAGTGGTACGGAACCTGAGGCCATTCCCTCGGCGGGGGCGAGGTGGAAGCTTTCGTCCGAACTGGGGGACAAAACGTAGCCGATCTTGCGCATCCACGCCGCCATGTCCGGGCCGAAAGGTTCGAAGACCACGGCATCCCGCAAGGCCGGGGACCGTCCGATCCGGTCGAAAATTTCCAGGTAGGCCTCCCGTTGAAGCGGTTTCTTCCACTCGTAGGGATACTCCCACGGCATTCTTCCCCGGACATGCAGGGTGTATCTGGAGTCCTCTTCCAGTAGTTCCTCCAGCAGGTCGAGGGCTCTGTCTAGCCGTTTACGCATCGGGACGATGCCTACCAGTCCCAAACGGAAGCGATGCCCCGGTTCTTTGGTCCGGCCGAGGTCCAGAAGGTCAACGGCGTTCGGAATGACCCGGAAGGGGGTACCGGTCCACGCCGTCCTTTCGAAGGTGCGGTCCACATAGAGCTGTGAGACACAGATCAGGGTGTCAATGTTTTCCGCGGCCACATTGCCCAGCCAGGGACCGTTGAGCTCGAACATGTGAAGGCGCACGATGAGCTTTTGTCTTCGCCGCTTGTTGTTCGAGTACCACACGGCGTTTGGTCCGCACCATTCACAGATGATGACGTCGGCCCAGTCCCGAAGCCGTTCGGACTCCTGCACGTCATGGCGATGCAGCGTCTCCCAGTGGTCAAAGGCGAGTTCGATGTCGTCCCGCATTTCGAGGGCGGAAACGAGCTCGCCCGCAAATTTGAGATCGTGACCGGCTATCAGGACCCGCGTCTTGTGCCGGGCTCTGGGCGTGCGGCGGTAGTCCCCCTCGGCCCGTTCAAAGTGGGCCTGCAACCGCGTCGCCGCTGCCGAGATGGAGTAGTACCTGACGCGCCTGCTCACGTCCTCCCTTAACTCCGGCAGTGCGTCCCTGGCGGAGAGGAGAGTGCTGACGACGCCGGCCGTCGAGTCGTCGTCGACATACAGCGGGTAGTCGACGCCGAAAAGCTCGAGATGCTGCGCGTTCCGGTTCACCATCGGCGGCACGCCGAGGGCGGCGTATTCGAGCACCTTGGTCGAAATTTCGAGGCTGGCGTCCATGCTTCGATCCCGCCAGCTCAATCCGACATCGTGCCGGCTGACCTCTTTTGCCGCTTCATCCCGGGACATCCCGCCCAGCCAGTCGATGCCCGGCGAAGCTATTGCCTCCTCCATCGAGGCCGACCACATCGGGTCGTGGGGATCGTGCTGGAATTTGTCCCCGATCATCGTCACGGTTAGGGGGAGGCCGTGCTCCCCGGCCATAGCGGGCAGCGAGCACATCTCCAGGGTGCGCCACTTCTTGGCAAATTTGCCGGAGTAGACAGCGCTCAGTTTCCTGCCGGCCGTCGGGGAACTCCCCCGCAGGTCGAAGTACTCATCGGGCACCATGGGCGCAAGGACCAGGGTCTTTCCGGCGGCCTCGGGAATGGTCGCCTCCACGTAGGAGCGGGCGGCCTCCGTCTGGACGAAGAAACGCCGGCATTGTCCGACCGTCCGCCTGAGCATCGCAAGATCCTTTTCGGAAAGCCGGGAACCCGGGTGCGCGATGTCCGTAATGTAGAGCCACGACTTCGGACCCAGGGCCGCGGAGTTCGCGACGTGCGCCGCCACCTGGGTGCCGCGGGCGATCACCACATCGAACGGCCTTTCAGCATCCAGTTGCGCCATTCGCTGCGCGGCGGTCCGAGGCTGCATCGCTTCGAGGTTGCCCGTCACATCAGCCTCGACTATTTCCACTCCTGGCAGGTCCGCGATCCGATCCAGCAACCGGGTCTTCGTGACTGCCGTCTTGAGCAGGACGCAGACCTCGGAACCCGTACGGGACAGGGCTTCAGCCATGGAGACAAGCCAGACGGCAGATCCGTCGATGATGTTGAGGTCGACGTCTCCGTACAGCAGAATCGTCCGCGTGGACGAGTCGGTGTCAGTGCGTGCCAATGAGTGCTCCCTTTTTCATCTTGGCAAAGGCTTCCAGGGAGGCGAGCAGGCCGAATGTGTAGTCTTCGGTCCACTCGTCCAGCGATGGACGATCTGAGAACACAACATCCGAGGCAGCTTCGAAATCCAGGGTGTAGATATCGGATTCCCGGCGGGTTTTCACGAAGTAGACAGGGATTCCCCGGGACCGGCATTCGGCCAGCGCCGGGAGGATCTCATTTGCCAGCGGGGTCCCCGCCGCGGAATCGGCTCCGAACCAGATTCCGGACGTGAAGGCGCTGTCATCGATGACAAGGGCGGATCCGCTCCCGCTCGCGATTTGGGCGCCAATTGTGCTGGGCCGCAGGAATTCAAGTGCGTGGGTGTCGCCCAGGTACCGGTCGAGCTCCCGGCCCATAATCGCGTAGACAATCCGCCCGCCCCACGGCGCAGCCGGAGGAACGCCGAGGTAGCTAAGGATTCTGGCTTGCCGGTCCCGGTCGTCCTCGACGGCGGCGGCCAACCGACCGATTGCTCGGCCGGGCGACGGGGTTGCCGGCGAAACCGGCTTTTTCTTCTCCGCCGGGGCGGCTGCCGTTTTCGGAACCTGGCGGGCCGGCGTCGAAGCCTGGTGGGCCGGCGTCGAAAGTCCGCGCAAAGCCTCGCGCAGCTCGCGGAAGCGCGAGCGGGCCTTCCTGGCTTCGGTTTCCTGCACCCACCGCAACTTGACCAGCTGCGACACGGCCGTCACTGCCATGAGGGTGAGGAGTGTGAGGGACAGCGCCCCGAATGCCGGATGCCGGCCATAAAGGTAGAGAGACCCGCCGAGGACCGCGATGACCCCGCAGAGGGCCATGGCAAGAACACCCTTGCTCTTGAAGGATGAGCGCAGTGTCTGAAGCAACCGGGGGATCATGCGCTGAAGACCCCCCTGGTGTCGACGAGGAGCTTGCCCGCCAGGACCTCGGGCGGCAGCGCGCGAACGGCATCGTGGTCAACCAGCACAACAACCAGGGCCGAACGGCCCACGGCTTCCTCCAGAGCGATCAGCCGGACGTTGTCCCTGCGCTGAAGGCGTTCGGGCAAGGCCTCGATGTGCGGCTCAGCCACGTTGATGTGGGTGGCCGGCAGCGCTTCGGCAATTGCGTGGGCAATGTCAATGGCGGGCGACTCACGCAGGTCATCAATGTTTGCCTTGAACGCGAGTCCAAGGACAGCAATCTCGGAATCACCGGCCAGCTTCGCGGAGGCCTCAAGGACCTGCTGCACCACCCAGCTCGGCTTTTCGTCGTTGACGGTCCGTGCTGTCCTGATCAACCGGGACTCTGCCGGCGCCGCGGCCACGATGAACCACGGATCCACAGCGATGCAGTGCCCGCCGACGCCTGGCCCCGGCTGCAGGATGTCAACACGCGGGTGGTGATTTGCCAGCCGGATGAGTTCCCAGACGTTGATACCCAACCTGTCACTGATGACGGAGAGCTCATTCGCGAAGGCAATATTGACGTCGCGGTAGGAGTTTTCGACCAGTTTGGCCATCTCCGCTGTCACGTCGTCGGTGATCAGGATCTCGCCCTGGCAGAACACCGAATACAAGTCCTTCGCCAGCTCGGCCGCCCGGCGGGTGATACCTCCCACAATTCTGTCGTTGGTCACGAGCTCGATCATGACTCTTCCGGGAAGTACGCGCTCGGGGCAGTGGGCCAGGAGAATAGCAGGCTTACCGTTGGCGCCGTCCAGCGACAAGTCCGGCCGGAGCGAAACAATGTACTCGCCCAAGTGGCGGGTAGCCCCAGGAGGTGACGTCGACTCCAGGATGATCAGTTCGCCACCCTGCAGCACGGGCGCGATGCCGCGTGCGGCCGCCTCGATATAGCTCAAGTCAGCGCCCTTGTCCGCCTTGAAAGGCGTTGGAACGGCAACAATGTACGCATCGGCAGCAGGCGTACCCGTGGTCGCCTTGAGACGGCCCTGGCTGACTGCGCCCGCGACGTGGACCCCCAGGTCCGGCTCAACAAACGGGACGCGCCCGTCGTTCACTGCGTCCACTGTCCGCTGGTTGACGTCGACGCCGATGACGTCGAGTCCGTTGGTCGCCAGGATCGCGGCTGTGGGCAGCCCGATGTACCCGAGTCCAATAACGGCGATGGTCTGAAAAGTCGTCACTCTATTGCCCCCTGTCAAAGCGTGATGTGATCACGTGGATTTCCGAAAATTTGAAGCCCGCCTGGCCGTGAGTGGCCGCCGTCCGCCGGGCCGCGGGCACTCCCGGGCCCGACGCGCACCCGGCAGTAGTTGAACCTGTCGGCGGCGTAAATGGAGCCCCTGGCAGCCGTGACGGACATGAGGAAAGCGGTGTCGTGTCCCCGGCTGCGCGCCTCGAAGGGGTGGGTCTGGAAGACCTCCCGGGGTGCCGTGATGGTTGAGCCGACCACCCGACGGCTGAACCGGTGCTCCCGGTGTGCGGCGCGGAGCACGGTGGCTCGTTTGGAAGCTAGGTGCAGGTAGTGTGACTGCTTCCCGACCACGTCCGCCCCGGAGTAGCTCAGGGCATGCAGCAAATCCACGAGGTAGTTCGGCGCGTAATAGTCGGCGTCGTCCATCGCGGCCAGCACGGCTCCGGTGGAGGCTGCAACGCACAGGTTGAGGCACTCCCCGAGCGTCAGGGCGGCCGGGGCGACGAGGCCCTTGTACTTCGCCACGCCGTGCGTGCGGGCCAGTTCAGCCAGCTGTCCTGCATCGGCGGTGAACCCGCGGGTCAACACGACGAGTTCCAGATCCACGCCGGCCTGTCCCCCGGCGGTCGCAAAAATCTGCCCCAACCGGTGCGGACGGGTGGTGCTCACCAGCGCACTGACGGAGGGGAGCTGGACCGGACGGAAGCGCTCGGGCGCGACCGCCTGCAGAACCGCTTCCGCCCGGTGCGCGTAGGTATGTGCTCCCCAGATCCGGCGCTGGCCTTTGTGCACCAGGCGTTCACTGAAGTCTGCGTTTGACGTCAGCTTCCGCAGCATGGTTTCCGCCTCAGTCTTGGCGGCGGCAACCAGAACCTCATCGTCCTCGAAGAACCGGGCAATCGCCGAACTTGGCGCCGAGACGACGGGTGTCCCCGAGGCGGTGATCTCAAATATCCGGCGGGCACACATGCTGGGCGATTCGACCACTGAGTTGACGTTCAGGAAGGCCTTGTACGCGCGGTAAGCGGTCAGCATCTGGGGGTAGCTCAGCGAGCCGACGACGTGTTCGTCAAATGGCTCCGGGAACTGGTACTTCCGGTCGCCGCCCAGCTGGCGGGAGAATATCTCCAGCTTGCCGCCGCCCGTTCCTGTTTCGGCCAGCGCCGCGCCCAGGAGCATGTCCATCTGGGCGCGTCTTTGGGGGTACTTGTGGGCAAAATACATCCCCGCGAAAGCCACGCCGCGCGAGTGCCAGCCGCGGTCTGGCCGGACGGGGTTGTGTATGGCGGGCTGCGCGGCGAAAGGAAGGGTATCAACGCTGGCATGGCCCAAATCCCTCACGTAGTCGGGGATGCGGTCCGAATCGCTCGTGAAAACGAAGTCAAACAACTTGGCTGCGGGAAGGAAATCGTCATAGTGGGGAGGATCTTCCTTGTTCCAGAAGACGGTCGGAATCCCGCGGTCGCGGCACCATGCCACGAGTCGGACAAGCTCCGCGCCCGGACCGTTGGCGCCCGTGAGCTGATACTGCCAGGATCCGGAATTTCCCTTCCACGCGGATTCCACAAACAGGAAGTCGATGCCGGTTTGGCCCAGCTGTTCACGCCAGCCCTCCTTGCGCAGTTCGAGCAGGTTCCACTCGAAAGCAAATGAGGTGCGCGTGAAGTCGTCAAGGATTACACCCACAGTCAGGTCCGCGCGGCGCGGTCCGGACCGGGCCGATTCGTAGGGCGTGAACTGCAGTTGCCGGTTCCGGCCCCGGCCCGTCCATTCGCCCTCCGCACTGCCTTTGAGGTTTTGCGGAACGAAGGAGCCCAGGACTCTTTGCATGTTGCCGATGACGCCCATCAGTACCGGCTCCTCAGCCCACCAAACGAAGAGGATACTTTTGTACCCTCACCGAAAAGTAGGGGGCTCAGGTAAAGAGAAGGGCGGTCCGGGGTGAACTAAGCGATAACAGCAGCGGCACAGCCCGCCGCTGTTCGCGGGGGGCTGTGCCGATGGAACTGCCGGCAACTATCAGTACGTGGTCCGGAGGCAGCCGAACTGGGTATTTCCTGCCGAAAGGCCCGCCACTCCCAGTCCCCATGCGCACACGGTATACGTTCCCCGTTTCACCACCGGGATGGACACCTTGTAGCCGTGGTTGCCCGGGACCTGGAAGATGCTGTTGACGTCCGCCCGGACGCGGTTGGCCACGTACGCGGTCCCCTTCGTCGTGCCGTCCGGATACGTCACGTAGAGGTGGACCGGAATGCTGGTCCCGGCCATACCCGGATCGAGGCCCCAGCCGCTGGCGATGATTGCGGATCCGGTCCCGCCAAGCTGGACCCTGGCCGAGTCGAGATAACCCACCGGCGCGGGAGTCGCAGTGACCGTCACGGTCTGGCAGCCCAGCAGGCTGTTGCCCAGCGGGAACGGACTGACCGCGAGTCCGTAGGCACAGATGCGGTAGCTGCCCGGTTTACGGACGGGAACTGCCACCCGGTATCCGTGTTTCCCGGTGCTTCCCATGACCTGGTTCACGTCGTCCCGGACCTGGTTCGCGGTGTGGGCGGAGCTCTTGGTGGTCCCGTCCGGTCCGGTGACGTAGAGGTGGACCGGAATCGACGCGGCTGGCGTGCCGGTGTCCAGCGCCCAGCCGCTGACGGTCACGGTCGCCGTCCTGGCGTCGGTCTTCGGAACGGCACTGTCCAGATAGCCCAGCGGTGCAGGCGTGGTCTGCGGCGTTACCGTCTTACAGCCCAGCAGGCTGTTTCCCTGGGTAAAGCGGCTGACCGCCAGGCCGTAGGCACAGACCTTGTACTGGCCGCCGGCTGTTACGGGGATGTCCGTGCTGAAGCCGTGACCGCCGGTTACGCCCATGACCAGGCTCACGTCCGGCCGGCTCTTGTTGGCCGTGATCGCCCGGGACGTTGTCCGGCCGGCCGGGTCTGTCACGTAGATGTGGACCGGGATGGAAGCCGTCGGCGTGCCGGGGTCGTAGCTCCAGCCGATGGCGCGGAGGACGGTGACGCCATTGGCCTTGACCAGGCTGAGCGAGTCGAGGAAGCCGGCGGGCGGTGCCGAGCCCTGGAGGGTCAGGGAACGGCAGCCCAGATCGGTTGTTTCCACGCTGCCCAGGGCGTACACACAGACCCGGTAGACGCCGGCGGCGGTCAGGTTGAAGGCGCGGGAGAAGCCGTGGTTGCCGGTGACTCCCATGACCTTGTTCACGTCCGCACGCGGCTGGTCCGCGGTCAGGGCGTAGCCGGTCCGCACGCCGGCAGGCGTGGTCACGTAAACATGGACCGGGGAGGATTCGGATGACTTGGCGCTGTCATAGGCCCAGCCGCCGACGTTGAGGACCGCCTTGTCCCCGGTGCGGGTGATGGCGACCGTCTCGGCGTAGCCGACGGCGGGAGCGCCCGGCGGGCGGATCGTCACGGTGGCGGCGGTGTTGCTGACCGAAGTGATCGAGACCTTGGTGCCGGCGTGGGTGGTGAAGGTCTGGCCGGCCTGCCACGCCTGGGTGTTGCTGTAGTAGCCGGCGAAGGGCCTGGTGTTCGGAGGCAGGAGGATGGAGGAGTTGCCGCCGCCCTGCTGGGTAATTTTCACGCCCCGGTTTCCGTTCTGGGCGATCACGCTGTCGTAGCCCACCGGTGCGCGAAGTTCAAGGTAATAGACCTCCCCGGACTTGGGGTCGGTGAATTTTGCGGCCCGGTTCGCCCCGCTGCCGGCCCAAGGCCGGAGGGTCACGTTCCGGGGCGAGGAGACCGTGCCAAGGTTGGCGATTTCGTCGCCGTTGCCGAACCGCCCCATTTCCCAGAAGCTGGCACTGATAACCGGCATGTGGTCAAAGTGGGAAATGCCCATGAGGTCCACGTTGTCGCCGTAGGGCCGGATGGTGCAGGTGGAGTCGGCGAAGCCGGCGAACGGTCCGGTTGCCACGTCCGAGACCCCGCTGCCGCACTGAAGGCTATTGGCGTGGTCCATGCCGAGCGCATGGCCGAACTCATGGGCCAGGACGGGGGTAGTCAGCCGGCTGTTTTGCGGCATCACGATCCTGCCGCCGATATTGCCGTTGCTGTAGGTCATGCCGGCGGCACCGTTGTTCAGGTACGCCCCGGGAACGAACAGCACCAGGGCGGTGTAGGGGTCCTGCTTCCAGCCGAGCTCGGCCGTCACGATGTCGGCTATGGCGCCGGGCGACTGCGTGGACCGGGCAGCGGATTTATGCAGCGTCCGGGTCTCGACCAGGGTGATGTCCACGCGGCCCGAGGTCGCACTCCGCCAGTAATTCTTGGAGGCGCCAATGGAGGCTTTGGCAGCGTCCATGGGAATGGCGGCATCGGTTGCTGCCGCTGACTTGTCAGCGAGCTGGACCGTCACCAGCGTAGTTTTCATAGTCCCGGCAAGCGGTGCGCTCACGTAGGTGTATTCGGACTTGGCCCGGGTGGCCGGAGGCTCGGGGCGGACGAAGTCGTCAACCGGCGGTGCGGGGTTCGGATCGGTGACCGACGGCACGGCCAGCGAGGCGCCGGCAGCAATCTGCGGCGCGGCAGAGGCTGCCTGCGGCAGCGCGGCTGCCAGAATCACGGCGGCTATCACAGTTGCCGCTACATTCAGTTTTCGCAAGATTGCTCGCTTAGGGGTGGGACCAAGGTTAGACCTGTGGGTGGGACTACGGGGATGCCTATAGCATAGGCGTCAAATCACATCTGTCACCCCACACACATTCGTCACTTCTTCCACAAGGGCCGCAAGCCATATTCTTTGCCAGTTTTGGCGCAGGAACGTCCCACCGTTTCGCCCGTTCCATCGGGCGTGAAAGACTCAGGCCCGTGCTTCCTTCCGTCCCCGCGGTGACTACCGCAACCCGCAGGGCACTTGCCTTCACCGCCGGGGGCTTCTTGCTGTGGCTGATTGTGGCGGTGCAACTGTTTGCGAACACCGATCCCCTCAGCGTGCACCGCACGGACGCCGTCATCATGCTCGGCGGCGCGGCCTCGGAACGATTGCCCGCGGCACAGCGGATCCAGCAGGACCTGGGCATCCCTATCCTGGTGCTGTCCCGCACCGACACTTTCGGCAACAGGGTGGCCGACGCCGCTTGCGGCTCGGCCGCATTTCCCAATCCGTCGCTGGTCTGTTTCCGGCCGCCCGATCTGGACACCCGCGGCGAAGCGCAGGCCATTTCCCGGCTCGTGGCGCTCAACGGCTGGAAGTCCGTCACCGTGGTCACCTCCAGCTACCATGTGACCCGCGCCGGCCGCCTGATAAGCCAGTGCACGACGGCGGACGTCCAGATGGTTGCCTCCCACCCGGATCTTGGTCCTGGGCAGTGGCTGCGGCGGTTTGTCATCGAAACCGGCGGGCTTATCGACGCCTCCCTTAGGCCCGAATGCGTGGATCAGCGGGCAGGAATGTAAGAATTGATGGCAGCGGGCCGAACCAGTCAGCCCGGAAACTGTTCCATTAAGGCGAGGAGGACGAGACCTTGGAGAACCCAGCCGAAGGCGCTCCCCCGCTCGTCGCCGCACCGCGGCACCTGCGCCGCCGCCGGCTGCACGGGGAAATCCCGGACGTACTCCTGGTCCCCGGCGTGGAGCCGATTCCGTTGTCCGACGAGCGCCAGGCGACTGCCAAGCGTGCCGCCGAGCTCGACGTCGACGACGAGGAAGTGGCCTACGGCCGCAAACGCCTTGCGGCCCTGCTCGCAGTCATCGTCGTGGTGGTCAGCGTTCCCGCCCTGATTATTGCCCTGCTGCTGCTGGGCTGAAGCTTCCTTACAAACCACCGCTCGCGCTTATGGGGGAAATCCATGTTCAGCATCATGCCAATCTTCGGGACCCGCCCCGAGGCCATCAAGATGGCTCCGATCGTCAGTGCCCTCCAGGAATCACCGCATTTCCGCTGCATCGTCACGGTCACAGGCCAGCACCGCGAGATGCTGGACCAGGTCAACGAGCTTTTCGGCATTGTCCCTGACCATGACCTGGCCATCCTGCAGCAGGGCCAGTCCCTGTCAGGCATCATGACGCGCACCATCGACGGCCTGGAGAAACTCTTCGCGCACACGAGGCCGGATGCCGTCGTCGTCCAGGGCGACACCACAACATCCACCGCCGCCGCCATCGCGGCCCTGTACCACGGCATTCCCGTGGTGCACGTGGAGGCCGGCCTGCGCAGCGGAGACCTGCTGTCGCCCTTCCCGGAGGAGGCCAACCGCAAGATCACCAGCCAGATCACCCGCCTGCACCTGGCTCCCACGAGCACCAGCAGGGCCAATCTCCTCGCCGAGGGCATCAACGCGGCGGACATTGTGGTGACCGGCAACACGGTGATCGACGCCCTCCTGGCCACGGTGGACAAGCAGCTCCCCTTCACGGACCCCAGGCTCGAAGAACTGGCCGCCGGCGGCCGGCGCATTCTGCTGGTCACCACGCACCGCCGCGAGAACCAGGGCGACGCGATGCGCGGCGTCGGACGGGCGCTGGCCCGGATCGCCGATGCCGAGCCAGATCTGATGATCGTCCTTCCGGTCCACAAGAACCCCGTGGTACGCGAGGCCGTGCTGCCGGCGGTAGAGGGCAAGCCCAACGTGCTGGTCACGGAACCGCTGGCCTACGGCGAGTTCACCCGCCTCCTGTCGGTGGCCCACGTGGTGTTGACTGACTCCGGTGGCGTCCAGGAGGAAGCCCCCAGCCTGGGCAAGCCGGTGCTCGTGATGCGGGAGAACACCGAACGGCCGGAAGCGGTCGACGCCGGCACGGTGCTGCTGATCGGAACGGACGAGGACCGGATCGTGAACGAGGTGACCATGCTGCTGCATGATGAAGGCCACTTTGCGGGCATGGCGAACGCCGTCAATCCCTACGGCGACGGCAAGGCGGCCGCCCGGACCGTGGCGGCGATCGAGGAACTCGTAGGGGTCGGTTCCCGGATCCGCGAGTTCGCCGGCGGATAAGCGCCAGATCCGCGCGAACAGGAAAGGCCAGATAGACAAGTGCGACGGCGGAGCAAGATGCAAGTATCACGACGGGACGCCATCCGGTGGGCATCCAGTGGCGCCATCGGGGCCACAATCCTGGGACTGACCGAATCAACGGACGTGCGGTCGGCCGAGGAGTTTCCCGCCCGACCGTCGGAGGATGGCGGCCCTGCGGGCGCAAGACTGCAGTCAGGTGCATCGCTGACCACCTTGGACGCCTCTATCATCTTCGGCCCCCGGCGCGTCCAGCGTCTGCCGTATCGGCGGCTCGCACGTGGACCTGGAATCGAGACACTGGTACGCGAAGAGCTGCATTCCCGGAGCCGCACTGTAAATAGCGAACGTACGGGTCTGTGCACGTTTGGTCACATCACCGACACTCATGTGCTCGACGCAGCCAATCCCGGGAGGCTGATCTTTCTTTGGCAGTACTCTGACTTCTCGGAAGAATTTCCCAGCTCGACTAGATTTCGGCCGCAAGACCTATTCACCGTTCACGTGTTGGATGCAACGATCCGGAAATTTAACGATGTCCGACGCGGCCCCGTTAGTCAGCGCCCCCTCGATTGCCTCGTAACCACGGGCGATCTGACCAACGCCTACGCTCTCAGTGAGCTGACGGCGGCGATGGGCGCGTTCGAGGGCACTCCGGTGACGGCGCACCCGGGCGGCGGCTACCAGGGCGTCCAGGATCACGGCCCGGCTCCCCTCGAACTGTCCAAGAGCATCTGGCATCCTGAACCGGAGAGTTCGTTGATCCCCCCGGACAACTGGAAAACCTCCCATGGGTACCCCACCGTTCCCGGACTCCTCGCCGCTGCTGTCAAGCCGGTACTGGCGGAGGGTGCAGAATTCCCCTGGTACATAGGCTTTGGTAATCACGACGAATCCGGTCGAGCTGTGTCCAATTCGCCGAAAGATAAGTTCGTGGATGCGCTCCGAATCGGCAATCGGCTGCCAATCCGGCTGCCTCGGGGCATGGACACATCGGACTTCTGGAAGAAGGTCGAGGCTTCCAGCGAGACAGACCGCCGAAGCCTCATCGATTCGATGCCGTCGCGGACGGTGAGAGCCTCCACGCTTCGTCGCCCGTTCAGTAAGGCTGAATTCGTTGATGCCTTACCGGCGAATGGAACCCCGGTTCCCTCCGATTCCGGCCGAGGCGCTAAAACGACGCCCTACTATACATTTGAGATCTCGCCGGGCGTACTCGGGATCATGCTGAACACGGCGAGCCCCGACGGGGGAATAAAAGCCGTGCTCGATGCCCCGCAGGCTGAGTGGCTGGAGGAACAGCTAGGGCGCGTGTCCCGGACCGCCTACGACGCGAAGGGAAAACCAATAAAGTCGGATGTTCAAGATCGTCTCGTGGTCCTATTCAGCCACCATCCGTTGTCCTCCTTTGACAAAGATGAGCCCTCGTCCGATGGGAGCCCACCGCCGCTGAACCGGTCAGCCGTCCTGGATCTCCTCTCTCGTTTTCCCAACGTGATCGCATGGATGAATGGCCACATACACAAGCATCGGGTTACCCCTCACGAAGGGAAACACGAAAAGGGCGGATTCTGGGAAATCACTACGGCATCACTCATCGACTATCCTCAACAGTCCAGAATTGTGGAACTCCTCGACAACGGAGACGGAACACTGTCGATAGTGGCGACCCTGATAGACCACTCATCCTCAGAAGGCGTGCGCCACGAGGGAACACAAACTCCCCAGTCGATGGCAGCCTTGAGCCTCGAACTCGCCGGCAACCGCCCGGGACTGGACCGTGATGAAAGGTTGGGACGCGACTTGGACCAGAACGTCGACTTGATCCTTCGCAAACCGTTTTGACTCTATTCCCACCACGGCATGCGAGACGGGGCTATCGTATGGGCCCGGATCCGCACCATTCCGCCCCAAGGTAAGGCATTCCCGAGCTGGCCAACGCAGACTTAACACAGTATTAACGCCCCTGACCAGCATTATTGGGCGCCTCGTTGCGCAACCGTTATGCTTGGAGGCGGGGGGAAGCACCCCGTGGCCCGAGCAATCGGTTCCGGGGTGATCTTGAGTGATGCCACGGCTCGCCGCTCCCGCCAACAGGATCGCTCGTCGAAGAGGAACAAACACATGAAAATCCAGGCCGTAATTCTTGCTGCCGGAATGGGCACGCGACTCGCGCGTCCGCACCCGAAGCCCATGACCGAACTCAGTGATGGCCGGACCATCATGCACCAGCAGGTCCAGAACCTGCAGAACAAGTTTGGCAAGAAGCTACGCCTCACCATCGCCGTTGGCTTCAAGCTCGAGATGATTCTCGAACACGTCCCCAACGCCTCCTTCGTGTACAACGAGAATTTTGACCAGACCAACACGTCCAAGAGCCTCTTGAAAGCCATCAGGAACTCCGCCAAGGGCGGCGTGCTGTGGATGAACGGCGACGTTGTATTCGACCCGGACATTCTGGAAATGCTGGCCCCGTACATCAAGCGCGATGAGTCATTCATCACCGTTGATGTCTCCTCGGTCTCCGACGAGGAAGTCAAGTACACCACCGATGCCGATGGCAAGATCCAGGAGCTCTCCAAGCGCGTCCCGGCCGATGTGGCCCAAGGCGAGGCGGTTGGCATCAACTATGTCAGCTCGAAGGACAAGAAGAAGCTCCTCAAGCGACTCATTGAAGTCGATGACCAGGACTACTTCGAGGGCGCCATCGAATTGACCATCAAGCAGGATGACGTCAAGTGGACCCCTGTGGACATCAGCGAATTCTACGCCGTCGAGGTTGATTTCCCGGACGATCTGGTCCGCGCGAACGCCAGCATCTAGTCGGTCTTCCTGCGACCGGCATAAATGCGCCCCTGCGCATTCATGCCGTACCGCTAGATCGCTGCCGTGTGGCCGGTCGGACCCGCCACACGGCAGGTCAACAATGATCAAACTACCCAGTAACTGTCATTGCTGGAACATGCTACGGAGATTGAATGAGTACCTGGGAAGCCGCATTCGCTGCCGCGCGCCATTTTGAAAGCGTTGGTGACTGGCCAGCCGCACTCGACGGGTACAGAAATCTCTATCACAACGGGCATAACGGAGATAGTGCGGTTGTGTTCCACTACGGCCTTGCGCATTTCCGACTCGGTGCATTCCAGGAAGCCCAACTGCTTCTTGAGCAGGCTCTTTCCTTGGAGCCGGAAAATGAGCAGTGGAGGGAGTGCCTCACTCTTGTGCGCGACAGCAGGGGGCCCGACGCCGACGGCGATAATCCGGATCTACTGACGTTGCTCGGCGCCGTGGCTTCTTCACAAGTTGACGCGGGAAATGCCGTGCCAGGAACACACCGCGGCAAACTGGCGCCGGAAGTCCCCGAGCAAACTCCTTCGCACACAGCGGTCATCGATCCAGCCCCGGCAGTTGACCACTCGTCCCTAGCAGCCGAACACAAACGCGCAGGGCAACGCTGGCAAGAAATTCAAGCATTGGAAGCCGGTCTCGGACTTCATGGTGCCGACGCGGCCTGGCAACTTCGGCTCGGAGAAGCATGTGAAGCCATGAACCGGTTCGAACAGGCAGCCGAGGCCTACGGGCATGCCAACCGTCTGGCTCCTGGCAAAGCCGAGATCTACTTCAAGGAGGCCTCCTGCAGACTCCAGGCCGGAGACTTGGAAACGGCGCCGGCGCTGTTCGCTAAGGCTGTCGCACTGGACAAGAAGCTCGGTGCCGCATCACTTGGGGTCGGGGTCTTTTACCAGCAGCTCGGAGATTGGCCGGGTGCTGCAACTGCTTACGTAGAAGAACTCACTATTCAGCCCCACAACGCTGCACTCGCCTACCGGGCGGCACTGGCACTTGAGAAATGCTATGAATGGGAGGCCTCCGCGGACATGTACCGCAGAGCCACCGCCATGGACCCCACCGAACTTTCGTGGCATTATCGCCGCGGTTTCGTGAATGAACGCTTAGAGCGTTGGGCTGACGCTGCCGAGGCATATGCCTTTGGTCTCGCGTCAAGTTCGAAGCCGTCCGCTTACTGGGCCTACCGGCGCGGATTCGTGCTCGAACGCCTGCATCGTTATGAGGAAGCTTGCGCGGCTCACCTGCTGGCCGCACCTGCGCTCGCTGGGAGCGGCGAAATCTCCATCGAAGCTCCAATCTCAGCGTCCGACTATGCGGAAAAGCATGTCGACGACGCACTGCAGGCTGCTTTGAGAAATCCGGCGCCGCAGGCCAGCATCGCTGTGGCGGAGAGAGCCATGTCACTTGGTCTGTTTCAGCAAGCAGCTTCCGCATATCAAGCGGCCATCGACCGCAGCAACGAAGTCCATTCGGATTGGTACTACCGGCTCGGCAATGCCCTGACGCTCGCTCATGAATTCAAGGCGGCAGCAGCAAGCTTCCGTATGAGCAGGGTATTTGATGATGCCCATGGGGTGGATACAACAGGCTACCGAAAAGACAAAGGCCTCCTCGACGTCATGTACTACACCTCTTGGCGGGAAAGTCTGCCGCTGAGAGAAAACGTCGTTCTTTATGAAAGCTTCCACGGCGATGCCATCAGCTGTAACCCCCTGGCTATCTTCGAAGAGCTTTGCCGGCGTGAGGAGTTTGATGATTATCTCCACGTTTGGGTTGCCAATGACAAGACCTTTGTCCCGCATACCGTCAAAACGCACCCCAACGTCGCCATCATCCGGCGCAATAGTGCTGGGTACCGACGCCATCTGGCCACAGCGAAATACCTGATTAACAACGTCACGTTCCCGGCATACTTCGCCGCCCGGCCCGGCCAGCACTATCTGAACACTTGGCACGGGACTCCCCTGAAAACCCTCGGCAAAGACATCGGGACCGGCTTCCTGGAGCACAAGAACGTGGCGCGTAACTTCCTGCATGCGACTCACGTGCTGGCGGCGAACCAATTCACTGCAGACGTCTTGACGCGCCGCTACGACGTGGACACGTTGATGTCGGGGAGCGTTGCGATCACGGGCTACCCCCGAGTCGACCGTACTCTCAATGCCTCAGAGCAAACTCGCACCAGCGTGAAGCGGGCCCTGGGAATCGATGAGTCCGACGCGCGCCCTGTCGTCCTGTACGCCCCCACTTGGCGGGGAGGGCTGAGTACCAGTCATTTCGATACGGAACAACTTACATCGGACTTGGCAAGACTGGCAGCACTGAACTGCAATGTGATCTTCCGCGCTCACCACAGAACGCAGGAGCTGCTGGCGGGAGCGAATTTGAGTGTGACTATCGCTCCGGATTCCATAGAGACAAACGAACTCCTCGCAGTCGTCGACGTCCTCATCACCGACTACTCAAGTATCGTCTTCGACTTCCTTCCTACAGGCAAACCCGTCACGATGTACACGTACGATCTTGATGAGTATCAGAGCGAACGTGGTCTTTACATCGATCCCAGCACAATGGGCATACCCACGGCCAACACAATCGACGATCTTGTCTCGACAGTTGCCCAGCAGATACTTGATGGCGACCGAGTCAAGCTGCACGCGGACCTGGTCGCGGAATATTGTCCTCGCGAAGACGGCCGGGCATCCGCACGAGCCGTGGACTTCTTTTTCTTCGGCGATGATTCGCATCAGCTATCGAAGGGGGCCCCGGCCAAAGAATCCCTTCTTTTCCATCACAGCTTCATTCCGAACGGTATTACTTCGTCACTTCTCAACCTTCTGAACCACATCGACCCAGAGAAATATGATGTGACCGTAGTGGTACCGGTTGATGACACGGCTGCCCATCCGGAACGGGTCGAAAAGTTCGAGGAGCTCCCCTCCCATGTGAGAGTGATCGGCAGGGTGGGACGGCAGCTGTTCACGCCGGAAGAAAAATGGATTGTAGATCGACTGAATAAGCATCGAGTGCTGACTAATGAAGCGCAGATGGAAATATATCGCCGAACGTTCGACCGAGAATTCACTCGCATTTTTGGTGCCCATAAGTTTACGTCCGCCATAGAATTCGAGGGCTACTCCACCTTCTGGACAGCACTAATGGCGGCCGCTCCTAAACCTTCGCGTCGCATCGCGTATCTGCACAACGACATGCGAAGTGAATGGTTGGGAAGATTCCCGCATTTAGAAGCAATTTTCCGTCTTTATCCTTCCTACGATGCGCTCGTTTCAGTATCTGAAGTCATAAGCGACGAAAATCGCGAGCATTTGGGGTCCCTGCTGTCTCTGGCAGACCACAAATTCGTTCACGCCGTGAACCAGATCAATCCCACAAAAACCCTCGAATTGTCCGACGGTGACCTGGACGAAGACCTTCTGGATTGGTTCTCACCGCACTTCAAGACTTTTATTACGATGGGCAGGATGTCCCCGGAAAAGGATCATGAAAAGCTGATCCGCGCGTTCCACGAGTTTCGAAAGATTAGTCCTACAAGTCGCTTGGTGATTCTCGGGGACGGACCACTCCGCCTGACGCTCGACCGGCTGATAGCTGACCTCGAACTGACTGACAGCGTTTTTCTCGCCGGCCTGCGAAGCAATCCCTTCCCTGCCCTCGCTCGCGCGGACTGTTTCGTGCTGTCTTCCAATCATGAAGGACAGCCGATGGTGCTCCTGGAAGCCCTGACGCTCAAAAAGCCCATAATCTCCACAGAGATCATCGGCGCCAAGTACGTCCTTCAAGACGGATATGGCCTTCTCGTTGAGAATTCACTGGATGGCCTGCTTCAGGGCCTGAACACTTACATCAACGGCGGCGTCCCACAACGAGTCTTTAATATCTCCAACTACCAGCAGAAGGCGCACGGGCAGTTTCTGGAAGCTTCGCTGCCGGTCGGCGAAGACCTAATCCGGTCGGCGTCTGCTAGCGTTCCTTGTGCCGCGGCGTCTTCCTCGTGACGGCCGGACTATCTAGAAAATGGAAATTTCATGAGTGATGCCGTCATAAAGATCTCCTACGATACCCCATGGGAAGTCGTTGTCAATCAATTGACTGACGATACAAAATTTGTGCATGTGTCATTAGCCGAAAATCAGGCCGAAGACACCAACCTTATTCGTTTAGCCCGAAAGATTCCGGTAGCGAAATCTACCCTGGTCGGTCTTACGAAGCATGGATTTCATTCTTACCTGACGAAGGAAAATGCAACCCGCCTAGTAAAGTACGACGTTGTTCGGGACCTGTGGTCAAAGGTTAAGGACGGCGAATACAGCATCACTGACGACGGAGTCGTCTACACCTACACACCGCCAGCTTCGGGTGTAAATCCCAAGCGCCTCTTTGTCGTCTTTTCCGCGATACATGAGGACATGTATACAACAAGCCTCATGCGTCACTTCATGCAGAACTTTCCCTCAGTGCAGAAGTATCTGCCGAGTGACACGGCCGTGCTTCGAATCGCAGACCTGGGCGGGGTTGCAGGCGCCTTCTACCTGAACACGTCTTATCTGCAGGACAACGTTTCTGCAATCCAGCGACTCTTGGCTTCCGTGGCCAAAAAGCACCAAATAGGCCACGATTCGGTCGTTTTGTATGGCGTATCCAAGGGTGGCACCGGCGCTCTTTATCACGCCATCAAGGGTGGCTATCGCTGCGTCGCGGTGGATCCGGTTGTTTCTGACGCGTACTACGAGGAACGCCACCGCGATTCGCATTTCACGACAGGCGGCATCTTTCCTGCTTCGAAACAACAAGCTTTCCGAGAGCTGACCCACGCCGTCGTTGAAGGCTGCACGGCTATTCCCGGCGCCTACAGCCGCTGGTCCGTCATATGTTCCGATTTTTCTCCGCAGTTCGTATACATATCGGACATTCTGATAGGTCCGCTCCTGGACCGGATTTCATTTTTCAATTCTCGAAATAATCAGATTAAGGATCATCCGGATGTGGGACCACGAACGGTCAACACTGCAACAATGCTCATGAACATGCACTTGTACGGTGTCCCTATCCGATCAGGGATGACACGGATCGACTGATTGCGTGCCGCCGAGAGCGGTCCGATCTGACGGTAAGTCAGCAGCGCCTCGGAAGGGGCGCTGCTGCACTGCCCCGGGGCTTACGAAATCAAAATGCCTGCCGATAGTACCTGGTGCGGGAGCGTCGGCCCAGGCGCTGCTTGAGATCTAACCTGAGCGCAGGCGGCTGGGCAGCGGTTCCCACATTCCAAGATATACGAAGCGGTAACGATGTACATGTTTCGACACGACTCAGGCACCAAGGGAAGGTTTCACATGTTGATGCGATTGCGAAAAGGACGGCGCCCAGGGCTAGGCGCTGCAGCGATTCTCATGACACTAGCCCTTGTGCTCGGGGTGGGCTCGCAAAGCGCTGTAGCCGCACCGGCTCCGCCCACGGGATTGAAGTCGACTTCGCAAACATCCTCGACTTACCTGAGCATGTCCTGGAACTCCGTCTCGGGCGCGGTCGGATACCGACTCATGTATTCCACCAAGGCCGACATGAGCACGCCGTTCTATCGAAACATCGCGTCCGGTCTTACCGGAGGCTATGGCGGGCTGACCCCAGCGACGACTTACTACGTCAAGATCAAGGCCCTGAACTCGACGGGCGGGGATCTCACCGCATACTCCGCCGCCGTAACGGCGAAGACGCTCCCGCCGATGCCGGCGCCGCCCACAGGCCTGAAGCCCGTTTCTTCGACCGCCACTTACTTGACCATGGGCTGGAACTCCGTGTCCGGGGCCGTCGGATACCGACTCATGTATTCCACCAAGTCCGACATGAGCGCGCCCTTTTATCGCAACATCGCGTCCGGCCTCACCGGGGGCTATGGAGGACTGACGCCGGCAACGACCTACTATGTCAAAATTAAGGCCCTCAACTCTGCTGGCGCGGACCTGACGACATATTCGGCCGCCGTGACGGCGAAAACTCTAGTGGCCCCACCCGCTCCCCCGGCAGGCCTGAAATCCACGATCCAAAGCACCACGACCCTGTCCTTCTCCTGGGGGGCGGTGCCAAACGCGCCCCAGTATCGGCTGGCGTTGAGCAGCAAAGCCGACATGAGTGCCCCGACGTACGCGACAGCCTCGACTACTTCAGGCGAGGTGCGTGGCTTGTCACCCGCAACCCCTTACTACGCGCAGGTCCGGGCGCTTTCGGCGACCGGAGCCTCAATCACATCCTACTCAACTGTCGTCAAGGCGACGACCGCGGCAGTGCCTGTACTGCCAGCTATCGCCAGCCCGCTGTCCGTTGCATCTTTCAACATCCGTTGCGCGACCTGCATAGAGGGGCTTCCGGAGGAGAAGACCTGGGCGGATCGCCGAGGAGCCGTAGTACAGACAATCGTTTCTAAAATGCCCGACATCATTGGGATCCAGGAAGCCTCACATACATGGCTGAACGATCCCCGACCGGGCGGGTACACCCAGTTTGAAGATTTGCGCGACCGCCTAACGGCCGCGGGTGCAGCGTACAAACTGACCAACTCGAACCGGAATAACTGTGTCGATTCACGGCTTCCCGCCAATTGCGTGTATGCCGATCAAGGCGCCTCGGCGGGGACGAAGATCTTCTACAACTCGAAGACTGTCAAGCTAGTGCGTTCGGGTTCGAAGATGCTCCCCGCCACTTCTGCGGCGGCCAACCCCCGTTATGTTGCCTGGGCGGAGGTAGTCCAACTGTCCACGGGTAAGCACTTGTTCTTTGCCGACGCTCACCTGGAGATCGGCAAGGAAGCTTCCGCCAACGACCTCCGTAAGCGGCAGGCCCAAGCCGTTCTGGACACCATTAAAGCCCGGAATTCGGGCAATCTGCCGGTTGTTCTCGTCGGCGATATGAATTCCAATAAGTGGACGGAGCCGTCCAACGGCCCCTACGACGTACTCACGGGCCAGGGATTAGTGGATCCCTTGGGTAATACGTACAAGAGCTGGTATCCGAGCAGCGCGGCGACGGCTGAGAAAGTTGTGAACCGGCGCATCAACAGCTGGAACGGTTTTGAACGTGCCGTCCGGCAGGGGGCCGCTGGAACTAGTGGAACCTACATCGACTACATTTTCACGTCCAAGATGCGGGTTCCCTATTACGAAAACGTCGCCAAGGTCGACGCTTTAGGCAACTATGTGGGAACGATGCCTTCGGACCACAACATGCAGTTCGCTACCGTTGGTCTGCCTTAGCCCTTCGGCATAGCGGCCCGGCGCAGGACGGCGCTGAGCGCGCTCCACAGTTCGCGCTTCTTGACGGAGCTCACGCAAATGCTCGGCTGGGTATCCAGCCGAGCATTTGCATGTACATCGGACGCGGCGGCAGGTTCTATCGCGCACTCCACAGATACCATACGGTCGGTTCGCGACCCGGCCTCGAATTCCCCCGACCATGAAGGGTCTTTTTAAGGAACTGCCCGTGTGGGCAAATGTTCCGGCGTTTTGCCCCCCTTGAAAACGTTCAGGTAGCTTGATGCCAGGTGCCCGATGTCGACCGCGTGATGGGCGCCTCCTGCCTCGGAAGACAGGTGGCCTGCCAGGACCGTGCCAGACGGCCCAAGTGCTATAAGGAATAGGTCGACATCGTCTATGGCCCTGAGCTTTTGCTTGAGTTCGGGCAACGTGGCGTAAGCATCGGCAGGTTCCGAGTCGATACGTCGTACGTCCGCGACGTTATCGAACAGTTCCGGGAGGAGTTCGAATTTGGAGCCCCTCCCCGCGATTACGCAGACCCGTTTGTTACTCCAGACGCTTCGCCAAGCCCCGACAGCTTCGTGGCCGTGCCTCTGGAAAAACAGTGGCCGGGAAACATGAGTGTTGCCCCACTTGGACTGGGATTCCTCAAGAATTGGCTTCAGAAGATGCCAATTTTCAGCAAATATACCCATCCAGAGGCGACTCGAAAAGAACGTAGGCATTGCCAGAATAATCTTCGATGAGTTTTCATCATAGGAAGTAAGCATGGCCTCGAGCTCCGCTGCAAGTGCTGGTAATGCCTTTTGGTACATCAAATCAAACTCGGGTTGAAGCATCAGCTTAATTTCGCCATCACCCCAACGCGCAACGGATTTCCCCTCCGCTACCTGCTTCACCGTTTCCATCATACTCAGCTGCCTCGACTGAATTACTGTCCTGGCATCGGCAAGGGTGTCCCGGAGCCCGATCCGTCCCAAGACCTCGAGCATTCCTCTGTGTTCCCCTGCCTGAGCCTGCAAGGCACTTAATGTCCTCGACTGCGCCTCGATAATGGAGTTTTGCCTACGAATCAGCTCGACCATCTCTTCAGTGGTTCTGCTCATCCGAGAAAGTAAAGCCTCGTTTGAAGATTCAGTTGTCATAACGTCCTTCCTCGTAGTTACCACTCACAATTCCTAGGACTGTAAGTCAGCGGATGCAGCCGTTCTTCCCAGCGGTCCCGCCGATCCACTGCCGTCGAGGCGACCCAGGCCGTGATGTACCGCTTCGGGCTATGCGAACCGCCCCAAGGCGCCATTCCCACAGACTACCCACAGGCCGCTGATACTCGAAGCCGCGACGCCCGCCACACTCCTGCGTGCCGTATCACCCACCGACGTCCAGTGCGAGTCACCTCGGAGGCAGCAACCCGGGCTCGCGCCGGCAGGGACGCAATGGCCTCCGGCCACACGGTGCGAAATCGATCCACGGTAGAATTTGGAAGCGAACAACCACGGAACCTAACCAAAGGCGAACTTTCCTAAGATGAACAAGGAAGAAACAAAGGATGCCCTTCCCGCGAGGGCCGAGCTTCGCGCGGCTGCCTGGACGGGCGCCCGGACTTACACCGTAAGACTATGGGCCTACCTGCTGTCCCCGGTGTCGAAGTCTGCAACGACGGACGTCCAGGTCTGGCTGCAGGACGACAAAGGTCGCCGGACGACAGCGCTTGTCCGCCCTTGCATCGAGCCGGCGGCCAATGAGCGTAGCTCAAACACTTCGTTTGACGCTTCAACGTGCGCCTTTGAGGCAGTGTTCGACTTTGACAGTCACCTGGCGGCGGCCACTGCGCGGGGCAGCATGCTGACCACTCATGTCGCCGTATCAGACGGCCGGCAGACGCACGAATCGAAATTGACTCATCGATACAGGTGGGGTTCGGCGGGTGCGCTGGAAGCAAACGGCTTCGACAATGGCGTCCAGGTTGTTCCTAGTTGGAGCGCCAGCGGGTTGCAATTCAAGGTTGCCCAGCGTATCGCTGTTGCCCACGCAGCGTCGCTCGTTGGCGAGGAACTCCGTCTCTGGGTTAAGTGCAGCGGGCGCTTCACGCCCGACGTGGCAGTCCTCAGAGATGATGCCGAGCGCGGGGTTGAAGCCTCGTACTTTAAACGCGAGGGCAATTGGGTCGAGATTGCATTCAACACCGCGAACCTGCCGGCCTTTGCAGCAGACGCCCAGGAAAGCTGGAGAATCTACGTCCAGGCTGGCGACAAAAGCCGACTCGTACATTGGACGAATGGCCCGTTGCAGGCAGACCACCGTGAAGACGGGCTCGTCCTGACTACCGGCCCGAGCGGTGTACTTCGCTTGGACCGCGCGCAGCACAATATAGAGGCGACGTCCATCGATTTTTACCCTCTTCCCAGCCCGCACCTAACCGTCTCAGGATCCTACGCGGGCGAGCAGTCGAAGCCGGTAGGGCTGTCACTGGACGGACAGCGAACCACCGTCCCGGGGGTACTCGTAACCAACACGGCCGGCCGCTTTATCTTTTCAGTTCCCCTGGTTAGGCCGCTGGAAGCAGGCACGGCTCCCGTACCCTCAGGCGGTTACAGGGTCAGCGTCCAGTTCAACGACGAGTCGTACGACCGCCTGCGCCCTGCCAAGCCATTAGCTGCCCGGCTGTATAAGACTCACTACTCAGACAGCCTAAACGTTCGGTTGGAGCGTTCTCCGGCGAACGAAGTCTATGTTAATGTCAGTCCCCCGCTGTCGCCATCCGAGCTCGGTGAATTCAATCAGCGAAAGATCAGTTCGGCAAGTCGTGATGGAGCCGCACTGCGAAGCGATTGTTTCTATTTTGAAAGCTGGTTTGGTAAGAACTTCTCCGACAGCCCGCTGGCTCTGTTCAATGAGGCGAAGCGGCGGCTTCCGGATGCCCGCTTCTACATTGGGGTAGCCGACCTGTCAGTTGCCCTGCCCGCAGATGCTATTCCGGTTGTGCGCAACAGCACAGAGTCGTGGAAGGCTCTCGCGGAATCCAAGTACGTAATCACAAACTGCTGGGCGCCTGATCGGTATCAGCGGCACCCGGAACAGGTCCTGGTGCAAACGTGGCATGGCACCCCGCTAAAACTCCTCGGATTGGACCGGCCGGGTGCAAGGGATAAAGCTGGCCGGGTCGCGAAGATTGAACGGGACGCTAACGAATGGAGCCTCCTGGTTTCCCAGAACCCGCACAGCACCGAAGTCTTCAAGCGAGCGTACGCCTACGCCGGAGAGATTCTGGAATCCGGCTATCCCCGAAACGATGCGCTGTTCGACAGCAGCGACCTCGGACAACAAGTCCGTGCCTCGCTGAACATTCCTTCCGGGAAAACAGTTGTGCTCTATGCACCTACGTGGAGGGAAGAAAGCGCGGGTTCACCGGACCTGATCCAAGCGGGAGCGATGGCCCAAGCGCTGGGCCCGGACTTCGTTGTGCTGCTCCGCGGTCATTCTGTGAGTCTTCGACGTGGCCATGACGTGGAAGCCGACGGCGTCATCGACGTAACGTCGTTCAACGACCCGTCTGGCCTCATGGCTGCAGCCGACGTCCTGGTGACGGATTATTCGTCCATCATGTTCGACTTCAGCGTCACCGGAAAACCCCTGGTCTTCTTTGTCCCGGACTGGGATTTCTACACCGGAGCAGGCCGGGGAGTCTATTTTGACTTGGCCGACAAGGCCCCCGGTCCGCTGTGCCGCACCCGTGAAGACGTGATCGAAGTTCTTCGAAACTTGAAAGAGTCCCGGAGTATCTACCAGGAACCTTATGCCGCGTGGGTGAAGGAGTTCAATCCCTGGGACAATCCGCGATCATCAGAAGCGGTGTTTTCCCGCATACTCGAACTGGGAAACTAGTCCGGACAAAGAAGAGCGGCTAACGGGTGCAGTATCCGTTAGCCGCTCTTCTCGTATCGCCCTATCGGGCGAGTGCGACTTCCGCTCCAACAACCCTCTCAAACTTCGCCAGGGCAGCAGCCACGTACTGTTCGGCATCAAACGTGGCGGGAGGGACTTCCCCGGCCAGATAAGCGCGCATGCCTGCAACAAGCCCATCTACCGAGTTCGGTACGAGCAGTCCGTGATCTCCGTCCGGGCCTGCGAGGACGCCCCGGGAGCCGTCAATATCCGTGGCAACGATCGACATACCCAGAACCATGGCCTCAAGCAAAACCATGGGTTGGCCCTCGTGGTTGGACGACAGGATGAAGCAGTCACTCTTACGCAGGATCGCGAACGGATTCTCCTGCATTCCGGCCAAGAAAACGGATTCTTCGAGCCCGAGATCACGGGTCAACCTCCGCAGCTCCCCTGCCAGAACGCCGTCACCTATCATCACGAGTCGCGTATCAGGAGATTCGTTAACGATCTTTTTGAATGCCCGCAATAACTTGGCATGATCCTTTTCAGGAGATAGCCGCGCACTGATGGTGAAGACCTTGCCCGGACCTGTCATCCATTCAATTACAGGAGACACAATCGATTCGGACGCTTTAGCGAGGATTTTACCTGGAAGAATGACGTTCGGGGTGAAGTCAAACTTCTCCTTTGGAATGTCGAAGCTGTCCGACAACTTTGAGGCATTGACCTCACTCAGGGCCTCCGACACCGATATGACCCCATCAAACTCGCGGTAGAGCGCAAACATCTCACGCAGGTAGGGGTACTTTGACTGGTTCTCGGCCAGCATATCGTTGTGCAGGAATATATCGCTAGTATTCGCGTCGCTACGGCCGCCAAGGAGGATCGAAGCCATGAAGGGAGAATAGCCGTCAAACTCCACTAGGGCATCGAACGCGGACTTCCCAAAGAGACGCCGGAATTCCCGGTTGAAGGCATTGAAATATATCTGCCTTTGCTCGTCGGTGGAAAAGGTGTTTGAGCGTTTAAAGGCTGACATTATCCAACGCTCCTCCACGCTGGCAATCTGTCGCCCCACCCGACCCACGGTGCGAACGTTTTCCGGAAGCGACTTGAACGCAGCCAGCCGCTGGGGGTCGTCCGACACCCCGGCCGCGTCGATGAGGAGTGTCAGGGTATGCCGGTCAGTATCAAGCGCTTCCAGCAGATTGAGCAGGGAAGCAGTCATCCCGTTCGGGTTCATTCCGTGCCTGAAGAGCAGCGAGCTTTCCTTCTTGGGGAGAATCACGTCGTGCTGTGCGTCGTTTTCGAAGTAAAACGCTACGGCCCGATCTGCCGCCAGACCGTCTTCCGCAGGTGTGAAGCGTGCCTGGTTCGCCGCATATGCCGGATGCCTTTGCTCTGCAGCCAATCCGTTGCGCACCCCTGCCAGAACTTCGTCGACAGTGCTGCAGACGGGACCTGGAAGGCCTTCCATATCGAAGTACAGCCCACGCTCGGCCGCATACTCGTCCTGGTCCGGGGCGTACAGCACCACAGGCCGGCCAGTCGCCATGAAGTCGAACACGACGCTTGAGTAGTCCGTTATGAGGACGTCAACGACGGAAAGTAGATCGTTAGTAGTCAGGCTCCGCGGAACGACCGCTATTGGCTTGTCGCTCCCAACCAATAGGTCCTCGGTGTAGTGGTGGGCACGTACCAACAGGTGAAAATCAGATGCCGAAGCCAACGCTTCGATGTCTTGAGCCATCGCCTCTGAGTCCAGTACCTTTGCGTTCATGCTGCCCCGCCAGGTAGGCGCGTACAGCACGACAGGCTTGCGTCCTTCGGGGTCAATACCCAGCACGTTAAGGACGGACTCACGGTGCGCCGCCGAAGAGTTAAGCGTTTTATCGATCCGAGGATAACCGGTGAGTGCGACGCGCCCGGTGAAGATCCCGTCCACGCCAAACGCACGGGTGAGCACATCAGTCGTGTGCTCGTTCGGGCTGAGAAGATGCGTGGCCTGAAGCAGGTTTCGAGTCACATTGGCATGTTCAAGGGCAGAGCCTTCGACGTCCGTGCCCATCTTCTTCAACGGTGTCCCGTGCCAGGTATTCAGGTAAGACTGCCCGTCTTTCCGAACGAAGTAGGAAGGAAAGGTCGAGTTGTTGATGAGGTATTCGGCGGTCGCGAGGTATTTCAGGTACAGGTCCGACTGCTTCACTACGATCCGGACGTTCTCCCTGCCCAAGAGGCTGGCAGGTAGTGTCACTTCCCCGTTTGCCACAGTCCAAATATGGACGTACCCGGAGTACTTTGGATCGTCGACGATTGTTTCGTACATGGACAGGGGGTTGCAGTCGATAGACGTCCCCAAGTTGCTTTCATACAAAATGGTGTTCGCTACGAGCGGCAGGCTCTCGTAGTACTCAACGTATTCGATGACCGTCTTCACAGCGGCCGACTTTGAATAGCTCTGCTCGCTTACGCCATACGGACGTGCGAAGATCCGGCTCTGCCGAAAGGCATCGCACGCCTCTTCTAGCGCTCCGGCCTTGGCCAGGGCAAAACCCAGCCGGTTGTACCATCCTGATCGGTGATCGTTGCTCCGCAGAACGGCTTGGCTATAAAGCTGGGCTGCCGCCGGCCAGTCCCCAAGCTTCTCAGCATCGGTTCCGACATCGAAATACGACTTGGCGTCCAACTTGCTCTTGATTGTTCCGGCCAACTGCCTGACCGAAACCAGGAGCCTCTCATGGACATCGGTCCTGTTTGCTTCACCGGAGTCTTCAAAAATTTGATCCACCGGTGCCAGTCTTGCTGCCGCGACATAGGATTCAACAGCTTCCCCGTATCGGCCCATCTCGTGAAGGACATATGCCAACCGAAATTGCCAGTAGGGTTTCTGCGAGTCACTCACGCGCAGCGCTTCCGCATACGCGTCTGCGGCTTCCTGGTAGTGGTGAAGTCGCTCTTGGGCAAAACCGAGCCGGTAGTGCCAATATGCTTCACCCGGCTTCAGGGCCACAGCAGCCTCATATGCGGAAACGGCTTCAGCCCATTTATAGCAGCGATCGCTGGCAAAGCCGTGCCGGTAGTGCAGCTCGGCATCCAGTGGCTTGTCCTTGAGCTGTTCCAGATATGCGGCGGCAGCACTGTCCCAGTCCCTCAAGGCCTCAAAGAAGACGCCATGCCCGAAGCGCCCCGCCTCCAGCTCCCGATCAGCAGACACAGCGCGGCTAAACCATCCTTGTGCCGCGGTAGGGGCAATTGTTCCCGCATGGGCGAGTCCCGTAGCGAACAGCAGCCTGGCATCTTTGGGCCGCAGCCGAACTGCGCGCTCGTACAGCTCCGACGCCTCCGAAAAGCGCTCCATTTCAAAGTAGGCGCGGGCGAGCTTCACCAGCCAGTCTGCATCGTCCTGGTGGAGGGCAAGTCCATCCTCCAGTGCCTCGACTTCTTGCCAGCGGGCCGCGCCTTGCCCCAGTTGCTTTCCCAGTGCCTTGTGGAACTTCGCTTGACTCGGGTCCAGACGCACAGCAGTGCGCAGCGACTCCTGTGCGCTCAACTTTTCGCCCAAGGCCTGTTCGCACTGGGCCTTCCGGTAGAACCATTCGGCGCGTTGGGGTTCGAGATTGGTGGCGTGCGTGTATGACTCCAGCGCTTCGGCCCACATCCGCTCGCGCTCGTTGATGAACCCGAGACGGTAGTGCCAACTGGCGACCTTCGGGTTTAGCGCGACCGCTGCCGAAATGTACTGCTTGGCGCGCGCGAGGTCCTCCAGACGGAAGTAGGCGTGGCCGAGTTTGTATGCAACCCGGGCATTACCGGTCCCCCCCTGATCCCACAGCCGCTGATAGACGGAGGCAGCCATCTTCCAGTTGCCGCGTTTCTCGAACTCGCGACCGCCCCAATAACCGAATTGCCAACCAATCATCAATTTCCTCCATGTTGTCGAACCGCCGAGCAGGCACACTGTCGGCCCTGTCCATGCCTAAGTTTACGGTGCCGGAAATGCAGACTTTGGGATCGCGCCGGCCGGTTTGACAAGCAGCCGAGACGAGCCCCGGATCAGTCCCATTGGCTTGGGGCTGCTGCCGAGGGCCAGATTGTTGCTAGGACCCTGTCCGTTGCCGCGCCGTCGTCCAGTGCCGCGTAGTTCGCTTTGAATCGTCGATAGGATTCTTCGCTCGATCCATCCCCGGCGGCCAATATCGCGGCACAGAGCTGGTCGGTGTCCGCGCAAAGCGGTCCTGGGGCTATCGCTTCCCAGTCCAGATAAAGACCCCGGGTCTCGTCCCGGTACTGGTTCAAATCGGGAACGAGGAAGAACATGGGCTTGCCCGTGACGCAGTAATCGAAAGATATCGAGGAGTAGTCGGTCACCAGGAGGTCCGACACCAAAATAAGATCGTTGATTTCCGGATACAGGGAGACATCAATCACGTTCGCACCAACTTGCGTGGACGAGGCGCCGGCCACGTTGTGGTGCCCGCGAATCAGGAAAACATAATTTGATCCGAGATTCCGTCCCGCCCTCGAGAAGTCCAAATGGCTCACTAGGCGATGCCGCTGTGATCCGTCCCGGGCATCATCACGCCACGTTGGGGCGTACAAGACAACAGTCTTGTCTTGAGTTATCCCCAGCGTTTGTCGAAGCCGCTCTGCTGTGTTCTCCCTGCCCGGGCGAACCAAGACGTCATTACGCGGATAACCTGCGGTCAAAACATTCCCGTTGTAGCCGAACGCCTCAGGTAGGATCTTTGACGCGAAATCGTTCTGGGCGAGAAGAACGTCCCACATCTGCCCTTCCCGTTCCATGGTCCGCCGGTACGACGCAGAGAGATGACGGTTGGGGGCGTGCCGCGCTAGTTTCTTCAGCGGCGTTCCATGCCATGTCTGGACGTATCGTTGTCCTTCGGATTTTTTGAAGTAGAACGGGAAATTGTTGTTGTTGACCACTGTCCCAGAGGTCTTCAGCCTGGCGAACCATTCCCGCGAGCCTCGAAGGACGGGGACGGCATACGTCGGATATTCGACCGAAAAGTCATTTATGGACCAGTAGATCGGCACTTCCGGGGACTTTTCGTGCAGGGCGTCTGAGAGGGCGCGCGGACTGTCAGTGCAGGTCTTGCCTGAGAAACTTTCAAACAAGACGCCTTCAGTAAGGGCATGGAAACCCGCCGCCCGCACATATTCATTTCGGAGCCGACGCTGGTTGTACTTACCCCGCTCCCCGCTTTCCAGCGGAGGTGCAATTCCAACGGCGCCAGCTCCGGACTGGGCCCGAAACACCGTAACTGTTGCAGAGGGGAATCCCTGTTCCAGGGGAAGTTGGCTGGCAAGCGAATCGTCGACCTTGACCGGCAGCGACGATTGGCTGATGGCTTCGCCACCGTCGGCATAGCGGAGCGTATAGGCACCGGGAAATGGCGCAGCGGCCACCTTGCCCCAGGTGACCTGCTTCAGGGAGAAGGTAAAGATCCGGGAGTCCGGGCCATTCTCGTCGATCGAGATCGGGCGGACAATGTTTCTTGCCGTGACCAAAGCCAGGTCCAGTGCCTGCGCCCTTGACGGTATTGCCGGCGGGATCCTCAGACTGATGCTGAACTGCCCTCGGAGCTCATCGAATGCGACATCCGTAACCACGGGGCGTGGGGTTGCAGAGCCGGCTAGGACGGCGCTGGAACCCTTGGAAGGAAGGCTTAGAACATGGCTGTGTTCATAAATTTCTTGGGCCACGGCTAGCTGGACTGCCAGTTCAACCGTTGTCGTTCGTCGGACCGGGAGGAGGTCAGCTTCGATGCTGCAGGTGAAAGCGGCGGCGGAATGGCGGGCATAGGGATCGTTGCTGAGCATATCTATCCGGGGATCCTCACAACGTTCCACGTCGACATTCCGGAGGTTCCCTGCATCGTCCTTTATCTGGACAGTGATTTTCCCGGGATAGATTGCAGAGTCAAGTCCGGGCAAGTAGAAGTGGCCGCTGACCATCAGGGCACTGCGGTCAGACCATCCCCGGCTGCTCACGTCGGAAACAGGCGTCAGTGCTGACGCGGGGAATTCCAAGAGTTCATCCGGATACGGCGTGCTCAGCTGATCCAAATATTCAAGCCGAGCCATCAATCGGTTGTCCCGTATCCGGGTTTCAAATCCTGTGCCGTTTTCGGAGCGATGGATGAGTGCATGTTCGAGGTCCGCACGAGCTCCTAATGCCGTCAAGCTACCTAAAATCTGCTCGTGCGGACCAATGTTCTTGATCACGGCGGCGGCAAATTCCATGCCCACGCTCTGCACCGAGGCAAGGATTTGAGACAGGCCGACATGGAGGGTGTGCCAGTAGTCCCCATCCGCGTAGGGCACCTGCTCGAAGTACGGCACGAGGTCCGAGCCGAGGACTCTCGTGAACCACGGCATCAGCACGTCGGGCCCACGCTCCGCCAGCAGCAGCTGGCTGACCGAGTTCACAACATCTAATCGGTCCGCCAGGTCGCGGATCGAGTGCTTGCCCTGGGTAATGGAGGTGCCGTCCTGGCGCAAACGCCAGCTATAAACAACGTCGGGAATGATGTCGAACGCATTGGCCCTTGCGTAGGCCCGAGCCGTGGTCTCCTGATCCTCGTAGAGGACATCCTCGGGTATGGTCGCGACCGCAGAATCCCAGAAATCCTTGCGGAACATTTTGTTCCAAAGGAAGACATCCGAAATGATTTCAGGGTAATCGGTGAGGCCGATTCCGGTCCTTGGGACTGCATGGAGCTTCTCCATCATCCGCACACCGGTTCTCTTGCGCCCCACCAGCCGGTCCGACGCCCCGACCACGAATTCGGAGAAGGTCTCGTGCAGCTTCGTGATCATGATCCGGTAAGCGTCGGCGGCCACAATGTCATCAGAATCCGCGAACACGATGTACTTGCCCGTTGCTTGTTCGAGGCCTGCATTGCGTGCCCTGCCGTTGCCGCCGTGCGGGACGGCGAGGATGCGGATTCTACGGTCGCGGCGGGCGAAGTCCTCCACGATTGCACGCGAACCATCGGAAGAACCGTCATCAACAACGATGATTTCCAGGTACGGGTAGCTCTGGGACACGATGCTGGCAAGACAGTCAGCCAGGTAGGGCTCGACGTTGAATGCAGGCACGATCACGGACAGTCGCCCCAGGTTCTGCGGACGGCCGACAACGAAGCGCTGCAGTCGGAACTTGTCGGCCGGATGCATCCCGCTGCCGACGCGGTAAGCGAGACTTTTGAGCCGGCGAGCCAGCCCCCAGCGGGACCTTCCAGCGCCAGTCAAGTCCATAATTACGCGAGGCCTTTCTTGCCGAGTATCAATGTTCTGCATACCGCCGGAACGAAGTCCAGGGATGCCGCGCTCAGCGCCAGAAGCCTCGGGTGTCGATGAGCCGCTTGCCCTCCAGGCTGGCGGGCTCGATCTCACGGAACTTGTCGTGATCGACCAGGAGCACCACCACCTGGGCGGCCTCGATCGCAGCATCCGTTTCCTCGAGCCGGATATTGGGGATAGCAGCGAGTTCCTGGGGCAGCTTGTTTTTGTGCGGTGCTGCGACGCGGATGTCGGCATCCGGATGCAGCGTGGCGACGCGTCGGACAATTTCCATGGCCGGGGACTCGCGGACGTCGTCGATGTTGGCCTTGAAGGCAAGGCCGAGGCAGGCGATAACAGGGCGGTCGATGTCGCTGACGGCTTTCCGGATCTGGTCAACAACGTAACCAGGCTTACCGTCGTTGACCTCGCGGGCCGTCCGGATCAGGGCAGAGTTTTCGGGATCCGCCGCCACGATGAACCACGGGTCGACGGCGATGCAGTGGCCGCCGACTCCCGGGCCGGGCTGGAGGATGTTGACGCGGGGGTGGTGATTCGCCAGGCGGATAAGCTCCCAGACATCAATGTCCAGGCTGTCGCTGATGACCGACAGTTCGTTCGCAAAGGCAATGTTAACGTCGCGGTAAGCGTTCTCAACCAGTTTGGACATCTCCGCGGTTGCCGCGTCTGTCAGGTGGATCTCGCCTTGGCAGAAAACCGCGTAAAGCGCAGCCGCGGCCTCGGCGGCCTCGGTGGTAAGGCCGCCTACCACCCGGTCGTTGGTGACAAGTTCAATCATGATCCGGCCGGGCAGTACCCGTTCGGGGCAGTGTGCCACGAGCAGTACCGGCTTTCCGTCCTGGCCATCAAGGCTGAGGTCCGGGCGCATTCCCAGAATCAGCTCTGCAAGCCGGCGGGTGCTTCCGGGCGGGGACGTCGATTCCAGGATCAACAGTTCACCGCCGCTGAGCTGCGGGGCGATGGCCCGGGCCGCGGCAGCGATATATGACATGTCGGCTGACTTGTCGGCCTTGAACGGCGTCGGAACGGCGACGATGTAGGCGTCCGCGCTGGGGGTTTCGAGCTGAGCCCGAAGCCTCCCCTGGCTGACCGCCCCCGCGACGTGGATGCCCAGGTCGGGTTCCACGAACGGCACATCGCCGTTGTTGATGGCTTCCACCGTCTTTGGATTGAGGTCGACGCCGATGACCTCGAGCCCGTTGGTCGCGAGGATGGCCGCCGTGGGCAGTCCGATGTAACCGAGTCCGACGACGGCGACCGTTTTGATCGAAGCCTCAGTCTCGGCAGCCCTAGATGTCAACATGTTCATTTAACTTTCCATAGAATTTGAGGTCTCCGGAGGCAAGCAATTCCGCATCCTCGACCTGCCAGGTGTGTCCATCACCGGTGCGGACCTGGAAGTAGTTGAAGCGGTCCGCCGAGTAGATGATCTTACCGGCCTCATGGGCTGCCCGCAGAAACCCGGTGTCCTCACCGACCGTAACGTTGGCGAAGGGGTGGTCGGTGAACACGTCCCTGCGGGCCATGATCGTCGGCCCCATCACGAAGTCGGAATACCGGTGTTCCCGGGCCGCGAACCGCAGGATGGCCGCATTCGACGTCTCAAGGTGCATGTAATGGGCCTGCTTCCCCACGATGTCGGCGCCTGAATAGGACAGGGCATGGAGCTGGTCGCTCAGGTAGTGCGGCCCGTAGTGGTCGTCATCGTCCATTTTGGTGAGGACCTGCCCGCTGGCAGCGGCCACGCACCTGTTCAGGCACTCCCCCAGAGAGACGTCCCGGGGCGCCTCGAGGAGCATGACGTTCCGGAGTCCGTACTCCTCGCAAAGTCCGGCCAGGCGTTCCGCCGGAAGCTGGAATCCGTGCGTGAGCAGCACCAGTTCAGGCTCCACTCCGCGTTGTTCTGCCAAGGTCCGGAATACGCTTTCGAGGTTCTGGGGCCTGATGGTGGGCAGCAGCACCGAGATGGTAGGCCGCGTCACGCCGGAGCCACGTCCCGGCAACGCGTGCTGCAGCACGGTGTCGGCCCGGTGAGCATAGGTGTGGGTCGTCCAGATGGTGCGCTGGGCCAGGTGCGCCGTGCGGTCGTTGAGTTCGGGGTTGGAAACCAGGGCCCGGGTGAGGTGCTCGGCTTCCTTGCGGGTGGCAGCCACCGGCACTGCAGCCGCGGAGAAAAACTTCCCCATCGCCTCGCTGGGCGCAGTGACAACCGGTGTCCCCGACGCCGAGATTTCAAAGATCCGGCGGGCGCACATGCTCGGTGAATCGACGACGGAATTGACGTTGAGGAACACCTTGTACGCCTTGTAGGCGGAAAGCGTCTGGGCATAGGTCAGCGACCCGACCACCCGCGTGTCCAGCGGAGCGGGGAACTGGTATTCGGCGTTGCCGCCAAGCTGGCGGGAAAAGATCTCCAGCCCTGTTTCCATCCTGGCGGAGGCATCGAGCGCGCCGCCGAGGAGGTAGTCCATCTGGGCGCGGCGTTCGGGGTACTTGTGGGCGAAGTACATCCCCGCAAACGCGACGTCCCTGCTGTGCCGGCCGTGGGCGGGGCGCACCGGGTTGTGGACGGCAGGCTGGGCCGCGAACGGAAGAACAGCTATCCGTTCGTGCCCCAGATCCACTCTGTACTGAGGGATGCGGCCGGAATCCGAGGTGAAGACCTGGTCAAAGAGGCGGGCCGCCGGCAGGAAGTCGTCATAGTGTGGCGGGTCTTCCTTGTTCCAGAAAACCGTAGGGATCCCTTGTTCCCGGCACCATTCGAGGAGCTCCCGGAACTCGTCGCTGGGTCCGTTCGGACCTGTCAGCTTGCCGCGCCACAGGCCGCCGTTTCCGGCCCAGGCGGACTCGACGAACAGCAGGTCGAGTTCTCCGGCTGCGAGATCGCTGCGCCAGGTGTGGGGGTGGACAGGGCTCGTGGTCCATTCGTAGCCGAAAGCCAGCGCGGAGAAGTCGTCCAGGATCACCGCGGCCCGCACGTCGCTGCCGGACGGTTGCGGCAACGCCAGATCGGCCGGCGCCAGCGAGAGGCGCTTCTTGCGCCCCCGTCCGGTCCAGTCGGCTTCAACACCCTGAACGTTGCGCGGTGCGGCGAAGCCCAGCTCTGTCCGGCGGCGCGAACGCCAGGTGCTGAATTGGGCGGGTCCGCCATTGCGAAGGTGCCACAGTCCCGTCCTGATGTCCCGCAGGACCGGCATCAGCCTCGGCTCCGGCGTGATGACCGCCCACGGACCTCAGTGGCCACGAGGTTGGCTTTGGCGTCGTCGAGGATTTTGGTTGCTGAAATGTTGTTGCCTTTGGAGAGGTGACGGGTGAAGTCCTGGTAGGCCTTGATGGCTTCGTCCGGCTCGCCGTCCATGATCAGGTCGCCTTTGTCCAGCCAGATTACCCGGGTGCACATATCTTTGATCGTGTCCAGGCTGTGGCTGACCAGGAAGACACAGCCGGCTTGTTCGCGAAGCTCATCCATCCGCAGCTTGCTGCGGTCCGCAAACTGGGCGTCTCCGGTGTTGAGGGCCTCATCCACCAGCAGAATTTCTGGATCGACGCTTGC
This sequence comes from Pseudarthrobacter sp. MM222, assembly GCF_947090775.1. Lineage (NCBI taxonomy): Bacteria > Bacillati > Actinomycetota > Actinomycetes > Micrococcales > Micrococcaceae > Pseudarthrobacter > Pseudarthrobacter sp. MM222. Next base: position 2,782,792 of record NZ_OX352321.1, read on the forward strand.
GGCGATGGCAAAGCGGAGGCGGGATGCCATGCCGGACGAGTAGGACTTCATCGGCAGGTGGATGGATTTTTCGAGCCCGGACAGCTCTACAATGCTGTTGAACTTTTCGTCCACCTCGTCCCGGCTCATGCCCATGGCGAGGCAGCCGAGGATCACGTTCTGGTCGCCGGAAAGGTCCTGCACCAGGGCGGCATTAACGCCGAGCATGATGGGGGTGCTGGAGGCGTACACGGCTCCGCCTGATGGTTTGGACTGGCCGCTGATGATCTTCATCAGCGTGCTCTTCCCGGAGCCGTTCCTGCCAATGATGCCCACGGACTCGCCGCGTTCAACCACGAGTGACAGCTTATTCAGGGCTTGCACGATGACCATGTTCGGCTTGCCGGCTGCCCGGCGCAGGAAGCGGCGCTTAGTCCGTTTTGCTTCAACTTCCACTGCAGCACTGGATGCCACGCGGTACCGCATCTCGACGGCGTCGACCACCACGCAGGGATGTCCCTCGATAAAGATTTCCCGCTCACCCGCGTCCATAGGACTCCTCCCCTTTCCAGAAATAGACCAGGCCGATGGCAAGCGCGCCCAGAGCCCAGGCGGCAAGAATTGCCCACGACTGCCACTGCGGCACCCTGGCATAGAGGACACAGTCCCGGACGATGTCGATCACGTTGAACAAGGGATTAAGCTTGATGGCGGCCAGCACCTCGGGATGAGTGACGAAGCGGTCGTAGGTGTAGAAGATTGCCGATCCGTACATCCAAGCGCGAAGGACAAAAGGAAGCAGATGCGTGACGTCATGGACCCGGGAGATGATCCGGGCCAGGATGAGGCCCACGCCAAGGTTGAACAGGAACTGCAGCATGATGGCTGGCACCACCAGGATCCAAAGCCAGGTGATTTCCTCGGCGGGCGGCAGAACCACCACAATCAGCAGCATTGCCAGCATGAGTGGCACCGCGGCCAGCAGCTCCCTCACGTTCGCGCCGATGGGTAGCGCGGCACGCGGGAAGTTGAACGCTTGCACCACGGACTTGTTGTTCCGGATGGAGCGCGCACCGGACGTGATGGCACCAGAGCTGAACTGGAACACAAAGATTCCCACCACGAGGTAACCCACGAAATTCTCGATACCCCGGCTGGTATTGAGCAGCAGTCCGAAGATCAGGTAGTAGGTCAGCCCATTGAAGATGGGATTGAGAAGCAACCAGGCACTGCCGAGGCGGTCGCGGCGCGTACCGCTCTGAACACGGGCACGGGCGTCATAGAAAATGAACTGCCGGAAATCCCAAAGCTGCACGAGATAATCCAGGAAACTAGGCCGCGAACCGACACGGGTCAGCCGCCGCATATCCACGGAGAGGGGCTGGACGGCCACCGGCTCCGGGTCTATCGCACTATCTGCGGACACTACTCGTTCTCCTCATTTTCGTGGTGCAGCCCAGCGTAACGCGTGGCCAGGGCGCGGGCGTTGGCCGCCCACGTCCTCTCAGCCAGAACTGCGGCACGGCCGGCGTGCCCCATCGATGCCCGGCGGCCCCGATCGGAGAGCAGCGCCGAGATCATCTCTGCAAGTTCATGTGGCGAGTCGGCAGGAGCCAGAAGCCCGTTGCCGCCGTCGTCTATTATCTCCCGAAGCGCGGGCAGGTCGCTTCCAACCACCGGCCGGGCACTCGCGAGAGCCTCGACAGGTTTGAGCGGGGTCACCGCCCGGGTCACGTCCAGGTCCTTCCGCGGAACAACAAAGACGTCCAGCGCCTGGTGATACAGCGGGGTCAGATCACGCGGCACCCGTCCGGTGAAAACGGCCTTCCCGGCCAGTCCCAGCTCACGGACCTGCTCCCGAAGTGCGGGCCCGGCCACGCCGTCCCCGACGATCAGCAGGCGCAGGTCCGGAAATTTGGGCGCGAGGATCGCGAAGGCGCGAACAAGGTCGTCCAGCCCTTCGTACCCGACGAGGCTGCTGACGGTGCCGATGTAGAGGCCGGCTTCCGCCAGGCCGAGCTTACGGCGCGCGCTGCCGGTATCCTGCGGCTCCTCAAGGAAGGCACCGCCGACGGCGTTCGGGGCAATGAGGATTTTCCGGGGATCGATGCCCGCCGCGACGATGTTGGCTTTCATGGCATCTCCCAGCGTCACCACCAGGTCCGCGTCGCGCATGACCTCGGTTTCGCGTTCCTGGAACAGCCTGTACTTTTCGCTGTCCCGGGCCTCGGGTCCCCGGGTGGCTGCCCAGGTGTCCGCCAATTGTCCGCGGACTTCGTACACCCACGGAATTCCCAGGGCCTCGGCCACCACCCGGACCACCAGTCCGTTGACGAAGTGCGTGGTGGTGTGCAGGACGCTTGGCTTGAATTCAAGCGCCACCTTCAGTAATTCCTCGGCCTGCTGCTGCAGGCGCGCATCCATTGTCGGTGCCAGCCGCGACGGAAGGAGCCGCCGGTAGTGGACCCCGTCTACGACGTCGCTGGCCCGGGCGAGGAGCTTACCTACCTGCACGGGGTACGCGAGCCGGGTGACTGCCAGCACTTCCCAGCCTGCATCCTGCTGGGCGGCCATAATGGAGTGGGACCGCTGGGCATAGCCACTCGCCGTGTGGGGCAGAGAGTTGGTCAACAGGTGCAGCACGCGTCCGGGAACCGGGGTGAATTCCCACCGGCTCAGGGAAGGAGCCGTGCCCGTGAACAATGCGGCCTCGCCGGCCAGCCGGGATCGCTGCCGCCGTCCCGCCGGGCCGGCCCCGTCGAGAACCGCAACGGCGCCCGTCAGGTGCCCGTCGTGCCACAGCCTGCGGGCCCGCGCAGACTTGAGCCCGGCCGAGTTGCCGGCCGCGGACAGAAAGGCATCGGACATTTCCAGCCGGTTGGCTACCAGCGCGATGTCCGCCAGCTTGCTGGCCTTCTCCCCCACGACGTTCCGGTCAGCGGCGAGGCGAAGGCGGCGGAGGACGTCGTCGTCGTCTCCGCGGATGAGCGACGCGAGCAGTACGGGTACCGCCGTCGAGTCTTGGCGTGCCACTGTGCCGGCGAGCCGGGCAAGGGGACGAACCAGCGAGGCCGGGAGCCGGCGGGAGAGCTGAAGGAACAACACCATCGGATCGTCCGTGAGGTGTTGCCCTACCGTGTGTGCGGCGAGCCGCAAATTTTTGAGAACCTGGATCATTGTGAACTGACGGGTGCCTTGCCGAGAAGATCTGCAATGAGGTCCATGTAACGGCCGGCCAACTGCTCATATTCAGCGTTCGCTTTGACCCACTGGCGGCTGTCGCCATTGCGGACGAGGCGTCCCCGGTCTGCGGCAAGTTCGCGCCAAAGGGCGGCCATTGCCTCCGGGTCGCTGGGCACGATATCCCCGGCCTCGGCGTCGGTGACGATCCGTGCCGCTTCTCCGCGCACCATGGCTGTCACGTGACGGCCCACGGCCAGGACCTCATAGGTTTTGGAGGGAACGGTGGTCTCGAAGGATTTCCAGTCGTCACGCAACGAAACAATGCAGGTGTCCGCGGAGGCGTAGCGCTCCATCATGGCCTCGCCGTGAAGCGGGGCGTGGAAGGTCACTGGAGCTTTCAATTCGCGCGCGAGCTTTTCCAGGGCGGGCCTTTGGGTTCCGTGGCCCACCATGTGCAGGTGCATCGAGTCACCCACGAGGGCGCTGGCGCGGATGGCAACATCAAGTCGCTGGCTCTCACCGTGGTTTCCGAGGTAAAGGGCCTCGAAGACCGGGCGCTCCATATCGGGGGCGTCCAGCACCGGGATGGCGTCCAGATGCAACCCGTTGCTGACGGTCGCCACATTCCGGACCCCGCGGGCGCGAAGGGTTTCGGCAAATCCTTCGGTCACGGTGACGACCAGGTCCGCCCGCTGCTGCACAAACTCGACGACGTGCTCCACGACGCTCTTGACACTCCCCTGGACCAGGCGGGCGTCGCGGGCGAGGTCCGGCCAGGCGTCGCGCATTTCGACGATCAGCGGGACTTTGCGCAGCGTGGCGAGGACGTAACCGGCTGCGAGGGAGGGCAGACCCGGTGCCGTGACAATGACGACGTCGGGCTTGCGCAGAAGCATTCCCGCCGGGACGGAGAGCAACGCCGAAAAGCATTGGTCCACCAGGCGGGCAGCGCGCGAGTTGCCGTGGCGAAGGTATGGGACCCGGAGAATCTTCTCGGTGAATTGCCCCTTCTGCAGTTGAAACGGCCGTCCTGCCATTCGGCGCGGGAGCGCCCGCCGACCGAAGGGATAATGCGCGACTGGCGTTACGACGTCGATCTCCCAGCCTGCGTGCGAAAATTCCTTGATCATGGCAGTCCAACGGCGCTGGGGCGGGCTCTGCTCAGGCCAATACGAGTGGGTCAAAAGTGTGATCCGCAAGCGGGCATCAACGGGTATCCTGACGCCGACCTGTTCTTTCCCTGCGTCTTGGTGCATTCGCATCGACTACTTGCTGCCCTTGGCGGCAATGACGGGGGCTCTGCCGGCTAGGAACCGGAAGTAGAGCACGCCGGCACCCAGCAGGATCAGCACCGTGATCATCTGGACCACCAGCGGGCTGCCGGTGGCAACGGCCACGGCTGCCTGGATTTCGGACTTCATCATGGAGGGGGGCAGTGCCGCCGCTGCGGCTACCGCTGCGGGGGCCGGCTCCAGTGTTGGAGTTGGCTCCGGCGCCGGTGCCACGGCGGCAGTCTCTTCGATTCCGGCGGGCGCAGCGGCCGGAGCAACTACGCGCGGCGGCGCCGGTATTACGCTCGGGGTGACGACCGGAGGCACGACGGCTGCGGGAGCTTCCGGGGCGGGTGCAACGGGAGCTTCCGGGGCGGGCGGCAGCGGAGCGGGGGTGCCGGGCTCAGTGGGGAGCGGAGCCGGGTCCACGGGCGTTGTTGGCTCGACCGGTGCAGGGTCCACCGGTGTCGGATCCACGGGAGTCGGGTCCACAGGGGTCGGGTCCACCGGCGGCGTGACCGGAACATCGACCGGCGGGGTGACCGGAACATCAACGGGCGGCGTACCTGGTCCATCAACCGGCGGTGTCGGCTCGGGGCTCACCAATGTGAACACCTCAGGAAGCGTGAAATCGGTTGCGTGGGCGGAGCTAACAGGTCCAGCGAGGGCCAATCCCAATGCCAGCGCCAGCATTCCGGCGCGCCCTGAATTCGCCATGCGGCTACGAACTGTCATGGATAGTGCCTCCCCCTTGTGCGAGATGTTCCAACCGTGTCTAGATTCCGGCCAGAGCTGACCTCGCTGTCGGCAGTGCCCCAGAATGCACGATCCTCCCATGGTACTGGATGACGCCTAAGCGCCCAACAGTGCCCTTCGCAAAGCACCGCGGCGTGTCCGGGATAGGCTGGAGGAATGCACCTGTTCCACACCCCGGTTTCCGCACGCCTGCTACGACTTTTGGCGGTTGGTGCAGTCTCCGGCGCGGCGCTTACTGCCTGCGCGCCGGTGGTGGATGTCACGCCGGCGAAGGACAGCGCCAACGCGGCCTGCGCGCCCATGATGGTCGCTTTGCCGGACGCCATCGGCGAGGCCAAACTGCGCAAGACAAACAGCCAGGGAACGGCTGCCTGGGGGGACCCTTCATTGGTCATCCTGCGCTGCGGCGTCAACGTCCCGGGACCCACCACAGACCGTTGCGTCAGCGTGAACGGCGTCGACTGGGTCATCAAGGAAGGCAGCCCGGTGTGGACCCTGACCACTTTCGGCCGCGAGCCCGCCACCGAAATCCTGCTGGACCCGGACAAGATCAGTTCGGCGACGGTGCTGGCGGATCTCGCCGCCTCAGCCGCAAAAATCAAGTCGAACCGTGGCTGTGTGGGCCAGGAAGAGTTGCAGAACCTGCCGCCCACCAGTTAGCTTCCGCCACCGGGCGTCCGGGGCCTTATTGCTTCGAGGCCGCGCCGGACTGTTGCAGGTAGGTGCTGAGGGTGCCGTTTTTCAGGGCGTCCTTGATTCCGGCGATCGCCGCGTCATCCCGGAGGACGATGGACTGGCCGTCGGCCGAGGTCCCGATCCCCAGAGTCGGCAGGGTGAAGCTGGTGACATTGGACGCCCTGACCTCGCGGAGTTCCACGGCGAGGGCCGCGGCCTTTCCCGCGTCCAGGGACGAGTCCACGCTGACGTACGGTGAGACCGTGTCAACCAGCTTGCTGAGGGTTGCCGGATTCGTGAGGGTCTCGGCGGTCAGGAACCGGGACAAAATCGCCTTCAGGAACACCTGCTGGTTCTTGACCCGCTGGTAGTCACCATCGCTGAATGCCTTGCGTTCGCGCACGAACGCCAGCGCCTGCTCGCCTGTAAGGTCCTGCTTGCCGGCGGGGAATGAGAACTGCCGGGTATTGAACGCTACGGGAACGTTGACTTCGACGCCGCCCAGGGCGTCAGTCATGGCCTTGAATCCTTCGAAGTCGATGACGGCTACGTTGTCCAGGCGGGTGTCGAACATGTTTTCCAGGGTCTGAACTGTCAGGGGGATGCCGCCGAAGGCCATCGCGGAATTCATCTTGGACTCGCCCCGCCCGGGGATATCGACCCAGGTGTCGCGCAGAATGGACATGATGTAGATGTTTTTCCGGTCCGCGGGAATGTGGACCCACATCATGGTGTCGGACCGCTGGTCGGTCGGGACGCCGGCTTCGGCTTCATCCACTCCTGCCGCACGGCTGTCGCTTCCCAGCAGCAGCATATTGGTGGCGCTCGGTCCGGAACCTGACTCGACCTTGTCCGGTCGGGTCGATTCGTCGGGGAAAGCGTTGTCGATCTTCTGCGCCTTGGAGTCGAAGCTCTGGGCGAGGTTGAAAGCGAACACGCCGGCCACCGCGGCGGCGACGAGGAAGAACGCTACGAAGCCCAGCAGGACGTTGCGGCCCGTGTGCCGTTTCCGGTCCTTCTGCGGCCGCCGTCGCCTCTCGTCTAACGTCTGCTGCTCGGTTTCAAAGGCCATGTGTTCTTTCCCAACAGGTGGATTCAAAAGGACAAAGACAGGCGTGCTAGCGCAGCCCGGTCCTGCGGTGCAGTGCGAGGTAAATCAGCTCGTCGATCAGCTCCGCATAGCTCAGGCCAGAGGCCTTCCACATCTGCGGGTACATGCTCTTGGGCGTGAAACCCGGCATGGTGTTGATCTCGTTGATGATCAGTTCGCCATCATGGGTGTAGAAGAAGTCAACCCGGCTGAGCCCTTCGGCGCCGACGGCGTCGAACGCGACGGCGGCAAGGTCGCGGACGCGGGTGATGGCCTCGGCGGGGAGGTCGGCCGGGCAGCTGAGCGCGGCGGCGTCGTCCTCCACGTATTTGGCGTTGAAGTCATAAAATTCGTGGCCGCCGCCTGCGACCGAGATTTCCCCGGGCATGGACGTCCGCGGAGCCTCGGTCCCCCGGCCTTCCAGGACCGCGCATTCGATCTCGCGCCCCACGATGCCTGCCTCGATGACGAGCTTCGGGTCGTGCTCGCGGGCCGCCTCGATCGCGGCGTCCAGGCTCTCAAGGGAGTCGACCTTGGAGATGCCCATGGAGGAACCGGCACGGGCGGGCTTCACGAACACAGGAAAGCCCAGCTGGTCCACGCGCTTGCGGACCGTCTCCGGATCGTTGCGCCACTGCCGGTCTGTAACGGCAATGTAGGGCCCCACGCGAAGCCCGGCGGATTCGAACACCACCTTCATGAAGTGCTTGTCCATTCCGACGGCGGAAGCCAGCACGCCGGCGCCGACATAACGCGTGTCAGACAGCTCCAGCAATCCCTGGATGGTCCCGTCCTCGCCGAACGGCCCGTGCAGCAGCGGGAAAACCACGTCCACGGATCCCAGTTCCTGGGGTACCTCGTTCGGGGAAGCGACAATCAGCTGATGTTCTCCGCCGATCTCGGCCAGTGCCACGGTCTGCTCCGAGGTGGGGACCTCCGGCAGCGAGGACGCGGACAGGGACCATTCGCGGGTGTCGCCGGAAACCAGGACCCATTGGCCCGTCTTGGCGATACCGATGGGGATGACCTCGTACTTTGTCTGGTCGATCGCGCCGAGGACCCCCGCCGCGGTGACGCAGCTCACTGCGTGTTCGCTGGAGCGTCCGCCAAACAGCACTGCCACGCGGGGCCTTGACCGCACGGCCCGGCCCTCTGCGCTCACGTTTTCTACCGACACTTTCAGTGATCGCCTTCGGGTTTCAGGTCCCGGGACAGCAGCAGCGGACCCAGTTCGTCGACGGACAGTTTTCCGGCCAGCACGGCGACGACGGCCGCGGTGATCGGCATCTCGACGTCGAGCTTTCCGGCCAGCTCGTGGACCGCCTGGCTGGACTTGATGCCTTCGGCCGTCTGGTTCATCTCGGCGGTGACCTGCTCGAGCGTGAGGCCCTTGCCCAGCAAGCGGCCAGCGGTGTGGTTCCGGGACAGCGGGGAGGAGCATGTTGCCACGAGGTCGCCCAGTCCGGCGAGCCCTGCCATGGTCCGGGCTTCCCCGCCCAGCGCGAGTGTAAGGCGTGAGGTCTCGGCCAGCCCGCGGGTGATGACGGATGCCTTGGTGTTGTCACCCATCCGTTTGCCTTCGCAGATCCCGACGGCCAGGGCGATCACGTTCTTGACGATGCCGCCGATTTCGACGCCGATCACATCGGTGGTGGTGTACGGGCGGAAGTATGGTGCCGTGCAGCTGCGGGCGATCCAGCCGGCGGCCTCGGAATCGGAGCATGCGACGACGGAGGCCGTAGGCTCTTCACGGGCGATCTCCATGGCCAGATTGGGGCCCGAGACCACGGCTACGCGGTCGGCCGGAATATCCAGCTCCTCGCGGATAACCTGGCTCATCCGTGCGTCGGAATGCAGCTCAAGCCCCTTCATGAGCGACACCACGAAGGCTCCGGGGGGCAGGAGGTGCTTCCATTCGCGCAGCTGCGGCCTCAGGGTTTGCGCCGGGACCGCGAGGATAACCAGCTCGGCCCCTTCGAAGACCTCCACGACGTCGGTCGACGCGGTGATGCTGGACGGCAGGACGATGTCCTTGAGGTATTGCTCGTTCTTGTGCAGGGTGTTGATCTGCTCCACCACTTCGGCGCGCCGGCCCCAGATGCGGATCCGGCGATCCACACCGGACGCGATGGCTGCGTCAGCGACGACCTTCGCGAAGGTGGTCCCCCAGGATCCGGCCCCCAGGACGGCTACGGTGCTGGCAGATGTTGCTCGTTCAAGATTGACCGTCATTCGGTGCTGTCCCCAATATTCTCGTTTGATGCGCCGCCGTCACGGAGGGGCTTGTGCGGGCCGGTCTCGCCGCGTTGGATAAAGCGGCCATGCGTGGACTGGTTGTGCGCGGACGGATCCCAGCGTACAGCCGGCGGCTTTTCTCCGCGAAGTGTGGCGACCAGCTCCGTGATCGCGTCCATGATGACGTTCGTCGCTTCGGAGAGCGTTGCCTTATCCAGCGGACGTCCCGTGAAGGCGCTGAGGTCCACCGGTGCACCGACGATCACGCGTGAGGTCTTCCGCGGAAAGATGGTGAAGCGTTTGGCGTAGCGCGGGAAAACCTCGTGGGCTCCCCAATGGGCCATCGGCACCACAGGAATGCCGCTCTCAAGCGCCATCCGTGCTGCGCCGGTGTGGCCCCGCATCGGCCACATCTCCGGATCGCGGGTCAGTGTGCCCTCGGGATAGATGATGATGGCGCCGCCCTCGTCCACCACCTCTTTGGCAATCTGCAGCGCACGGTTCGCGCCCGAAGACGAGCGTTCCACCGGGATTTGCTTGGTGTTGCGCAACACCGCGCCGACGACCGGGACTTTGAAGAGCCCGGCCTTGGCGAGGAAGTGCGGCATCCGTTTCTGGTTGTAGAGCATGTGGCCGAACACCAGCGGATCAATTTCAGTGGTGTGGTTGGGCGCGGCAATGAAGCCCCCTGCCGGGAGCTTCTCAATGCCTTCCCATTTTTTCCGCATCAGGACATTCATCACGGGCCGGACGATGCCGGCGACAATGACGAAGGTGATGCGGCTCTTTGCGGGTTCCTTCACCGGTCGCCGCTACTCGGCTGCAGTGATGTCGAAGTCGGCGCCGAGCCCTGCAAGCTTTTCGGTGAAGCGCTCATAGCCACGGTTGATGATGTCGATTCCGGTGACCCGCGAGGTGCCGGTAGCCGCGAGGGCAGCGATCAGGTGGCTGAAACCGCCGCGCAGATCGGGGACGTCGATGTCCGTGCCGGAGAGCTGCGTGGGCCCCGAGATGACGGCCGAATGCAGGAAGTTGCGCTGGCCGAAACGGCACGGCACGCTGCCGAGGCATTCCCGGTGCACCTGGATGTTGGCTCCCATCCGGATCAGCGCGTCGGTGAAGCCGAACCGGTTTTCATAGACGGTCTCGTGGACGATTGAGACGCCTTCGGCCTGGGTCAGGGCGACGATCAGCGGCTGCTGCCAGTCCGTCATGAAGCCCGGGTGCACATCGGTTTCAAGGACCAGTGGGTTGAGTTTGCCGCCGCGGTGGTAGAAGCGGATGCCGTCGTCCTGGATGTCCATGCCGCCGCCGACCTTGCGGTAGGTGTTGAGGAAGGTCATCATGTCGCGCTGGGTGGCGCCCTCGACGAAGATATCGCCGCGGGTGACGAGGGCAGCGGATGCCCAGGAGGCGGACTCGTTGCGGTCCGAGAGCGCGCGGTGGTTGTAGCCGCCGAGGTCACGGACGCCTTCGATCCGGATCGTGCGGTCCGTTTGGACGCTGATGATCGCGCCCATCTTCTGCAGCACGGCGATGAGGTCCACGATCTCGGGCTCGGTGGCGGCACCCGAGAGTTCGGTGATGCCTTCGGCGCGGGTGGCGCTGAGCAGCACCTGTTCCGTGGCACCAACGGAGGGGTACGGCAGCGCGATCTTGGCACCCTTGAGGCCGTTGGGCGCCGAAATGTGGATCCCGCCGGGGCGCTTTTCCACGACGGCGCCGAATTGACGAAGAACGTTCAGGTGGTAGTCGATCGGACGGTCACCGATCTTGCAGCCGCCGAGGTCCGGGATGAAGGCCTCGCCAATGGCGTGGATCAAGGGACCGCACAGCAGGATCGGAATGCGGGAGTCGCCGGCGTGGGCGTCTATGGCCGTGCTCGACGCCGTTTTGGCACCCTTGGGATCGAGGGTCAGGTCCCCCGTTACGGGGTCCTTCTCGACCGTGACACCGTGGAGCTGGAGCAGGCTGGTGACAACCTCGACGTCCTTGATTTCAGGCACGTTGCGCAGCACGGACGGCTCATTGCCCAGCAGGGCGGCGACCATCGCCTTGGGGACAAGATTCTTGGCCCCGCGGACGGTGACGCGGCCAGTCAGCGGGACGCCTCCGCGGATTGTCAGAACACTACTCATTTACCGGTTTCCTCACGACTACTAGCCCCCAGATCCTTAGAAAGGCTCCTGCTAAGCATAGGAGCTTGCGTTACCGATCTGAAATGTAGCTCGGTTCGACCCGGCGATGCCGGCACTCACCGGCGGTCCGTTGGCCTAGCCGGAACAGCGGCGGACGGGGTCACGGCATGTCGTTGACCTGCAGCGATGCCGGGGCGCTGCTGGCCTCTGCCCGGGAGCAGTTCGCTTGCGCGGCCGCCGAATCTTCAGTGGCGGATGCGGACTGGCGCGCTGACCTGCAGCACTCCTGCAGTGAAAGCACCCCGTACACTCACACGGCGTTCCTAAACTGTCAGACCCCCGTAGAAGACTTGGTTCATGGACGGCAATCGGGAACCCGAAGTGCATCGGTCAGGAGAGTGCACTGCCAACGACGGCGGTGCTGCCGGCCCGTGCGATGGCCTCTGCGGCGGCTGCGGGCTCACCGCAGTGAAGGTCGCGGACCTGGTCCGGTTCGTGGCCGGCCTCCCTGCCCCGGACAGCCCCGCCGCCCTCATCGACGAAACACGCGAACTGGAGGACCTGAAGTCCGCCCTGGCCGCCCGCCAGGCCCGGAATGCTGTCGCCTTCGACTTAGCCCAGCGCCGCGCCCAGCGGGCCGCCGGTATGCCCGTCGCCGAGCTCGGGACCGGGGTGGCGGCGCAGATCGCGCTCGCCCGGCGCGAATCCCCCGCGAAGGGTGGGCGGCTGCTGGGGCTGGCCAAGGCCCTCGTGACCGAAATGCCGCACACCCTCGCCGCGCTGGAGACCGGCCAGCTCAACGAATGGCGCGCCACCCTCCTGGTGCGCGAGACAGCGTGCCTGCCCGCCGCGGGCCGGGCCGCCGTCGACGAGGAACTCGCCGCCGACACCGGAACCTTCACCGGCGCCGGGGACCGCGCGATCGTGGCCGCGGCTCGCGCCGCGGCGTATCGGCGGGACCCGCGGTCCGTCACCCAGCGGGCGGCGCATGCCGCCGCGGACCGGCACGTCAGCCTCCGCCCCGCCCCGGACACCATGACCTATCTGACCGCCCTGCTGCCGGTCGCCGAAGGCGTCGCGGCCTACACCGCCCTGTCCCGGCACGCCGACACCGCCCGCGCCGCCGGGGACCCACGTAGCCGCGGACAGCTCATGGCCGACGCCCTGGTCGAACGCACCACCGGCAAGGCAGGCGGGATCAGCGGCATCGAAATCCAGCTCGTTCTGACCGACCGCACCCTCCTCCAGGGCGACTCCGAACCCGCCCGGCTTCCCGGCTACGGCATCGTCCCCGCCGGCTGGGCCCGCGAACTGATCAAGGGTGGCGGCTCCGACTCGGCGCCCGGTGGCGGCTCCGGCCTGCCCGCCGGCTCGAGTCCCGGCACGGAGGACGGCGGGGGCACCGACGCGGACCCCGGCAACCGCTACCTGCAGATCTGGCTGCGGCGGCTCTACACCGCACCAGGCACCGGCGACCTGGTCGCGATGGACTCCCGCGCCCGGCTCTTCCCGCCGGGGCTCCGCCGCTTCCTCCAGACCCGGGACGAGACCTGCCGCACCCCCTACTGCGACGCCCCGATCCGCCACATGGACCACATCATCCCCTGGGCCGACGGCGGACCCACCACCACGACCAACGGCGCCGGACTCTGCGAAGCCTGCAACCACACCAAAGAAACCCCCGGCTGGACCAGCAGACCGAGACCCGGACCTGCCGGCGCCAACGAACTAGGACACAGACACACTCTCGAAGTCACCACGCCCAGCGGCCACACTTACCACTCCACAGCACCACCCCAGCCCGGCACAGGTCTGACCAGGACGGGTCTGACCGCCACAGGTACGTCCGGCACGGCCCTCGCCGCCACCCTCGCCGTCAGTCCGGCCGGCCGTCAAGCGCCGCCCCAACCGGCCGTCGGAAGCCACCAACGGGAACTCCGGCACCGGGCAAAGACACGAAAACGCCCACGCCCCGCAGCACAGCCAGCCGCTTGAAAGAACAGCGCGCCCCCAAATGACGAGCCGTTAACGCACAGAAGTGCCGCCGTCTAACTTGGCGGCGGCACTTCTACACTCATCCGGCGGGCCCACGGGGCCGGTCACGCAGGCCCCAGCAGCCAGATCAGATCGGCCACATCAGGCCCGGCGGATCAGGAAAGCTTGGCAGGCAACGTCTTGGGCATGAAGGCGGGCCGGGTCGCCTCGTACGCGGTGATATCGGATTCGTGCTTGAGCGTCAGCCCAATGTCGTCCAGGCCCTCGAGCAGGCGCCAGCGCGTGTAATCATCGATTTCGAACGGCGCCACGATGTTGCCGCACTGGACGGTCTTGGAGACGAGGTCCACCGTGACCTGGGTGCCCGGAGCGTTTTCGAGCTCCTTCCAGATGAGTTCAATGTCATCCTGGGCCAGCTCGGCGGCCAGCAGGCCCTGCTTGCCGGAGTTACCGCGGAAGATGTCCGCAAACCGCGAGGACAGCACAGTCTTGAACCCGTAGTCCTTGAGCGCCCACACGGCGTGTTCGCGCGACGAACCGGTCCCGAAGTCGGGCCCGGCCACCAGGACGGATCCGGCGCTGAACGGCTCCTGGTTCAGGATGAAGGCCGGGTCCTTGCGCCACGCGGCGAAGAGGGCGTCCTCGAAGCCGGTGCGGGTGATGCGCTTGAGGTAGACGGCCGGGATGATCTGGTCCGTGTCGACGTTACTCTGGCGCAGCGGGACGCCGATCCCGGTGTGGGTGGTGAACTTTTCCATGGCGGATCCTTCTTCGGCTGTATGGATCGGGGCTGTCGGCAGCTACGCTGCGTCGATACGGGCGGCGGACTCCGGAACGGGATCCAGGTCCGACGGCGAGCTCAGGGTGCCGCGCACGGCCGTGGCTGCGGCGACTACCGGGGAAACCAGGTGCGTGCGTCCGCCCTTGCCCTGCCGGCCCTCAAAGTTGCGGTTGGACGTGGAAGCGCAACGCTCCCCCACCTCGAGCTGGTCCGGGTTCATGCCCAGGCACATGGAGCAGCCGGCGAAGCGCCACTCGGCGCCGAAGTCCTTGAAGACCTTGTCCAGGCCCTCGGCCTCGGCCTCGAGCCGCACCCGGGCGGAGCCGGGAACCACGAGCATCCGAATGTTCGGGTCCTTGGTGCGGCCTCGGACGACGTCGGCTGCCGCGCGGAGGTCCTCCATCCGGGAGTTGGTGCAGGAGCCCAGGAAGACGGTGTCCACGCGGATCTGCTTCATCGGTGTGCCGGCCTCGAGTCCCATGTACTGGAGCGCGCGTTCCGCCGCGGCCTTGGCGTTCTCGTCACCGAAGTCCTCCGGCGAGGGCACCTTGGCGGAGAGCGACACGCCCTGGCCCGGATTGGTCCCCCAGGTCACAAACGGTTCCAGGGTGTCGGCGTCGAGGTCCACTTCGACGTCGAATGTGGCGTCGTCGTCGGTGCGCAAAGTGTTCCAGTACTCGACGGCGGCGTCCCAGTCCGCGCCCTGGGGTGCGTGCGGGCGTCCGTACATGTAGTCGTACGTGGTCTGGTCCGGCGCCACGAGCCCGGCGCGGGCGCCGGCCTCGATGGACATGTTGCAGATGGTCATCCGGGCTTCCATGGACAGCGCGCGGATCGCGGAGCCGCGGTATTCGAGCACGTAGCCCTGGCCCCCGCCGGTGCCGATCTTGGCGATGACGGCCAGGATGATGTCCTTCGCGGAAACACCCGGCCGCAGGGTGCCTTCGACGTTAACGGCCATGGTCTTGAAGGGCTTCAGGGACAGCGTCTGGGTGGCCATGACGTGCTCCACCTCGGAGGTGCCGATGCCCATGGCCAGCGCGCCGAACGCCCCGTGCGTGGAGGTGTGCGAGTCACCGCAGACCACGGTCATGCCCGGCTGGGTCAGGCCCAGCTGCGGCCCGACCACATGGACGATCCCCTGCTCGGCGTCGCCCAGGGAGTGCAGGCGGACACCGAACTCCTGGCAGTTGTTGCGGAGGGTCTGGATCTGGGTCCGGCTGGTCAGGTCGGCGATCGGCTTGTCGATGTCCAGCGTGGGCGTGTTGTGGTCCTCGGTGGCGATGGTGAGGTCCGGCCGGCGCAGGGGGCGGCCGGCGAGCCGCAGTCCTTCGAAGGCCTGCGGGGAAGTCACCTCGTGCACCAGGTGAAGGTCAATGAAGAGAAGGTCGGGCTGGGCGTTGGCTCCTTCGCCGTCCCCCTTGCGCACCACGTGCGCATCCCAGACTTTCTCGGCCAGTGTCTTTGCCACGGCCTTCTCCCTTCACTGCAATGTTTATTGGCGAATGTTTACTGATGTGGACTGATTGTGTCCAGCCAATCAGCAGTCCCCGGCGCAACGCCAGCGGACAGACTTGCATCTCAGATAATGAGACGGCAATATCATCACATGGACAATTCTAGTGGAGTCGGTGTCATCGATAAAGCGGCCCATGTGCTTGACGCACTTGAGGCCGGACCTACCACCCTCGCACAGCTCGTAGCTGCGACGGGGCTGGCCCGGCCCACGGTGCACCGGCTCGCCCTTGCACTGGTTCATCACCGGCTCGTCAGCCGGGACATCCAGGGCAGGTTCGTCCTCGGCAGCCGCCTGGTCGAGCTGGCGTCCGCCGCCGGCGAGGACCGCCTGATTGCCTCGGCGGGTCCCGTGCTCATGCAGCTTCGGGACGCCACAGGAGAGAGCGCCCAGATCTTCCGCCGCCAAGGCGACTGGCGCGTCTGCGTCGCGTCCGCCGAACGCCCCATCGGGCTGCGCGACACCATCCCCGTCGGGACGCAGCTGTCCATGAAGGCCGGCTCCGCCGCCCAGGTGCTGCTGGCCTGGGAGGACCATGACCGCCTCCTGGAGGGGCTGCAGGCCGCCCGCTTCACCCCCACTGTCTTGGCCGGAGTCCGACGCCGGGGCTGGGGACAGAGTCTCGGCGAACGCGAGCCGGGGGTCGCCTCCGTGTCCGCACCGGTCCGCGGCCCGTCCGGCCGCGTGATCGCCGCCGTGTCGATCTCCGGACCGATCGAGCGCCTGACCCGCCAGCCCGGGCGGCTTCACGCCGAAGTCGTCTGCAATGCCGCCCGCGTCCTGACCGAAGCGCTGCGCAAGACCGGCGACTGACCGCCGTTCAGAGGGTTCCGGACGGAATGTCCGGCCGAACGCATAGGCTGTCCGCATGAACAGCTATGCGGTGTTCCTGCGCGGCATCAACGTGGGCGGGATCAACATCAAGATGGCCGAGCTCAAGGACGCCTTGAAGTCCCGGCCCTTTTCCGGCACCAAGACGCTCCTTGCCAGCGGCAACGTCGTGCTGGCGAGTGACCTTGACCCCGCCGGGGTGAAGACCGAGTTCGAGGCCTGCCTGCGCGAAACCTTCGGCTATGACGCCTGGGTCGTGGTCCTGAAGGCGGACCGCGTCGCGGAGCTGGTCGCGGCCTGCCCCTACCCGCCCGACGACGCCTCAACCCATACCTACCTGACCCTCGCCTCGGATCACCACGCGCTCACGGAACTCTACGACGCCGGATCCGCCCTGGACGGGACGGAGCTGACCCGGCTGGGGCCGGAAGCCATCGCCTGGCTCGCTCCCGCCGGCGGCACGCTGGACAGCCCGTTCAGCAAGCTGTCCTCGAAGCCGAAATACAAGGCCTCCACCACCACCCGGAACCTGCGGACCATGATCAAGGTCCGCGACGCCGCCACCGGTCTGGGCTCTTAGGACTACCGCTAGCGTGCGGCTGTCTGCAGTGCCTTCCGGAAGGAACGCAGCCGGTTCACTTCGGCCTCCACCGGTTCCACGATCAGCTTTCCGGCGACGGCGTCCACGGCGGCCCTGAGCCGTCTCCTCGCCGCCGCGCCGCGGGCGCGTGCGACCGCTCCGGCAATGAACTTCGCCGCAATCGCCAGGACGATGCCCAACAGGGCTCCGGCCGCGATCATCACGGTGGGGACTGGCCAGCCTTCCACCATGGGCACATCGGGCACGGGCAGCTGCAGATATCCCAGCGCGGCCAGGACGCCCAGCCACGCGAACCCGCCCAACGCCGTCAGCAGCGCCAGCCACTGGATGACGTTAAAGACCGTCCACCACCAGGACCTCCTGCCGGCTTTCAGGTCCGTCGACGCGATGGCCTGGTCCAGGGCGTCCGGGAGCTGTTCCCGGCCTTCCCTGGCCGCGCCGCGGAGAACGGCGCGCCACGGCCCCGGGGCGCCGTCGGAGGCGGCGTCGGCGAACTCCCGGACAGCGGCGTCGGTGCGGGCCCGCTCCGGAGCCCCTGACGGCGGCAGCGAGGTCCGGTTCAGGTCCGGACGGGCGCCGTCGCGGCGCAGGTTGAGCCGTCTCAGCGGATCGGGCCGGAACCGGACCAGCCAGCGCGTCACCGGCCAGCCGGTGCGGCGGGTGGCTTCCTGCCGGTAGGAACGGACCACGGCGTCCACGACCAACGGGACGTTGGCTGCGATGGCCAGCTCCTCCGCGAGCCGGGTCCGGGAAGCAGCCTTCACCCCGGCCGGCTCCCCCTCGCCGGAGGCCTCCGCCAGCCAGGCCGAGGCGCGCGTGACATCCGCGGCCAGCCGCTGGGAAAGCGCCTGGCGCTGCACCGCAACGCGGTGGATGGCCGCCCGGACCTTGTCGACGCCAGTGCCGGTCATGGCGGAGGCGCCCAGGACCTGTACCTTGCCGAGTCCGTCCCGCGCCAGGATGCCCTGCAGGGATTCCAGCACCGGCGCCACATCGCGCTCCGGCAGCCGGTCGATCTGGTTGAGCACCACCAGGGTGACTGCTCCGTGGGAGGCAAGGGGCGCCAGGAAGTCGTTGTGCACCGCGGCGTCGGCATACTTCTGTGGATCGAGCACCCAGACGAGAACGTCGACGAGTCCCACCATCCGCTGCACGATCTCCCGGTTAGCTGCCCGGGTCGAGTCGAAATCCGGCAGGTCCAGCAGGATCAGGCCGGTGCTTTCGTCAGCAAATCCAGGAACCGGCACCGCGTGGTGCCGGTTCCGGACGTCGAGCCAGTCCAGCAGCGGCTCGCTCCCGTCGGCTCCCCAGATGCCGGCAAGAGGTTCCGAAGTGGTAGGCCGGCGGGCGGCGGCCGTCGCGATTTCCGCCCCGCTGACCGCGTTGAAGAGGGATGATTTTCCACTGCCGGTCGCCCCGAAGAAGCCCACCACGGTGTGCTCGGCCGATAACGATCGCCGCGAGCCGGCCCGCTCGATGACCTGGCGGGCTTGCTGCAGGGTTTCTTCCGGAAGCGCGCCGCCGGCCAGCTCGTGCGCCTCGTTCAGCGCTTCGAGGCGCCGCTGCAGCTGGGAGGCCTCGCGGGCGGGGCCGCGGTTCATGCGTCAGCCGCCAGGCGGCGCAGCGCGGCGGCATGGCTGCTCAGGGCGTCCGGGTCCACGCCCAGGTGCGCGTCCAGCCGGGACAGGAAGCGCTGCTGTTCGTCCTGAAGCAACTTCTGGCAGCGTTGGTGCAGATCCTCGCGCGCCGTCCGGGCGAGCCTGCGGACGGCGTCCTCGCCAAACACCGCTTCGAGGAGCCGCTGCCCGACGACGGCGGTGCCGCCGGCGACGCCGACTTCGAGCCCGGTCAGCCCCGCGGTCATCGAGAACACCACGATCATCAGGGCCGCGCCAAGGCCGTTGATGCCGAACGACAGCCAGCGGGCCTGGGTGCGCTTGCCTTGGCCCTCGGTCCGGATGAGCTCCATCAGGCTGCCCTGCCAGGCCCGGATTTCGGCGGCCACCGTGTCGGCGAAGCCATCCGAGGTGCCCGAGAGATCGTCGCTGCCCAGCAGCTGCCTGCCGGCCGGGTCGGAGCGCCAGCGCTGGTCCACGTCCTCGGCGGCGTTGGCGGCTTCATCGATGATGACGGCCTGCAGCCCGGTCTCGATCGCCGTCTCGACCCGGACCGCCGGGGCAGGCTCGCCGCGGAAGAAGGCGCCCATCCGGTCCCGGAACCGGCCGATGTTCTGCTCCATGGCCCGAAAGAACTCGCCGGTGCCGACGAAGTCCTGCCAGCGGGCCAGGACTTCGCCGCGCAGCAGCGCCCCGTCCCGGGTTGCCTCGAGGATCCGTCCCACCGCGTCCTGGTACGCCCCGCGGGCATCCGCCGCGAGGACTTCGCCCGCATGCTGCTGTGCCCGGGCGGCCTGCGCCACCGCCTCGACCCGTGCGCCGAGGGCCTTGACGGTTCCGTTGAGTGTCCGCCGGGCGATTCCGGCCCGGCCTGCCGCGTCGGCGGCAAGCTCCCGGAGCCAGGTCCGCAGCGGATCCACGGCGTCGGCCGGCAGCATGCCCATTGCGTCCAGGGCCGCCTCGGGCACCACGAAGAGCCGGGCTTCACCCAGTCCCTCCCGGCTGAGCATGGCCTGGAGGTCGGCGCGGACCTCTGCCTCGGCGGCCGGGGGCACGCGGTCCAGCACCACGGCCACCAGAATGTCCCGCGAGGCGGCGTCCAGGAGCAGCCGCCAGGGGACGGCGTCGGCGTAGCGGTTGGCCGTGGTGACGAACACCCACAGGTCTGCGGCGGCGAGCAGTTGGCCCGCCAGTTTGCGGTTGTCATCCGAGATGGAGTCGACGTCGGGAGCGTCCAGCAACGCGATCCCCTGCGGGACGGCACCGTCGGAGACCAGCACCAGGGAGGAAATTGCGGCGGCGTCCGGCGTGGGACCGGCCTGGTTGGCGGGCAGGGGTCCGCCCGCCAGTGTGCCGCGGATCCGGCTGAGGCTCGGCAGGACCCGTTGGTCCTCGAACCAGGCGGCGTCCAGGGGGTGGTGCAGAAGGATCGGTTGGCGCGTCGTGGGCCGGATGGCGCCGGCGCGGGTGACGGCGTGTCCCACCAGCCCGTTCACGAGGGTTGATTTCCCGGCGCCGGTGGAGCCGCCCACCACGGCGAGCAGGGGCGCGTCCAGGCTGCGGTACCGGGGCAGAATGTAGTCTTCCAGCTGCGCCAAAGCATTTCGGATGTCCTGCCGGGCGCGCCCCGCGTCGGGCAGGGCCAAGGGCAGGGCTGTTCCGGCAAGCTCGCTGCGGACGCCTTCCAGCAGCTGGACAGCGCCTCCCGGCCGTGCGGGCGGTATTGGATTTCCGGGGTCACCGGGGGTTTCTTCGGAACTCACAGCATCATCATGCCAGTCCGGGTGGAATATCCGGGCAACGAAAAACGGCCCCGGGCTTAGCCCGGGACCGTTTCATCTGTGACCCCAGCGGGATTCGAACCCGCGTTACCGCCGTGAGAGGGCAGCGTACTAGGCCGCTATACGATGGGGCCGTGTACTCTCCAGAACGGCATTCCTGCCGTTCGCGCTAAGTGATTATTTCATACACTCAGCAAGTGTTTCAAATTGGCCGGGCCGCTTTGAAACCCCTGATCCACCGCGGAAATCCGCGGATTCTTCAGAGCTGGGATACCAGGACTCGAACCTAGAATGACGGTACCAGAAACCGTAGTGTTGCCAATTACACCATATCCCAATGGAACTTTCGGGCCGGTTTTGCAGGTTCAAACCCGCGCTCCCGGCGCCTCAGCACGAGTAATTACTTTACCCGAGAGTTTTCCGTCGCACAAATCGTGCTTCCCGATCCGGCCCGAAAGTGGCCGAGCTCACCCCGGCGGGAGCATCCTGAGCCGTTCGCGGAGCTCCCGCAGCGAGCCGACCTCGGGTCCGGCGTAGTCCGGAGCCGGCGCCCCGCTGCGGTTCAGCCAGACGCCCAGCAGTCCTGCCGCCGTCGAGCCTTCCGCGTCGAGGAGCCGGTTGTCGCCGACGTAGAGCGTCTCGCCCGCGCCGATTCCGAGGCGGCGGACTCCCTCGAGATAGATCGCCGGGTCCGGTTTCGGCACGCCGACTGTATCCGTCCCGACGAGCACGCCAATCCGCGCCAGTCCGGCGGCGTCGAGCTTGACGCGCTGATAGTCCTGCACGTTGTTGCTCACTGCCCCGTACGGGATGCCGGCCGCGTCGAGGGCGTCCAGCAGCGGCGAAACGTCATCGAAGGCCCGGATGTAGCCATGCTGCCGGCTGGCGTAGGAGCTGACCCAATGGTGGGACTGCTCGCCCTCCTCCAGTTCGACGCCGAAGTGCCCCAGGGCCGCCCGGCCGCGGAGCAGGCGCTGTTCGTTGAAGGTCAGCTCCCCGGCGAGGTAGCGGTCATAGAAATGCGTTGTCTCGCGGGTGAAGATCCGCCCGAATTTTTCCCACCCGGCCTGGTCCAGATCCGGCAGGAGATGCTCGCTGACGTCGCGCAGGGCGGCCGTCATCGCGAATTCCAGGTCCACCAGGGTGTCGTCGATGTCGAACAGGACACCACGGACCACACCCAGGCCCCGCGGCAGGACGCCGCTCCCGGCCTCCGAGGTGTTCATCAGCCGCGGAAGGCCCGCAGGCGGGCCAAGGATGAGTCCTTGCCCAGGATCACCATGGATTCGAACAGCGGCGGGGAGATCCGGCGGCCGGAGATTGCAGTGCGGACCGGGCCGAAGGCCAGCCGGGGCTTGACGCCGAGGCCCTCCACGAGCGCCTCCTTGAGGGCGGCCTGGATGGTCTCGGCGTTCCAGTCGGCCAGCGGTTCCAGGGCGGCCAGGGCGGCGTCGAGCACTTCGGTGAGGTTCGCCGGAAGCCCCTTGCGGGCGTCGTCCGCGACGTCGATCGCGTCGTCGTTTTTGAATAGGAAGGCGAGCATCTCGGGGGCTTCGCCCAGCAGCGAGATGCGCTCCTGGATCAGCGGCGCCGCCTCGGCGAGGATCTCCTCCTGGCGCGCGGTGAGGCTCTCCCCGACGAGACCGGCGGTGCGGAGGTACGGGACAAGCCGGCCGCGGAAATCGTCGGCGTCGAGCATCCGGATGTGCGTGCCGTTAATGGCTTCGGCCTTCTTGATGTCGAAGCGGGCCGGGTTGGCGAGCACGTCGTTGACGTCGAAGTTCTCGATCAGCTGATCGACGGTGAAGATGTCCTCGTCGGCGGAGAGGCTCCAGCCCAGCAGGGACAGGTAGTTGAGCAGTCCCTCGGGGATGAAGCCGCGGTCCCGGAGCAGGAACAGGTTGGACTGCGGGTCGCGCTTGGAGAGCTTCTTGTTGCCCTCGCCCATGACGTAGGGCAGGTGCCCGAAGACCGGCAGGTAGCTGGCGACGCCGATGTCCATCAGCGCCCGGATCAGCACCACCTGGCGCGGGGTGGAGGAGAGCAAGTCCTCGCCGCGGAGCACGTGGGTGATGCCCATCAGGGCGTCGTCGACAGGGTTGACCAGGGTGTACAGCGGGGATCCGTCCGCGCGGACAATGACGTAGTCCGGGATGCTGCCGGCCTTGAACGTGATGTCGCCGCGGACCATGTCGGCGAACGTGACGTCCTCGTCCGGCATGCGCACGCGGAGCACGGGCTTGCGGCCCTCGGCCTGGAACGCGGCCAGCTGCTCCGCGGAGAGCTCGCGGTCGAAGTTGTCGTATCCGAGCTTGGGGTCGCGGCCGGCGGCGCGGTGGCGGGCCTCGACTTCCTCCGGGGACGAGTAGCACTCGTAGGCGTAACCGGCCTCGATCAGCTTCGCGACGACGTCCTTGTAGAGGTCCAGGCGCTGCGACTGCCGGTACGGCTCATGGGGGCCGCCGACTTCCACGCCCTCTTCCCAGGTGATGCCGAGCCATTTGAGGGCCTCGAGCAGCTGCTGGTAGCTTTCCTCCGAGTCGCGCGCCGCGTCTGTGTCCTCGATCCGGAACACGAACGTGCCCTTGGTGTGGCGGGCGTGGGCCCAGTTGAAGAGGGCCGTGCGGATCAGGCCGACGTGCGGGGTGCCGGTCGGCGAGGGGCAGAACCGGACCCGGACCGGGGTCTCGGCGGTGACCTCGCGGGTCACGTCAGTGGTCACATTCAACGGGGCGGTGCTGGAGACGGCGTCGGGCGCGGCAGGAGTAGTCATAGTGCCTCCAACTTTACCGCCTGCCCGGCGGGCTTCAGCGGCGGCCCGCCCCGCGCCTGGTCCGCAGGCCAAGCAGCGCCCGGCCGAGGTAATAAACGCCCAGTGCCAGGCCGACGCCGATAAAGGCCAGGCCCAGCCACTGCGGGCCGCCGAGCCAGTGCACGGCCCGCGCCGCCATCGCGAAGGTGCCGATGGACCCGAGGGCATAGAAGAGGAAGGAGTTGCGGCTTCGTGACCGCAGCGGGAACTTTCGCCAGCCGCCCATATTCAGGTTTTCCGGGCCCTGCCTAGCGGCGGACGATCGGGTTGGACAGACGGCCGATGCCCTCGATCTCCACCTCGAAGCGGTCACCGGCCTGGACCTGGCCGACACCCGCCGGGGTGCCCGTCATGATGACGTCCCCGGGCAGCAGGGTGAAGGCCTGGGAGACGACGGAAACCAGCTCGCGGACGCCGCGGATCATCTGGCTGGTGCTGCCGTCCTGGCGCAGTTCGCCGTTGAGCCGGCCCTGGATCTGCAGGTCTTCGGTGTCGAGTTCGGTCTCGATCCACGGGCCCAGGGGCGCGGAGGTGTCGAAGCCCTTGGCCCGTGCCCACTGCAGGTCGGTCTTCTGGGCGTCGCGGGCGGTGAGGTCGTTGCCGCAGGTGTAGCCGAAGATGACGTCGTCGACGCGGTCTTCGGGGACGTCCTTGCAGATCCGGCCAATCACGACGCAGAGCTCGGCTTCGAAGGATACGTCCTCGGAGAACTCCGGCAGGATGATGGGATCGTTGGGGCCGATCACCGAGGTGTTCGGCTTCAGGAACAGCAGCGGCTGCTTTGGGACCTCGTTGCCGAGTTCGTGGGCGTGCTCGACGAAATTCCGGCCGACGCCAATCACCTTGCTGCGCGGGATGATCGGGGCCAGCAGGCGCACGTCTTCGAGTTTGTGCTTAACGGCAGTTCGCTCCACGCCGTGGAAGAAGGGGTCGCCGTGGATGACAGTGACTTCCTCACTGCCGGGCTCACCTTCAACAATGCCGTAGAGGGGATCAGAATCGACTACAAACCGGGCGATACGCATGGGTCCAAGCGTACCGTCTCGTTAGGACGTGATAGTGCCCAGACGCAGGTAATGCAACTGGGCGGCCACGGAGAGTTCCGCGGCGGGCCGCACGGCGGGATCGACGGCGGCGTAGACGGCGTCGGCCACTTCGGTCACCTCGGCGCCGGAGCCAAGGTCCTCGAGGGCCGAGCGGATCTGCGCGAGGCGGTCTTCGCGGTGGTCCCGGTAGGCGCGGACGATCGTGTTCAATGCCGGCAGCATGGGTCCGTGGGCCGGGAGGACGGTCGCGGAGCCCAGTTGTTCCAGCCGGTCCAGTGACGTCAGGTAGTCGCCCAGGGTGCCGTCGGGGTAGTCCAGGACCGTGGTGCCGAGGCCCAGGATGGTGTCACCGGTGAGGACGGAGCCGCGGGCGCCGTCGCCGGGGAGGTGGAAGCAGACCGAGTCCGAGGTATGGCCGGGCGTCGCGAGGACGCGGATCTCCGCCCCGGCGGCGTGGATCACCTCGCCGTCGCGCAGCGGGGGCCCGCCGTGGCAGTGGGCGGGATCCTTGGCGCGCACCGGCGCACCCGTGAGTTCGGCGAACCTGGCGGCGGCCGCCGTATGGTCCGCGTGCCGGTGCGTAATCAGGATGAGCTCGACGGCGCCGGCCTGGGCCAGTTCCTGCAGGTGCGGCTCGTTCAACGGGCCCGGATCAACCACCACCGTGCCGGCCGCGCCCGGGGCGGCAATCACGTAGGAGTTGGTCCCGTGCAGGCTCATCGGCCCCGGGTTCGGGGCCAGCCGGAAGCGGGTCAGCTCTGTGCTGCGCACCATGGCGCGGGGGTCATCCGGAATCACCATCCCATCTTCCCACCGAACCGGCAGTCAGACGAGGCTGGAAACGCCTGACGGTCGCCACGGGCCGGACACCACGACGGCGGCCCCGCACTTTTGGTGCGGGGCCGCCGTCGAACGTGGTGTCCTGGCTGAGGGGCTGCCGGCTTAGGCGAGGCGGGTCAGCCAGCCGTGCGTGTCCTCGACCGTGCCGGTCTGGATGCCCAGGAGCTTCGCGCGGATGGCCATGGTGGTCTCCCCCGCGGTCGCGTCCTCGGAGCCGATGAATTCGGTGTCGTCCTTGAGCACGCCGATGGGGGTGATGACGGCGGCAGTGCCGCAGGCGAAGACTTCGGCGATGTCGCCGGAGGCCACGCCGTCGCGCCATTCGTCCAGGGTGATCTTGCGTTCGGCGACTTCGCGGCCCATGTCCTTGGCGACCTGGATGACGGACATCCGGGTGACGCCCTCGAGGATGGTTCCGCTCAGCGCGGGCGTGACCAGGGAGCCGTCCTTCATCACGAAGAACACGTTCATGCCGCCGAGTTCCTCGACCGCGTTGTCATTGAAGTGGTCCAGGAAGAGGACCTGCTTGCAGCCGTGGGCTTCGGCCTCCTGCTGGGCGATGAGCGAGGCGGCGTAGTTGCCGCCGCACTTGGCGGCGCCGGTTCCGCCGCGGCCGGCGCGGGCGTATTCGCGGGAGATCCAGATGGAGACGGGCTTGAGTTCGCCGCCGAAGTAGTTGCCGGCCGGGGACGCGATGACGCGGAAGGACACCTCACGGGCGGCGCGGACCCCCAGGAATGCCTCTGTGGCGATCATGAACGGACGCAGGTACAGGGCTTCGCCGTCGCCGGAGGGGACCCATTCCTTGTCCGCCGCGACGAGTTCGCGGATGGCGCCCAGGAAGTATTCCTCCGGCAGCTCGGGGAGCGCCAGCCGACGGGCGGACCGGTTCAGGCGGGCGGCGTTGGCTTCCGGGCGGAAGGTCCAGATCGAACCGTCTGCGTGGCGGTAGGCCTTGAGCCCTTCGAAGATTTCCTGGCCGTAGTGCAGCACCGCGGCGGACGGATCCAGCGAGATGGGACCGTAGGCCTCGACGCGCGCGTCGTGCCAGCCACCCTTGCCCTCAGCGTCGACGCTGTAGTCGACGATCGCCGTGTGGTCGGTGAAATAGTTGCCGAAACCCGGGTTCGCCAGGATGGCAGCACGTTCTTCAGCGGACTTCGGGGTTGCCGAAAGCTGCTGGGTGAATTCGACGCCATGGGCAGTCTGAGTCATGGTTCCTCCACGGTCGGCTGCCTGGCGTGTGAACGTGGTTCATCGTCGGACCACGGCAGCATGTTGGTGATTCGAAACTAGCTTACGCCCGATCCCGGGGGCTTCCGGCTGGGCCGGCCTGGAGCCGCTACAGGGCGGCGGCGATGGCGTCGCCGACGGCGCTGGTGCTGCGGAATCCGCCGTTCCGGCCCGCGACGTCGGCCACCACGGCCGCTTCGATCTTGCGGGCCGCGGCGGCGTGGCCGAGGTGGTCCAGCAGCAGGGCTGCGGACAGGATGGCTGCCGTGGGGTCGGCCTTCTGCTGCCCGGCGATGTCCGGTGCCGAACCGTGCACCGGTTCGAACATGGACGGCGCCGTGCGTTCCATGTTGATGTTGCCGGACGCGGCGAGGCCGATGCCTCCGGTCACGGCGGCGGCGAGGTCGGTGATGATGTCGCCGAAGAGGTTGTCCGTGACGATCACGTCAAAGCGGGCCGGGTCCGTGACCATAAAGATCGTGGCGGCGTCGATGTGCAGGTAGTCATGGCTGACCTCGGGAAATTCCTCGGCCACGGACTCCACGGTGCGCTTCCAGAGGTGCCCGGCGAACACCAGCACATTGTGCTTGTGCACGAGGGTCAGTTTCTTGCGCGGCCGGTCGTTGGCCCGGCGGAAGGCGTCCCGGACCACGCGCTCCACGCCGTGGGCGGTGTTCAGCGAGACCTCGGTGGCCACCTCGTGCGGGGTGCCGGCCCGCAGGGTGCCGCCGTTGCCGACGTAGGGTCCTTCGGTGCCTTCGCGGACCACGATGAAGTCGATCTCTCCGGGGTTGGCGAGCGGACTGGCGACGCCCGGGTACAGGCGCGAGGGCCGGAGGTTGACGAAGTGGTCCAGGCTGAACCGCAGCTTCAGGAGCAGTTCGCGCTCGATGATGCCGGACGGGATCCGGGTATCGCCGGGGGCCGCCCCCACTGCGCCGAACAGAATGGCGTCGCGGGTGCGGAGGTCCGCAAGGGTCTCCGCCGGCAGCGTCTCCCCCGTTTCGAGCCAGTGCTGTGCGCCAAGCTTGTAATGGGTCTGCTGCAGCACGATCCCCTCGGCCGCGGCCGCCTTCTCAAGGACCTTGAGGGCTTCGGCCGTAACCTCGGGGCCGATGCCGTCGCCGGGAATAACGGCCAGATCAATCGTGGATGCGCTCATGTTTTCAGCGTAGCCAAGACATCCACATGCTGGTCAAGTCGTCTCATTATCCGAACACCCCTCAGCGCCCCCGCGCGCATCAGGCCTCGGCGGGTTCCTCGTACTTGGGGAAGACCGGGGCGGGTGCGGGCAGGGCCGTGCCGGCCGCGATCGGTTCGGCGATGGCGGCAAACCCGCGAGCGTCCCCCTCCGGCTGGCCAAGGGTGTGCAGGATCGCCGCCGCCGCCGTCGGCATCACCGGCTGGGCGAGGATCGCGACGATCCGGAGGACCTCGAGGGTGACGTAGAGGACCGTGTTCATGCGTTCGACGTCGGTCTTCCGCAGCACCCACGGGGCCTGCTCGGCGAAGTAAGCGTTGGTGTCGCCGAGGACGCCCCAGATCGCCTCGAGGGCGCGGCTGAACTCCTGCTTCTCGAACGCGGCCCGGGAGATGTCCAGCAGCCCGTTGGCCTGGCCCAGCAGCGCGGCGTCCTCGGCGGTGAACCCGGCCGGCACGGGGACGCGGCCCTCGCAGTTTTTGGCCACCATGGACAGCGAACGCTGGGCGAGGTTGCCGAAGTTGTTGGCGAGGTCGGCGTTCATCCGGCCCACGATTGCGTCGTGGCTGTAGGAACCGTCGGCGCCGAAGGGGACCTCGCGGAGCAGGAAGAAGCGGACCTGGTCCAGGCCGTACTGGGCAACCCAGTCAGCCGGTGCCACCACGTTGCCCAGCGATTTGGACATCTTGACGCCCTGGTTGTGCAGGAAGCCGTGGATCATGACGCGCCTGGGCAGTTCCAGCCCGGCGGACATCAGGAAGGCGGGCCAGTACACCGCGTGGAAGCGCGAGATGTCCTTGCCGATCACATGCACGTCGGCCGGCCAGTACTTCCGGAAGGCCTCGGATCCGGTGTCGGGGAAGCCGACGCCGGTCAGGTAGTTGGTCAGCGCGTCCACCCAGACGTACATGACGTGGTCCGGGTTGCCGGGGACCGGGACGCCCCATTTGAAGGAGGTGCGGCTGATGGACAGGTCCTCCAGGCCGCCCTTGACGAAGCTGACGACCTCGTTGAAGCGGTTGTGCGGCGCACCGAAGTCCGGGTTGTCGGCGTAGTGCGCCAGCAGCCGGTCCTGGTAGGCGGCAAGCTTGAAGAAATAGCTTTCCTCTTCGGTCCAGGTGACCTCGGTGCCGGTTTCGGACGCGTAGCGCAGCCCGTCGGCCTGCACCTCGGTCTCGTCCTCGACGAAGTACCGCTCGTCCCGGACCGAGTACCAGCCGGCGTACTTGGACAGGTAGATGTCGCCGTTGGCTTCCATCCGCTCCCAGAGCGCCTTGGCGGCCTCGTAGTGGTCCCGGTCGGTGGTGCGGATGAAGCGGCTCAGCGAAATGCCCAGGTCATCGCTCATCTGGCGGAACGCGGCCGAGTTGCGGTCGGCGAGGTCCTTGACCGGAATGCCTTCCTTCTCCGCCGTCTGCTGCATCTTGAGGCCGTGCTCGTCCGTGCCCGTCATGAAGAAGACGTCATAGCCGTCCAGCCGCTTGAAGCGCGCCATCGCATCCGTCGCAATGACCTCGTAGGCGTGGCCGATGTGCGGCACGCCGTTGGGGTAGCTGATGGCCGTGGTGATGTAGAACGGGGTCTTTTCGGTTGAAGTCACTGTTTAAACCTAGATCAGTTCCGTCAAGGTATCGCTCTGGCGGACAAGTTCGTGGTCATGTGAAGCCACGAGCACGGCAATGCCGTCCGAGGTGGTGTCCTTGAG
Organism: Pseudarthrobacter sp. MM222; assembly: GCF_947090775.1. NCBI lineage: Bacteria > Bacillati > Actinomycetota > Actinomycetes > Micrococcales > Micrococcaceae > Pseudarthrobacter > Pseudarthrobacter sp. MM222. The sequence continues at coordinate 2,812,077 of NZ_OX352321.1, forward strand.
GATGCTGATGATGCGGTTGGCCGCGGAGCGGTCCAGGCTGGCCGTCGGTTCGTCCACCACGAGCACGCGGGTGCCCAGGATCAGCGCCCGGGCGATCGCCACGCGCTGGCGCTCACCGCCGGAGAGCTGCGCCGGGCGGTGGCGCATCCGCCGGCCCAGTCCCACGAGGTCCAGCAGGTCCTTGGCCATGTCGCGGCGCTTGTCCACTTCGCCGTCGGGAACGGCCGGGAGCAGGACGTTCTCCAGGGCGCTCATCCCGTCAATCAGGGCACCGCCCTGGTCGACGTAACCGATCAGGGCCCGACGGCGGTCGGCGATCTCGTCGTCGCCCATGCTTTCGAGCGAGTCACCTTCCCAGAAGACCCGGCCCGACGTCGGCAGGGTCAGGCCCGCGCCGACGGTCAGGATGCTGGTCTTGCCTGAGCCGCTGCGGCCGGCAATGCAGTGCATCTCACCGGCATGCAGCGTCATGTTGAAGTCGTCCACCACGTTGACGGCTTCGGCCCCGCCCTTGCCGCCACCGTAGTGGATGGTGATGTTGCTCAGTTCCAACGGCGTGGCGTGGTCTGCTGCCTTCACGATCGTGTTGGCGCGGGTCTGGTGGGCGCCCCGGCGGGTGCTCTCCGTCATTCGGTCGTGAGCCGCCCGGTCAAGGTTCAGATCGTTGTTCATCGGACCACTTTCGTTGCAATGGGAATCCAGCAGAGTACAGCCACGAGCCCGGCGACAGCGGCCCAGAGCGCGGCATAGGGGGCGAGGAGGAGCCCGACGCCGAGGGCGCCGACAACGCCCAGCGGCAGTGCGACCGCACCCACCATGGCGTTTTCGAAGAACCGGACCTGGCCGAGCATGTCGGGGTTCCAGCCCATCGCCTGCAGAGTGCCGAGGTACTGGCGCTTGGCCTGCAGCTCGAACCGGCCGGTGACCATGGTCAGCAGCAGTCCGACGGCCACGCCCGAGATTCCCAGGACGATGCTCGGCAGGGCGATGCTGGCCGCGGCCAGCCCGCTCAGCGCGCTGGCTCCGGCGGCGCGAGGGATGTCGATCAGCAGCGCTGTCAGTCCGCCGGCCGCCGCCCCGAAGACGCCGACCGCGACGGCCAGCGAGATCGAGTTGAACTTGTTGGTGCTCAGCTGCCGGTTGGCAAAGGTGAGCGGCGAGTCCACGGCGATGAGGCGTTCGTCGTGCTGCGGTTCCTGGTCGATGACCTCACGGTGCCGCAGCTGCTGGGCGGCGAAGAAAGCCGCTCCCACGTAGAGCGCCACGACAGAGGCCGAGACGATGGCTGTTGCCAGGTTCCAGCTGATCAGGCTGAGGACGGTGCCGGCGACGGCCAGCAGGGCCGCGCCCACGCCGAACTCGGCCAGCACCCAGGAACGGATCCTGCGCTGGGTCCAGCCCATGGCGCGGAGGATTCCGGCCTCGGTGCGGCGTTTGCGGACGTAGCTGACGGTCGAGGCACCGGTCAGAAGCGCCGCACCGCAGAGGGTGATGAACAGCAGGGTCAGGTTGGTGCCGGTCAGCGATCCGGACACGGCGTCGGCGGCGTCCTGGCGGACCCAGGACTGCTGCACGCTGCCGAGCGGGGACTCCTTGCCGGCGTCGTCCTTGGAATATCCGGGAACGAAGATGCTGGCGTCCTCGCGGGCGGAACCGGCGACGACGGTGGCCTGCAGGCCCATGTCACGGATTTCGTTGGCCAGCTTTTCGACCTCGGGCTGTGCCTCTTTCCAGCTGCCGGGCACCTTCGCCCGGACCCGCACCGCATCGATCACGTTGGCGTTCGCTTCGAAGCCGCGGGCGGCGGCCAGGCCGTAGTAGTCGGTGATGGCGCCGGCGGACTGGCTGGCCAGGCCGGTGGCGCTCAGGGACGGCTTGAGTTCGATGTTCTGCACGTCCTTGCCCGCGGCGTCCTTGGCCAGGGTGAACGGCGTCGGATCGTAGCCGCCCAGGGGCAGCCGGTTGACATCGCCGGCGGCCTCCTTGACCTGGTCCGCGTCGAAGGTGCCGTAGACCATGGCGAGTGGCGTGGCAAGCTTCTTGCCGGTCTCGAGGTTCTCCCGGTAGGACCGTTCGTCAACCGGTTCGCGCTGCGTCTGGTCGACGGCGTCGCCGTTGGCTGCCTTCTCCGGAAGACGGTTCACGGTGACCCATTCGCCCGGGTTGGCGGTCTTGTCCACGGCCCCGTTGCCGGCAGTATCGCCGTCGGTGTATTTGGGGGCGGAAGCGAAGTTGGTGCTCCAGGTGGCCGGGTTGTAGAGGCCCTGGCTGAAGCTGCCGGTGTCGCCCATCAGCTGCGTCAGGTCGGTTGAGCCCGGCCAGGCCAGCGAGAACGGGGATTTGGAGACGAACGGGAGGTAGTCCTTGTCCAGCGATCGGGTCACGGTGCCAACGTCCTTGGTGACGTTGCCGGACGCGTCGATCTCCTCGATCTTGACCGAGTACTTCAGGTCAAGCGTGGTGCCGGAGCGGACGATCAACGGGATGGCCTGGGAGTCGGCGGTCAGCTGGCCGCTGCGCTTCGCCTGCTGGTACTGGGTCATCAGCGGCGCCCAGTATTTGAGCTTGACGCCGAGGAAATCGGGGCCTTCCTTCAGTTCGTCCATGCCGATGCCGGTGGTGAAGAGGCTTTCGAAGTGGCGCCCGATTGCTCCCGCGTTGCGGGCGTCCGCCGGCGGGGCCTTTTCCAGCGGGGCCAGGAAGTCACCCGCGGTACCGAGCAGGGCGCGTTCGGAGACGGGGTCGACGGCGACGACGGATTCGGTCACCTGCGGCGCCTGCGGCAGCGATACCGAGAGGTTGAAGAGGTTGTGCTCGGATCCTCCGGCCGGGGCCGGGAACTTGATGCCGGTCTCCCCCGCCGGTCCCTCGATCCGGACGTTGCTGCCGCCTGCTACCTGCTCTTCGACGAGCTTGGCCTTGCCGAGGGAACCTTCGGCCATCGTCTTGAACAGTGTCTGCTCCGACTGCCCGTCCGAGCTGACGGCGCTGGCGGTCAGGCGGTACTTCTTGGCGGTGTCGGACAGGACCGACTCGGCGGCGGGCCACTTGCTCGGGTCTGTGGCGGTCGGATCTCCGGCGGTGCCGGCCAGTCCGGCGTTGAAGCCGAGGTAGTCGGTGGCTTCCAGGCGCGGGGACTCCAGGTTCTGGGTCACGCGTGAGACCAGGCTGATCGGGGCCGCCACGGACGTGCCGGACAGCTTGCGGATGGAGTCCAGCTGCTCGAAGCTGACGCCGCCCTGGCCGGTGGCGATTTCGGGCTGCATCAGCCCGCCGTTGTCATCGGCCTTGGCCTGGACGAGCACGTCGTAAAGGCCTCGGGAGTTCTGGTCAACCGTCCGGTTCAGCGCAGCCTGCGACTGCCCCTGGACGAGGACCGAAAGGCACATGGCCACGATCAAAATGGACGCGGTCAGCAGAAGCACTCGGCTTCTGATGAACCTCTGGACGGCGTTCATTGGGCTCCTGAAAGCTGGATTGCGTGCGCACACCGCAGTTCATTCCGTGCGGAATTGAAGGCGTCCCCTGCCGGGTGTGCAAAAAGTAAAGGCCGGACTGCCGGCCGGATCCGAAAAATCGGACCTAGCCATTGTACGCAGACCGGCCATGCCTTCGCGGACGCCGGTGGCGGTCCAACCCGCCGCCGGCGCCCGAACGGAGGACCTCAGTCCTCGAGATCGACCTCGCGCACCATGTCAGCGCCGATTCCGGCCTTGATCGCGTCAAGGACCTGCTGCGGAACGGAGCTGTCGATGGTCAGGAGGGCCAGCACCTGGCCGCCTTCCGTCTGGCGGGCAACCTGCATGCCGGCGATGTTGATGTTGTTCATGCCGAGGATGTGGCCGATGGTGCCGATCACGCCGGGGCGGTCGGTGTAGGCGACCACCACGAGGTGTTCGCTGATCGGGATTTCCACCTCGTAGCCGTTGACGCCGACCAGTTTCTGGATCTGCTTGGGCCCGGTCAGGGTACCGGCCACGGAGATCTGGCTGCCGTCGCTGAGGGCGCCGCGCAGCGTCAGGACGTTGCGGTAGGACTCCGTGTCCGGCGTCGTGATGAGGCGGACGTTGATCCCGCGCTGTTCGGCGATCACCGGGGCGTTGACGTAGGAGACCTGCTCCGTCACCACATCGGCGAAGATGCCCTTGAGAGCGGCGAGTTCGAGCACCTTGACGTCGAGCGAGGAGATTTCGCCGGCGACCTCGACGTCGAACTGGGTGAGCGAGGCGTGGGTCAGGGCCGTGAAAATGCGGCCCAGCTTCTCGATCAACGGGATACCGGGGCGGACGTCCGGGGCGATGACACCGCCGGCGACGTTGACGGCGTCGGGCACCAGTTCGCCGGCCAGGGCCAGGCGCACGGACTTGGCCACCGAGACGCCGGCCTTCTCCTGCGCCTCGTCGGTGGAGGCGCCGAGGTGCGGGGTCACCACGACGTTGTCCATCTTGAAGAACGGCAGGTCGGTGCTGGGCTCCTTGACGAAGACGTCGACGCCGGCTCCGGCGATGTCGCCGGCTTCAAGGGCCGCGTAGAGGGCTTCCTCGTCGACGAGGCCGCCGCGGGCGACGTTGACGACGTAGGCCGTGTCCTTCATTTTCTTGAAGGCGTCGGCGCCGAGCATGCCGACGGTCTCCGGCGTCTTGGGCATGTGGATGGTGATGAAGTCCGACTGCGCGAGCAGTTCGTCCAGGGTCACCAGCTGCACGCCGAGCTGTGCGGCGCGGGCGGAGGTGATGTAGGGGTCGTACGCGAGGATCTTGGTGTCAAAGCCCTTCAGGCGGGCGGCGACGAGGGCGCCGATCCGGCCCAGGCCGATGATGCCGACCTTCTTCTCGAACAGTTCGATGCCGGTGTACTTGGAGCGCTTCCATTCGCCGTCCTTGAGGGCGGCGCTGGCCTGCGGGATGTGCCGGGCGAGGCTGAGGATGTGGCCGACGGTGAGTTCGGCGGCGGAGACGATGTTGGAGGTCGGCGCGTTGACCACCATGACGCCGGCCTGGGTGGCGGCCTTGATGTCGACGTTGTCGAGCCCGACGCCGGCGCGGGCGATGACCTTGAGGTTTTTGGCGGCGGCGATGGCCTCGGCGTCCAGCTGGGTGGCGGAGCGGACGAGGATCGCATCGACGTCGGCGATCGCAGAGAGCAGCTGGGAACGGTCGGCGCCGTCGGTCTGCCGGATTTCGAAGTCCGGGCCAAGGGCCTCGATCGTGGCGGGCGAAAGTTCCTCAGCGAGGAGTACTACAGGTTTGGTGCTTGTCACCGGTGACCTCTTTAACTCTCTTGTATAACAGGCAGGGATTTTGGTGAAACGTCTGGTGCAGAAACGCAGGGAAGCCGGACCCCAGGTATGGTGTCCGGCTTCCCTGCCGGTCGGTGCCTAGCGGGCCACTGAGCCTTCGGTGTAGTCGTCTTCGTTCTTGATCCAGGAGAACAGCTTCCGCAGCTCGCGGCCGGTGGCCTCGATCGGGTGGTCTTCACCCTTCTGGCGGAGAGCCTTGAACTCGGGGGCGCCGGCGTCCTGGTCCTCGATGAAGCGCTTGGCGAAGGTGCCGTCCTGGATGTCCTTGAGGACGGCCTTCATGTTTTCCTTCACCTCGGGGGTGATGACGCGCGGGCCGGAGACGTAGTCGCCGTACTCGGCGGTGTCCGAGACGGACCAGCGCTGCTTGGCGATGCCGCCTTCGACCATGAGGTCGACGATGAGCTTGAGCTCGTGCAGCACCTCGAAGTAGGCAACCTCGGGCTTGTAGCCGGCCTCGGTGAGGGTCTCGAAGCCGTACTGGATCAGCTGCGAGGCGCCGCCGCAAAGGACTGCCTGCTCGCCGAAGAGGTCGGTTTCGGTTTCTTCGGTGAACGTGGTCTCGATGACGCCCGCACGGGTGCCGCCGATGGCCTTGGCGTAGGACAGGGCCAGTTCCTTGGCCTTGCCGGACGGGTTCTGCTCGACGGCGATCAGATCCGGAACGCCGCGGCCGGCTTCGAACTCGCGGCGGACAATGTGGCCCGGGCCCTTGGGGGCAACAAGGGCGACGTCGACGTCGGCCGGGGGCTGGATGTAGCCGTAGCGGATGTTGAAGCCGTGTCCGAAGAACAGGGCGTCGCCGGGCTGCAGGTTCGGGGCGATGTCCTCGGCGTACACGTGGCGCTGGACCTGGTCCGGGGTGAGGACCATGATGAGGTCGGCTTCGGCGACGGCGGCGGCGACGTCGAGGACGCGCAGGCCCTCGGCCTCGGCCTTGGCGCGGGACTTCGAGTCGGCCTTGAGGCCGACGCGGACGTCAACACCGGAATCGCGCAGGCTGAGGGCGTGGGCGTGGCCCTGGGAGCCGTAACCGATGACGGCGACGGTGCGGCCCTGGATGATCGACAGGTCGGCGTCGTCGTCGTAGAACATTTCAGTCACTGGGGTGTCTCCTTTGAAGTGGATTCTTGTGTTGGTTTGTCTGGAGGTGGTGCGTGATGCCCTACGCGCTGCGCAGGGCCCTGTCACTCATGGAGCGGGATCCCCGCCCGACGGCCAAGGTGCCGGACTGCACGATTTCGCGGATGCCGAACGGCTCAAGCACTGAGAGAAGTGCCGTGAGCTTTTCGGGGTGGCCCGTTGCCTCAATGACGACCGACTCTGTGGAGACGTCGACCACTGAAGCGCGGAACAGGTCTGCAGCCTGGGTAACCTGCAGGCGTGTTGCGGCATCCGCACGTACCTTGACCAGGATGTGGTCGCGCTGTACGGAAGATTCTGGGGTGAGCTCAACGATCTTGATCACGTTGATCAGCTTGTTCAGCTGCTTCGTGACCTGCTCGATCAGCTCGCCGTCGGCGTCGACGACGACGGTCATCCGGGACATGCCCGGGACCTCCGTGGGGCCGACGGCCAGGGAATTGATGTTGAACGCGCGGCGGGCGAAGAGGCTGGCGACGCGGGTCAGTACACCGGGTTTGTCTTCGACCAGAACGGACAGTGTGTGGCGGGTCATGTTCAGTCCTCCTCTTCCCATTCCGGGGTCATGTTGCGGGCAACCTGGATCTGGTCGTTGCTGACTCCGGCGGGGACCATCGGCCACACCATGGAGTTGGGGCTCACGACGAAATCAATGACCACGGGGCGGTCGTTGATGGCCAGGGCCTTCTGGATGGTGGCGTCGATGTCCTCGTCGCGTTCGCAGCGGAACGCGGCGCAGCCGTAGGCGTCAGCGAGCTTGACGAAGTCCGGGATCCGGACGGTGTCGTGGCCGGTGTTGAGGTCCGTGTTGGAATACCGGCCCTCGTAGAACAGCGTCTGCCACTGCCGCACCATGCCCAGCGAGGAGTTGTTGATGATGGCGACCTTGATCGGGATCTTGTTGATCGCGCAGGTGGCCAGCTCCTGGTTGGTCATCTGGAAGCAGCCGTCACCGTCGATCGCCCAGACCACCCGGTCCGGGGCGCCGACCTTGGCGCCCATGGCCGCCGGAACGGCGTAGCCCATGGTGCCGGCTCCGCCGGAGTTGAGCCAGGCGTGCGGGCGTTCGTATTTGATGAACTGCGAAGCCCACATCTGGTGCTGGCCCACGCCCGCGACGTACACGCCTTCGGGGCCGGTGAGGGCGCCGATGCGTTCGATCACGCGCTGCGGGGCGCTGAGGCCGTCCTCGGGTTCCGTCCAGCCCAGCGGGTAGGTTTCCTTGAGATTGTTCAGGAAGGCCCACCAGGTGGTCAGGTCCGGGGTGCCGGAGGCCTCGAACTGAAGGCGCACGGCCTCGGTGAGTTCCGGGATGATCTCCTTGACCGAGCCCACGATCGGGACGTCGGCCGTGCGGTTCTTGGAGATTTCCGCCGGGTCGATGTCGGCGTGGATGACCTTGGCGTTCGGGGCAAAGGACTTCAGGATGCCGGTCACCCGGTCATCGAAGCGCGCTCCGAGAGTGATCAGCAGGTCGGACTGCTGCAGGGCCGTGACCGCCGAGACGGTGCCGTGCATGCCAGGCATGCCGACGTGCTGCGGGTGCGAGTCCGGGAAGACGCCGCGGGCCATCAGCGTGGTGACCACCGGAGCGCCGGAGAGCTCGGCAAGCTCGCGCAGTTCCGCGGCGGCGTGGGCCTTGACGACTCCGCCGCCCACGTACAGCACGGGCTTGCTGGCCGCCGCGATGAGCCGGGCGGCCTCGCGGACCTGCTTGCTGTGGCCGCGGAGCACCGGACGGTAGCCGGGGAGGTCGATCTTGGGCGGCCAGGAGAAGGTCATCTGCCCCTGCTGGGCGTCCTTGGCGACATCCACCAGCACGGGGCCCGGGCGGCCGGTCGAGGCAAGATGGAAGGCCTCGGCCATGACGTGCGGGATGTCGTTGGGGTCCGTGACCAGGAAGGAGTGCTTCGTGATCGGCATGGTGATGCCGACGATGTCCGCCTCCTGGAACGCGTCCGTGCCGATCACTCCGCTGGAGACCTGGCCGGTGATGGCCACGAGCGGCACGGAATCCATGTGGGCGTCCATGATGGCGGTAACGAGGTTGGTGGCACCCGGGCCCGAGGTGGCGATGCACACGCCCACCCGTCCGGTGACCATGGCGTAGCCTTGCGCGGCGTGGCCGGCTCCCTGTTCGTGACGGACCAGAACGTGGTTCATTCGGGAAGCCATCAAGGGGTCATAGGTGGGCAGGATCGCGCCACCGGGCAAACCAAAAATATCGTCCACGCCGAGTTCTTCGAGCGAGCGGACAATTGCTTGCGAGCCGGTCATCACCGTCGGGGGTACGACGTTGTTCGGCCCAAGGACAGGAGAGACGGCAGCAATGTCGACGGCGGCGTCAGCCGGACGTTCGACGCGATCCGGAGCCTTGGGGGCTCCAGCGGACTTCGTGGCCATCAGCGAGGGGCTGATCGGCGATCCTTTGCTCATCGGACTCTTCCTTTGGGGGATCTGCTGGGGTGATCTTCTGTGATCATGGGAATGCTGGTCTTACGTGGTGCGGGCGGTGCTGGTGGTGCGGAAATAAAAAAACCCCTCAGCCTGGCGGCTCTTCGAGGGGTTGCGCGTGACGGTTCGTTACCAGTCGGGCTATGGAGCCACGCGCTTGGTAAGGACGACGACGGCTGCATCTGCAGCAGCGCGGCTGGTAACGATCTCGGTCATGCGTTCAGTTTTCCCTCTTAGTGAGACGGGTGTCAACGAGCCCGGCCCGTGTCTCACTATCTGGACATCATTGTCCACCCACTGATCCTCTTAGCTCCCCGGAGCCCAAGCCGCTTAGGCGGCAGGGCTTAATAAGGGGGATTCCGAGGGCCCCTGCGGGCACGGCGCCCGCGCCGTGCCCGCAGGGTAGGAATCACCCGCAGTAGGCGCCGGTGGACGCGCTGTGGACGAGCTTGGCGTACTTGGCCAGCACACCCTTGGTGAACTTGGCCGGCAGCGGCTCCCAGCCCTCCTTGCGTCCTTCGAGCTCCGCCTCGTCGACCAGGAGGTCGAACGTGCGGGCCGCCATGTCGACGCGGATGCGGTCGCCGTCCTGGACGAAGGCGATGGGGCCGCCGTCGACCGCTTCGGGGGCGACGTGGCCGATGCACAGGCCGGTGGTTCCGCCGGAGAAGCGTCCGTCGGTCAGCAGCAGCACGTCCTTGCCGAGGCCCGCACCCTTGATGGCGCCGGTGATGGCAAGCATCTCGCGCATGCCGGGGCCGCCCTTGGGGCCTTCGTAGCGGATGACGACGACGTCGCCCTTGTGGATTTCGCCCCGGTCCAGCGCGTCGAGGGCGCCCTGTTCGCGTTCGAAGACACGTGCGCTGCCCTCGAAGACGTCGGCGTCGAAACCGGCGCTCTTCACGACGGCGCCCTCGGGCGCCATGCTGCCGTGCAGGATGGTGATGCCACCGGTCTTGTGGATCGGGTTGTCCAGCGCGCGCAGGATCTTGCCGTCCAGGTCCGGCGGGTTGATCGCGGACAGGTTCTCGGCGACGGTCTTGCCCGTCACGGTGAGGCAGTCCCCGTGCAGCAGGCCGGCGTCGAGCAGTGCCTTCATGATGACCGGAACGCCGCCGATCTTGTCGACGTCGGTCATGACGTAGCGGCCGAACGGCTTCAGGTCGCCCAGGTGCGGGATCTTGTCGCCGATCCGGTTGAAGTCATCCAGGGTCAGCTCGACCTCGGCCTCACGGGCGATGGCGAGCAGGTGGAGCACGGCGTTGGTGGAACCGCCGAAGGCCATGGTGACGGCGATGGCGTTTTCAAACGCCTTCTTTGTCATGATGTCGCGGGACGTGATGCCGAGGCGCAGCAGGTTGACGACGGCTTCGCCGGACTTTCGGGCGAACTCGTCGCGCCGGCGGTCCGCGGAGGGCGGGGCGGCCGAGCCCGGCAGGGACATGCCCATGGCCTCGCCGATGCAGGCCATGGTGTTGGCCGTGTACATGCCGCCGCAGGCGCCTTCGCCCGGGCAGATGGCGCGTTCGATGCGGTCAAGGTCGCCGAGGCTCATCTTGCCGGCGGCGCACGCGCCCACGGCCTCGAAGGCATCGATCAGGGTGACTTCCTTTTCGGAGCCGTCCTCGAGCTTGACCCAGCCGGGCATGATCGAGCCGGCGTAGAGGAAGACGCTGGCCAGGTCCAGCCGGGCCGCCGCCATCAGCATGCCGGGGAGCGATTTGTCGCAACCGGCCAGCAGCACGGAACCGTCGATCCGCTCGGCCTGCATCACGGTCTCAACGGAGTCGGCGATCACTTCACGGGAAACGAGGGAGAAGTGCATGCCCTCGTGGCCCATCGAGATGCCGTCGGAAACCGAGATGGTCCCGAACTGCATTGGGAATCCGCCGCCGGCGTGGACGCCTTCCTTGGCGCCCTGGGCGAGCCGGTTAAGGGAAAGGTTGCAGGGAGTGATTTCATTCCACGAACTGGCGACGCCGATCTGGGGTTTGGCGAAGTCGTCATCGCCCATGCCGACCGCCCGGAACATCCCGCGCGCCGGCGCGGCGTGGATTCCGTCGGTAACGACCCGGCTGCGGGGTTTGATGTCCGGTTTGGTGTCTGTCGCTGTTTGGGTTTCCTCACTCATGGCTCAAAGTCTAGGGCTCCCCCGGGGAGGGCAGCGACCCGGACGGGAGCATTAAGCCGAAAACCGGGAATATTTCGATCAAATAGTGGACTATCGTCTCGCCTGATGGAATGCGCCCCCGCCGGAGGGTCAGCTGAGGCGGGCTGCGCCCAGCAGTTCGGGGGCCTCCGCGACGGCCCGCGCCTCCGCCTTCAGCAGCGAGAGCACCTGCTGGATGGTGGTCCGGGCAGCGACGTCGGGGCGTGCCAGGGCCACGATGCTGCGGCTCGCCTTGACGCCGGCGAGCGGGCGGAGAACGAAGCCCCGGCCCTGGTTCTTCAGTGCGGTGTAGCGGGGCAGCAGGCTGAGCCCGTGGCCGGCGCTGACCAGCGCTTCCAGGACGCGCAGATCGGGGTAGAGCTGGGCGCGGACCGCCGGCGAATCAGCCTGCACCTCGATTTGCCGGAGGACCGTGTCGAAGGGGAAGCCCTCGGGCACGCCCATCCAGGGATAACCGATCACATCCTGGGCGCCGAGCGTGTCCTTGCCGGCGAGGACATGGCCCGCCGGCATGGCGACGTCGAGCGGTTCGTCCAGCAACGGCTCCACGACGAGGCCCAGCCGGGCGAAGACCTCCGGCCCGTCGACACTGTGGGCCAGGACGATGTCATAGTCGGCGGTGAGCGCCGCGAACCCGGCGACGTTCGGATCCTCGAAGTGGGCCTCGAAGTGCAGCCCGTCGATCGCCTTGACCCGGTGCAGCAGTCCGGGCAGGAACATCTCCGCGGCGCTGGGGAAGAAGGCGGCCTTGACGTGCGTCTGCCACCCCAGCCGGTAGGTGTCAATCGTGGACTCGGCGCGGGCCATGGCGGTGGACACCTCGGCTGCGGCCGCGGCCATGGCCAGCCCCGCCTCGGTCAGGCGCACTCTTCTGCCGGACTTCTCCACCAGAACAACGCCCAGTTCCTCCTGCAGGGTTTTGAGTTGCTGGGAGACGGCTGAGGGCGTCACATTCATGGCTTCTGCGGTGGCCCCGACGGTGCCGCGGTCGGCGAGCTCCCGGAGAATCCGCAGTCTCTTGAAATCCATGATGAGAGGCTACAGGGCGGGCGCCGGGAGGCTGGACAGCCGCCGCGGGGCGGACGTACCGTCAAGCAACGGCAACCTTGCCTTATGGACAGAAGGGCTCTGCTATGGATTGGATTATCTGGCTCATCGTCATCGTGGCGATTGTCGCCATCGTCTGGTGGCTGTTGAACCGAAACTCCCGTAGCGGAGCCGGCCCTTCGGACGCCAGGGCGGGGACGGAAACCGGGGCGGGGACCGTCGCCGGCACGGGGACGGACGCGGACGTGTCGCCGCTGGCACCGCCGAGCAGGGGAACCCACGACGGCGCGCTCTCCGGCGGTAGCGCCGCGGCGTCGGCCGCGGCTGCCGGGACCACCGGCATACCGTCCGCCGCAGGATTCGGCAACGCCGAGCCGGTGGCGCCCAGAACCACACCGGAGGAGCGGGGCACCGCCCCAGAGGAGCGGGGCGCCGCCCAGTCCCCGGCCGAGTGGGAAACCCAGTGGTCGGAAACCGCACCGGCCGAGCCGCACGCCGCCGCCCACCACGAACCCTCGCACGGAGCGCATGCCACTGAAGGCGGGCGCACGACACCGGCAGGGGCGGATGCTCCCGCGGCCGAAAACGCACCCGTGCATCATCGCGAATACACGGATACGCACGCCCCCACCCTTCCCGGCGCGGAATCCGCCGCTGCCGAGGCTGCGGTTCTGGAGGAAGAGGCTGCGGTTCTGGAGGAAGAGGCTGCGGCCCTCAAGGAAGAGACCGCTGCTCCCGCGGCACCCCGGGAACCCCGGGAACCCCGGGAACCCCTGACGGAGGCTGAAACGCTGCAGTCGGCGTCGTCGTCGGCCGTCACCGAGGGATTCGCGGCCCACACTACGGAGCCGTCCGGCCACCTCGCCCAGGACCAGCCCTACGGTGAGGGATCGGCGGCACCCGCGGCCGACGGCAGCGGTCCCGAGGGCTTTACCGTCAAGGGCAATGCCTCCTCGATGATCTATCACGACGAAAGCAGCCCGTCCTACGACGAGACCGTGGCCGAGGTCTGGTTCGTGTCAATAGCCCACGCGGAAGCTGCCGGTTTCCGGCCGCCCCGCCGCTCCCGGCTGTAGCGCCGGTACCCGGACCGGTGCGGGCCGCAGAGGCGGGGAAACAGAAACGACGATGGCTGCAAGGCACGTCTTGAGGGCACCGGCGGCCGCCGTTGCGATCCTCCTCTCTGCCGGCATTCTTTCCGCCTGCACCGCCGGCGGAGACAGCGGACCGCCGCCCTACGTCCCGGCAGCCAGCACACCGGCAGGCACGAGCCCTGCCGGCGACAGCCCGGCGCCTGCCCCCGCAGGTCCGCCGACCGTCGCCGCCCGGATCGACGCAGGGCTGCAGGTGCCATGGTCCACGGTGTTTCTGCCCGATGGCACGGCCATCATTTCCGAACGCGACAGCGCCCTGCTGAGAACCGTCAGCGCCGGTTCCGGCACGGCCGGGACGCTGGGCAAGGTGCCCGACGTCGTTCCCGGCGGCGAAGGTGGTCTGCTGGGACTGGCCCTCTCCCCGAACTTCGCCGCCGACCGCTACCTGTACGCCTACTTCACGGCTGCCCAGGACAACCGGATCGCGCGCCTGCGGGTAGACCAAAGCGGAAGCGGGATGCAGCTCGGCGCCGCCGAAGTCATCTTCACCGGGATCCCGAAAGCCTCCACGCACAACGGCGGCAGGATCCGCTTCGGCCCGGACGGGTACCTCTATGTGGGGACCGGCGATTCGCAACGCCGTGAGCAACCGCAGGATCCGAAGGCGCTGGGCGGCAAGATCCTGCGGCTCACCCCCGAGGGGCGTCCGGCGCCGGGAAACCCGTTCGGAGACAACCCTGTCTACAGCTTCGGGCACCGGAACGTCCAGGGACTGGCATGGGACAGTGCCGGCCGGCTCTGGTCCAGCGAATTCGGACCCACGGTCGACGACGAGCTCAACCTGATTCTGCCCGGCGGCAATTACGGCTGGCCCGAGGTTACCGGCGCTCCGGGCCGGACCGGTTTCCTCGACGCCAAGGTCGTCTGGCCGTCAACGGCAGACTCCTCCCCCAGCGGGCTGGAAATCGTCGGGAACACGGCGTACCTGGGCGCCCTCCGCGGGCAGCGTGTCTGGACCGTGCCGCTTCGCGGAGAATCCGCCGCCAACCCTGTGGGCTATTTCACACGGACCTATGGCCGGATCCGGGACGTTTCACTGGCTCCTGATGGCCGCTTGTGGGTTCTCAGCAACAACCAAAACCCTGATTTCGTGCTGGTTTTGGACCTCCCCGGCTGAGGCCAGGCCCGCCGCCCCCGCCGATTTCACACTCCACCAAATCTCGTGTAGAGTTTCATGTCGTTGCGGAGAACAACGAGGGAAACAAAAAGCCCCCGATGAACGAAAACAACAGCTGCACCTCTAGCTCAACTGGCAGAGCAATTGACTCTTAATCAATGGGTTCCGGGTTCGAGTCCCGGGGGTGCACCAACAGAAACCCCGTCTTCACAGGCTTAGCGGCCGGTGAAGGCGGGGTTTTGTTTTGCACCAATTTTGCCGAAGTGTGTGAATATCCCGGGCGTGTCAGGTGCGTCCGCACTGCTGGTGTGGGCTTGTAGTGGCCGGGCTGGCTCCAGCGGCTGCTCTCTAGGTTTCCAGTGGCGCCGGAGGCGTCAGGCCGGCGAAGGGTACAAGCCGCTCCTTAAACTTCTCCCGGTCCGCGTCCCGCAGGAGCCCGTTAGCGCCATAACTCAGGCTCAAAGTGTCCAGCTGCGAGTCAGGCCGGGAAGGATGGGCGAGGCGTTCCTTGAAGCGGCCCGTAATGTCCTTCGAAAGGTCCTGGAAGGTGAACGACAGCCACTGGCCGGCGGGCCCCTGAGCCATCCCGGACACGATCACCTGTGCCTTAGGCGTTGAGCCGCCAAGGTCGCTCACGCGCTGCTCATCAGTCCACTGGTCGAAGGTGTCGATGGCAGGCGCCGAGTACCCGTGCCTGGCGATGACCGTCCCGATGATTTCCAACGCGCGCTGCTTGTCCGCCCAGGCCCGGGGCACGCTGGTGCTCTGCGAGGGAGGAGCGTTCACGGCAGTCAGGAGTGATTTGCCTCCGAAGTAATTCTGGATCCGGTCGGCAAACGGGTCGACATCGTCCCGTCCATCCGTTGGCGGCGTCCATCCCAGCCCGAGCTCCGCCGTGAGGGCAGCCCTGACCGCCGCGATCATGTCCTGCCCGGCTGCGTACCCCACCTCGGGCGCGGGACCCTGGAGAACCTTTTGGGGATCGACTCCTGCGATGCCGGGATACTCGCGCCAGTACACGGTGCGCTCTCTTCCGTCGGCGTCTGTGACCACGGTGACCCGGCCAACGGCCTGGCCGGTCATGAAGTGCCCGACAGCGGCGGCGGGTACCGCGATGAGGGCGCCCACGATGATGACGATCGCCACGGTCCACCCTCTCCGGCCGGACCGCGTTCCGTAGTTCCTGGTCATTCGCTCCCCCAAGCTGTTCTTACCCCGAGGCTACAGTGCCACTGAAGGAAAGCGGACAGCGGCCTGCTGACCACGGACCGGCCCGACTTAGCGACCAGTGCCGTTATGGAAATGGGCGGGGACCTGCTGGTGCTCTCCACTCTGTGGATCGACCCGCAATTCCGCAGCCACAAGCTCGGGCACGCGATCTTGAAAACAATCCTCGGAACCGGCGGCAGGGCCACCACTGGTCATCCTGCAGGCAGCGCCCGCCCTCACCGACGCTGGGAGTTCCAGGCGATGCAGTCCGGTCAGTCCGTAGGGCTCCGCATGCCAGCCCGGATACGACCGAGGATGCGGGCACGGTGGGGCTTACCCCTGCCAGCAAGTCAGGGCTCCCCGCGTGATCGGGCGAAGGCCGGACTGCTTCACACGAGGACACGGCGCAGAGAAGGAGCGCCGCTGCTCCAGCCGTTCGGGCGGTTTGCCTCATGCCCGCATCCTACTTGTAGGTTAGGCTCAGCAGCATCGCCTTGAGCTGGGCGTACTGTTGGGTGCCCATCCAGGCCTTCGCTGCGTCGGGCGACTTGAAAGCCGGGGTCGGGACCCCTCGTTCGCCGACGATGACCGCACCAATCAGGACACCGTTGGGCAGGAGGACTTGGTTGGAGCCTGAGGAATCAATCGTGGCCAGGTATTCGCTGGCGTTCCGGACGTCCATGAAGTAGTAGGGCCCGCCGGTGCTTCCCGGGAACTCGTCATAGGCGAAGCCGAACTCCGTGGCTTCCCCGCTCATGTCGGTGACCCCAGGCACGGGTGCGTGGTCCAGGATGGTCCGCTTGGCCGGACCGGAGGCGCCGTCACCATACATACCGCTGAGGACCTGGGCCAGCTCCGTGCCGGATGCATCCGAGACGGTCGCATCGAACGAGGTCTTCTGGGCTTCGGCATTCAGCGCGGGGCCCGGCTTGACCTTCACGGTCCAGCCGGCCGGGTGGCTGAAGGAGACATGGCCGTCCGGGAACGTGAAGGTCTCCAGGCCAGCAGCTTTGGGCGTCTCGGGTGCGGGTGCGGCCGTCTCTGTCGCAGCCGGCACAGAAGCGGTCGTGGTTGCCGTGGCAGTCGGCGAGGGTTCCGCGGTCGCTGTCGCCGTCGGCGCCGTGGTAACGGGCTGGGTGGCTGCCTGCGGGGCGCCGCATGCGGTGCCGGCAAGCAGGATTCCGGTCAGTGTTGCGACAGCGAGAAGGTGGGTGGTGCGTGCTTTCAAGTTCTCCCCCAAATAAGAATGCAGGGGCGATTCACCCCCGGGTGGATGCTACCGCATCGGGACCTTCCTCCATCTGTCAAAAATGCGTAGATTGCGCAGGTCAGCTCTCCACGAACCTTGATTTTCGCTAGCTCCAGCGGCCATGGGACGACCCAGACAGGAAAGAGTCCGCTGACGCGGAACCGCGGCCTAGGCTGGTGCCGTGACTCCGTCCCCGTTCCCCGCGCCCGCAGCTTCCGTCCAGGCCGCCTGGTGGGAGGTCCTCGCCGCCCTGGGTCCGCTCGCCGTCGTGGTTGCCGCGGTCATCGGTGCGGCGATCAGCTGGCGCACGCTGCGGCAGCGGACCATCGCCGACGCGAACGCCCTGCTGCAAAAGTCGGACGCCGACGACCGTTCTGAATGGTGGAAGCGGACACAGTGGGCCCTGGACCACGCCCTGCGGGACGATCAGCATTCCAAGTCCCTTGGCCTGGCCACCCTTGCGGTACTGGCCCAGAGCGGGCTGGCCCGGGACGAGGAGCTCGAACTTCTCGATCTCGCTTGGCAGTCCGTCGAGGACGCCGGACGGAACAGGGCATATGCGCCTTCGGCCCGCCCGGCGTCCGGGGCCGGCGAGCAGGCCGCTGATCGGCGTTTACAGGTGGCGGCGGCCAGGTTGCGGGTCGCCCTCGATGGCCGCCTCGGACGCGGGACGCCGCCCGAGGCCGCGGCCCTTGCCAAGGAAAGCTTCTAACGTCCCCGGCTGCGGGTCACGGTTGCTCGGCCGACCCGCCGGGCTGTCGGCCGGAGGCGGCCCGGGATCGGTAGCTCAAGCTGGATGGGACGGTCACCGATTGGCTCGTCGAGCAGCTCGTTGATGGAGCGCTGCCCTTCCAGCTCCAGAGGCGTCGGCGAGTCCATGAAACGACCCTATCGGGAGCGCCCCCCGGCCGGGACTGGACACGCGGGACACGCTGGGCGGAGCCGCCGTCAGATCATTGTCCGTTCTGGTTCCGCATCGATCAGGCAGTTATAGTAAGCCTACTGACGAATTAGAACTGTACGTCAGGACATTGATCGACTCAAAGGAGAGACATTGTGAGCACCAAGGTTGAAAAACGCATCCTCGTTAACGTGCCCGTCAGTACGGCATACAACCAGTGGACACAGTTCGAGGAGTTCCCGCATTTCATGGGTGGGGTCAAGAGCGTCAAGCAACTCAGTGACGACCGCCTTGAGTGGGTTGCCGAAATCGCCGGCGTCCGGCGGCAGTGGGAGGCCAGGATCCTTGAGCAGACCCCAGACCGGAAGGTGGCCTGGGCGGCGACCTCCGGGGCCACCAACGCAGGTTCGGTAACCTTCGAGGATCTCGGCGGCGCGCAAACCTCCATCGCACTGAGCCTCGAGTATGAGCCCGAGGGCCTCGTGGAAAGTGTCGGCGACAAACTCAACGTTGTCGAGCGGCAGGCTGAAAAGGACCTCGAACGGTTCAAGGAGTTCATTGAGGATGAGGGCTACGCTTCAGGCGCCTGGCGGGGAAATGTAGGTGCCGAGGGATCGGCGGGCACGCCCGGAGTCGACGACGCCGCCGCCTCCCGCGGTGATTCCGGCAAGGCCGGGGTGTCAGGAAAGGTCGCTGCCGGAGTTGGCTTGGCCGCAGCCGCGGCAGTCGGTGTGGCGGCCGCACGCGGCAAGGAGAGCGACGACACGGTCCGCGTCGAGGACGTGGGAGCGGCGCCCCGGACGGGCGCCGTGAGTTCGGAGCAGTTGCCACCGACAGGCACCTCTGGAAGTGTCTTCCCGGCGGCCGGGACGGCCTCGGGGTCAGGCGTCGGCACGGCCGAACCGCTGACCGACCGCGCGGCCACGCATCCCTTTGACCAGACCAACGGCCTGGTGGACGCGGCAGGGGATTCTGACGGAACTGCAGCCAGCGACACCCGCAGCGCCGCTGAACGCGAACACAAGTCGGACAAGGGCCCGGGAACGATCCCGCCAAACCTGGCAGCCGGTAATACCGGGCAATAGGGCATCAGCCTTCAGGCCATCGGGCGCCCTCCGCTTCCCCACGCTGCTGCGAACAGACGGGGCGGGCGGGGGGCGTTCCTCTGCGTCAGCTGATTTGGGTGGCCTCGACGCCTATGGCCGGATCAGCGGCCGCGACCATGGCCTTGGCTTCGGGAGAGGAAATGCGCGTGGCCAGCTCTTTGACGACCGCCTGCAGTTCCTGCCGGAGGACGTCGGGGTCAATCGAGGCTGCGGCAAGCACGGAACGCTCCATGTCCGCGGCAGCACCAACGGCCTCGCGTCCGCGGTCCGTCAGGGTGACTACATGGCTGCGCCGGTCGGACGTGCTGCGCTCCCGGGAGATGTGTCCGTGCGCTTCCAGACGGCTGAGCGTCTTCCCCATTGTTTGGGCTTGCACACGAACCAGTTGCGCCAGTTGGGCCTGCGTCATGGGTCCGTTGGCGGAGAGCACTTCCATGGCGATGACCCCGGCGTGCGTCAGCCCGATGGCCCCCAGTTTTTCATTCCAGGAGTGTTCAACAAGGCGTGCAGCCGTGGACAATAGGCGCCCAGTGGGCCAGCGATCCATATCAGGCATACCAATGAGTATAGCGAGCGCCGGATTCGTCGCCCGCACCAAGGCTCATTAGGCTGGGATACCCCACCCTGCGAAGGAGAACATATCTTGCCTGAACGACTCATTCCCGGAGCCCCGGCGCCGGACTTCACCCTTAAGAATTCTGCCGGGGAGGACATCAGCCTGCGGGACTTCCGGGGCCGCAGCACGGTGATCTACTTCTACCCGGCAGCATCCACCCCGGGCTGCACGAAGCAGGCCTGCGACTTCAGGGACTCCCTCGCGTCCCTGAAGCACGCCGGCTACGAGGTGGTGGGGATCTCCCCCGACGCCGTAGGCAAGCTTGCGAAATTCGCCGCCGCCGAGGGCCTTAACTTCCCCCTGCTCTCCGACGAGGACCACGCCGTGGCCGAGGCGTACGCCGCCTGGGGCGAGAAGAAGAACTACGGCCGCAGCTACGAAGGACTCATCCGGTCCACGATCGTCGTCGACGGGGAGGGCGTGGTGACCGCGGCGCAGTACAACGTCCGCGCCACCGGCCACGTTGCCAAGCTCCGCCGGGACCTGAAAGTGGACGTCTAGGCCCCACCGGGCCCCGGCAGGGCAGTCAAAATGTACAATGGAGGCTGGCATCCGCTGCCGATGGTCCTCGCACCAGGACAGCGGCGCCGAGCGCGAGTGGTGAAATTGGCAGACACGCAGGATTTAGGTTCCTGTGCCTTCGGGCGTGGGGGTTCAAGTCCCCCCTTGCGCACACATGTAGAGCCCCGGTCTTCGGACCGGGGCTCTTTTGCTTGGCCGAAAAAAACATTTTCAATCCGCACCCATCCGATTCCTCCGACCCCGCGAATACCCATTGAGACACCAACCAAGGGTCGGTGCCCAACCAGTCGGAAAAGGGCCAAAGCGGAAAACTCCGCCGCAGGCAACGCTCGGCACAATAAGGAGAAACCAAAATGCAGACCATCAAGCGCACCACTTTCGCCGTTGCAGGTATCGCTGCTGCAGCAATGCTCAGCCTCACTGCCTGTGGCGGTTCCAGCACCACGGCTTCCACCTCCTCGGCTCCGGCTTCGACGCCGTCGGCCTCCAGCATGGCGCCGTCGCCGTCCATGAGCTCCTCCGCTGCAGCAATGGACCCGGCCGCCGACCTCGTCGGCGCCGGCTGCGCGGCCTACGCCGCCCAGGTCCCCAGTGGTGCCGGCTCCGTTTCCGGCATGGCTCTGGACCCGGTAGCCGTGGCCGCCTCGAACAACCCGATCCTCACCACCCTGACCGCGGCCGTGTCCGGCAAGCTCAACCCCAAGGTCAACCTGGTGGACACCCTGAACGGCAGTGAGTTCACGGTCTTCGCCCCGGTCGATGACGCCTTCAAGAAGATCGACGCCGCCACGATCGAAACGCTGAAGACGGACGATGCCCTGCTCAGCAAGATCCTGACCTACCACGTCGTTCCCGGCCAGATCACCCCGGACAAGATCGTCGGTACGCACAAGACGGTCCAGGGCGGTTCCGTGACGGTCACCGGCACCAAGGACGCCCTCAAGGTGGACGATGCCAGCGTCATCTGCGGCGGTGTGAAGACGGCCAACGCCACTGTTTACATGGTCGACTCGGTTCTGATGCCCAAGTAAGCAGCACTAAGCGCTCCTGCTGCGGCTCCAGCCTGACTCCCTGGACCAACTAGGAGAAACGAAGGCCCGCACCGAGAGGTGCGGGCCTTCTTTTGCGGCAGGGCTCTTGCGCCCGGCCTTTTTGCGCCCCTTCATTACTCCCCCCTTCTTTGCTCCGGGGCCGTCCGACAGCTGAGGTACCCGGCCGTCAATTAGACTGGGGCTGGTCCGCAGCCGGCGGGCCATCCACTTTCCCCCGAGGTGATTCACGAGTGCCCAGCAGTCCAGTGGCCAGCAGTGCCTGGCGCCGCATTTCAGCCGGTATCGGGGCTGTCCTGCTCCTGCTTCCGCTCGCCTCCTGCACCGGCGCCCCGACGCCCGGCCCGGCCCCGACGACGGCAGCAACAGCCACCGCCAGCGCCGACCCCACTGCCGTGTTCACGTTCGGCACGGCCTCGCAGCCCCTCGGCCTCGATCCGGCCCTCGTATCGGACGTTGAGTCCTACCGGATCACCCGGCAGGTTTTGGAGGGACTGGTCGGCGTCGACCAGACAACGGGCCAGCCCACGCCGCTGCTCGCCACCGAATGGCAAGCCGCCAATGACGGCCGGGCCTACACGTTCAAGCTCCGGGACAAGGTGACCTTTCACGACGGATCCGCGTTCGACGCAGCAGCCGTCTGCAGCAACTTCGACCGCTGGTTCAATTTCCCCGAGGCGCTCCGTCAGCAGGCCACCGGCACCAGCTTCAAGGGCGTCTTCAAGGCGCATGCCGACCAGGCCGCGCTCTCGATCTACAAGGGCTGTACCGCGCTGGCGCAGGACAACGTCCGGATCGAGCTCACCCAGCCCTTCACCGGCTTTTTGCAGGCCCTCACCCTGCCGGCCTTCGCCATGTCCTCGCCGCAGGCGCTCACCACACAAAGCGCCGACGTCCTGAACCAGAACCGCGACGGCCAGGCTGTGTCCGCCTATGGGCTGCACCCGGTGGGAACAGGTCCCTACGTCTTCAGCTCCTGGAACGACGGTGACGTCACGCTGTCGAGCAACAAGGACTACTGGGCCGAGAAGGGACAGATCGGCACCATCCATTTCGTCACCTACGATCAGCCGCAGACACGGATGCAGGCCCTGCTGGACGGCAAGATCGATGGCTACGACACCGTCACGGTGGGCAACTTCGACCAACTGGTCAAGCGCGGCCAGCAGATCATCCAGCGGGACCCGTTCTCCGTGATGTACCTGGGCATGAACCAGGAAGTCCCCATCCTGCAGAACCTCAAGGTGCGGCAGGCGATCGAGATGGCCCTGGACAAGGACACTCTGATCCGCCGGTTCTTCATCGACAACACCGCCCAGGCCACCCAGTTCGTTCCGCCCAAGCTCAGTGGCTTCAACACCAAT
Source organism: Pseudarthrobacter sp. MM222 (assembly GCF_947090775.1). NCBI lineage: Bacteria > Bacillati > Actinomycetota > Actinomycetes > Micrococcales > Micrococcaceae > Pseudarthrobacter > Pseudarthrobacter sp. MM222. The sequence goes on from NZ_OX352321.1 coordinate 2,834,477, forward strand.
GCCCCATCCCTGGGCCATGACCCCGAGAAGGCCAAGGCGCTGCTCACCGAGGCCGGCTATCTGGGCGAGGAACTGAAGTTCTACTACCCCCTGAACGTCAGCCGTCCCTACCTCCCGACGCCGGAAAAGGTCTACGCGGAGATCAGCCGGCAACTGATCGCCGTCGGGCTGAACATCAAGCCGGTGCCGGTGGACTGGTCCGAGGGGTATCTGCAGAAGGTCACCTCCCCCGGCGACCATGCCCTCCATCTGCTGGGCTGGAACGGTTCCTACGCGGACCCGGACAACTTCGTGGGTCCGCTCTTCGGGGAAAAGACCGGCGAATTTGGCTATCAGGATCCCCAGGTCTTCTCCAAGATTGCCCGGGCGCGCGGCCTGGCCGACGGCAAGGAACGCACCGAGCAATACCAGACCATCAATGCGCAGATCGCGGTGACCGTTCCCGCCGTCCCGATTGCCTTTCCGATCTCCGCGCTGGCACTTTCCGACCGCGTTCTCAAGTACCCGGCATCGCCGGTCCTCAATGAAGTTTTCACCAAGGTGGAACTAAAGCCTTGACGGACGGACCCAATTTCAGTTAGTAGGCACTGCGGGATATTCTGTGACAGCCAGACCCGCTGCTATCGGAGACTGATTGTGACTTTCATTTCCAAGACCCAACATGCCGACGTCGTCCTGATTGGCGGCGGCATCATGAGCGCCACGCTGGGCGCTTTCCTGAAGCAGCTCGAGCCGGACTGGACCATCTCCTTGTTCGAGAAGCTGGACGAACCGGGTCTGGAAAGCTCCGGGCCGTGGAACAACGCCGGAACCGGGCACGCCGCCCTGTGTGAGCTCAACTACTCCCCCGCAGCCAAAGACGGCTCGGTGGATCCCGGCAAGGCGCTTCTCATCAACGAGCAGTTCCAGCTCTCCCGCCAGTTCTGGTCCCATCTGGTCAGCAACGGGATGATCGGCTCGCCCAAGGGCTTCATCAACACGGTCCCGCACATGAGCTTCGTGATCGGCGATGCCAACGCCAAGTTCCTGCGCAACCGCTACGAGGCGCTCAAACCGAACCCGCTGTTCCGCTCCATGGAGTACTCCGAGGACCACGCCCAGATCGCCAAGTGGGCCCCCCTGATCGTCAAGGGCCGCGACCCGAAACAGCGCATCGCGGCAACCCGGGCGGCGGAAGGGACCGACGTCGACTTCGGCGCCCTGACCCGTGAGCTGACCGGGTATCTGGGCAAGAACGGCGTGGAAATCAACTACGGCCACGACGTCTCCGGAATCAAGCGCGCCTCCGACGGCGGATGGGACCTTGCGCTCAAGCACCCGCGTTCCGGTGAGCACGGCTCGATCCACGCGAAGTTCGTCTTCGTGGGGGCCGGCGGCGGCGCACTGCACCTGCTGCAGGCCTCCGGCATCCCGGAAAGCAAGGGTTTCGGCGGTTTCCCCGTGTCCGGACAGTTCTTCCGCTGCACCGACGAGAACCTGGCGGCCCAGCACAGCGCCAAGGTCTACGGCCAGGCGTCCGTCGGAGCCCCGCCGATGTCCGTTCCCCACCTCGACACCCGCTACGTCAACGGCAAGCGTTCCCTGCTGTTCGGCCCGTACGCCGGCTTCTCCACGAACTTCCTCAAGAACGGCTCGTACCTGGACCTGCCGCTGTCCATCCGGCCCTCCAACATCATTCCGATGCTGGCGGTCGCCAAGGACAACATGGACCTCACCGCGTACCTGGTGAAGGAAGTCGCCAAGCGCCACGGCGCCAAGGTCGAGGCGCTGCGCGAGTACTACCCGGAAGCAAAAGACGGCGACTGGGAACTCATCACGGCCGGCCAGCGTGTTCAGATCATCAAAAAGGATCCGAAGAAGGGGGGCGTGCTGCAGTTCGGCACCGAGGTCATCGCCGGACGCGACGGGAGCATCGGCGCCCTGCTCGGAGCATCCCCGGGCGCATCGACCGCAGTGCCGATCATGATCGAGCTGCTCCAGAAGTCCTTCCCGAAGAACTTCAAGGGCTGGCAGTCCAAGTTCAAGGAGATGATGCCCGGCTACGGCGTCAAGCTCAACGAGAACCCTGAGCTCGCCGCCCGGCTGGAAGCCGAGACGGCCAAGGCCCTGCAGCTCGAACCGGTCAGCGCCGCCCGAAGCTGACGCACACTCCGGGTCGCGGCACGCCAGCGCTTTGATCTCCCCCTTCGAAGTACCTCCGTCGACCCACCAGGAGACCATGAGATGTTCCGGCTCGCAACGCTATCCCTGGCCAACCGGGCGCTGATCGCGCTGATCACCGTGTTCGCGTCGGTCTTCGGCGTGATCACGATGACCTCGCTCAAGCAGGAGCTCATCCCGTCCATCGAGTTTCCGCAGATCACGGTCATCACCTCGATGCCGGGGGCGTCGCCGGAAGTCGTTGACAAACAGGTCAGCGCTCCGCTGGAGACGGCGCTCAACGGCGTCGAGGGCCTGGAGTCGACGTCGTCCACCTCGCGGAACGGCGTCTCCCAGATCAGCATGGTGTTCACGTACGGTTCGAACCTCGACCGTGCCCGGAACCAGATCGACCGGGCCATCTCCAACGCCAAACGCTCGCTGCCGGACGACGTCCAGCCGCAGGCCATCGCCGGCAGCATCAGCGATTTCCCGATCGTGTTCCTGGCCGTCTCCTCCGACAAGCCGCTCAGCGAACTGAACGCCGACCTCGCCCGGCTCAGCGTGCCCCGGCTGCAGAAGCTCGACGGCGTGCGCGCCGCCGAGGTGACCGGCGGCGCGACCCAGCACATCAGGATCCTCCCCCGCGCCGATGCAATGGCCGCGTCCGGGGCGACCCTGGCGTCGATCGGCAATGCGCTCCGGAACAACGGGGCCTTGGTCCCGGCCGGAACCATCGAGGAACAGGGCAAGACCCTGTCGCTTCAGATCGGCAGTCCGGTGGACTCGCTCGACGCGGTCAAGGCCCTCCCGCTGGGCGGCACCAAAAGCGCCGCCACCATCGGCAGCGTGGCGGACGTCAGCATTACCGAGGACGCCCGTACCTCGATCACCCGCACCAACGGCAAGGAAACCCTCGCCCTGTCCGTCACCAAGAAGCCCGAGGGCGACACAGTGGGCATCTCCCATGCGGTGAAGGACTCCATCCCCCAGCTTGAGGCCGAACTCGGCTCCAACGCCACGTTCACGCCGATCTTCGACCAGGCGCCGTTCATCGAAAAATCGATCAAGGACCTCACCACCGAGGGCCTGCTGGGGCTCGGCTTCGCCGTCGCGGTGATCCTGCTGTTCCTGATGTCGGTCCGCTCCACCCTGGTGACCGCGGTGTCCATCCCGCTGTCCCTGCTGATCACGTTTATCGGTCTCTCGGCCACCGGCTACTCGCTGAACATCCTGACCCTCGGAGCGCTCACGATCGCGATCGGCCGGGTCGTTGACGACTCGATCGTGGTGATCGAGAACATCAAGCGCCACCTCAGCTACGGCGAGCAGAAGATCACCGCCATCCTGACTTCCGTCCGGGAGGTCGCCGGAGCCATCACGGCGTCCACCCTGACCACCGTGGCCGTCTTCCTGCCGATCGCCTTCGTCGCCGGCCTCGCCGGGGAACTCTTCCGCCCCTTCGCGCTCACCGTGACTATCGCGCTGCTGTCCTCGCTGCTGGTCTCGCTCACTATCGTCCCGGTCCTGGCGTACTGGTTCCTGCGGAACCCGGCCGAAAAGGCGGGTGCCGAGGGATTCTCCGCGCGGGAGATTGCGGCCAAGGCCCACGAGGCCGAGCAGCGCACGCTGCTGCAGCGCGGCTACCTTCCCGTCCTCAGCAAGACCCAGAAGCACCCGGTGGTCACGCTGATCGCCGCCGTGCTGGTGCTTGGGGGCACCGCCGCGATGACCCCGCTGCTGGCCACGGACCTGCTGGGACGCTCCGGCGAGAACAGCATGACCGTCCGGCAGGCCCTGCCGGCCGGCACCAGCCTGGCCGAGGCCAGTGCCGCAGCGGTCGAAGTCGAGACCGTGCTGCGGGACATTGACGGCATCAAGGACGTCCAGGTCACCACCGGAAACGCCCAGGGCGGTTTCTCGGCGCTGCTCTCCGCTGGCGCCTCGAATTCCAGCTTCACGGTAGTCACCGAGGAAAAGGCCAACCAGGCCAGGCTCCAGGACACCGTCCGCCGTGAGCTCGCCAAGGTCCCCGACGCCGGGAAGATCACCGTCGGCTCCCAGCAGGGCGGGTTCGGGACGTCCTCGACCGTCGACATCACGCTCAAGGCCGCGACCACTTCCGACCTCCGGGCGGCCAGCGATGCGCTGGTCCAGGCCCTCGACGGGGTCCCCGGCAGCAGCGAGGTCACCACCAACCTGGCTGCCAGCCAGCCGGTCGTCCAGGTGAAGGTGGACCGCGCCAAGGCGGTCGCCGCGGGCCTGACCGAGGAACAGGTGGCCGGCGTGCTCGCCACCACCATCAGCCCGATCCCGGCCGGGACCGTCCGCATCGACACCAATGATTTCCCGGTCCGGATCGGCGAAGGCACCCGCTTCACCAGCATCGGTGCGGTCCGGAACATCCCGCTGCCCACCGCGGCCGGAGCGGTGCCGCTGAGCAGCATCGCCGCCGTGGAGCAGGTCGATGTTCCCGTGTCCATCACCGCCAGCAACGGCCAGCGGACCGCGCGTGTCTCTGTCACGCCGTCGGGCTCCAACCTCGGCGCGGTGAGCACCGAAGTCCAGGCCCGGCTGAAAACCGTCGAACTGCCGCCCGGCGTCACGGCCACGATCGGCGGCGCGACGACGCAGCAGGCGGAGTCCTTCGCCCAGCTGGGCCTGGCACTGCTAGCGGCCATTGCGATTGTCTACGTGATCATGGTGGCCGCGTTCAAGTCCCTCGTGCAGCCGCTGATCCTGCTGGTCTCCGTCCCGTTCGCCGCCACCGGGGCCATCGCCCTGCTGCTGGTGACCGGGGTGCCGCTGGGCCTGCCGTCGCTGATCGGCATGCTGATGCTCGTGGGCATCGTGGTGACCAACGCGATTGTCCTGATCGATCTCATCAACCAGTACCGCCAGCCGCGGAACGGCGAGCCGGGGATGAGCGTGGCCGAGGCCATCACCCATGGTGCCCGGCAGCGGCTCCGGCCGATCCTGATGACCGCCCTGGCCACCGTGTTCGCGCTGACGCCGATGGCGCTGGGCCTGACCGGCGGTGGCGGCTTCATCTCACAGCCGCTCGCGATTGTGGTGATCGGCGGGCTGATGTCCTCCACCGCCCTGACGCTGGTGCTGGTGCCCGTGCTCTACCGGCTGGTGGAAGGCCGGCGGGAGAAGCGGGCGCTGCTGAAGGCGGCTGCCGCGCCGCCCGTCCCGGCCGCCGCCTCCCGTGGCCGGCGGGCCAAGGCCACTCCGCACGACGCGGAACCCGGCGCTGACCGGGACGCCGAATCCGAGGAGCTCCCCCTCCCGACCGGCTCGCACTAGCTGCGAGGCGCGCTCACCGAGCCCCGCCGGATCAGCGTGGCGGTGAATTCCGGTGCCGCCGACGCTTTCCGGCCCTCGATCTGCCGGATCAGCGCCGCCGCGGCAGCGACGCCCATGTCATAGACAGGCTGCGCGATGACGGTCAGTGGGGGCGTGGTAAGTCGGGTCCAGGCAAAGTCGTCGTACATCAGGAACGAGACATCCTCCGGGATCGACAGCCCCAGCTCTTGGATCGCCTCCACGACGCTGAGCCCTATCAGGCCGTCCGAGGCGATGATCGCCGTCGACGGGTCCGGGCGCTGCAACAGCTCCCGGGTAATCTTCTTGATCGACTCGGCATCGCCGGCATTGAGCCGGACCAGATCGTTCGGCCGGTCCAGTCCTGCCTCCGCGAAGGCCCTTTCCAGACCGTCCCGGCGGTCCGCGATCTGCGAGGACTCCAGCGGCATGCCGTCGCGGTAGTTGTCCTCCGTCTTGAGCGTGGAGATGAACGCGATCCGCCGGTGCCCGGACTCGATGAGGTAGCTGGTGGATTCGTAGGAAATCCCCTCCATGTCGACGGCCACGGTATCCACAGCCAGGCCCGGCGCCTTGCGGTCCAGCAGCACCAGCGGGCGGCCGGACTCGTGGACATGGCGTAGGTGTGCGGTCTCCACGGACGAGGCGGGCGCCACGATCAGGCCGTCCACACGCTTGTCCAGGAGGACCCGGACGGCGTCGACCTCCGCGGCCGTGTCCTCGTCTGTGTTGATCAGGATGACATTGAAGCCGCTCTTCTTGGCCGTGTCCGTGATGCCCCGCGTGGCCAGACCGAAATGCGGGTTCTCGATGTCGCCGACCACCACGCCGATGGTGTTCGACTTTCCCGTATTCATGCTGCGCGCAAGCTCGTTGGGCCGGTACTGAAGCTCCTCGGCGGCAGCCAGCACGCGTTCCCGCACGTCATCGCTGACGGCTCCGTAATTGCCCAGGGCGCGGGCGGCCTGGGCTTTGGAAACCTGGGCGGCTTTGGCGACGTCGGCGACAGTGATGTCGCGTCGCCTGGAGGCATCGCTGTTCATTACGACCTTTCTTAGCGGACCCTTGACGCCCGATGTGGCTTCGATTACATTTCTATCCATCGGTGTGAGTCCGGTCTCAATCCTAAGGACTGAGACCGGACTCGGCAAGAGTCACATCGACGGTTCTCCAGATTGGGCGGTATCACCGGCCACCTGCCCCTCTTCGTCCCTCCTCGATTGGAATAACGCTGTGATTACACGAAACAAGCTGCGCCCCGGGGTGCTCGTCGCCGCTGCCGTTGCCGCCGTCCTAACTTTGTCCGGCTGCGGCGGCACGTCCTCCGCCTCGTCCTCACCGGCGGAGAATCCCTATGGCCTCATCGAGCCCGGAACGATCCGCGTTGCCAGCCTCGGCGACTCCAAGCCGTACACCTTCGCTGACGCCGCGGGGAACTTCACCGGATTCGACGTGGAGCTCTTCAAGGACGTCGCCCACCGCGCCGGTGTGGACAAGGTCGTCTTCACCGGCCAGGACTTCTCCGGTCTGCTCGCCGCCGTCGCCAACGGCCAGTTCGACGCCGGCGTCGCCGCTATCGGCATCACGGACAAGCGCAAACAGACGGTCGACTTCTCCGAGGGCTACCTGGCCGGCTACCTGACCGTCATCACCACCAAGACCTCCGGCATCGCCGACGCCGACGGGCTCGGCGGAAAGCGGCTCGGCGTCGTGCAGGGCACGCTGCAGGAGGCCTACGCGGTCAAGAACTTCACCTCGGCAAGCCTGGTGCGCTTTCCCGACAACAACACCGCCATCTCCGCCGTCAACAGCGGCTCCGTGGACGCGCATTTCCTGGATTACGAGGCCGCCAAGGCCTACCAGGACCAGTACGGACTGGTGAGCGCCGCCGACATCCCGTCCTTCGATGCTCCGGCCGGGTTCGCCGTTGCCAAGGGCAAGACCGCCTTCCGGGAAGCCCTCAACAAGGGACTGGCCGCAGCCATGGAAGACGGCACCTGGAAGAAGCTCTACGAGAAGTGGTTCCCCGGATCCCCGATGCCCGAGCAGTACCTGCCTAAGGCCGAGCAGACGGCAACCCCGGCGCCCAGCAAGTAAGCCTTCCGGCTTCCGGCCGGGCGGACCACCTCGCGCGGTCCGCCCGGCGTTCCACCAGCTAACTACGTCTGAGAGCAACCATGGACTGGTTTACCACCCTCATCCGCACTTTCTTCGACTTCGGCGCAATGGCCGAAGTCCTGCCCCAACTCCTGGGCGTTGGCCTGCTCAACACCCTCATCATCTCCGTGGCCGCCACAATCATCGGCGTAGCCCTTGGCATGGTTGTCGCGATCATGGGGATCTCCCCCTCCAAATGGCTGCGCATCCCGGCCCGGATCTACACGGACCTATTCCGCGGACTCCCTGCCATCCTCACCATCCTGCTGATCGGCCAGGGCTTCGCCCGGTTGAGCCAGTCGATCTTCGGGCCTTCGCCCTACCCGCTCGGAATCATCGCCCTGAGCCTGATCGCCAGCGCCTATATCGGCGAGATCTTCCGGGCGGGCATCCTTAGCGTGGACAAGGGCCAGGGCGAAGCGTGCCGCGCCCTGGGCATGAGCTATGCCAAGTCCATGGCCCTGGTGGTAGTTCCGCAGGGCATCCGGCGGGTCCTCCCGGCTCTGGTCAACCAGTTCATCGCCATCGTCAAAGACTCCTCGCTGGTCTACTTCCTGGGCCTGCTGGTCTCCGAGCGCGAACTCTTCCGCGTGGGCCAGGACGCGGCGGTCCTCTCCGGCAACCTCTCCCCGCTGGTCCTGGCCGGCATCTTCTACCTCGTCATCACCGTGCCGCTGACTCACCTTGTAAATCATTTCGACAACCGCTTCCGTACCGGCAAGCGGCGCCCCTCGGCCCCCAGCAGCGGCCTGAACGAAGTCAAGGAACTCGACGCGGCATCGCCGCTGACCACCGGGAGCAACACATGAGCACCAACGCCGGCACCAGCACCGCCGACATCCAGACCTTCAACGGTTCCAGCCTGGAGCTGAAGAACCTCACCATGGCCTTCGGTGACGTCGAAGTGCTCCGCAAGGTCAGCGTCACCGTTGCACCGGGGACCACCACCTGCATCATCGGGCCCTCAGGGTCGGGAAAGTCCACCCTGCTGCGCGGCGTCAACAGGCTCCACGAGCCCAAGAGCGGCAACGTGATCCTGGCCGGGGAAAGCGCCCTACAGGTCAAGCCGGACGTCCTTCGGCGTCGGATCGGCATGGTCTTCCAGCACTTCAACCTCTTTCCGGACCACACGGCACTGGAAAACGTCGCCCTCGCCCTGTGGAGCGTCAAAGGCATGCCAAAGGCCGAAGCCACGGAACGCGCCCGGCGACGGCTCGCGGAGGTGGGCCTCGCAGAACGGGCAGACCACCGCCCGCGTGACCTCTCCGGCGGACAGCAGCAGCGCGTAGCCATCGCCCGTGCCCTTGCCATGGAACCCGAGGTCATGCTCTTCGACGAAGCCACAAGCGCCCTGGACCCCGAACTGGTCAAGGGCGTCCTGAACCTGATGGCATCGCTCGCCAAGCGGGGCATGACTATGGTGGTCGTCACCCACGAGATGGGCTTCGCCCGCCGCGTCGCAGACCAGGTGGTGTTCATGGACGAAGGCGAGGTCGTGGAAGCCGGGTCCCCGGCAGACCTCTTCGACAACCCCCGCAGCGAACGCCTCCAGCGTTTCCTCTCCGAGGTGCTCTGATGCAGACTGCTTCAGAGGCCCCCATCCGTACCGCAATCGTGGGCTTCGGAATCTCGGGCCGGGTCTTCCACGCCCCGCTGATCGAGGCGGACCCTGCCTACTCCCTCGATGTGATTGTGACGGCGGATCCGGAACGTGCCGCCGCCGCGGCGTCCCGGCATCCGCGGGCCCGCATCGTCCCGACGCCGGAAGTCCTGTTCGGACTGGCCGGCGACCTGGACCTTGTGGTCCTGGGAACGCCGCCGGCAACGCACTTCGGCCTTGCCGCGGCGGCAATCGCCTGTGGCCTGCACGTGGTGGTGGACAAGCCGTTCGTGGCCACCTCGGCCGAAGGGCAGGAGCTGATCTCGCTGGCAGCCGACGCCGGCGTGCAGCTGACGGTCTTCCAGAACCGCCGCTGGGACGCCGACTTTCTGACCCTCGAGAAACTCCTCGATGACGGCGCCCTGGGCGAGGTCACGAGCTTTGAATCACGCTTTGAATGGTGGCGGCCCGAGGGGTTCGGCAATTGGCGCGATACCGCCACCGTTGCGGACGGAGGTGGCATCCTCCACGACCTCGGCGCCCACCTGATCGACCAGGCCGTCCGGCTATTCGGACCGGTGGCCGGTACCTACGGAGAAACCGCACGGCGTGATCCGGCCAGTGGGGCCGCAGATCAGGAGGCCTTCGTTTCCCTGCTCCACGAGTCCGGGGTGCGGTCCCGGCTGTGGATGAACGGTGCGGCCGCCCAGGTGGGGCGAAGATTCCATGTCCTGGGCTCGGACGCCGGCTACACCAAATGGGGCCTGGACTTCCAGGAGCCTGCCCTCGCAGCCGGAATGCTGCCCACCGATCCCGGCTACGGCCTCGAACCGGAAACTGCGTGGGGCGAACTGGGCATCGACGGCGCCACCACTCCCGTCCCGGCCCAACGTGGCAGCTACCCGCAGTTCTACCAGCTCCTCTCCGAGGCCCTCCGCGGTCGTGGGCCATTGCCCGTAGACCCCGCGGAAGCCCTCAACGTCCTGAAAATCATCGAAGAAATCCACGCCGGCGCCTGACGTCTTCGTCCCCGAGCCCCGCCCCCAGAAAGAGAGTTTCTATGTCCTCCGAAGTTTCCGTTCCGCGCGTTGCCGTCATCGGCGGCGGTATCCTTGGCGTTTCCACGGCCGTCCATCTGCTGCGCGCAGGCGCGTCCGTGCTGCTGCTCACCGAGCGCGGCCTGGCCAGCGAGGCCAGCGGCCGCTCCCTGTCCTGGCTGAATTCGGCAGGTGAACGGTCCACGCCCTACCACCAGCTCCGGATCGCCGGAGTGGACCGCTACCGGACCCTGTTCGCCTCGGACCCGGCCAGGGACTGGCTCCGGTTCGATGGCGGCCTCATGTGGAATGCCGCCGGGCAGGCCGACGCCACGGAGGCCCGTTCCGCCTACGAGCGGAACAGGGCCTACGACTCCAGGCTGCTCACCGCGGACCGCATCGCGGCGGCCACGCCCGGCGTGGACGCCACAGCCGTCCCGGAAAATGCGGTCTTCAACCCGGGCGAGGGCTGGGTCAGCCTCCCGGACCTGGTCGATTTCCTGATGGCAGAATTTCACAGCCTCGGCGGCGAACTCGTCCTGAATGCCGGCAAAGCCTCCGTCGTGGTTACGGACGGACGGGCCACGGGCGTCGAGCTCGGCTCGGGGGCCGTCCACGACGCCGACGCCGTCCTGGTTGCCTGCGGCGCCGCAACGCCGGCTGTCGTGGCACCTCTGGGGGTCGAGATCCCCAACGGCTCGCCCGTGTCCATGCTGGTGATCACCAAACCCCTCGAGCACGACCTCGAAGCCGTGCTGAACACGCCGCGGGCGGCTATGCGGCCCAACCCGGGAAACACGCTTGCCCTGGATCACGACTGGTACGAGGCCGACATCACCGGGCACGCGGATGGAACATTCTCGATCCCCGATGAGGTTGTCCAGGAGCTGGCTGACGAGGCCTCAAAGCTTCTCGCCGGCAACCCGGAGCTTAAGCCCGCCTCCTGGAAGATCGGCCACAAGCCCATCCCCGGGGACGGCGAGCCTGTCCTGGGCGAGCTGGAGAAGGTCCCCGGATGCTTTGTCGCCTTCACACATTCCGGCGCAACGCTCGGACTCATCGCGGGCGAGCTGCTGGCCGGGGAGATACTGACCGGCAACAAACACCCGATGCTGGCCACCTTCCGACCCGAGCGGTTCGCCTAACCCAGAGCCGGGAGGCCGGGAGGGACCGGGGCAGCGGCCGCCGCTGGCCCCGGGAGGGACCGGGGCAGCGGCCGCCGCTGGCCCCTCCCGGGCCCCTGGAGGACGACACCGGCCACCCGTGGCAACGGCGGGAATATTCAACCGGAGCGGGCGTTATACCGATCGATAGATGCAAACGCATATAAATCGGCTATAGTAGTAACAGCTCCCGGATCCCCCGGCCACGGAAAGGCACACCATGCAGATCGGCGTATTCAGCGTCAGCGACATCACTACCGACCCCACCACGGGCCGCACCCCGACCGAACACGAGCGCATCAAGGCATCCGTGGCGATCGCCAAAAAGGTCGAGGAAATCGGCATGGATGTCTACGCCATCGGCGAGCACCATAACCGCCCGTTCTTCTCGTCCTCCCCCACCACCACGCTCGCGTACATCGCGGCCCAGACCGAGCGCATCATCCTGTCGACGGCGACGACGCTGATCACCACTAATGACCCGGTGAAAATCGCCGAGGACTTCGCGATGCTCCAGCACCTAGCCGACGGCCGCGTGGACCTGGTCCTGGGCCGTGGCAACACCGCCCCCGTCTACCCCTGGTTCGGCAAGAACATCCAGGACGGCGTTGAGCTTGCCATCGAGAACTACAGCCTGCTCCGCCGGCTCTGGGACGAGGACACCGTCAACTGGTCCGGCAAGTTCCGCACGCCGCTGCAGAACTTTACCTCGACGCCGCGCCCGCTCGACGGCGTCGCCCCCTTCGTGTGGCACGGCTCCATCCGCACGCCCCAGATCGCGGAGGTGGCTGCCTACTACGGCGACGGCTTCTTCGCGAACAACATCTTCTGGCCCAAAGAGCACTACCAGCAGCTGATCAATCTCTACCGCGAACGCTATGAGCACTACGGGCACGGCAAGGCAGACCAGGCAATCGTCGGCCTCGGCGGACAGTTCTTCATGCGGAAAAACTCCCAGGACGCCGTCAAGGAGTTCCGCCCCTACTTCGACAACGCCCCGGTCTACGGCCACGGCCCCTCGCTGGAGGACTTCACCTCGCAGACCCCGCTGACCGTCGGCAGCCCGCAGGAAGTCATCGAAAAGACCCTCACCTTCCGCGAGTACTTCGGCGACTACCAGCGCCAGCTCTTCCTGATCGACCATGCCGGCCTGCCGCTGAAGACCGTGTTGGAACAGCTGGACCTGTTCGGCGAAGAGGTGCTGCCGGTCCTTCGGAAGGAATACGCCGCCCTCACCCCGGCCCACGTCCCGGAGCCGCCCACCCACGCCGGACGCGTCGCAGCGTCCCTGGCGGCAGCAGGCCAGCCCGCCGGCGAACCCGCAGATCAGGAAGCGTAATGTCCGCCAGGGCCACAGAATCACCGGTGCGCCTGGCCGCGGAGACCTGGGAATCCCTGTTCCGCGCCCAGGTGGCCGTGATGCGCCGGCTGCAGGCGGGCCCCGCGTTCAAGAGCCTCGCCGTCAACGAGTATGACGTACTGTTCACACTGTCCCGTTGCCCGTCCGGGTGGCTGCGCCAGAACGAGCTCAACGACCACGTGCTGCTGAGCCAGTCCAGCCTGAGCCGGCTTGTCGAACGGCTCGAAAAGCGCGGCTACGTGGAACGGACGCCCGCCCCGAACGACGGGCGGGGGGTGCTGATCAAGCTCACGGAGGCCGGCTGGGAACTCCAGAAGCAGATCGGCCGGGAACATGTCCGCGACATCGCCGCACTCGTGGGGCCGGCCCTCAGCAGGGCCGAACAGCAGGAGCTGCTGCGGCTGACCGAAAAGCTGCGCGCCTCGGTGGCCGCACGCTGAGGCCCACGCTGAGGCGCACGCGGAGTCCCTGGCGCTTGGACCGCTTTCCGCATCGCTCTTCCCGGGCCCTGCCTTCGTGGGTAATCTGAGGTAGTCAGCAGCCTGACCAATTCCAGCGGGCCGGTGATTGTGGCTCATGCAAGAGGGCTGTTCTGCTTTGCGGCAGCCGGTCCATGCACCATTGGCCGGAGGCCTTTCCCCAGAGGAAGTGCCTTGGATTTTTCAATGAACAGACCGGAAACCCGTCCGGACGGCAGGCTTCAACGAACCTTCGGCGTTGAAGAGGAATTCCTACTCGTCGACCCCGTAACGGGGCGGCCGGCCCCCGTCGCAGAACTGTCCCTGCGGCACGGGGCGAGCAGCCCAGAGCCAGGCGCGGGCCCGTCGCTGACCCCGGAGGTCAAGCAGGAGCAGCTTGAAGCAGTCAGCCCTGTTTGCTCCACCTTGCAGGAACTGGCGGCGGCCATCCGCGAGGGCCGGGCCCTGGCTGACAAAGCTGCCCGGACGGCGGGCGCCAGGGCGGTGGCGCTGGCCACCAGCCCCATTGCGGCAACTCCAACACTCCTACCGGAGCCGCGCTACCTGGAGATGGCAGCCCGGTTTGGGCTGACACTTAAGGAGCAGCTAACTTGCGGCTTCCATGTCCACGTCAGCGTTATCTCCGGGGAGGAAGGCGTAGCGGTCCTGGACCGGATCCGCGTCTGGTTGCCGGTTCTGCTGGCGCTGAGCGCGAACTCCCCGTTCTGGCAGGGATGCGACAGCGGTTACGCGAGCTTCCGCTATCAGGCGTGGAACCGATGGCCGACGGCGGGACCTAGCGAACGGTTCGGATCGGAACGGGAGTACCGCCGTTACGTTGAGTTGCTGCTGGCTACCGGCGTACTCCTTGACGAGGGCATGGTGTACTTTGACGCACGCCTCTCCCGCAATCATCCGACGGTTGAGGTGCGCATCGCCGACGTCTGCATGGACCCCGACGACGCCACGGCCATTGCCGCCATTGTGCGGGCACTCGTGGAACGGGCGGCCCAGGACTGGAGGGTGGGCATTCCGGCGCCCCGCCTCTCCGCCGCGCAACTGCGCCTGGCGGCGTGGAAGGCCAGCGAGTCCGGCGTGGACGGCACGCTTCTGCATCCCCTCCTGAACCTGCCGTGCCCGGCCGCCGAAGCGGTGCAGGCCCTCCTGACGCATGTCCGCCCGGCCCTCGCCAGCACCGGCGACGAGGAGCAGGTGACCCTGGAACTCGCCCGGATTCTCTCCTGCGGCACAGGCTCCAGAAGGCAACGCGAGACCATGATGAACAGCCAGAGCCTGGCCGCGGTGGTGCTGGACGCCGTCGACCGCACCCGCGGCACAGCCCAAGCTCCGCACCGCCGGTCCCGGCGGCTGCAAGCCACCTGACGGATCCGACGGGAGCACCAATGGATGCTGACGACAGCGTACGGGAGTACCTTGACGCCCACACGCCCCTGCTCCTGGACCGGCTCGCGGAGTGGGTCCGCATCCCGTCGGTGGCCGGCGTCCCCGAGCGGAAACACCACCTCACCCGGTCCGCCAACTGGCTGGCCGGGGAGCTGCGGGGCGCCGGGTTCCCGATCACGGAAATCTGGGAGGGGGCCGAGGGCCCTGCGGTCTTCGCGGAATGGTCCGGAGCCCCGGGCGCGCCCACCATTCTCATCTACAGCCACCATGACGTTCGCGCGGTCAAGGACGAGAACTGGGACCAGACCTCCCCGTTCGACCCGGTACTCCGTGATGGGAGGCTGTACGGCCGCGGAAGCTCGGACGCCAAAGGCCAGGTGATGGCGCATGTCTGGGGAATCCGCGCGCACCTGGATGCCACGGGACGCACCGCACCGGACGTGAACCTCAAGCTGATTGTCGAAGGGGAGGAAGAAGCGGGCTCCCCCGGCCTGGCAGACCTCCTCCAGGCCCACCGGGCCCGCCTTGATGCGGATGCGGTGGTGTTTTCCGACACCCTGTTGTGGCGTGCGGAGCATCCTGCCATCTGCACCAGCATCCGCGGCATGCTCGGCGCACACCTTGAGGTTTACGGGCCGTTTACCGACATTCACAGCGGCGCGGTGTCCGGGGCGGCCCCCAATCCGGCCCTTGAGCTCAGTCGGCTGCTCGCGCAGCTACACGACCAAAAGGGGAGAATCACGTTCCCGGGCTTCTACGACGACGTCGAGGAAATCTCCCAGCGCCGCCGGGCAGAACTGGCGGCACTCCCCTTCGACCCGCAGGACTGGCTGGAGCGCTCCCACACCCGGAGCATCGTAGGCGAGGAAGGCTACACGGTCCTGGAACGGCTGTGGGAGCGTCCGGCGTTGGAAGTCATTGCCCTGGCAGCCGGGGACCCGATCGGCGTAAAGCGTGCAGCCGTTCCGTCCATGGCCTCCGCAGACCTGAGCATCCGCACTGTCTCCGGCCAGAGTGTCCAGGACGTGGCAGATCAGGTGCGGCGCTGGGTGAAGGAAACCATTAGCGACGGCTATTCCTACGAGCTGTCTCTGGATACCGAAACCGCCCAGGAGTTTTACAGGACTCCGGACAGCCGGGTGCTGGACAGTCTTTCCACAGCAATGACGAAAGGCTTCCAGTCCCAGGAGGTGGGGCGCATGGGTAATGCCGGCGGCGGGCCCGCGGACCTGCTCTCCTCCGCGCTGAAGGTTCCCGTGGTCTTTTTCGGGACGGGACTTGTGGAGGACAACTGGCACGACAGTGACGAGAGCGTCCGCGTGGACATCCTGAAAGCCGGCGCCGCGACCCTGGCCTTCCTGTGGGAGGAACTCGGCCGGCCGGACTAGGGAGTGTGGTGAGTGCTGGCTTAGCATCGCCCCCTAGCGGAGAACGACGAGCCTCGCCGGATCCTCTTCCGGCAGTTCGCCGTTCACAATGGCGGTCACTTTGAGTTCCTTTAGGGTCAGGCTGCCGCCCACCGTGGACAGGAATGCCGTGTCCGAGGAATCCCGGCCGGCCGTGATCCGGAGCATGCTTTCCCGCGGCGCCAAGCCGGTGGGGTCGATGATCTGCCACGCGCCGTTGATGTGCGCCTCGGCGACGGCGTGGAAGTCCATCGGGGTCAGTCCGGGAGCGTAGACCGCGGCGAGCCGAGCCGGAACATTCTTGGAGCGGAGCAGCGCGATGGCCAGGTGAGCGTAGTCCCGGCACACCCCGCGGCGGTGCAGCAGCGTCTCGACGGCGCCGTCGGTCCCCCGGGAGGACCCGCTCACGTAACGCAGTTCGCTGAAGACCCAGTTGCGCACGGCGTGCAGGAGTTCCTCGCCGGCCAGCCCGCCGAACTCCGCGTACGCCGTCGGCAGCAGCCGGTCCGACTCGGCATAACGGCTCGGCCGCACGTAGCGGATGAGCTCCATCAGCCTCGGTTCTTCCGGCAGGGCGAACCCGGTGACTGTCGCGGCGTACTCCACCAGCACCTCAGTGGGCTCGGCGAACTCCATGTAGTGGAACCGGCCGCCGTGATGGTCCGAGAGCTCCGTCAGGGCGACGTCCTCGCCGCCGGCCGTTACGGAGAGCGATTCCTTGAAGCCGCTGTATCCGGCATTGCGGGCCACGGAGACCGCCAGCGCGACTTTGGTCTCGGCCACGGTCTTGAAGGCCAGGCGTGCGGCGACAGAGCGTTCCATGTATCTCCGGGGTGTGGGTTGCAACGGATTGGCGGCAGGCCGGCCGCCGTCGCTCTCCCGTGGGTGTGCGGGGCGCAGCGGTCTTAGTTTTTGACCTTCAGAGACATTAGCATCCGCTGGACGTTGGCGAATTCCGCGCCTTGGTTGACGTATTTCGCCGCCTGGTCGAGGGTGTCGAAGGACTTCGCCGGCGCCACCCTCTCGTCGGGGGCAAACACTTTCAGCACTGTCAGGTCCCCGAAGGAGTAGTCGCCCTTGCCCTCGGATCCGCGGACCACGTTCTGCAGGCCGCACGACTTTCCATCGGCTCCGCCCACCATGTTGGTGATGCCGTAGGAGCCGAAGAACTTGTAGCCCTGGATCACCCGAAACACGACACGGGGCTCGATCAGGCCTTCGCCCCCGCGGTGCGGCAGCTCGACCGGAACGCTGCTGACCACCACGTACGGTTTGAGGGCGTCTCCCGGGCAGTCCGGGACCGGCCGGGACGGGAGGCCCGTCTGGAGGGTGGCGAGGTAGCCGCCCTCGGCGTCCTTGACCTCGATCTTGAGCGCACCGGGCAGGCTTCCCTGCTCCGGCGGGACGGACTGCGCGATCCAGTCCTGCGGAAGTTCAAAGCTCACGCTCTTGGCCGGATCCATGAAGACTTTCCAGGCTGAAGCGGTGGACCCGGGTGACGCCGAGGCCGTCCCGGAGGCGGTTCCCGACGCTGCGGCGTCAGGCGTCGCGCCGGCTGAGGCGGTGCCCGGGGACGGGTCGGCCGCCGCCGTGCTCGCGCCCGGGCTGCCGCCTGCGGTCCAGGCCGGCGCGCCCTGTCCACTGCCGCTGCAGCCGGAAAGCGCCGCTGCGGTGACTGCCAGCGCCGCGGCGATCCGGATCCCCAAGGAGATAGCCGTCCGAGTCATGGTGCCAGCGTAGTCCGGTCCGTGGGGCGGTGCGGAGATTCCGGATCGGTGTTTCGGAGCACCTGACGCGGGGGCCGCGGGTCCGCGCGGCAATCCGCGACCTAAGCTGGCCGTGCGGAAAGAAGGCTACGCTGGGGGCATGGCGGAACAGCGTATTGACGGAATGGATTCCGGGGACCTGGACAGCGTGGCGGACATCTCCGCCCTCGACATCGCGGACTGGCGGCTCCGGACCTTTGCGCTATACGCCACCGTGCGGAAGCTCGCTGCCGAGGATCCGGCCGAGGCTCATACCTATTGGCGTCACGAGCGGGACCGGATGTTCGGCACGCACCCCGCCTCACCGCTGACCGCTGAGGCCAAGTCGCGCTTCGACGGGCTTAAGACAGCAGACTACGACCCGATCTACCGGTTCCATATCCCGCTGACGAGCGAGGGCGCCGGGCGCGAGATGAACGTCGAGACCGGCACCGACGGCCTGGTCCGCTTCGTCCGGCTGGGCACTTTCGACCTGCCGGAGATGGGCCAGTTGGCAGTCTGGAAGCTCAAGGGCTACGGCGGCGGCATCTTCGTGCCGTTCCGCGACGCCACGGCAGGGCAGTCCGGGGGCAGCTACGGCGCAGGCCGCTACCTGTTGGACACCATCAAGGGCGCCTTCCACGGCGTACAGGGTTCCGGCCCGGAGGCCGAGTTCGTGGTGGACTTCAACTTCGCGTACAGCCCCTCCTGCGCCTACAACGAGGCGTGGGCGTGCCCCCTGGCGGGGCCCTCCAACCGGCTTGCCGTGGAGATCCCGGTCGGCGAACTGTACTGACCGGATGGATGCCCAGCTCGAGCAGCGCTCCCCTGCCCCCGCCGTCGTCCATCCTCCGGCCCGCCGCCGGCACAGCGGGATCCTCCGCTACCCCCTGGTCCGTCAACTCATCAGGTTCACCGGCGTCGGGATCGTCTGCACCATCACGTCCCTGGCCCTGTATGCCTTCCTCCGGCCCTGGATTGGCGCCCAGCCGGCCAACGCGGCGGCCCTTGTCCTCACCTCGCTGATGAACACTGCCCTGAACCGGCGCCTGACCTTCAAGATCACCGAGCGGAAGCGGATGAAACGCGACCATCTCAACGGACTGATCGTGATCCTCGTGGCGCTGCTGCTGACCGGCGGCAGCCTGGGCATCCTGCACTGGCTTAACCCGGACGCCACCGTTGCCGACGAGCTGTGGACCACGACGCTGTCAGGGTTGGTCGCCACGGCCGTGCGCTTCACGCTGCTGCGGCACTGGATTTTCCGGCGGGCACGGCACCGCTAGGCGCCCCTAGTTGGGCCGAGGGCCCGGACGCTCCCGACGGCGGTGCGGACCGCGGCCGCCGCTTCCTGCAGCTCGGCTGCCGTCACTGTTGAATCGAAGCTGAACCGGACGGCGGTCTGCGCGACCGCGGGCTCGATCCCCAGGGCGAGCAGCACCGGGGACGGCCCGTCCGAACCCGCGGCACAGGCGGAACCGCTGGAGCAGATGACCCCCTGGCGCTCAAGTTCCAGCAGGACCGATTCACCGCTGGTCCCCGGAAAGCAGAACGAGGCCACCGAGGGAAGCCGTTCGGACGGATGGCCGGTCAGGACCGCGCCGGGGACACCGGCCAGCACGCTCCGGATGAAGTCATCCCGCAGCGCTGCGACGCGGTCCGCGAGTTCCGGCCTGGTTCCCCCCGCCAGGGTGAGTGCGGTGGCGAGGGCCACGGCCCCTGCCACGTTTTCGGTGCCCGAGCGGCGTCCGCGTTCCTGCCCGCCGCCGTGGATCACCGGTTCCAGCCGGGTCCGGCCGCGCACGAACAGGGCGCCGTTTCCCTTCGGTGCCCCCAGCTTGTGGCCCGAGATGCTCAGCGCATCCACGCCGAGGGCTGCGGTGTCGAGCGGCAGCCAGCCGGCGGCCTGGACGGCGTCAGTATGGAACGGGATCCCCTGCGCGCGGGCCAGTGCGGCGAGCCGGGCGATGGGCTGTACCGTGCCCACCTCGTTGTTGGCGTACATGATGCTGACCAGCGCCGTCTCCGGCCGGAGGACCGCGGTGAGGGCCTCTTCCGTGACGCGGCCGTAGGTGTCCACCGGAACCACGTCGACGGCGAACCCGTGGACCCGTTCGAGGTAGCGGGCCGATTCCTCTACCGCGGGGTGCTCGACGGCGCTGATCACAACCCGGTCCAGCCGCGGGTCCGCGGCCCGGCGCGCCAGGGCGATGCCTTTCACCGCGAGGTTGTCCGCTTCCGTGCCGCCGGAGGTGAAGGTGATCTCGCCCGGCCGGCAGCCGAGGGCCTTCGCCGTCGCCGCCCGTGCTCCGGCGAGCGCCGTGGCGGCGGCGTCGCCGAGGGAGTGGTGGCTCGAGGGGTTGCCGAACTCCCCCGTCAGGTACGGCCACATGGCCTCGAGGACCTCGCGGCGCACCGGCGTGGTGGCGGCTGCATCCAGGAAAATCATGTCGGGCCTCAGCCGGCCGGCAGTTCCGTGGACGGAGCGGTCTCGAGTTCAAGGTCGAGCCCGAGGTCCAGCGCCGCGACGCTGTGGGTGAGCGCGCCGATGGAGATGACGTCCACCCCCGTCCTGGCGATGCCGGCCACGGTGGCGAGGTTGACGTTGCCGCTGGCCTCGACGCGGGCGCGACCGGCCACCTGCTTCACTCCGGCGGCAAGCTCCGCCAGGGTGAAGTTGTCCAGCATGATGGTGTCCACGCCGGCGGCGAGAACGGGTTCGATCTGCTCCATGCTGTCCACCTCCACCTCGAAGTGCGTGGTGTGGCCCAGCCGCGTCCGGGCGTCCCGGAGGACGGCCGTGAGCTTTGCGGCATCTCCGCCGGTGAGGACCGCAAGGTGGTTGTCCTTGGCGAGCACGGCGTCGGACAGGCCGAAGCGGTGGTTCGCGCCCCCGCCGCAGCGCACGGCGTAGCGTTCCAGCACGCGCAGCCCGGGCGTCGTCTTCCGGGTGTCCGTGATCCGGGCGCCGGTGCCGTCCACGAGGGCCACGAACTCCGCCGTCTTGGTGGCAATGGCGCTCATCCGCTGCACCAGATTCAGGGCGACGCGTTCGGCCAGCAGCACGGCGCGGGCGTTGCCGCGCACCCGCGCGAGTGGCGTTCCGGCCGGGAAGGGAGCCCCGTCCGGAACAAGGACGTCGACGACGGCGTCGGGATCGGTCAGCTTCATGGCGGCAGCGAAGACTTCTCCGCCGCTGAACACCCCGGGGACCCGGGCGGCCAGCACCGCTGTTGCCCGGGCTTCCGCCGGGATCAGCGTCTGCGAGGTGATGTCCCCATAGGGCGCATCCTCGTCCAGGGCGGCGCGCAGCACGGCGTCGACGGCGGTGGCGGGCAGGCTGCCGGCGAGCGCCGGGCGTGCGGTGGGAGGTGCGGTGGGGCGCGCAGCGGTTACGGTGGCTGCGCTGGCAGCGGGTGCTGTCATGTCGAGATCCTTTGCTTGGGCCGGGATGCGGAAGCGTGCCGGTGGCCGGACTTGCCGGCCGTCGAGGTGGAGCGGGCGGGGGCAACCAGCACCGCGGAGTGTGCGGCGCCGGCCGGGCTGTCGGCGCGGTAGTGCGCGCCGACGGAGACGGTCCGCTTCCGCGCCGCTGCCACGAGCAGCTGTGCGGCGAGCAGCAGGTTCCGGTCCTCGTGGGCGGTCTGGTCGGAATCGGTTCCGGGCTCCCCGGCAAGGGTCGCCGCCCATTGCGCGAGCTGCACCGCGGCGGCGTCGAGTTCGGATCCGGTGCGCATCACGCCTGCGGCGCCGGTCATCAGGCGCCGGAGGGCGGCACGGCTGAACGGAACCGTCAACTTGCCGGGTTCAGCGGCGGGGAGTTCGTCCCTGGTGCCGGCGACAGCCGCGCGTACAGCCGCCGGGACGGCCTCCGGGCCCGCCTCGTCGAGGAAGGCTTCCACGGCACGGCGGCCGAACACGAGGCCCTCCAGCAGTGAATTGCTGGCAAGCCGGTTGGCGCCCTGCACGCCGGTGCACGCCACTTCGCCCGCGGCGTACAGCCCCGGGACGGACGTGCGTCCCCGGAAATCCGTGGCGACCCCGCCCATCCAGTAGTGCGCCGCCGGGGAGACCGGCAGCAGTTCCGCAGCCCAGTCGTAGCCTGCAGCGCGGGTGGCCGCACTGATGGTGGGGAAGCGCCGGGCCAGGAAGCCCGGGCCGCGGGCTGCGTCTACGCCCCGGGCGTCCAGGTAGACGGGGCTGTCCGGCGCTGCGCCGGTGGCGGCCAGGTGCAGCGCGATGCTGCGGGAGACGACGTCGCGCGGGGCCAGTTCCGCGTCCGGGTGGTAGTCCGGCATGAAACGGTAGCCGGCGGCGTCCAGCAGCACCGCCCCCTCGCCGCGGACCGCCTCGGAGATCAGCAGTGCGGGAGGTCCGCCCGGAACCTCGTCCGCGGCCAGGGTGGTGGGGTGGAACTGGAAGAACTCGAGGTCCCGCACCGCGGCGCCCGCCCGCCACGCCAGCGCGAGGCCGTCCGCCGTGGCGACGGAGGGGTTGCTGGTCCGGCCAAACAGCCGGCCGGCGCCGCCGGTGGCAAGCAGCACCGCATCCGCGGCGAGCTGTTTGGCCTCCCCGCCGGCGAGGTAGGCGACGCCTGTGACGCGCCCGGACTCCGGGTGGGTCAGCAATTCGGTCACGAAGGCACCGGTCTCCACCCGGAGCCGTCCCGCGGCGGCCCGCCCCAGGACGGCGGCAACCAGCGCCCGGGAGATGCAGGCGCCGGTCGCGTCGCCGCCGGCATGCAGGATACGGGGCGCCGAGTGCGCGGCCTCGAGCCCCAGCGCCGGCCCACTGCCCGGACCCGCGTCAAACTGCACGCCGAACCGCTGCAGCCCGGCGATGTCGCGGAGCGCTTCGGTACACAGGATCCGCACGGCCTCCGGGTCGTTGAGCCCGGCTCCGGCCGCCAGCGTGTCGGCGATGTGGGCCGCCACGGAATCGCCCGGGAAGGCCTCCCCCGGCGACAGCACGGCCGAGACGCCGCCCTGGGCATAGAAGGTGTTGCTTTGTTCCAGGGTCCCCTTGCTCAGGAGCACCACCTCGACGGCGGAGCTGCCCGCCCCCTCGGCGTCCGCCGCGTCGCAGGCGAGCAGCGCGGCGTACAGCCCGGCGATGCCGCTGCCCACCACCACCAGCCGCCTGGTCATGGCCGCGCCGCCAGCATCCGTTCCAGGGCGACCCGGGCCGGGGCCGCGACGGAGTCCTCGACGGTGATGCGGTTGACCACTTCACCGCGGACGAGGGCCTCCAGCACCCAGGCGAGGTAGCCCGGGTGGATGCGGTACATCGTGGAGCAGGGGCAGATGACCGGGTCCAGGCAGAAGATGGTGTGCTGCGGGTACTCCGCGGCCAGCCGGTTCACCATGTTGATCTCGGTGCCGATCGCAAACGCGGTGGGTTCGGTGGCGGCGGCGATGGCCTTCTTGATGAAATCGGTAGACCCGGCGGAATCGGCGGCGTCCACCACCTCCATGGGGCACTCAGGGTGCACGATGACGTTGACGCCGGGGAACTCGGCGCGGGCCTTCTCGATCTGGCCCACGTTGAAGCGCTTGTGGACCGAGCAGAAGCCGTGCCACAGGATCACCCGGGAATCGAGCAGATCCTGTTCGTCGTTGCCGCCAAGGTCCTTGCGCGGGTTCCACATCGGCATCTGCTCCAGCGGCACGCCCATCGCCTTCGCTGTGTTGCGGCCCAGGTGCTGGTCCGGGAAGAACAGCACCCGCTGGCCGCGCTCGAAGGCCCACTCCAGCACCGTCGAGGCGTTGGAGGAGGTGCAGACGATCCCGCCGTGCTCGCCGCAGAAGCCCTTGAGGGCTGCGGAGGAGTTCATGTAGGTGACCGGGATGACCGGGACCCGCCCCTCGGCGTCGGGCTCCGTCCCGAAGAGTTCCTCGAGCTGTTCCCAGCACTCGGTGACGGAGTCGATGTCGGCCATGTCCGCCATCGAGCAGCCGGCGGCGAGGTTGGGCAGGATCACGGCCTGGTCCGGCCGGGACAGGATGTCCGCGGTTTCGGCCATGAAGTGCACGCCGCAGAAGATGATGGCTTCGGCATCGGGCCGGGTCAGGGCGGCGTTGGCCAGTTGGAAGGAGTCGCCCACGAAGTCGGCGTATTCGACCACCTCGTCGCGCTGGTAGAAGTGCCCCAGCACGACGGCGCGGTCCCCCAGCGCCGCTTTGGCGGCGCGGATCCGGGCGTCGAGCTCGACGTCGCCGGCCAGCTTGTACTCCTCGGGGAGCTGGCCCTGCCGGGGTGTGGCCGCGGGGGCGACGTCGGAGCTGGAGGCGCCCGGTCCGTAGGCCGGTACGCCGGCGAGCGCCTCGGCGAGGTCGTAGTCCCAGGGGCCGCGGGCCAGCGCCGGGCTGCAGGTGGACGCGGCCGTGGCCCCCCTCATGGTGGTGGCCTGTTCGCGCGTGATCAGCTGGATGGCCGTGTTGACGCTGCTCATGGTGTGCTCCTGTTGTCTGGGTCAAGGCCTGGGCGGCCGGTAAAGCGGTAGAGGCGGGGCGGCCGGTGTTTGCCGCCCTGCAGGTACTGGTCGGTTTCTTCAATCTCGGTTGCGGCCTTGATCTGGCGGCGGAAGTTCGCCGGGTCCAGTTCCCGGTCCAGGACCGCCTCGTAGACCTCCCGCACCTGGGCCAGGGTGAAATACTCGCCGAGCAGGTGGTAGGCGATGGATCCGTAGGCCATCTTGTTGCGCAGCCGCCACAGGGCGTAGTCGACGATTGCGTTGTGGTCGAAGGCCAGCTCGCCGAGCCGGTCCGCCCGGAACCAGCGCACGTTCTCGGATTCGTCCGCGAGGGCCGCCTCGGTCGGCTGGACCAGTGCCCAGTACACGATCGAGACGACGCGCTGGGTGGGCGAGCGGTGCAGGCCGCCGAAGGCGTAGAGCTGTTCGAGGTAGCTGGGCGCGAGTCCTGTGGTCTCCCGGAGGTTCCGGGAGGCGGCGTCCTGCAGGGATTCGGCGTGGGTCAGCGGTCCGCCGGGGAGGGCCCAGAGGCCCTTGTACGGCTCCCGGATGCGCCGGACCAGCGGAATCCAGAGCGTGGGGCGCCCGGAGCTCTCGCTCGGCCGGAGCGCGAAAATCACCGTGGAGATGGCCAGCGACGGCGGCGCAAGCTGGCGCTCCGAAACATTGGCTGCTGTGGTGTAAACGGTGATCCACCCTGCCCGGATAGTTCCGGCCCAACCGCCGGATAGTTATAGTCAAATTGACTAGAACTGATTCTACGGCGTTGCCGCCCGGGCGCAAAATGTGTCACTCCGGGGCCGGCTTCGTCAGGCCCGGAGGGCTTGTGGGCTCCTTCGGGCGCCGGTATAACTCGAGGCTATGGAAAATCTCGCAGTTGAGGCCGGTTACCTGGGGGCGGCCCAGGCGTTCCTGGTGCTGGTCGGGCAGGTGCCCGAAGACGCCTGGTCCAAACCCGCCCTCGGCGACTGGGACGTTCGCGGGCTGACGGGCCATGCGAGCCGCGCCCTGACAACCGTTGAAACGTACCTGGCCGCACCGGCGTCCGGACCGCGGCGGGACGGCCCGGTGTCCTATTTCCTCACCGTCCGGGGCGGGACGTCGCCGGAGGCGATCGCGCAGCGCGGCCGCGAAACCGGGGATGCCCTCGGCTCCGACCCGGCCGGGGCCGTCAAGGAACTCGTCCAACGGATCACCGCCGTGGTCCGGAGCACTCCGGACGATGCCCTTCTCGCCACGCCGGCCGGAACGATGACGCTCGTCGACTACCTCCCGACGCGCACCTTCGAACTCGCCGTCCACGGCCTGGATCTGGCCCGCGCCCTGGGGCTTCCGACGCCGGCGCCGCTGGGGCCGGCCATCTCGGCGTCGCTGGAGCTGGCCGGAGCCATCGGCGCCCGGCTGCCGACCGCCGGGGACCTGCTGCTCCTGCTCACCGGCCGGACCGGCCTGCCGGGCGGCTTAAGCGTCGTTTAGTCCTTGCCCTGGTAGCTCTTGCCCCGGGCCGCGGCTTCCAGAAGCGGCAGCGTGCGGCCCTGGAAATGGGTGTTGAGTACGATCACCGACGAGGAACGCAGCACCGTCCGGGTGGCGATCATGGCATCCAGCACCCGCTGCAGGTCCGGGTTGGATCGGGCGGCGATGCGGGCCATCAGGTCCGAGCTGCCGGAGACGGTGTGGATCTCGATCAGCTCCGGGATTTCCGCCAGCGCCTCCACGACGGCGTCGTGCCCCAGGTCCTGGTTGATCGTCAGGGAACAGAACGCGACCACGGGAAAGCCGAAGCGGGCCGGATCCGGCTGCGGGACCCAGGAGCCGATCACCCCGCGGTCCTGCATCCGGTCCAGCCGCGACTGGACGGTGGCGCGGGCGACGTTCAGGACCCGTGAGGCCTCCAGGACCGAAGCCCGCGGGGAATCCGTGAAGAATCGGACAATTTTCGCATCCAGAGCATCAACGTCCATGCGGAACTTCCTCCTGAAGGGGCATCGTGCCGACAAAAAGCCGCCGCAACGCCCGTTTTGGCTAACAAACTGCCACCATGCTCTCACGCCCCGGATCCGCGACGGGCTGGGGCAGTGTCGCAAAGGCGGTAAATTCGAGAGGTCCCATAAGGACCCCCCGATCCAAACCACAAGAAGGTTCGCCAGTATGACAATGAAGTCCACCGCGGAGCGCCCGGCCCAAGAACTTGGCCACACCATGAAGCCCCGCCAGCTCACCATGATGGGACTCGGCAGCGCGATCGGCGCCGGCCTGTTCCTCGGCTCCGGGGCGGGAGTCCAGGCCGCCGGACCGGCCGTCCTGATCTCCTACCTCGTCGCCGGAACGCTGATCATCCTCGTCATGTGGGCCCTCGGCGAGATGGCCGCCGCCCATCCGAACAGCGGCGCCTTCTCCGTCTACGCGCAAAAGGCCCTGGGCCAGACCGCCGGCGCCACCGTCGGCTGGCTCTGGTGGCTGCAACTCGTCGTCGTCATCGCGGCGGAGGCCCTCGGTGCCGCCGGGCTCCTTTTCAGCGTCTGGCCGGTAATCCCCGTCTGGGCATTGTCGCTGGTCTTCATGGTGGTGTTCACCGCCATTAACCTCGCCGGCGTGAAGAACTTCGGCGAGTTCGAATTCTGGTTTGCCATCCTCAAGGTGGCCGCCATTGTGATCTTCCTGGCCATCGGCGCCGCCCTGCTGCTGGGCTGGCTGCCGGACGTCGCCTCTCCCGGCCTGGCCAACATCACCTCCGACTTCGCCCCCGCCGGGCTGGGCGGCATAGCCACCGCCCTCTTCGTCGTGATTTTCGCCTTCGGCGGCACCGAGATCGTCAGCGTGGCCGCCGCCGAGACCGAGAACCCCGAGCACAGCGTCGCCCAGGCGATCCGCACCGTGGTCTGGCGGATCCTGGTCTTCTACATCGGCTCCGTCTTCGTCATTGCCGCCGTCCTTCCGTCTACCTCTGAGGCACTGGCATCCCCGTTCGCGGGCGTCCTCGACATGGCCCGCATCCCGGGCGCGGGTACGGCCATCACCCTGGTGGCCGTGGTGGCGTTGCTCTCGGCCCTGAACGCCAACCTTTACGGCGCCTCCCGCATGGTGTTTTCACTGTCCGAGCGCGGCGAGGCCCCGCGCATCCTGTCACGGCTCACCAGGGCCCGCGTCCCCGCGGTTGCCGTCGGCGTCTCGGTGGCCTTCGGGTTCCTCGCCGCCGTGCTCGAGCTGCTCTTCCCGGAACAGATCCTGCCGGCCCTGTTCCAGCTCGTCGGCTCCACCTGCCTGGTGGTGTGGGGTACGGCGCTGGTATCCCAGCTGATCCTCCGGCGCCGCGCGGACCGTGACGGGACCGTGCTGCCGCTGCGGATGAAGGGTTTTCCCGGGCTGACCCTCTTCGGGCTCGTGCTCCTGGCGCTGATCTTCGCCGTCGGCTTCAGCAACCCGGACAGCAGCCGCCAGCTCTTCAGCACCCTGGCACTGGTCGCCGGGATCGCGGCTGCGTGCTGGATCGGCGCCAGGCTGACCCGCAAGTAATCCGCCGGCGCCGCGGCCCCGCCCCGGCGAACTGGACAAATTGTCAAGCGCTACGCCGGCTGTACCGGCAATTTTGTGCAGTCTGGTCAGCGTTTTGCGCGCTGATTGCCCGCCCTCGCCCGGGTGACTAGGGTCACAGGCATGGACACACTTCCCCCCGTGGCTTCCGGCGATGCTGCCGGACCACTTACGCCCGCCCAGCTTCGCGAGCTCTATTCGCTGATGGTGGCTGTCCGCCACCTCGACGCCTCGGCCATCGCCTGGCAGCGGCAGGGCATCATCCCCGGTTACGCCCCGGAGTTCGGCCAGGAGGCTGCTCAAGTGGGCAGCGGCTACGCCGTGGACACCACCCGTGACTTCGTCTTTCCGACGTACCGGGAGATGGGCGTTGCCCGGACCATGGGTGTGGACATGGTCGCGTACATGTCCACGCACAAGGCCACCTGGCATGGCGGCCTCTACGACCCGCTGGCATCGCGGCTCGCCCCGATCCAGGCTGTCGTGGCCGGTTCGGTGCTGCACGCCGTCGGCTGGGCGCACGGCCAGACCCTCGCCGGCACCGCCGGCGGCGGGCTCGGCGTCGCCCTGACGTACTTCGGCGACGGCGCCTCCTCGCAGGGCGACGTGCACGAGGCGATGAACTTCGCCGCCGTAATGAAGGCGCCCGTGGTGTTCTTCGTCCAGAACAACGGCTGGGCCATTTCGGTCCCCACCGAACGCCAGGTGGCTGGGGGCTCGGTGGCCGCCCGCGCCGCGGGCTACGGCATGCCTGCCCTGCAGATTGACGGCGACGACGTCATCGCCGTCGTCGAGGCGACCCGCCGCGCCTTCGCGCACGCCCGGGCCGGGAACGGCCCTGTGCTGATCGAGGCGATGACCTACCGGCGCGGCCCGCACTCCACTTCCGATGACCCGGGGCGCTACCGCTCCCTGGACGAGGAGCGCGACGGCGCCGGCGTGGATCCGCTGGAGCGGCTCCGGCAGCGGCTGCTGGCCGAGGGAATCGCGGACGAGGCGTTCTTCGCAGAGTCGCTGGCCGCGGCCAAGGCCGAAGAGGAGCAGATCCGCACCGGCATCCAGGCTCTCGGCTCCCGGCCTGGAACTGAAATGTTTGACCTGGTCTTCCAGGAAACCACCCCGGCCCTGCAGGCCCAGGCCGCCAGCTGGCGCGAGGAGTCCGAACATGTCTAACTCGATTCTCGAAGGCGCGCCCGCCGCAGGCACGAGCGGGGAAGGCCCCGCAGCCGCCACCGTGATGTCCATGCAGCAGGCGCTGAACCGCGCCCTCGACGAGGTTCTCGCCGGGAACCCCAAGGCCGTCATCTTCGGCGAGGACTGCGGCCGGCTCGGCGGGGTCTTCCGCATCACCGACGGGCTGCAGGCCAAACACGGCGAGCAGCGCGTCTTCGACACCCCGCTGGCGGAGTCCGGCATCCTCGGCATGTCCGTGGGCCTGGCGATGGCGGGCTTCCACCCCATCCCCGAGGTCCAGTTCGACGGTTTCGCGTACCCGGCCATCAACCAGATCGTCTGCCAGATTGCGCGGATGAACTACCGGAGCCGGGGCAGGCTGCCGATGCCCATCACGCTCCGGGTCCCGAGCTTCGGCGGCATCCGCGCGCCCGAACACCACGGCGAGAGTCTCGAGGCGCTGTTCGCGCATGTCCCCGGCCTCAAAGTCGTCTCGCCGTCCAACCCGCACGAGGCCTACCACCTGCTCAAGTACGCCTGCGCCCGGCCGGACCCGGTGATCTTTATGGAGCCGAAATCGCGCTACTGGCAGAAGGGCGAGGTAGACGCCGCCAGGCACGATGCACACGGCGGTTCCCCCACCGGCGCCAAGGTGATGCGGGAAGGACGCCACCTTACGCTTGTGGCCTGGGGCGCTATGGTGGCGCGCTGCCTGCAGGTGGCCGAGCTTGCGGCCGAGGACGGGATCGACATCGAGGTCCTGGACCTGCGCTGGCTCAAGCCGATTGACGCCGGGGCGCTGGCCTCCTCCGTGCGCAAGACTCGCCGCGCCGTCGTCGTGCACGAGGCCCCGCTGACCTCCGGCCTCGGCGCCGAAGTGGCGCAGCTGATCACGCAGAGCTGCTTCGACACTCTCAAGGCGCCGGTGGAGCGAATCACCGGCTTCGACGTCCCGTACCCATCCGGCGATCTGGAAGACGAATACATCCCGAACATTGACAGGATCCTCTTCGGGATCCAGCGAGTATTGGAGTACCGCCGTGGCTGAAATTACCTTTCCGCTCCCTGACCTGGGCGAGGGACTGATCGAGGCAACCGTGCTGGAATGGCTCGTTTCACCGGGCGACCAGGTGGAACGCAACCAGCCCCTTGTGGAGGTCGAAACCACCAAATCGGCGGTTGAATTGCCCAGCCCGCAGGCAGGTAAGGTAGTGCGTATCCACGGCGGCCCCGGCGACAAGATCAATGTCGGTGAGCCACTGATTGTGTTTGAGGTGCCGGACAACACCGCCGGCATCGTGGGCACCGTCCCGCGGGAAGAGGCACCGACGCGCCGGGTCCGCCTGAGCGCCGTACTTGATGAGGACTGACACCATGAGCGGCAGACACACCGGCGAGCAGCACTCCCACACCGTTGAGGGCACCGACCCGCAGCTGTTCGTGGCGGTGCACGACCCCAAGGACGACGCCGGGCTGCGTCCGGTGCTGCTGTTACATGGCTTTTCCTCCTCCTCCAAGCTCAACTGGGAAGACTCCGGCTGGATTTCGGCCCTGCTCGACGCCGGCCGCCGCGTCATTACCGTGGACCTGCCCGGACACGGCCGCAGCGGTGCTCCGGAGGACATGGACTCCTACTCCCCCAGCCGGATCCGTGCGGACCTGCTCCAGATCGCGTTCGACGCCGGCGCGCGGCCGCTGCGCGACGGCGACCCGACCAGCGGGCTCGACGTGATCGGTTACTCCCTGGGCTCCCGGCTCGGCTGGGAATTCGGGGCGACCCAGCACGAGTTGGTCCACCGGTTGGTCCTCGGCGGTCCCAACGTCGCCGACCCGCTGGCCGAGTTCGATCTCATCGCCGCCCAGCGCTACCTCGCCGATGGCACGCCCATCGCGGACGCATCAACCGCGGGGCTGCTCAGGATGGCCATGCTGCTGCCGTCCAACAACATCTTCGCGCTGCTGACCCTCGTGGAGGCCATTAAGGGCGAGCCGTTCGATCCCGCCGAGGCCGTGCCGCACATGCCGGTGCTGCTGGTGGCCGGGGAAAACGACGAGCGGGCCGGTTCGCTGCCGGAACTCGCCGCGCTCGGCAGCAAGGCCGGGGCCATGGTGGAGCAGCTGGTGCTGCCGGGCCGCAACCACACCAACGCCATCACCAGCCGCGCCTTCAAGCAGGGGGCCATCAGCTTCCTGGGCGTCTGATCCTAACGGCGGCCCGGGCTGCAGCCCCGGACCGCGGAAGAGGGACCATGGGCATGCGCTTCGCCGACCGCGTACAGGCAGGCAGGCAGCTGGCCGATGCCCTCCGGCAGTTCCGCGGCCGGCAGGACGCCGTCATGGTCGGCCTGGCCCGGGGCGGCGTGCCCGTAACCGCCGCCGCCGCTGAGGCTCTGGGGCTTGCCTTCGGCGCCCTGCAGGTGCGCAAGCTCGGGATCCCCGGCCATGACGAGACAGCCTTTGGCGCGCTCGCCTGGTCCGGCGGCCAGGTGGTGCGCGTGCTGAACCGTCCGTTCGTGGACCAGCTTCTGCAGCTAGGGATCCAGCCGGCGGCCCTGGCGGAGGTGGAGCACCGGGAACGCGCTGAACTGGAACGCCGGGCAGAGGCGTACCCGGGGGTTGGGCCGGACATCCACGGCAGGACGGTCATTTTGGCCGACGACGGCATGGCCACCGGGGCCACCATGCGGGTCGCCGTCGAAGCCGTCACCGGGGCCGGCGCCGCCAGTATCGTCGTCGCGGTTCCCGTCGCCTCGCTGTATGCGCAAAACTCGCTGGAGGACGCCGCCGACGCCGTCCTGAGCCTTTTTATCCCCGGCGAGTTCCGCGCCGTCGGCAGCTACTACCGAATTTTCCCGCAGGTGACGGACGCCGACGTCGTCCGTCACCTCGAGGCGCAGCAGCGTGGCTAGTGGTGGCTGCTGACGCCGAGCGGGCGGCCCTTGGTTTCCTTGGCCAGGAGAACGCCCACGGCGGAGATGACGCAGAGGACCATGATGTAGATACCGATGGATCCGGTCCACTTGGTGCTCTGCAGCAGGGCCTCCGCGATGGTGGCCGCGAAGGCGCCGCCGAGGATGGCGCCGAAGGCGTAGCCGATCGAAATACCGGAGTAGCGCACGTTGGCCGGGAACATCTCGGCGTACATGGCGGACATCGGGCCGTAGGACAGCCCCAGGCCGATGGTGAGGACGAACAGCGCGACGCCGTAGAGCACGATGTCCTTGGTGTCGATCAGGGCGAACATCGGGATCATCCAGGCGAAGACGATGCCATAGCCGATCAGGAACGTCTTGACCCGGCCGATCTTGTCCGAGAGCCAGCCTCCGACCAGGGTGAAAATCAGCCAGCCGAAGGACGCCAGCGTGGTGGCGAGCAGGATCTGCGGGGTGGGCATTTTCAGGGACTTGGTGGCGTACGAGATGAAGAACGCGATCAGCAGGTAGCCGGCGGCGTTGTTGCCGATGAAGATCATCGTCGAGTAGAGGACGGCCTTCTTGTGCTTGCGGATGAGCTCGCCAAGGGGCGCCTTGCTTTCTTCCTTGCGGGCAGCCATCTCCTTGAAGACCGGGCTCTCGGCAACCGCCCGGCGGATCAGGTAGCCGACGACGATCAGCACGATGGAGAGCAGGAACGGCACCCGCCAGCCCCAGGCGGCAAAGTCCTCCTTGGACATGTTGGAGTTGAGGAAGAAGAGCAGGCCGGTGGCCAGGATCATGCCGACCGGAACGCCGATCTGCGGGTAGGCGCCGAACAGGCCGCGCTTGCTCTTGGGAGCGTGCTCCACGGCCATCAGGGCCGCACCGCCCCATTCGCCGCCGGCAGAGAAGCCCTGCAGAATGCGCAGGAGGATCAGCAGGACCGGGGCCCAGAAGCCGATCTGGGCGTAGGTCGGCAGCATGCCGATCAGCGCCGTGGCGGCACCCATCATGATCAGGGTGAAGACCAGCATCGCCTTGCGTCCGAGGCGGTCGCCCAGGTGGCCGGCGATGATGGCGCCGAGCGGGCGGAACAGGAAGCTGATGCCGATAAGGCCGAAGGACAGGATCTGCGCCAGGCCCGGGTTGGAGGCATTCAGCGGCGCCAGGAAAAGCGGCGACAGCAGCGTTGCTGTCAGCTGGGCGAAGATGAAGAAGTCGTACCACTCAATGGTGGTCCCGACCAGCGTCCCCGCGAGGACCTTGCGTTCCTCATGCTTGCTGCTGGGGCCCGTCTCGGAATCGACGGTTGAAGTTGCGGTCATTGGAACTCCGTTGCTGGGGGCAGCGGTACTGCCCGGGTGGGTGCGGGTGAATAACTGAATGCCTCTTGGATTACTGATCGAACGGTCAGTTAGTATCAGGATCATACTATGAACACTGTGATAAAGCACACACCGTCATTCTTCGCGGGCGAGCAGTTCGCGGACCCGGGCCCGGACGGGCTCCCGGTCATAGCTGTTCACCATTGCCGCCGCCATCCGGACGGGGTCACCGAAAAAGAAGTATTCATAGAGCGACTGGCGGCCGGAGAACCCCGAAATCGAGGCATCGAAGGCCAGCTTGAAGAGCCGGACGCGCTCGGGACCGGTAAGGGTTTTGCCCTGCAGATACATCTCGATGTCCGCCCGGGCCTCGCTGTTGACGTCCGCCTCGCCCGGCAGCGCCATCAGGCCGGAGGCGGAGAACTTCCGGATGATCTGCGGAAAGCGCTGGGCGATCTTCGGGTACCAGTTGCGGGCGGCGTTGAGGGTGGACCACTTCGGCAGCATCACACCGGCCTCGTTCAGCCGGGCGTCGGCCTCGGAGGCGCGGACCAGCGCCCGTCCGATTTCGACGTCGACGATGAGTTCGGCGATGTCCTCCTGGATGTGCTGGAAGCCGTCGATGCCGATCGAGTCGGCCAGCTCGGAGGCCAGGCCGAGGAAGAACTCACTCTTGGCAATGGTGCGGGTGACCACCTGGTGCGTCATGAGCGCACCGGCGCCGGTCTCGGCATAGAAACCGTTGCAGAGCTGCGGGTTGCCGAGCATGAAAATCCGGTCGTTCGGGACGAACACGTCGTCGAAGATCGCGACGGCGTCCATCTCCTCGTAGCGCGAGGCGAGCGGCTCGTCATGCGTGCTGCCGCCGTTATACAGCGAGGTGCGGCAAAGATAGCGCAGGCCGGGCGCATCGTTGGGGATGGCAAAGGCGTAGGAGTACGGCGCGTCCTCCGGCGATGCCCGGAGCACGGTGGACGGGAAGACCAGCAGCTCGTCGGCGATCGGTGCGATGGTGGCGAGCATGCGGGCCCCGCGGATGACGATGCCGTCCTCGCGCTCCTCCACGATCCGCGCCGAAAGCTGGCCGCCCATTTGTTCGGAGCCGGGCACCGAGCGGTTGACCTGCGGTGGAATCAGCGTGTGCGTGGCCAGAACATCATTCTCGCGGGCCCACTCATAGTAGTTGCGGATGTTCTCCGCGAACCTGGGATCGGCCTGGGCAAACCATTTCTGCGCCGTGCTTAGGGCGGTGAGGGAGGAGTTCATGTAGTCGCCCGAGCGGCCCAGGAAACCGTTGGAGGACTCGGCCCAGGTGGAGATGGCGCGGCGGCGGCGCTCCAGGTCCTCAATGGTCCTGGGCACCAGAAAGGAGGCGTTCACGAGGTCGCCGGTGCTGGGCGAGGGATACGTCAGTGCCTCCTGGTACTTGGGGTCATGCTGCATGTCGAAGAGCTTGGCGTAGGACCTGGCGACGTTGCGGAAGGCGGGGTGCTCGGCGATTTTCTCGCTGACCACCCCGCCGTCGATCACCACGTGCGGCGTCATCGCGTTGAGCTTGTCCAGATACTGCTGGCCGGTACGGATACCCATGGTTGTTTCTCCTGTCGTCGTGATCGTCGTGAGCTGCGTCGTCGAAGAAGTGCGGTCTTAGAGCAGATCCTCCATCCCCAGCTGGCTCTCCGGAATGGTGGTGAAGGTGCTGTTGGCGAAGGCCAGGGCATCGCCGTTGCGGTAGTTGAAGTCCACCACTTCGCCGATGTACAGGGTGTGGTCCCCGCCGTCGTAAGCCGCCCAGGGCTTGCATTCAAAGTAGGCGAGCACATTGGACAGCCGAGGCGCGGTCCCGCCTTCGACCCACAGCGGGTCGGGGCCTGGCCGCCCGGCGAAGTGCAGGGCCAGGTGGCGCTGCTCGGCGCCGAGGATGTTTACCGTGAAGGGCCGGCCGGCGAGTTCGTCGTGCGCCTTGGCGGTGCGGGCGATACTGACGAGCACGAGCGGAGGATCCATCGACACCGACGTGAAGGAGTTGACGGTGATGCCGTGGCGCTTGGAGGCGCCGTCGAAGGTGACGATCGCGACGCCGGTGGCGAACCTGCCCAGGCTCCCGCGGAAGTGGTGGGCGCGGTGTTCCGGGGTGCGGTGTTCCGGGGCGCGGTGTTCCGGGGTGCGGTGTTCCGGGGTGCGGCCCGGAACAACCGGAGCGGCCTCGGTGCGGGGCTTGGCAATCATCGTTGATCCCTTGCGTATTGTTTCGTGGGCCCCGTGCTTCGTTGCGGGCCTGTATCTAACGCAAATCTCTTGTTCTATAATCGAACACGTAATTCCCATACAGAACGCTAGCGCAGTGAGTACCCGAGCACAAGGGTCGTTGCGGTAAGCCGGAGCGCCCGACCCCCTCCCCCTAGGATGGACCCATGACCCCGACCGCCGCGAGCGCCCAGGCCTCCCCCTCCCAGACGCTGTCCCGTGGGATCCGCGCCCTGGAAATCCTCGCCGAAGCCGAGCAGCCGTTGACCATTGCCGAACTTGCCGACGCCATGGGCGTCCACCGCTCCGTCGCCTACCGCATCCTCCGCACGCTGGAGGACCACTCGTTGCTTGTACGCGACGACGGCGGCCGGGTCCAGCCCGGTCCCGGCCTGGCCGTGCTGGCCCGCGGGGTTTCGCGCAACCTGCAGACGGCAGCGCTCCCGGAACTGACCCAGCTCGCCAACGCGCTGACCATGAGCGCCTTCGTGGTGGTCTGGGACCACGCCGAATGCGTCACACTGGTCACCGTCGACCCGCGGCACACGGGGGCCACCGTGGTCCAGCATCCCGGCTCACGTCATCCGATCAGCGCCGGCGCGCCCGGCATCGCCATCCAGTCGGCGTTTTCCGAGCAGGAATGGCACGAAGCTGCGCCCGGGATCCCGTACCGCGCCGAGGCCGCCGAAGCCCGGCGCCGGGGCTACGCCGCCAGCCACGATGAGGTCATCGCGGGGGTTTCCTCTCTGGCTGTGCCGGTCCGGGTTCCGGGCGGACGGCCGGCAGCCCTCGCCGTCGTGTACATCCGCGCCGCCCAGGACCCAGAAACCGTGGCTGCGGCACTGGCCGCGAGCGCCGCGCGGATCGAGATGCAGCTCGGCTGACCGGGCCTTGCCCGGGCGGTCAGACGCGGGCGGGCGTCGTTTTCTTCCGGTGGAGGACGACGACGGCGGCGGCACCCAGCAGGAACAGCGCCACGGCGGCACAGACCGGCACAAGGAAGGCCGTGGAGTAGCCGTGATTTTGCGCGAGCTGCCCGGCGATGGAGGATCCGAGGGCGGTGCCGGCGACGATGCCGCTGGCCAGGGCCGTCATGACCGTGCCGAGTTTGCCGGCCGGGGCCACGAGTCCGCCGATGGCGAAGACAGTGACCATGAGCGGGCCGACGGGCAGGCCCAGCACCAGCAGCACCAGGATCATGGGCAGCGCGGTCGACGGCAGCAACAGCAGCAGCGCGAGGGCGGCCATCAGCGCCGAGCAGCCCAACCAGCGGGCGTTCACCGTGATCCGCTGCGGCCAGTAGGCAACCGAAAGGGCGGCCGCTGCCGAGCTCAGGCCCATCACGGCGTACAGCAGCCCGGCCAGCTCGGAGGTGGCAAAGCTCGCGGCGAAGGAACTGAGCGAGGTCTGCGTGGAACCGAAGAATGTGCCCATGCAGACCATGGCCAGCACGGGCAGCGCGACGGCGGCAAACGATCCCGCCCGCTGACCGGCAGGCAGAGTACTTCGGCGTTGTTTCTCCGCTGCCGCAGCTTCCGCGGTCCGCGCCGGCGCCCGGACCACGGCACGGTGCGTCGGGTGCACGGCGAAGGCCGGTACCAAGGTGATGGTCAGCGCTGCGGCAAGGGCCAGCGGCAGCCAGGGTGCGAAGAGGCTGGCAATGATTCCCACCAGCGCCGGGCCCAGCACGAAGGTCAGTTCGTCGGCGGTGCCTTCGTACGAAAGGGCCGTATCCAGGTCCGCGGTGTTGGCTTCGCGTCCGCCCCGGGAGGTGAGGGCCATCCAACGGACCCGCGCCAGCGGGCCGACTTGCGGGCAGCTCGCGCCGGCCACAAACGCGGCCGCCAGCACGGGCCAGGCGCCGGCCAGGTCCTGTCCGGCTGGGATCAAGTGGGCGGCAAGAATCAGGGCGGTGACCGCGACAGTGTTGAAGACCGCGGCAAACACCAGCACCGGCCGCTGGCCCAGCCGGTCCGCCAGCGCGCCCAGAATGGGCGCGCCCAGGGCGGAGCCGATGCCGACGGCGCCGGCCGACACACCGCCGACGGCGTAGGAGCCGGTGACGGCCGTGACCAGGGTGAGGGCGCCGACCGTCAGCATGGCGAGAGGGAGCCGGGCAAAGAGTCCCAGCGGGATGAAGCTCCGCCCTGCCAGCAGCGGCAGCCGGGCGAAGCGGCCGGTCCGGCGCGGGGAGGCGGGTTGCGGGGAGATGGGCGCCGAAACGGGCGCCAGAGAAGTCGTTGAAGGATTCATGATTCCGGGTTCGCTCAATGGTGCGCATCGTCCCTCCTCCCGATGCGCGCAACCCGGTAACTATCCGATTATAACCGCATCCGCGATCCTCACAGCTGGGCGTCGTCGGAGATATGGAGGGTTGAGCCGTTACGCTGCTTGACCACCTGCAGCTGGGTGCCGATGCGCTGTTTCATTTCCGCCACGTGGCTCACGAGCCCCACCACTCTGCCGCCGTCCCGGAGGCCCTCGAGGGCGTCCATGACCTGCTCCAGGGCCTGTTCATCGAGGCTTCCGAATCCCTCGTCGACGAAGAGGGTTTCGATGTCCACACCGCCGGACTCCTGTTGCACGACGTCCGCCAGGCCGAGGGCCAGGGCGAGCGAAGCCATGAATGACTCTCCACCGGAGAGCGTCGCGGTGTCCCGGCGCTGTCCGGTCCATTCGTCCACTACTTCCAGGCCCAGACCGGATTTGGCCCCGCGGGCCGCCTTTGCGTCCGTGTGCTGCAGGGTGTAGCGGCCGTCGCTCATGCCGATCAGCCGTTCGGAGGCGGCGACTGCCACCTGTTCGAGCCGGGCTGCCAGCACGTAGCTGTTCAGGCTCATGCGGTAGGTGTTCTCTCCCCCGCCCCGCGCGGCCTCGGCGACGGCATTCAGCAGCGCAGCCCGTTCACGGGGCTCCCTGCCGGCAGCCGCCAGCCGTGCAAAGTCGGCGGCGGTCCTGCCCAGGGTCCGTCGGGATTTCTCCGCGAGTCCCGCGGCGAGCGCCGCTTCGCGGGCCGAACGTTCCGCCGTTGCCGCTGCCGCGCGGAGCTGCTCCAGGACCGTCTCCTCCACGGGTCCCTCTGTTTCCAGTTCCCGGGCTGCCAGCACCAGCTCCTCGCTGGCGAAGAGCTCCTGGATCCGGGCGGCTTCGTCCTGCCCGGCACGGACGTCAGCTTCCAGCGCCGCCGCATCCGCTGCGCAAAGCAGCACGGCCTGCGCCTCCTGAGCGGACTCGAAGCCGGCGCCCGGAAGGGCCTTCTCCAACTGATCCCGCGCGTCAACGGCGCGGGTCCCGGCCTGTTCCAGCCTGGTCCGCGCCGCCTCGGCCCGTTCCAGGACGGCGGTCGTGGAGCCCAGCGCTGCCATCCGCCCGGCGAGGACCGGGTGCCCGGCACGCAATTTGTCGAGTGCCTCCTCGAGGGTGTCGGCCTGGTCCTGTACTTCGGTGATCGTGGACTCCGTCTGGGCGATGCGGGACGCCGAATCCATCTGCGCCTGCTCGGCACCGGCGATCTCCTCTTCCAGCTTGGCGTGCCGGGCGCGGTTGACGGCAAGCTCCTCCGCCGCGCGGCGGGCTTCGGCGGCGCGTTCCCTGGCCCGGGTCGCCTCCGCGCCGGCAGCCGCGGGCGAGATGTGTCCGCCCTGCGCCGCCAGGACGGCGACCTCCTGCTGGGCCTCGGACAGTTCACGCTCGAGCCCGGCGAGGACCGTCTCCGCCGCCTCGCACTCGAGCTGCGCCGATTGTTCGGCCTCGGCTACGGTCAGGGCGGACGCCGCGGCCGGGGCGGGGACGGGATGCTCGGGACTGCCGCAGACCGGGCACGGGACGTCGGGCAGCAGTTGCGCGGCCAACTCGGCGGCAGCGTTGGCGAGCCTTTCCTCACGCAGGTCCAGCCAGCGCTGGCGCCGGTCCTGGTAGTGCTCCCGCGCGCTGCCGTGGCGTTGCTCCACGACGCCGCAGGCCTTCAGGGCTGCGGCGTGGCGCCGGACCAGGACGACGAGTTCCTCAGCGGCGGCCGCCTCCTTGGTCCGCAGCGGGACCTCGGCGGCGAGCTCCTCGAGCGGGCGCAACCCTGCGAGCAACGTCTCGGATTCGTTCCGCAGAGCGGTGAGGGCCGCTGCGCCGGACGTCCGCCCGGCTTCCAGCTGGGCCACGGTCCCGCGAAGCTGGAGGGTGCGGCTCCGCAGCCCGGCAAGCCGTGCTTCGTCCGGCAAACGCTCTTCGAGCACCGCACTTAGGGACCGCAGTCCCCGGAGTGCCGAACGCAGGGCTCCGCCGTCCACCGGGCAACTGTCGGCCCGGCCCGGAACGGGTTTTCCAGCGAACAAATCGAGGGCCGAATCCGAAGGGCCGGTCCCCAGCGCGGCAAGTTCGGGGTCGGTGAGGGCCGCGGCTCGGAGTTCTTCCGTGGCTGCCGACATGGCAGCCACGGCAAGTTCCTCGGCCGTCAAGGCACTGTCCACCGCCTGCAACTGCCCGCCAAGCACTTCGGCCTTGCGGTGCAGGCCCAGTTGCCGGCCCTTCGCCGCGAGTTCGGGCGCGGCTGCCGCTGCCTCGGAGCGGCGGCGTTCGGCGGCGGCCAGTTTGGCCTGGCGGGCGGCGCGTGCCGTCGCGGTGTCCCGGGCGGACAGGCGTTCGGCCCGCAGCAGCTCCGCCTCCAGCCCGGCCGTCTGCCGTTCCTCCGCCACGGCGGCCGCAGTTCCCTCGAGCCAGGCCAGGAACGCCTCGGCGTCAGTCCGGTCGGGAGCGTCCGAGATGTCGAGTTCCAGCGCATCCGTTTCGGCTTCAGCCTGGGCCAGCAGGACGTCGAGTTTCTGATTGAGGGTGGCGACCTCGGCGGCGGCGGCCTTCGCCCTGCGTCCGAGCTCCTGCTCCACGGCCTCGAACCGCTGGGTGCCGAACAGGCTCTGGAGGAGTTCAAGGCGGTCAGAGGCCTTGGACCGGAGGAAGGCGGCAAAGTCGCCCTGGGGCAGCATGACCACGCGGGTGAACTGGTCCCGGTTCATGCCCAGGACTTCGGTGATCTCGGCACCGGCCTCGTCATTGCGCCCCGATTTTTCAATCCACTCGCCATTGACGCGCTCGCGCAGCACTGTGTTGGCCTGCTGGACGGTGAATCCGTTCTTTCCGCGGGCACTCGGCTTGTCCCACGCGGGCGAGCGGGACACCTCGAAGTGCCGGCCTCGGGCGGAAAACTCGCACGTGACGCGGGGTTCGGCGGCCGCCGCGGCGTGGTCGCTGCGCAGCCGCTTGCCGTCCTGGCGGGCGCCGGGAACCGAGCCGTAGAGAGCGAAGCAAATTGCGTCCAGCACGCTGGTCTTGCCGGCACCGGTGGGGCCGTTAAGGAGGAACAGGCCGTGCGTACTCAGGCGGTCGAAGTCGATCTGTTCGGTGCCGGCGAAGGGGCCGAAGGCCGAGATCTCGAGGCGGTGGATCCTCACAGTGACACCCCTTCCAGGCGCACAGTTTCCAGGGCGTCGGCAAGGACGGCCGATTCGGCGTCGTCGGCGCTACGGCCGCGGACGTGTTCCAGGAAGCCGCAGCAGATGGACAGATCGTCGTCGGCTTCGGCGAGCCGGCTGCTGTAGCTGGCCTTGGCGGCGTTGCCGGTGCCGTCTGGGTCGAATCCCAGCACTAGGGTGTCAGGGAAGCGGGCACGCAGCCGGTCCATGGCCTGCGCCGGGCGCTGGGCGTCGGTCAGCGTGATCTGGCAATAAGCGCCTTCGGCCCAGGCGAAGTCTTCGGCCGAGAGCAGCTCGTCGAGTTTTCCGCGCAGCACGGCAAGGGTTCGCGGCGCTTCCCACAGCACTTCGCGGACCTCGCCGATTCCGGCGGCATCCACCTCCACGAGCCAGCTGCCCTTCTTGTGCTTGGCCTCGGAAAAGGAGTACGCGAGCGGCGATCCGGAGTACCTCACAGAGGACGACAGCTCCTGCCGGCCATGCAGGTGGCCCAGGGCCGTGTAGCCGAAGCCGTCGAAGAGATCCAACGGGACGGCGCCCACGCCGCCGATGCTCAGGTCCCGTTCGCTGTCGGAGCTGATGCCACCGCTGGCGAAGGTATGCGCCAGGACCACCGAGTGGACGGTCCGGGTGGCGGTGCGGGCTGCGAGGTCGGTCCGGATCCGGGCCGTGGCGGCCCTGGTCACCTCGAAGTGGCTCGCGGTTTCGACGCCGAGCTGTCCGGCGACCAGCCGGGGTTCCAGCCAGGGGATTCCGTAGACCGCGAGCACCGGACCGGTGCCCGGGTCCGTACCGGCGGTGCTGCCGGCGCCGCCGTCGAGCGGGAACAGCACGGGGGTGTCCAGATCTGCCAGCCGGGTGCGCAAATGCACTCCCCCGCGCTCCAGCAGCCTCGAAGCGAAGCCCAGCCGGATGGCGGAATCGTGGTTGCCGCTGGTGAGAACCACCTGGGCACCGGCACCGGTCAGCCGGACAAGGGCGTCGTCGAGCAGGCCCACCACGTCGACGCCGGGCAGGGCACGGTCATAGACGTCGCCGGCAATGAGGACGACGTCTACCGACTCGTCCCGCACGAAGGCGACGAGCTGGTCGATGAACGCGCGCTGGGCGTCAAGCATCCCGACGCCGTGGAACGACCGGCCCAAATGCCAGTCCGAGGTGTGCAATAACCGCATGTTCCTACGGTATCGGCTGGCGCCGACAGTATTGTGCCACCGCCCCGGGGCTACCGTCCGCGGCTGCTGTCAAAGAAGTCCCGGGCCTCGTCGCCGCCCGGGGTGGGCGGCTGCTCCGCGGTAAC
This sequence comes from Pseudarthrobacter sp. MM222, assembly GCF_947090775.1. Classification (NCBI taxonomy): domain Bacteria; kingdom Bacillati; phylum Actinomycetota; class Actinomycetes; order Micrococcales; family Micrococcaceae; genus Pseudarthrobacter; species Pseudarthrobacter sp. MM222. Next base: position 2,876,701 of record NZ_OX352321.1, read on the forward strand.
CGGACGCGCGGGCCGGGCCGGAGCAGCGCCGGCCGACGCCTCGTCGTCCCCTGCGTCGAGCTTATCCTCGGCGTCGAGGTCATCCTCATCTTCATCCTGAACCACCGCGGCCGGCACCGGGGTGCCCTGCGTGAAGCCGCGGTACACCAGGCCCGCGAGCACCGCGCCGACGATCGGGGCCACCCAGAAGAGCCACAGCTGGCCGAGCGCGTCCGCGTTGCCGAACAGGGCCGAAGCCGTGGCGCGGGCCGGGTTGAAGGGGGTGTTGCCGATGGTTTGGCCGAGCTGCAGCAGGACGGCCATGGTCAGACCGACGGCAAACGGAGCGGCGGCCCGGGACGGGTTCCGGTCAGAGGTGGTGCCCAGATAGACGGCCACGAGCAGGGCAGTGCCCAGGAACTCCACGAGCAGCGCGCCGGCCATCGGCGCCTGGATGATGGACTGCTCGCCGAATCCCGCAGCAACGGTGTCGAACGCTGCCCGGGTGTCGCTGATCCTTGGGACGGTGCGCAGAATGCCCAACAGTGCAACGACGCCGAGCAGCGCCCCGATGAGTTGCGCGCCCAGATAGGCCGCGGCCTCCGGAAAGCGGAGGCGGCCGGCGATCGCATTGCCCAGCGTGACCGCCGGGTTGAAGTGGCCTCCGGAGAGGTAGCCGAAGGCGAGCATCGCGGCGGTGAGCGCCAGGCCCGCGGCCAGGGAGGCGGAGAGCGGGTTCGAGTCCGGAATCGAGAACAGCGGAACGCCGAGGCCCGCCACGACCACGAGCAGGGTCCCGAGGGCGCTGTACCCCCGCCGGACCTCCGTGCCGGACGGTCACACCGCCGGGGTAAATTTGAACCCATGAGCAGCGAACCCGCCAGCACCCCCGCGACCATCCCCGCGCCGACCCACGCATCCCGGATCCACGGCTGCCTGCTGGGCGGTGCGCTGGGCGATTCCCTGGGCTACGCGGTGGAGTTTGAGGACATTTCCGCGATCCGCGGCAGGTTCGGCCCCGCGGGACTTCAGGATTTTTCCGCGCTCGACGGCGGCAGCCACTTTTCCGATGACACCCAGCTGACGCTGTACACCGTGGACGGACTGCTGGAAGCCCTGGAATGGGCGAACACGGGCGTCGGTGCGGATACGAACGCGTGCCTGTGGCTCGCCTACCTGCGCTGGCTGGCAACCCAGGGCGTGCCGGTCCCGGAGGCGGCGCCGTTCCAGCCTCCCCGCTGGATCGACGCACACGAGGTCCTCAAGCACCGCCGCGCTCCCGGGAACGCGTGCCTGAGCGGCCTGGCCACCGGTGAAATGGGCACCTTCTACCGGCCGGTCAACCCGGACTCCAAGGGCTGCGGTACCGTAATGCGGTCGGCCCCGTTCGGTCTGGTTCCCTACATTCCCGCCGACGCCGTCTACAAGCTCAGCGCGGACGCCGCCTCGCTGACCCATGGCCATCCCGCGGCACGGCAGAGTTCCGGTGTCTTCAGCCTCATCATCCAGGCGCTGGCCTCGGGCAACGGCTTGCGCGAGGCCGCCGAATACGCGCTCGGCCGGCTCGATGAGGCTGTCCTGCACAAAGGTGAAAGACCCGACCCGGACCTCGTGGCACGGCTCAAGGCGGCCCTGCGGCTCAGCGCCGACGGGCCCGTGCTGGGCCCGGAGGAACTGGTCCGGGAACTCGGCGAGGGCTGGGTGGCCGAGGAGGCGCTCGCCGTCGCACTCTATGCGGTGCTGGCCACGGCTCCGGACGGTCCGGCAGCGGCTCCGGCAGCCCCGGCCGCGGGGCAGCCGGAGGCCCCGGCAGCCGCTCCGGAGGCACACTTCCGGGCGGCCATCGCCCTCGCGGTTAACCACAGCGGGGACAGCGATTCCACGGCATCGATTGCCGGGAACGTCCTGGGCACGTTGTACGGCGAGCAATGCCTGCCGGCTGCCTGGCTGGAGGCGCTCGAAGCACCGGAGGTCATCCGGGGCATGGCGTCGCGGCTGGCTGCGGTCACCGGGCCCTGACCCGGCGGCGCCTTATTGCTTCGCCATCGCCACCCGCATTCGGTCTTCGGGGGTGATGAGGTGATCGTGGCTGTCATCGCCGAGGTCGATCTGCACCCATTCGATGTCACCGGTGAAGCTGCTGTCGCTGTCCGAATACCGGTCGGACACCTGGGATCCGTGATCGACCCCGATATCGGCGGTTTCGTCCGCCGAGAAGGCGATCGGGTGGGTGGCCTCAATGTGCCCGTTGGCTGTCTGGTTGCCGTCCACATATAGCGTGATCTCCGCGCCCTTGCCCAGGCCGCCGCCGTCGTAGGCGAATTGCGCGCGCACCTCGTGGCCCCCTTGACTCAGCGGTTCGGTGGCGGTGATGTGCGTGGTGTTCAGGCCAAGGAAGTTGTACGTGTAATTCAGCTTCCCGTCGTCCACGGACAGCGCCCATCCGCCGCCCAGGCCGCCTTGGGCGATGAGGACGCCGCTCGCATTGGACTCCGTGACGGAGATAGCTGCGGTAACGGTGTGCGACTTGTTCTTGGTGTTGATGATTGAGTGCTCGTTCAGGCCTGTCATGCCGCGGAAGAACCGCTGGGTAGTGCCCTTGATGAGCTCGGGCCGTCCCGCGATGTCCGGATTCACCCGCTCCACGACACGGTCATCGAGCGGCAGCACATTGTGGCGGACCGCTTCGATGAGCCAGAGCCGCTGCAGTTCGTGGAGCCGGTCCGGCTGCTCCCCGGCGAGGTTGTGTGACTGGGTCCAGTCAGTGGTGGTGTCGTAGAGCTCCCATACGTCGTCGTCGAAGGCAGGCAGCTGGCCTGGCATCCACGGGCTGCTGTGGTGGGTCACCGCGGTCCAGCCGTTGTGGTAGATGCCGCGGTTGCCCATCATCTCGAAGTACTGGGTGGTGTGCGTGTCAGCGGCCGTTGCGTCGTCGAAGGAGTAACGCATTGACATGCCTTCGAAGGGCTTCTGGGTGATGCCGTTGATTGTGTCAGGTTCGGGCAGTCCGATGACCTCCAGGACGCTGGCGGCAATGTCGATTACATGGTGGAACTGATGGCGGATCCCCCCGCGGGCCGTGATGCCCCCGGGCCAGTGAATGATGGTGCCGTTGCGTGTTCCGCCAAAGTGCGAGGCGATCTGCTTTGTCCACTGATAGGGCGTGTCCATGGCGTGCGCCCAGCCGACAGCATAGTGGTTGTAGGACTCGGGGCCGCCGAATTTGTCGAGATGGTCGATCAGGAATTCGGGAGTTTCCAGTGCACTGGCCTTATTGAAGTAGGTCATCTCGTTGAAGGTGCCGTTAAGCGAGCCCTCCGCGGAAGCCCCGTTGTCTCCGACGATGTAATAGACAAGCGTGTCGTCCAGGTGGCCGTCCGCTTCCAGGGAATCGATCAGGCGTCCCACGTGGTGGTCGGCGAATTCAAGGAAAGCCGCGTAGACCTCCATCTGGCGTGCGAGGACCGGCTTGAGCTCCGCCGGCATGTCGTCCCATGCTGGAATTTCGGCATGCCGGTCGGTGAGGACCGCCTCGGCGGGAATCACACCGAGTTCCTTCTGGCGCGCGAACGTTTCGTTCCGGACCGCGTCCCAGCCCTTGTCGAAGCGTCCCTTCTGCTTGGCGATCCAGTCCGCCGGCACGTGGTGCGGTGCGTGGGTCGCGCCGGGGGCGAAATACATGAAGAACGGCCGGTCCGGGGCCAGCGACTTCTGCTGGCGGCTCCAGGTGATGGCTTTATCGGTCATGTCCGACATGAAGTGGTAGCCGTCCTCCGGCCGGCCGACTTCCACTGGAGTGGTCCCTTCTATGACGGCCGGGTACCACTGGTTGGTTTCGCCGCCGATAAAGCCGTAGAAGTAGTCGAATCCCGAGCGGGTGGGCCACCGGTCAAAGGGACCCACCGGGCTCGTCTCCCAGGCGGGAACCTCGTGGCATTTGCCGAACTGCGCGGTCGAGTAGCCGGCCACCCGGAGGATCTCGGCCAGCGGTACCGTCGTGTTGGGCCGCGAGGAGGTGTAGCCGGGCGCCGGCGTCGCAGTCTCGGTGATGGCTCCCATCCCGACCGTGTGGTGGTTCCTTCCGGACAGCAGGGCCGCCCGCGTCGGTGAGCACAGCGCTGTGGTGTGGAAGCGCGTGTATTTCAGGCCGCCGGCTGCCAGGCGCTCGGCCGTCGGAGTCGCGCAGGGACCGCCGAAGGCGCTCGAGGCGCCGAAACCAACATCGTCCAGCAGGACGATGAGCACATTCGGGGCCCCGGGCGGCGGCTGCGTGGGTTGGATCGGCTCGAATTTCGAGTCCGGATCCTTGGCATCGTAGGGCAGGAATCCACGGTATCCGCGATCCGGCACGGGAAGGGAGACCGACGTTGGCTGTTGATTTTTCATGTCTATGCTTCCTAGGTTTTGGGTCCAACCCGCTCTACCCGAGCAGCGCTTCCACCGGGTAATTCACGACGACCGCCCCTCCGGTCGCGAAATTGGGGACATCTGCTAAAAGGGCCTGGCCTTCGGGGGAGGCTACGGCTGCGGCCATGTCCGCCTGGGTAGCGAAATCACCCTCGAACACCGCGAAATAGGGGGAACCGGTGCCTGAATCCCCCAGGCCGGACACTCTGAATGAGTATCGGGCGGCTTTCAGTCCGGGCAGCCTGGCGGCCAGGGGAAGGTGCTTGTTGACGTAGTAGTCCTCGAAGGCCACCCGGTCGGCGGGTTCGGGGTACAGGACCACAATTTTGTTCATGATCGATATTCCTTCCAGACAGCTTGGCCGGTGGCGGACTCTCAAGTCCGGATGATGCAGCGAAAGCCCAGATGCGAGGTAGCGGTGTCGACAGCCTGCGGCATCCGTGCCGCGGGTCGATAGCGCCGGCAATAGTTTGGTGCGCACAGGTGCGAACCGCCCTTCATCACCTTGCGCGGAATCCGGGCGGGGTCGGACGGGTCACTGCTCCGGTCTTGTCCGCCACCCTGCGGGTACGCCGGGGTGCAGCAGGCATGCGAGGTTTCGGCATGTGCCTGGTACCAGTCGGAGGTCCATTCCCAGACGTTCCCGATCATGTCCAGCAGGCCATAGCCGTTGGCCGGGAACGAGCCGACCGGGGCGGTGCCGGCGTACCCGTCCTGTTCAGTGTTCTCGATGGGGAACTCGCCCTGCCAGGTGTTTGCCATCCACCGGCCGGAGGGGGTCAACTCCTCGCCCCAGGCATAGGTAGCACCATCGAGTCCGCCGCGGGCGGCGAACTCCCACTCGGCCTCGGTGGGCAGCGACTTTCCCGCCCAGCCCGCGTACGCCTCGACGTCGGCCCAGGCGAGCTGCACCACGGGGTGGTCTGCCAGCCGGTGCACCGGGCTGCCGGGCCCCCGTGGCTTCCGCCAGTCGGCTCCCGGCACGTAGGTCCACCAGTTATACGGGTCACCCAGGTCCACCCGTTGAGCCGGCTGAACGAACACCGACCCCGCGGGTACCAACAACTCGGGCCGGGCGCCAGGGTAGGCAGCCGGATCCGGTGCCTGTTCGGCTACGGTCAGGTGACCGGTCTCGGCGACGAACCGGGAGAATTCGCGGTTTGTGACCGCGTGCCGGTCCATCCAGAACCCGCCGACCGTCACCCGGTGGGCGGGTGCCTCCTCGGGATAGTGGTCGTCGGAGCCCATCAGGAAGGTGCCGCCGGGAACCCAGGCCATGCTCGACGCCGTAGTGAAATTTTGGCCAAGAGACACTTCGGCCATTGTCTGCTCCGCTCCGGGCCCTCCCCGAAAGCCCTGTGGCGACCCGGCCCCAGCCACGGATATTGCGGTCACCGTAGCACAACGATCCGCCTGTTGGTAAGTACCGCAGGTACGATCCCCGGCTCGGGGCAGAATGCTGTCTTGCGGTCCGTTGTCCGTGCTTTCACGGGCAACCGGCTGACCGTAGCCGCGAATCCTGCGACGGTCTAAACTCCCGGTTATCCAGTCATGGAACCCGGGCAGGAGCCAATGATGAGTGCCGACCTCCATGGATGCGGGGGCTAGCGTGGATGCCCAGCGGATTCTGGTCCTGGCCTTCCAGGGGAGCATCATGCTGACCGTCTTCGGCTTCGGCCTGCGGGCCACCGTCGATGATGTCCTTTATGTCATCCGCCGTCCGCGAATGCTGGTGATTTCACTGGTGTCCATGTTCATCGTGATGCCCTTCATCGCTTTGGCCCTGGCTTTGGTGATCGCTCCGCCGCAGGTCGCGCTGGTGGCGCTGGTGGCTCTGTCCCTGTCGCCCGTTCCGCCAACCCTGCTGGGCAAAGAACATGACGCAGGCGGGCGCGCCTCCTACGGGCTGGGGCTCACGGTGGCCGTCTCCGTACTTTCGATCGTTATCATCCCCGCACTCGTGGTGTTTCTGGGCGGCCTCACCGACAATCCGTTCAACATCGGCTTCGCAGCCGTCGCGGGACAGGTTCTGTCAGCCGTGGTGCTGCCACTGGCGGCAGGCATGCTGGTGCGCGCCTTCCTGCCCCGCCTTGCAGCGCGGGTGGAGAAGCCGTTCTCCCTTGCGGCAAAGATCGTCCTGCTGGCCGCGGTCGCGTTTGTTCTCGTCGTGGCTTTCCCCCAGTTCGTGCAGGTCCTCACGGCAAGCACTGTCGTGGCCTTTATGCTCTTCACGGTGCTGGGACTGTCCTTCGGCCACATCATGGCCGGCCCGGACCCCGGTGATGCAAGGGTGCTGGCCCTCGCAAGCGCACTCCGGCATCCCGGAATCGCCCTGGCAATCGCCACCACTAACTTCCCGTCACTGCACTTCGGGGCCGTCATCGCCCTGTACCTGATCATAGGCACGATCGTGTGCATCCCCTACCTGAAGTGGATGCAAAAGCGCGCGGCGGAAGGGAAGGAACCCCATGGAGATTGAATCGGTCATGGACGGCTTTGGCAGGGCCGTCGACGCCGCCGGCGTCCTCGCAATAGTCATTGGAGCCGCCGTGGCGACGCTCCTGGCAGCCATGGCTTTGCTGCGCAGCCGGGATGGGACAATCTACACGAGCTACCGGGAACGTCTGGGCCGGTCGATCCTCCTGGGCCTGGAACTGCTGGTCGCCGCCGATATTATCCGCACCGTCGCGGTGACCCCCACTTTCGAATCGGTGGGTGTCCTTGCGCTCATCGTCCTGATCCGCACCTTCCTCAGTTTCACGCTGGAGCTTGAAATGACCGGTCGGTGGCCCTGGCAGAAACCCGCTACAGGTATGTCCGCCGAGCCCCAGTAAGTATCACAGCCGCCGGCAGTGGTCCTGTTTGTTGTGATCAACCTGCTCTTAGCGCGTACAAGACCACCGCCGCGCCGGCAAGGAAGACCAGCGAACCCATGATGATCGCGTTCCCGAAGCGCCGGTATGCCCGGATCACTTGTGCTTTGGCTTTCTCATCCGGGGCGGCTTCTTCCGCCGCCGCAGCCGCGGCCTGGAACATTGGATTCAAGGCCTGAATTCCGACAAACCAGGCAAACAGAAAAACATAGAAAATGACCACCACAAATGCCGGAAAGGTGGGCGTGTCCGTCGCGAGGACGATCAGGGTCAGCAACTCAGCGCCGATGAAGCCCGTGATCATGATGGCTACCGAGACGACGCCGGTTCTTCCGGACAACCCAACGAACTGGACCTTCAGGTTCCGCCTGCTGACGGGGTCCAGGAAATGGCTGGTGAGGGCAAAGGCGATAAATATGGACGGCAGGACCGTAGCGGCAGCCTGAAAGAACTGCAGTCTGATCTCAAGATTCATCAGTACCCCCGACGGACAGCAGCCAGGTCTTGGCGCAGAAGGTCAGGCAAGACTACGCCCGGGCGGCGTCCCGAAACAGTGCAGGCGTTGCCCGGTCCTCACCCTGCCCATCCGTCCCGCGCGCCAGGCAGGCTGCTGCATAAGCACGGGTGCCCCAGCCAGAGGGCCCTGACTTCCGGAAGTGCCCTGAGTACCATGTAAACGACGAGGACTTCCCACCTCCTGATGATCCGCGTAAACGGCGGACCCACGGCGCGAGGAAATACTGCCGCAAAATCAAATCGGTCGGCCGGTCGTGACCAAAGACCGGCCCATCTTCCACGGTTAGACAAGTAACCGGCCCCCTTCACCCTGCGTAGTGCCAAGAGGTGAAACCCATGAACACCGCGCAACCTTCAACACCGTCGGCCCCATCCGGGCTCAGTCCCGCCGAGGCGCGCGCCGTCGCCAAGGAAGCCTACGTCTACGGTTTTCCGGTGGTGGACGGCTACCGCATCATGTACGCCTATTACGTGGACCGCGGGAACCCGGAGTTCAAGGCGCCCTGGAACCAGCTCAAGAACATACCCCGGGTGTACACACCCGAGGACAAGGCCGTCCAAACGCCGAACTCGGACACGCCGTATTCGATGATCGGCCTGGACTTACGCGCCGAACCGATGGTGCTCTCCGTGCCCAAGATCGAGAAGGAACGGTATTTCAGCATCCAGCTGATCGATCTGTACACGCACAACTTCGCCTACCTCGGCAGCCGCGTCACGGGCAACGACGGCGGCAGCTTCCTGATCGCCGGACCGGGCTGGACGGGCGAAACCCCCGAGGGTGTCACCAAAGTGATCCGCGCCGAAACCGCGCTGATGCTCGCCGTCTACCGCACCCAGCTGTTCAAACCGGACGACCTGGACAACGTTCAAAAGATTCAGGCAGGCTACACGGCACAGCCCCTCTCTGCCTTCCTCAGCCAACCCTCGGCCCCGGCCGCACCGCCCATCGACTTCCCGAAGCCGCTGACGCAGGAAGAGGAGAAGAGCTCCCTGGAAATCTTCAACCTGTTGAACTTCCTCCTCCAGTTCTGCCCCACCCACCCCACAGAAGGGGAGCTAATGAAGCGTTTCGCCCGGATCGGCATCGGCCCTGGGCAGACCCTAGACGTCGACAAGCTGGACCCCGGCATCGGGGAAGGACTCGGGCAGGGCATCCGGGACGCCTGGCAGGACTTCGCCGACCTGAAGAAGCAAGTGGACGCCGGAGAGGTGACGTCGGGACAGCTGTTCGGAACCCGCGAGTACCTGCAGAACAACTACCTCTATCGCATGACCGCCGCGAAGCTGGGCATTTACGGCAATTCTAAAGCCGAGGCCATGTACCCCATCTACGGCACCGACGCCGAAGGCCAACCGCTGGACGGCGCCCACCGGTACACCCTGCGGTTTGCCCCGGGCGGGCTGCCGCCGGTGAACGCATTCTGGTCCCTGACGATGTACAACATGCCCCAAAGCCTGCTCGTAGCCAATCCGCTGGACCGCTACCTGATCAACTCGGCAATGCTGCCCCGGCTAGCTAGGGATCCCGACGGTGGCCTGACCCTGATAATCCAGAGTGCTTCCCCGGGCCCGGACCTGGAAGCCAACTGGCTGCCCGCCCCCGCCGGGCCGTTCATGATGGCCATGCGCCTCTACTGGCCAAAGGACGAAGCGCTGGCCGGCCACTGGACTGCACCGCCACTGCAGCGAACCGCGCCAGGAGGAGTGCCGTGACGCAGGCCACAGGCGCCGGGGGCGCTAGCAGGACCCGCCTATTGGACGTTATCGCGTCCATCGGACCGCCGATCGCCGTAATCAGCACGGTACTGGCCTACTTCGGCTGGTCTCAGGCCGCCGCCCAAGCGAAGTACATGGGCCTAAACGTGGCCCTGTTCGACTTTTCCGACCAGGACTATGTCCGTTTCAGCGTGGGCAACCTGTTCACACCGCTGGTCTGTCTCCTCGCCGTCGGCCTCTGCGTGCTGGGGTTGGAAAAGTGGCTGCGCGGCCGCATTGAGACCGGGGACAGACCTGCCGTGCGGCGAATAGCGGGCGCCGCGGCCGCCGTCGGCGTCCTGGTGGCCGGCGGCGCGCTGCTGGTGGTGGCACTCCAGCCCGGCCGGACCGTCCTGTACGCCCCCTACGTTGTTGCCGCCGGCGTATTGCTCGCCGCATGGGCCACAAGGTTGCACTGGCTGGCGCATCCCGGCAAGCCGGAGGCTCTCTCCGTCGGACATCGCGTCGGCCAGGGCGCGCTCATATTCGGGCTGGTGACACTGCTGCTGCTCTGGGGCGCAGGGGACCATGCCGACGATGTCGGACGACGCGCCGCGATGGACATCGAGCAAAACCTCGATGCACTCCCGCGCGTGGAACTGTACAGCCCCAGCCCCCTGGCCATCAGCGCCCCAGCCGTCACCGAAACAAAGCTCGGCACTGACGCCGAACCGCTCTACCGCTACGACGGGCTGCACCTGCTGGCAGTCAGCGGCGGTCGCCTGTTCTTCCTCCCCGACGGCTGGACCGTGCGGAGCGGGCCCGTGGTGGTCCTGCCCGACAACGACGCTGTACGGGTTGAATATGGGCACTGAGGACGCGTCTTTACCTTAAGCGCGCAGGGAGATGTCGTTGCAGGCCTCGCACACGTCGTCCGGGATCAGGCCGCGCCGCTGCAGGAAGCCGAACATCACGCAGCCGAGGCAGAAGCCGGCAAAGGCTTCGAGCGAGGCGGCCACAATCAGGACCGCCAGCAGGATCCAGGCGGCCGGCGCCAGGCCGGCGGCGAGCAGGATGGCGGCGGCGGTGGACACGGCAGCGCCGATTCCCTGCGCGAAGCGCTTCGGCGGCCCGGGCACCAGCCGCTTCTTCCTCAGCCGGGGCGTCAGGACCTTAACCGACAGCACAGCCAGGGGCGAGACCCGCGGGCCGAACAGCAGCCGAAGCCAGAAGCCGACGGCGATCACGGCCAGTCCCCAGCCGAAGCCGGTCAACAGGGTGACCACGGCAAGCACCACCACCAGCGCGGCCGTGACGCGCGCCGCGTACTCGTTCACCGGGTTGGGGAAGGCGAAAACTTTCCGCCAGGTACCGCTCGGGATGGTCATCGTCCAAGGCTAGGTACAGCCGCGGCCGGGCGAAATGATTGTTGCGCCGTGTGACCCGTCGCGGCACTTTCGACGGCGGCGTCAGGCGACGGCTGCCGGGGCCAGATGGCCTCCGACCATCTGCAGGAATTCGCCTTCGGAGAGGACCTCGATCCGCTGGCCCCGCTCGTGCAACTCCAGCACCCGCCGCGCTTTGCCGGTGAGCCGTCCGGAGCGCAAATCTGCAGCCACGAAGCCGTCGCCCACCACCAGGACCGTGGTGCGGGCGGTGACCCGGCTCTCGGGCTGCGCGCCGAGCTCGGCGGAGCGGACCTTGGCCTCGGGCCGGGAAATTCCCAGTTCGCCGGTAAACACCACGGTCTGGCCGAACAGCGGGTGGCCGGGCTCGGCGAGGGCGTTCGGCACCGGGTTGGCCCCTTCGTCCGGCCAGCCGGACTGGAACGGCCGGCCCGCACCTGGCGAACTGGGCCCCGCTCCTGGTCCGGCCGCCAGCGCGTCGAGGGCGGACCGGCTGGCCTTGGACAGCGGATCCCGCAACGGGTCGAAGGCGGGCTGGCGGGACACGGTCAGGCCCAGGGACAGGTAGAGTTCCGCGATGCTGCCGGCACCGTTCCGGGCGGCGATGTCGATCAGGATTCCGGCGCAGGCGCGGGCGTCCTCGGCGGCGTCGTGGTGGTTGACCAGCGGGACGCCGGCTTCCTCCGCCGCGTAGGGCAAAGAGTTGGACACCAGCGAGTAGCAGCGCCGGGACAGCATCACCGTGCAGACGTAGTCGTAGGCGGGACCCGGCAGCCCGGAGACTTCCAGTCCGGAGCGGATGACGCCGAGATCGAAGGCGGCGTTGTGAGCCGCGAGCACGTCCCCGCCGATGAAGGCACCGATTTCCGGGAACAGTTCGCCGAAGCGGGGCAAGCCTGCGACCTGGTCCGGACGGATGCCGTGGATCCGGACGTTGTGGTGGTCGAAGCGGTCGTGGTTTTCCGGCGGCCGCATCAGCCAGGAGGCTTCCTCGACCACGACGCCGCGGCGGACTTTCGTCAGGCCAACGGCGCACGGTGAACCGCGGAAGCCGTTCGCGGTCTCAAAATCGATCGCTGTAAAGTCCAAACCCACGCCCCAAACTTTACCGCCCGGTTCTCCTCCCGCCCGTACCGCCTCCGGCACGCCGCCCCTGCTGCCAATTCCGGCACAAGGTCCGACGGCGGCCGTCAAGTACCCTTAACGGGTGAACCCTTTAGCTATCAGCGACTTCGCCGTGTCCACGATCGGCGGTGCGGGCCCGGTGCAGCCACGCCTGGCCTCCTTCCTGCCCGACTGGCTCAACCCCCAGGTCTTCCTGGCCGATCCGGCCCTCGCGCCTTGGGTTGTGCTGCTGGTCTGCGGCATCATTTTCGCCGAAACGGGCCTGCTCGTCGGATTCTTCCTGCCGGGCGACTCCATGCTGTTCACGGCCGGACTCCTCGTTGCGACCGACACCATCAAGTTCAACATCTGGGCGTTCTCGGCCCTGATCATCGTCGCGGCCATCATCGGCAACCAGGCCGGCTACCTGATCGGTTCCAAGGCGGGCCCGGCGATCTTCAACAAGCCGGATTCCCGGCTCTTCAAGCGTGAGAACGTCGAGAGTGCCCATGCCTTCTTCGAGAAGCATGGCGGCAAGGCCCTGATCCTGGCCCGCTTCGTCCCCATCATCCGGACCTTTGTCCCGGTGATCGTGGGCGTAGCCCAGATGAACAAGCGCAAGTTCTTCCTGTTCAACGTCATCGGGGCCCTGCTCTGGGGCGGCGGCGTCACCCTGCTGGGCTACCTGCTCGGCGACCGGGTGCCGTGGGTGCGCGAAAACCTGGACATCATCTTCATCGTGATCGTGCTGGTCTCGGTCATCCCGATCGGCATCGAGGTCGCCCGGGGCTTCATCGCCAAGCGCCAGGCTGAGAAGTACGGCACGGACGTCGTCGAAGAGTTCATCGAAGAACACGAGCCCGAAGAAGACCGCAAGACCCCCTAAAGCGCAAAATGCGGAAGGCGCCCCACTGAGTGGGGCGCCTTCCTCTGTTAATGTGGGACCGCGGCGGGAATTCCAGGGCCGGGGCGCCGTTACCGTCCGGCCAGGGCTTCCACGATGGCCGGGAGCAGGGCCCGGAAGGCGTGGCCGCGGTGGCTGATGGCGTTCTTCTCCTCGGGGCTGAGTTCCGCGCAGCTGCGGTCAAGGCCGGTCGGCTGGAGCACCGGATCGTAGCCGAAGCCGCCGGCGCCGCGGGGTTCGCGCAGCAGCGTCCCCTCCAGCTGTCCGTACTCCACGACTTCGCGTCCGTCCTCCGGAGAGGTGCCGGGTACGGCCAGCGCCGCGGCGCAGACAAACGCGGCACCGCGGTAGGCGTCCGGCACGTCGGCCAGCTGGGCCAGCAGCAGCTGGAGATTCGCGGCGTCGTCCCCGTGCCGGCCCGCCCACCGGGCCGAAAAGATGCCCGGCGCGCCGCCCAGCACGTCCACGGAAAGCCCGGAATCGTCGGCGATCGCCACGAGACCGGTCGCCTGCGCCACGGCCCGGGCCTTCAGCAGGGAGTTCTCGGCGAAGGTCACGCCGGTCTCGACGACGTCGGGCGCGCCGACGGCGCCGGCATCCACCACCTGCGTGTCGACGTCGAGCCCGGGAACCTGGCCGCGCAGCAGTTCGCGGAGCTCGCGCAGCTTGCCCTTGTTGTGCGTGGCGAGGACCAGCACCGGCTCAGGTACGGGGCTGTCCCCCGTGGGACGCCCCGTCACGGGGCCTCGGCCAGGGTTTCGCGCTGAATGGCGGCGAGCTGTTCGGTGCCCAGCAGGGCCAGGTCCAGCAGCTTGTTCAGCTCATCGCGGTCGAACGGGGCACCTTCGGCGGTGCCCTGGACCTCGACGAACTTGCCGGAGCCCGTGACCACCACGTTCATGTCGGTCTCGGCGCGGACGTCCTCGACGTACGGCAGGTCCAGCATCGGGATGCCGTCGATGATGCCGACGGAGACGGCCGCGATGGTGTCGACCAGCGGCTGGGCGTTGCGGGCGAGCATCTTGTTCTCGCGGGCGAAGCGGATGGCCTCGGCCAGGGCCACGTAGGCGCCGGTGATGGCGGCCGTGCGGGTGCCGCCGTCGGCCTGCAGGACATCGCAGTCCAGCACAATGGTGATCTCGCCCAGGGCCTTGGTGTCGATGATGGAGCGCAGCGAGCGTCCGATCAGCCGGGAGATCTCATGGGTGCGGCCGCCGATCTTGCCCTTGACGGATTCGCGGTCCGAGCGGGTGTTCGTGGCGCGCGGCAGCATGGCATATTCGGCAGTGACCCAGCCGCGGCCCTCGCCCTTGAGCCAGCGCGGGACGCCTTCGGTCAGGGAGGCCGTGCACAGCACCCGGGTGTTGCCGAACTCGATCAGGGCCGAACCTTCGGCCTGCTTGGACCAGCCGCGGGTGATGCTGATCGGCCGGAGCTGGTCCGGGGTGCGGCCATCGGCGCGGAGAACGGGGGCGGTAAGTGCTTCGGAAGTCATGCCCTTAGCTTATCGACTCGGCGCTACTGTACGGCTCAGATCGTGTAGTGCACTCCGGCGACGGCCACGGCGACGTCTCCCCCGAAGACCGGCTTGGCCTCGGCCATGACCGTGCTGGGGGACGTCCAGACCGGAATGTGCGTCAGGAGCAGGCGTCGCGCACCGGCGGCCAGCGCTGCCTCGCCCGCCCGCTTGCCGGTCAGGTGCACGTCCTTGATGCCGTCGTCGCGGCCCTCCTCGAAGGCTGCCTCGCACAGGAACAGGTCCGCGTCCCGGGCCGCGTCCTCCAGCCCGCTGCAGGAGTCTGTGTCACCCGAATAGCTCAGCACGCGGGTGACGGGGCTGCCGTCCTTGGCCGGTTCGGTGACCTCGACGCGGAGCGCGTAGGCCTCCTCGACGGGGTGGTTCACGGCGTAGGGCGTCACCGTGAAGGGACCCACGGAGACGGGTTTGCGCTCGGACCAGTTGCTGAAGTCGAACTCCTCGTGCATGCCCGGGTCCAGTTCGAGGCCGTAGGCGGTGGCCATCCGGTCCGCCGTCGCGGCCGGTCCCCAGACCGGAATCCGGCCCCGGCCCCAGCCGCCCGGCTTCCAGCGCACCGCTACGTGCAGCCCGCACAGGTCCATGCAGTGGTCCGGGTGCAGGTGGGTGAGGAAGATCGCGTCGATGTCCTCCAGGTCCGTATACCGCTGGATGGCGCCCAAGGCGCCGCTGCCGAGGTCAAGGACGATCTTCCAGTTCCGCTCGCCGTCGTTGGCGGTCAGCAGATAGCACGACGCCGGCGAGCCCGGGCCCGGAAAGGATCCGGTGCAGCCCACGATGGTCAGCTTCACAGGCCCGCGCCCCGCAGGGAGGAAGGGAGGGAGGTAGAAGTGACGAAGTTCGAGGTCCGCGGCCGGCGCGTGCCGGCCTGCGCGGCAGCGATCATCTCCGGCGTAATCCTGGCCAGGCTTCCGGTGGGGTACTGCGCCGCGACGTGGTCCACGTGGCGGACGCTGAGGACCTCGGGGCCAAGGAAGCGCCGGGCGAGGGACTCGAACTGTGCGGCGTCCCCGGTGGCGATGAAGTTGTGCTCGGGTGCGGCGGCGTCCTGCCGTTCCAGGCCGCGGGAGGCCAGGGCGCGGTAGACATCCTTGGCGGTCTCCTCGGCACTCGACACCAGGGTGACGTCGTCCCCCAAAACGAAAGAAATGACGCCCGTGAGGAGCGGGTAGTGGGTGCAGCCGAGCACCACGGTGTCCACTCCGGCGGCCCTCAGCGGCTCGAGGTACTCGCGGGCTACCGCGAGCAGCTCCGGGCCGGTGGTGATGCCGGCCTCCACATACGGCACGAACGCCGGGCAGGCCACGGAGGTGATCGCGAGGTCCGGAGCAGCCGCGAAGGTGTCCTCGTAGGCGCGGGAACCGACGGTGGCGGAGGTGCCGATCACGCCCACACGGCCGCTGCGGGTGGCTGCGACGGCACGCCGCACGGCCGGCTGGATCACCTCGATCACGGGGATCCCGTAGCGGGCGGTGTAGCGTTCCCGGGCGTCCCGCAGCACCGCGGCGGACGCGGAGTTGCAGGCGATGGTCAGCAGTTTGACGCCGGAATCCACCAGCTCGTCCATCACACCCAGAGCGTTGGCCCGGACCTCGGCGATGGGCAGCGGGCCGTAGGGGCCGTGGGCGGTGTCGCCGACGTACAGGATGGATTCGTTCGGCAGCTGGTCGATGATCGAGCGGGCTACGGTGAGCCCGCCGACGCCTGAATCGAAAACACCGATGGGCCGCGAAGCCAGCTGGCTGGTAGCGGTGCTGCTCGCCGGGGAGTCCGCAACAGCTTCCGCCGTGGGATCAGTGTTCGAAGCTGTTGTCATGATTATTCGAGGATAGGGGTAAGCCCGGGGCGCGGCCATCACATTGTGTCGTGCAACTCGTGTCTAATGTGTCACACCCGGTCCGGTACTCCACTTCCCGCAGGCTCCGGTCAGCCGCGGGTGTCGATCGACTGCAGCATGGCCTGGACCAGGGACTCCTGCAGCCAGGTGGTGAAGTTGTAGACGAGGGCCAGGTAGCTTTCCACGTCTTCGGCCTGGGACCAGTCCTGCATCAGGTGGACATGCTCAGCGTCCGCGTCGTCACGGATGTCCAGGCGTTCGGCGAGCACCAGCCGGACGTCGTTGAGCGCCGTGGACCAATGCCGGGCGTCGGCCGGGGTCAACAGGAGCTCGTCCTTGTCCAGGCCCAGGGCGGCGGCCTTCAGCGCGCCGATCTTGCTTTCCCGCAGTGAGCGTTCGGTGAGCCGGCGGAACTCGAGCGAGGCGTCGTCGTCGTTCTTCGAGACGTTCGGTAGCAGCCGGCGCAGGGCGCGGTCCGAGGGTTCACGGGCCTCTGCGTCCAGGCCCACCATGGCCGCGAGGGGGTCCTGGTTGGTGCGTTCCTCCGGCTCCAGCATGGCCATGACGTCGTCGAAGAGGCTGCGCAGCAGTTCCCGTTCAGCCGGTTCCAGGTAGCCGGTGATGCCCTTGAGCCCGTATTTGAATGCCTTAGCCACGTTTTCCCTTGCCCTTGCCCGATCCTCCGCCTGACCCAGCTCCGCCGTCGCCGCCGCTGGCCTTTTCCACGGTGGCCCAGAGCCCGTAGCCGTGCATGGCGACCGCGTGCTGCTCCACCTGTTCCTTGCTCCCGTGCGCCACGATGGAGCGTCCCTTCTTGTGGACCTCCATCATGAGCTTGTTCGCCTTGGACTCCGAATAGCCGAAATAGCTACGGAAGACGTAGCTCACATAGCTCATCAGGTTCACCGGATCGTTCCAGATCACGAGGTTCCAGGGGATGTCCGGGGCCGACAGGACGTCGGTGGACGCCGCTGTTCCGGTCTGGGTGCCGGCCTGGGTGTCCGGGCCGAGCGCAACGCTAAGGGTCATCTGTCCATTCTATGGGGATGCGCACTAGAGTGAATTTTGTGAGTACCTCAGCTGGCTGGGAGCGTCCCCGCACGTCCCTGTACACCGACCACTACGAACTGACCATGCTGCAGGCCGCGCTGCATTCCGGCGCCGCCCACCGCAAGTCAGTGTTCGAGGCCTTCGCCCGGCGGCTGCCGGACGGCCGCCGCTACGGGATCGTGGGAGGCACCGGGCGCCTGCTGGAAGGCATTGCTGACTTCCGGTTCGGCGATACCGAGCTCGACTTCCTGCGCCGTACCAAGGTGGTGAACGAGGAAACCCTGGACTACCTGGCCGGCTACTCCTTCTCCGGTGACATCTGGGGCTACGCGGAAGGAGAGGCGTACTTCCCGAACTCCCCCATCCTGATCGTCGAATCCACATTTGCCGAGGCCTGCATCCTCGAGACATACATCCTGTCCGTCCTGAACCACGACAGCGCGATTGCCTCGGCGGCGTCGCGCATGGTCACGGCGGCCGGCAACCGGCCCTGCGTGGAAATGGGCTCACGGCGGACCCACGAGGAGTCCGCGGTGTCGGCGGCCCGCGCCGCCATCATCGCCGGTTTCGACAGCACCTCCAACCTTGAATCCGGGCTGCGCTACGGCCTCAAGACGGTCGGCACCGCCGCACACTCCTTCACGCTCCTCCATGACACCGAACGCGAGGCCTTCGAGGCGCAGATCGCCTCGATGGGCGCCGGTACCGCGCTGCTCGTGGATACCTACGACGTCGAGGGCGCCGTCCGCACGGCCGTCGAGCTCGCCGGGGACAAGCTCGGCGCGGTGCGCCTGGACTCCGGCGACCTCGTGGCGCAGGCACAGTGGGTCCGCCAGCTGCTGGACGAGCTCGGGAATGTGCGGACCCGGATCATCGTCACCTCGGACCTGGACGAATTCGCCATCGCGGCGCTGCAGTCCGCCCCGGTGGACTCCTACGGCGTGGGCACCTCCCTCGTGACCGGGTCCGGCGCGCCGACGGCGAGCATGGTCTACAAACTGGTCAGCCGCACGGACGACGACGGCAGCTTCGTTTCGGTGGCCAAGGCCGCCAAGAACAAGACCAGCAAGGGCGGCCGCAAGTACGCACTGCGCAAGCTGAACGAACGGGGCACCGCGACCCAGGAGATCGTCGGCGTCGGGCACCGGCCGGAAGACGACGGGAACGACCGTCCGCTGCTCCAGCAGTTCATCAAGAACGGCGAACTCCTGCCCGGCTGGACCGGCCCGGAAGGCGTCCTGCGCGCCCGCCGCCGCCACGCGGACACCATGAAGGAGCTTCCGGGCGTGGTCAACCGGCTGCAGCGCGGCGAGCCAGCCATCCCCACCATCTACGAGGAGTACTGAATGTCCCGCGCCCTGATCATCGTTGACGTGCAGAACGATTTCTGCGAAGGGGGTCCGCTGGCCGTCGAAGGCGGCGCGGACCTGGCCGCCGAGATCAGCGAGTACGTCGACGCCCACCACGGCCAGTTCGACCATATTGTTGCCACCCAGGACTGGCATATCGATCCCGGCCCGCACTTCTCGGAGGACCCGGACTTCGTGGACAGCTGGCCGCGCCACTGCGTGGCCGGAACGCGGGGGGCAGAGCTGCATCCGGATCTCGACACGGAATACATCCAGGCCTACTTCCGCAAGGGCCAGTACACGGCCGCCTACTCCGGTTTCGAGGGGCTTCTGGCGCCCGACGACGCCGTCCCCACCGGTGACCGCAAGCCCGGCGCCATGCCGTTGGCCGGCAGCGCGGACCCCGCCACAGGCGGGGAGACTGCCGGAGACGACGAGGCCGGCAGCGCCGGAGGCGCCGACGCGTTAGCCGGCAGTGCTTTCGCCGACGGCGAGGACGCAATCGGACTCGACGACTGGCTGCAGAGCCACGACGTCGAGGATGTCGTGGTGGTGGGGATCGCCACCGACCACTGCGTGAAGGCCACCGCCCTGGACGGCGTCCAGGCCGGCTACTCGGTGACTGTCCTGCGCGGCCTGACCGTGGGCATCGCGGAGGACCTTGACGATGCCGTCGCCGAGATGGAACTCGGCGGCGTCGACGTCGCCTGAGGCCGTAGACTCGAAAACTGCACGTATCGTCTGACCCGCAAAACCCCGGAGTACATCATGAAAAAGACCCTCACCGTCCTCATCGCTGCCGGGGCCCTGCTCGGCGCCGCCGGCTGCTCCGCGGCCCCGCCCTTGAGCAATGAGGAGACGTGCGCCCGGATCCAGTCCGTGGGGGCCGGCCCGACGTCCAACTCGGACAAGGCTGGCATGATCCGACTCGCCAACCGCATCCGGCCGATCGAAGCAACCGCCTCCGAGGAGCTGCAGGCTCCGCTGCACTCGATCATCGAATACCTCGATGAGTCGGCGCAGCCGACCCCCGACGCCGGAAAGCTCGCGGAGCTGCAGGCCCCGTACACCGCCGCCGGCCAGACCCTCAACGAGGTCTGCGGCGCCGGCGGCCAGTAACGCAGCGGCCCCCCGGGCGCCGCGCAGTACGCAGAAGCCGCGCAGTACGCAGAAAAGGACCGGTTCACTCCGGTCCTTTTCTGTTTTCCGTCCTGATCACTCCATCCTGACCTGCGCAGCCCGGGCGGGCTACTTCCGGCCGATGAACCAGTCCTGAAGCTTCCGCAGCCGCGTCTGGAGCTGCTCCTCGTTGGCCTGCGCCACCGGCGGGCCGCCGCAGACCGTCCGGAGCTTGGTGTGGACAACGCCGTGCGGCGTGCCGGTCCGGGCGGACCAAGCCGCGACGTTCTTGGCCAGTTCGGTGCGGAGGTCCATCAACAGCCGGTGGTCCGGCACCGCTGCGCCAGCAGCAGAACCGGGTGCGGGTACGGCCCCCGCCTGCGGGCCGCGCTGGTTCTTGCGGTTCAGCTGCTCGTGCTGGCGCTGGCGCAGCAGCGTGCCGACCTGTTCGGCGTCGAGCAGTCCGGGAATCCCGAGGAAATCGAGCTCGTCCTCGGAGCCGACCTCTCCCCCGGTGCCGAACTCGCCGCCGTCGAACAAAACGCGGTCAAAGGAAGCCTGCGAATCCAGGGCTTCGAACTTGCCTTTGGTGAGGCTGTCGGAGGCTTTCTCCTCGCGGTTCACCTCGTCCAGCAGCGAATCTTCCGGGTTGAAGAGGCCGTCGCCGTCCTCCTTCTCCGGGCGGTCCAGGGCGTGGTCCCGCTCCGCCTCCATCGAGTTTGCCAGCGCCATCAGCTGCGGCACGGAGGGCAGGAACACCGACGCCGTCTCGCCGCGCTTGCGGGCACGCACGAAGCGCCCCACCGCCTGGGCGAAGAACAGCGGCGTGGACGTGGAGGTTGCATAGACCCCGACGGACAGGCGCGGAACGTCCACACCTTCGGAGACCATCCGGACGGCCACCATCCAGCGCTTCTCGCTGGCAGTGAACTCCTCGATCTTGCTGGATGCCTTGGCATCGTCGGAAAGGATGACGGTGGGTGACTCGCCGGTGATGCGTTTCAGCTGCCCGGCGTAGGCGCGGGCGTCGTCGTGGTCCGTGGCGATGACCAGGCCGCCGGCGTCGGGAACGGTGCGGCGCACTTCGCTGAGCCGTTTGTCCGCTCCGGCCAGCACTGCCGGGATCCATTCGCCCGTGGGGTTCAGCGCGGTGCGCCAGGCCTGCGAGGTGACATCCTTGGTGACTGCCGCTTCGCCGAGCGAGGCGGCCATTTCCTCGCCGCCGCTGGTGCGCCAGCGCATCTGCCCGGAGTACGCCATGAACATGACAGGACGCACCACGTGGTCCCGGAGCGCCTTGCCGTAGCCGTAGGTGTAGTCCGCCTTGGACCGACGGATGCCGTCGCGGTCCTGGACGTATTCCACGAACGGGATCGGTGAGGTGTCGGACCGGAACGGCGTGCCGGTCAGGGAGAGCCGGCGGGCCGCAGGCTCGAACGCCTCGCGGAGTCCGTCGCCCCAGGACAGGGCCTCACCGCCGTGGTGGATCTCGTCGAGGATGACAAGTGTCCGGGCCGCCTCGGTTTTGGCGCGGTGCAGCATCGGCTTGCTGGCCACCTGCGCGTAGGTGACCGCGACGCCGATGAAGCCGCGGCCGTGCTGGCCGTCGGCGTTCTTGAAGTTCGGATCGATGGCGATCCCCACCCTGGCTGCGGCGTCCGCCCACTGGCGCTTGAGGTGGTCGGTCGGGGCCACGATGGTGACGCGGTTGACGGCGCCGGACTCGATCAGCATGGCTGCGACCCGGAGCGCGAAGGTCGTCTTGCCGGCCCCCGGCGTAGCAACCGCGAGGAAGTCTTTCGGGTTCGTGCTGAAGTAGCTGTCGAGCGCCTCCTGCTGCCACGCACGGAGCTTCGGTGCGGTGCCCCAGGCTGCCCGCTCGGGATACGCGGGGGGAAGGGTGGGTCCGCCGAAAAGTGTCTCCGTCATCTACAGGCCCTCCATTCCGCGTACGTCGTCCGCTGCCGAAGAAACCGAAATATGCACAAAAACACCAATCTTTTTCGGATGAACCGGAAAACAAGAACCGGGAGCCTGCCCCGGGCACCGTGGAACGCACGGCGCTGTAGGCAGTCAGCGCACGGAAAATTACGTTCAGACCGCGGGCTTCCCGCGGCCGGGGGCGGGCAGCTTGATCACGCCACGGGAACAGGGCGGCGGGCTACGCCACCCTGCGGCGGGGTCCGCCTATTTGTCGCCGGAACCGCCGTCTTTGCCCGGGCGGAGGCCGTCGTAGACCTCTTTGCATTCAGGGCAGACGGGGAACTTCTTCGGGTCACGGCCGGGCGTCCACACTTTGCCGCAGAGGGCGATGACGGGCTCGCCCGACAGTGCGGATTCCATGATCTTTTCCTTGCGCACGTAGTGCGAGAAGCGTTCCCGGTCGCCCGGTTCCACTTCCTGGCGCAGTTCCTCGCGCTCGATCGTTGCCGTCGACGTACCGGCTCCGGAGAGCTCGCGCATCGGGTCGTTTTCGAGAGGATCGGTCATGCTTGTCATGGGACCCATCTTAGCCGCTGGAACGGACCGGATTGCGACAGGACAGCGGCAGGATCCTGATGCCAGTGTGCTACAGGCCCTGCCAGTCCGGCTTGTGGTCATAGCTGTGCCGGTAATAGTCGGCCAGCCGCAGCGAGGAGGCGGCGGCCTCGTCCACGAGGACCGTGGCGTGCGGGTGCAGCTGCAGCACCGAGGCCGCACAGATCGCGGCAACGGGGCCTTCGACCAGGTCCCGGACGGCCTGCGCCTTCTGCGCCCCGGTGGCGATGAGGATCACATGCCGGGCGTCCAGGATGGTTCCCAGCCCCTGGGTGACGACGTGGTGGGGTACCTCCGCCAGGCTGCCGAAAAACCGCGCGTTGTCCCGGCGTGTCTGCTCGATCAGCGTCTTGATCCGGGTCCGCGAGGCGAGGGACGATCCCGGCTCGTTGAAGCCGATGTGGCCATCCGTGCCGACGCCGAGGAGCTGCAGGTCCACTCCCCCGGCCTCCCGGATCGCGTCCTCGTAGGCCCGGCAAGCCGCGGGGATGTCGGCCGCCGCGCCGTCCGGGCTGTGCACGTTGGCCGGGCTGATGTTCACCTGCTCGGTGAATTCGCGCCGGATGACCTCACGGTAGGACTCCGGGTGCCCGGCCGGCAGCCCGACATATTCGTCGAGGGCGAATCCCCGGACCCGGCTGAAGTCCAGGCCGTCCCGCTCGTGCCGGCGGGCGAGTTCGGTGTAGACGGGCAGCGGCGAGGAGCCGGTGGCCAGGCCCAGCACGGCGTCCGGTTTGCGCTCCAGCAGCGCCTCGATGGCGTCCGCGGCGAGCGCGGCAATTGCCTTGCTGCCGGGAAGGATAACCACTTCCATCTCCGTGCCCTTCTCCTCGTGTCCGCTGCTGCGCCGGGTGCCGTGCCGTTACTGGCAGGCTATCCCACTCCGGCCCGTCCTGGTCAGGTCACCGGTTGACGACCAGCTGCGCCAGCAGCTCCGGCCCGCGCGCGTCCAGCCACTTCCCGCCCAGCCGCACCCCGGCAACGAACAGCGCCAGGCCCAGGACCGGGCCGAGGGCCAGATTGATCCAGCCGGGGACGGCGCTGCCGGTGATGAATTGTGCGGCCACCAGCGCGATTTCCGGCGCGACGAGCAGCAGCAGCACGCCCATGCCGCCAAACTGCACGGCCAGAGTCTGCGCCACGTTCCCCGGCGGCTTCTTGAAGGGACTGTCCCCCGGGAGCGGAACGGCCACGGTGTAGCGCGCCGAGACCACCGAGGAGAGCCCCATGCCGCTGAAGAGGATTCCCAGGGAAAGCCCCAGCAATCCCGGCAGCCCGGCCCAGTCCCCGCTGAACAGGAACGGGAGGACGCTGAAGGCCAGCACCACCGGCAGCGCAAACAGCAGGCAGGCCAGTGCCCGGCCGAGGCGGTCGGAAACCCCGGGCACGCCGGTGGAAAGGTGCAGGGCAAAGGCCGTGTTGTCGTAGGAAACATCCGAAGAGATGGACCAGGCCAACAGGAAGGCCGTCAGCGGCCCGACAAAGACGAGCAGGCCGTAGGAGCCGGTCTGACCGGCCTGGAACAGCAGGAGCACCGGCAGAAGCGGAACGACGACGAGTGCGCCGGCATAGCGGGGGTCCCGCAGCCAGTAGATCAGGGAGCGCGCGGCCACCGCGCCGGTTGGGGTCGCCGGGAACAGCCCGAAGAGGCCCAGTCCCGAGGCGCGCTTCTTGGAGCTGCCGGCGTACGGCGGGGTGACCAGGGCACGCTGCAGCAGGACCTTCCAGCACAGAGCAAGGCCGGCGAGGGTGGCAAGGGCAATGGCCAGCTTGACGGCTGCAGCACCGTAGCCGCCAGCCGCCAGCTCACCGCCAAGGGACCAGGCCGCGCCGACCGGCGTCCAGGACAGCGCACCGGCAAGCTCGGGCAGGAAATCCCCGGA
Source organism: Pseudarthrobacter sp. MM222 (assembly GCF_947090775.1). Taxonomy (NCBI): domain Bacteria; kingdom Bacillati; phylum Actinomycetota; class Actinomycetes; order Micrococcales; family Micrococcaceae; genus Pseudarthrobacter; species Pseudarthrobacter sp. MM222. The sequence goes on from NZ_OX352321.1 coordinate 2,900,901, forward strand.
GCCGGCAATCCCCTCGGAGATCCCCGCCAGAATAGGGCCCAGCAGGACCAACGGGATCAGGAAGGCCACGGAGCTGACGTCCTTGAACCGGCGGGAGCTGGCCAGCCCGGCCGTGGCCGTGGTGACCACCTTGGACAGCAGTACGCAGCTCAGCACGCCGAGGACCGCGCCCAGGAGGGCTCCTCCCGCGGCAGTGACGCTCCGGGACCACGTCGCGACGGTTGCCAGGGCCACGAGCGAGGTCGCGATGCCGGGGATGCCGATCAGCCCGCCCAGGGCCAGGCCCGTCAGCAGTTGGGGCATCGGCACGGCCATGGTGGTGAACCGTGCAGGGTCCAGCGTCATGTCCGCGGCCGCGGCAGCCACCGGGACAACCGCCCACCCCAGCAGCGCCGCCGCGCCGCCCAGCACCACGACGGTCTGGGCCAGCCCGGCGTCGGCTCCGCGGAGGAACACCAGCCCGGAGATGGCGAGTCCGACCAGGCCGAGCGCGTACAGGGCGCCGATGCCGAGGCCCACCAGCTGCCACGGGCTGCGCCGGACACTGTTGCGCAGCAGGGTGAGCTTCAGCCTTAGAAGGTGCGCAACCATTCCAGCCCTTCCGTGTGGTTGCGGCCGCCCACCAGCTGGACGAAGCGGTCCTCCAGGGACTCGCCGGCCCGGACTTCGTCCACGGTCCCGGCCGCGAGCACGCGGCCCGCCGCCACGACGGCGACGTGGTCGCACATCCGCTGCACGAGGTCCATGACGTGGCTGGAGACAATGACGGTGCCGCCGGAGGCGACGTAGCGGTCCAGGATCTCGCGGATGTTTGCCGCGGAGACCGGGTCCACGGACTCGAAGGGCTCATCGAGGACCAGCAGCCGCGGGGCGTGGATCAGCGCCGAGGCGAGCGCGATCTTCTTGGTCATACCGGCGGAGTAGTCCACCACGAGCGTGCCCGCGTCCTGGCCCAGGTCCAGGGCGGAGAGCAGCTCAGAGACCCGGGAGGCCACCACTTCCTTGTCCATGCCGCGCAGCAGGCCCGCGTAGCTGACGAGCTGTTCGCCGGTCAGCCGGTCAAAGAGACGGACGCCGTCCGGCAGGATCCCCAGCATTTTCTTGGCCTCGAGGGGGCGCTGCCAGACGTCCACACCGTGCACGTGTGCGGTCCCGAAGTCCGGCCGCAGCAGCGCCGTGGCCATCGACAGCGTCGTCGTCTTGCCCGCCCCGTTGGGTCCGACAATCCCGTAGAAGGATCCGGCAGGGACATCAAGGCTGATGCCGTCGACGGCGATCTTGTCGCCGAAGCGCTTGGCCAGCCCGCGGAGCGCGAGAGCGGGAACCGGCGGCAGCGGCTGATTCCCGGAAGGAGAAGGGTCCGGTGGCTGAATAGTCATGTCGTTAGACTAACTGCCGCCGGTTGCCTTTCGGATCGTCCGCAAGGCGTACTCCGCACGGTCGTTGCCGCAACGGGCTACGCCCCGATTCGCTAGAACGAGTGGCGCGGGATGGCCCGTTCATATTGCGGTGGCCAGGCCAGCTCGTGCCCCAGCTCAAACGCGGCGCGCAGCCACCAGTGCGGATCCCGGAGCGCGGCCCGGGCGATGAACACCCCGTCAGCCTGGCCGGTGGCCACGGCGTGCTCGGCCTGGCCCGCCGAGGTCAGCAGCCCGACCGTGCCGGTGCGGATCCCGGTTTCACGCCGGATCCGGGCAGAGAAACCGGTCTGGTAACCGGGCCCCACCGGGATCTGCTGGTGCGCCACGGCCCCGCCGCTGGAGACGTCCACGAGGTCCACGCCGTGTTCCGCGGCAGACCGGGCCATCCGCACGGAGGCCTCGACGTCGATGCCCCCCTCGGCCCAGTCCGACGCCGAGATCCGCAGCAGCAGGGGCATGGAATCGGGAATGACGTTGCGGACGGCGTCCACCACGGCGAGGGTCAGCCGGTTGCGGCGTTCCTCGGTGCCGCCCCAGGCGTCGGTCCGGTCGTTGACGAGCGGGCTCTGGAACTGGTGCAAAAGGTAGCCGTGGGCGCCGTGGATTTCAATCGTGTCGAAGCCCGCGTCGACAGCGCGGACCGCAGCGGCAGCAAAGTCGGCGATCACGCCGTCAATCTCTTCCGGCGTCATGGCCGTGGGTGGTGCATAGCCGTCGAAGGCACCGGCACCGGGCCCGGCGGTGTCCCAGCCGCCGTCGGAGGCCGGGACGGTTCCGTGCTTACCGGAGAAGGGCCAATAGGAGGATGCCTTGCGCCCGGCATGCGCCAGCTGGGTGCCGATCTTGGTCCCCGCGGCCCCGTGGCGGTGCACGAACGCGGTGATCCGCTCCCACGCTGCGGCCTGCTCGTCGTTGTACAGGCCGGCATCCCGCGGGCTGATCCGGCCCGCGGCGTTCACCGCCGCGGCTTCGGTCAGGATCAGGGCGGCCCCGCCGGTGGCGAAGGAGCCCAGGTGCATCAGATGCCAGTCGTTGGGCACCCCTTCCCCGGTCTCGGGTCCGCAGCTGTACTGGCACATCGGCGACACCCAGCCGCGGTGCTGCAGCTGCAGGGCGCGCAGTTCCAGCGGGGCGAAGAGGGCTGACCCCACTAGAACAGCACCCGGGCGAGATTCTGGCGTGCCTTCGCGACGCGCTCGTCGCCGGTGCCCACGACGTCGAACAGCTCCAGCAGGCGGACCCTGGCCGTCTCGCGCTCGGGCCCGAAGTTCCTGCCGATGAAGGAGACGATCCGGCCGAGGCCGTCCTCGACGTGGCCGCCGGCGACGTCGAGATCGGCCACGCTGAGCTGGGCCTCGAGGTTGTCCGGCTCGTCGGCAGCCAGGCGCCGCAGGGCGTCGCTGTCCGCGGCGGACAGCGGCTGGAGCCGGCCCATCAGTTCCACCTGGGCCAGTCCGGCCTTGGCATCGGCGTCGGCCGGCATCTCCAGCAGGGCCTGCCGGTACGCGGCGGCCGCCGTGGCGTAGTCGCCGGTTTCAATGGCGTCGAAGGCCTTCTGGTGCAGCGGCGGCAGCGGCGGAGCCTCAGCCTCGTCCGCCCCCGGCCCGCCGGCGCCGATCCGTCCGGTCACACCGTTGGCGGCGGCGACCTTGAGCAGTTCATCGAGCAGGCTCCGGATCTGTTGTTCCTCGGCGCCGCCCTGGAACAGGGGCACCGGCTGGCCCTTGACCACCGCGACGGCGGTCGGAACGGCCTGCACCTGGAAGGCCTGGGCAAGCTGCGGGAAGACTTCGATGTCCGCGGCGCCGAGCACCAGCCGGCCGGCGTAGCTGTCCACGATTTCGGCCAGGGCGTCCACCAGCTCGCCGGATCCCGGCGAGTAGCTGGCCCAGAGCGCGATGACCACGGGAACCTGGGCGGAGAGCTCCACGAGTTCCTGGAAGTTGCCCTCGGTGACGTCCACCCGCAGCGGGTGGGCCGGACGTTCGGCGTCGCCGGCCTCCGGGCCCGGGGCGCCCGGTCCGGGGGCGCCTGGTCCGGGGGTGCCTGGTCCGGCGGCGGACGGCGCGGGGGGCCGCTGCTTGAGGGCGGACAGGTCGACGGCGCCCCGCAGGTTAAGCGGGTTGGCGGCAGCTGGCGGGACCGGGCGGGAAGCTGGCGAAGTCATAGCTCCACTCTAACCACTGCGGCCCTGACCGGTGCCACCACAAAGGGGCGGTACCGCTACCAGCGGAAAAGCCGACGGCCCGGCGGCAGCGGCGGAACCGCTGCGGCCGGGCCGCTGGAAGCTGCTGCTGCTGCTGCTGCGGGGCTACTTGAAGCTTGCCCCGACCAGGCCACGGGTGGCGGCCACGAGCTTCATCGGATCGGCGGACCCGGCCGGCGGAACATAGACGGCCATGGACTCGGCGAAGTTAAGGACCATGCCGGTGCTCGTTTCCTTGCCGCCCGCCAGGGCTGCCGCGTCGTCGCCGATCGTCAGCTTGTCCCCGGCCGCCTTGGGCGTGCCGTCGAACGAGAAGTTCAGCCGGCCCAGGACCAGGGCCCCGCCGTCGGCGGCGCGGAACACGACGATGCTTTCCGGCACCACCTTGTGGGTGAAGGCGAAGGTGCCGTTGACGCCGGAGGTGACCACATCCGCCTGGTAGGCGAGCGTGTCCGCAATGTACGGGGAGGACTGTCCCTCCGCGAGCTTGTCCTTGAACGGAGACTCGGCATTGGTCAGCCGGTCGCCCAGGCCCGCCAGTGCTTCCTCACCGCTGTAGAGGAGCCCCGTCTTGTCGGCAGGGGCGAGTGTCTCGGTGCCGTCCCGGGGGATGGACGGGAACGTGGTGCCCGGCTGCAGCGGCGTGGTGGCGACGAGCTTATAGTTCTCGCGCGGTGACGCCTGCGTCAGAGTGAGCAACTGCGGAACGACGTTGCCCTCACCCTGCGTCACGGCCAGGACCGAGCGCGGCCAGCTGCGCTTCTTGGTGACAACGGTGGTCAGGAGCTTGGTGGCCCGCACCGGCATCCGGGCCTCATAGGCGCCCACCTGGGAACGGATCTTGTAGTTCTGCGTGCGGACTTCGAGCTCGGCCTGCGCGACGCGGGGCTCGACCTTGGCGGCGTCCTTCGCCGCGTCGCCAGCATCGACGGCACCGGCAACCTGTTCCAGGATCCGGCGGAACTGCGCATCGATGAGGACCGGGGCATCGGCGGCCGGCTCGGCAGCCGGCGGGGTCGCGGCGGGCGCGGCGCTCGTCGACGTGCTGGGGGCCGGCGCCGGGGTCTGGCTGGCCTGGGCGGCCACGCCGGTAACGGCGACGGCGGAAGCCGTCAGCACCGCCACGACTGCGCCGGACCGTCGCCACCGGTGTCCCGCGCTGCGCCATCCGGCAAGGCTGTTCCCGGCAGAGCTGTTTTCGGCCGGGGTGGTCGGCTTGGCTGCCGGAACCTCGGAGGTCGTGCCGGCGCCGGTGGTATCCCCGGCGGCGGGGCGCGCGGCTGACTTGGCACCCGGGCGGCGGCCGAGCAGGTTGCCGAGCGCACCGCCCTTGCCGTTGCCGGCGCCCGGCTTGGGCTTCAGGACCAGCAGGGCGCCGCCGCCAAGAATCAACAGGCTGCCAAGCACCATGAACGGGATGGCCCACGGGGTCGTGGTGTCATTCGGGAACGTCATGGTGATCGACGCGGGGGCCGGCTTGGTGCCGTCCGTCGCGAGCAGAAGGGACCAGTCGCCGTCCGCGGGCGGCGTCCACGAGTAGTTCAGTTCGCCGCTGGCGTTCTCCGTGGTGACCCAGAGGTCGGACCCGGCCGGCGAGGGCGCGGTGGCCTCACCGTCCGTATGCGTGAGCTGCAGTGCCTTGCCGTCGTCGGACACTCCCGAAACGGTGTTGTGGGCCGTCGCTCCGACCCACGCGTCGACGTCGTCCGGCCGGCCGGCGGCCAGCAGGAAGCTGCCCTCCCCCTTGACGTTGATCTTGACCGTGCCGCCCTGGCGCGTGCGCAGCTTCTCGTCGAAAACGGTCAGCGGCGCGGCCGCGGCATCAGTGGGGGCGGTGGCCGTGACCGTCTCGGCCGGGGCCCAGAATGTCTTCTGGCCGATTCCCGCCAGCAGTGTCAGGAGGCCGAGCAGCACTAGTGCAACTGCAGTCTTGAAACGCAAAATATTACCTATCATCAGCGGACACTTAGATTCAATGGTAACCATTTTGTTACCCATCAGTCAGGTCAGGTGCTTTTGTCAAGCCCTCCGCCCCGGGACTGCGGCGCCGAAGAACCGCGCGGTAACAAGCCTGCTGATAGTGTTTGCGTTGATCATCACATCCGGCCCGCGACCGCGGCTCCACAGGGGATAACCAGAGATAAAGGGCTTTCAGCGCAGTGAGTGAACATACGGATTCGTCCCCCGCAGGACAGGAAGAAAGCCAAGAATCCGACCCCGTGAAACACAAAAACGGACGCGCACCCCAGAGGCAGGTTTCGGACCGCCGGGCCGCTTTGGCCGGGGTCCTGAGCACCGTGGCCCACCGCCTGCGCCAGCCCCTCCCCGGCGCCCAGCCCCGGCTCCGGTTCGAAATGCCGCCGGATCTGCTGGAGGAACCCGCCCCGGACACTGAGACCAGCACCCGCTTCGGCAACCCGGGACCCCGCATGTCGTCCCAGCACCCGCTGTATGTCGGGTTCATGGGGACCGTCGGCGTCGGCGCCGCGCTGCTCCTGTACTGGATCGGCTCCAACACCACCCAGCTGCTGCTGTGGATCGTGGCGGCGCTGTTCATTGCCCTCGGCCTCGACCCGGTGGTTCGCTGGCTGGAACGCAACAAGGTTCCCCGCGCCGCCGGCATCGTGCTCGCCGTCTCCACGCTGACCCTGGCGGTGGCCGGGTTCTTCGCCACCCTCATCCCCACGATCGTCCAACAGGTGACCCAGATCGTGCAGCAGGCACCCCGGTGGATCCAGGACTTCATCGATTCGGACTTCTTCCGCACTGTGGACAGCCAGTTCGGCGTGCGGGACCGGATCACCCAGGAACTCGAAAAGTTCGTCAATGACCCGGAGGCCATGGGCGGCATTTTCGGCGGCGTCGTGGGCTTCGGCTCCACCGTGGCGAACGGGTTGTTCGGCGCGCTGATCGTGCTGGTCCTGAGCCTCTACTTCCTGGCGGCGCTGCCCGCCATGAAGAAGTGGGGCTACCGGCTGGCGCCGCGGTCCCGGCGCGCCCGGGTCGAGGCACTCTCCGAGGAGATCACCGGCTCGGTCGGCAACTACGTGATCGGCCAGGCCGTCGTCGCCCTGCTGAATGCCACCTTCGCCTTCATCGTGATGACGATCATCGGCGTACCGTTTGCCGTGCTGCTGGCGTTTGTCGTGGCGCTGCTGGCCTTCATCCCGCTGGTCGGGGGCATGATCGCGGGCGTGATCGTGACCCTGATCGCATTGACCGCCGGCTGGCAGACGGCGGTCGTCTACGCCATCTGTTATTTTGCCTACCTGCAGTTCGAGGCCTATTTCATCTCGCCGCGCGTCATGCAGAAGGCCGTCGCCGTCCCGGGAGCCGTAGCCGTCATCTCGGTGATTGCCGGCGGCAGCGTCCTCGGCGTCCTCGGGGCCCTGATCGCGATCCCCACCGCCGCCGCGATCATGCTGCTAGTGAAGGAGATCTTCATCGTCCGCCAGGACAACCACTGACGCTGCCCTGACGTTTTTCGCTACGAAAAAGGACAGCCGCTGCGTGGATCCCCGCAGCGGCTGTCCTTTTTCGTCGCACTTTTCGACCTGCCCTCAGGCGTGGGCCGTCGCCACCGGACCGTCCCACTCCTGCGGCAGCCCGGCAGCCGTTCCGTCGGCGCTGCCGGCTCCGCCGGGAAGGACCTCGTCCACGATTTCGTTCAGGACCCGGCCGGCGTACTTCTCCCCCACCCACAGATGCTTGGCGCCGTCGACCCCCACGACGCGGGCCTGCGGCACCAGGCTGAACCGCTCCGCCGCGGCGGCCGGCTGCAGGTAGTCGTCATGCTCCGGCACCAGCACCTTCAGCGGCTTGCCGGCATCCGCCCATTCCTTGAGGTGCACGTCGGTGGCCCGGTGCAGCGGCGGCGAAAGCAGGATGGCACCCTCCACCTCGGAAGCCACCGGTTCGGTCGCACCGTACATCAGGGCCAACTCCGTTCCGAAGGACCAGCCCACCAGCCAGCGGTTCGGCAGCCCGCGGTCCACCGCGAAGCGTACGGCCGCCTCGACGTCGAGGCGTTCGCCGATGCCCTCCTCGAATTCGCCCGTGCTGGTGCCCCGGGGCGAGACGGTGCCGCGGGTGTTGAACCTGAGCACGGCGATCCCGGCCAGGGCCGGAAGGCGGTAGGACGCCTTCCGGTAGACGTGGGAATCCATGAACCCGCCGTGGGTGGGCAGCGGGTGCAGGGTGATCAGGGTCGCCCGGATCTCACCGGATTCCGGCAGTGCCAGTTCGCCGACCAGCTTGTGGCCGTCCGCGGTGCGGAGCTCCACGTTTTCGCGGTGGGCCGGAAGCACGGTGGACGCGCGGATCGCCGTCGACGCGGACGGCTGGCTGAAAACGTACGACGCCGGGTCAAAACCGGCGGGCTCAGGAGTCATGCTGACCAGCTTAGCGATACCGGTAGCTGCGCGAGGTCCAGCAGTTCGAATGCCAGTGCCGGCGCTCGGCCAGCCCTGCGGCCTCGCCGAAGATATGGTCCTGCGACCAGACCACGAGGTGCGCCACTCCGGGCGGCACGGCGGTAAAGCACCCCGGGCAGATATAGCTCTTCTCGGCCCGGCTGGCCGTAATGGGCCGGACCATCCATTCGCCGTCCGGTGCGCGCTCCCGCCGGGCGAATCCGGAGCGTGCCCGTTCCAGGTCCAGCTCGGGCTGCGGCCCGCCCTTGGCTCCCTGCCCGGCCGGCTTTCCGGCGCCCGACCTGCCGGCGCCTGTTCTTCCGGAGCCTGTTCTTCCGGAGACGGCGCGTCGGGGTCGGTTGGAACGGGGCATGCTTCCATTCTGCCCCAGTCAGGATGCCTCCCGCTCCCTTCAGACGGTAGTGTTGACCGGGTGCGTTTAGTCATAGCCCGGTGCTCCGTCGATTATGTCGGCCGGCTCAAAGCCCATCTTCCACTGGCCACCCGCCTCCTGCTGGTCAAGGCGGACGGCTCCGTCCTGGTCCACTCGGACGGGGGATCCTACAAGCCGCTGAACTGGATGAGCCCCCCGGCCTCGCTGCGGGTCTCCACCCCGGAGGAGATCGACGTCGAAGTCGGCGTGGTGGAGCAGTGGACCGTCCAGTCCGCCAAGACCGATGACCGGCTGATCATCAACATCCATGAGCAGCTGCACGACACCTCCCACGAGCTGGGCCTGGACCCGGGCCTGATCAAGGACGGGGTCGAGGCGGACCTGCAACGCCTGCTGGCCGACCAGATCGAACTTCTCGGCACCGGCTTTTCCCTGATCCGCCGCGAGTACTTCACCGCCATTGGACCGGTGGACATCCTGGCCCGCGACGCCGATGGCGCCACCGTGGCCATCGAGCTCAAACGCCGGGGCGACATCGACGGCGTCGAACAGCTCACCCGGTACCTGGAACTGCTGAACCGCGACCCGCTGCTGGCCCCGGTGCGCGGGATCTTCGCCGCCCAGCAGATCAAGCCGCAGGCCAAAGTCCTCGCCAAGGACCGCGGCATCGACTGCATCACCCTCGACTATGACGCCATGCGCGGCGTTGACGACATCGAGTCCCGGCTCTTCTAGGACCGAACGGCAGGGCCGGTCCTAGACTCGGTCCATGAGCCCTACGATCCCCGCCCCGGCCGCGCCGCCGCGGCCCGGCGGGCGCCGGCTCCTGTACGGCACGATCGTCAGCGACGGTGTCCGCACCGCGAATGCAGTCCTCGCCGTGGACGGCGCACGGATTGTTTATGCCGGACCGGCGGATCGGTTCAACCCCGGGAGATTACCCGGCGCCCGGGTGGAGAAGCTGCCGCCGGGGTCCCTGATCCTGCCGGGACTGGTCGACCTCCACTGCCACGGCGCGTTCGGCGGCGATTTCCCCTCCGGAGCCGAGGCGGCCTCGCGCCGGGCCATTGATCTGCTGCACCGGTCCGGCACCACCACCCTGCTGGCCAGCCTCGTGACCGCGTCCCGGGAGGACCTGCTGCGCGGGGTCGGCGTCCACGCCGCGCTGAGCGCGGAGGGGCTGCTCGCCGGAATCCATCTGGAGGGCCCGTTCCTCTCGCGGCTGCGCTGCGGCGCGCAGAACCCGGCCTTCCTGCGGGAACCGGACTCCGGGCTCCTGGCCGAGCTGGTGGCTGCCGGCCACGGAACCCTGGCCACGATGACCTATGCCCCGGAGCTTCCGGGCGCCGCGGCCCTGGTCGCGTTCCTCGCCCGGCACGGCATAGTCCCCTCGCTCGGGCACACGGACTGCGACGGGGCTACGGCCTCCGCCTCGCTCGCAGCGGCGCGGGAGGGGCTGCTCGAGGCAGGGTTCGACGGCGTTCGGGCACGGCCCACGGTCACGCATCTGTTCAACGCCATGCCTCCGCTGCACCACCGGACTCCCGGAGCGGTCGGTGCCTGCCTGCGCAGCGCCGCGTCCGGGGCGGCGGTGGTGGAGCTGATCGCCGACGGCTCCCACCTGGACCCGTTCATGGTGTCCACCGTGTTCCAGCTCGTGGGCGCGGGCAACATCGCCCTTGTCACCGATTCGATGGCGGCCGCCGGCCTGCCCGACGGCCCGTTCCGGCTCGGCCCCGCCGCTGTCACCGTCAGGAACGGGGTCGCCACGCTGGACGCCACCGGCGCCCTGGCCGGCGGCACGGCCACGCTGCTGGCCGTGGTTTCCCGTGCGGTGGCGGCCGGGGTGGTGCTCGAGGATGCGGTCCGCTCCGCCAGCGCCATTCCCGCGGCCGTCCTTGGGCTCGCCGGAGAGGTCGGCAGCCTGCGCCGCGGGCTGCGGGCCGACGTTCTGGTGGTCGACGCCGGGCTCGGACTTCGCAAAGTAATGCGCGGCGGGCAATGGCTGGCCCCGCATTCCTGACGCGGGCGGGCCATAGCTGCATTCGCCGGCTCCGGCAGGTTTCATCCGTTCTTTGGGCAAAATCTGGAGAATTGTCCGTCGTGCCCGTTGACCAGACGCAACCGGCATGAAATTCTTATACGAGTCTTTGTGTAGGTGTTTTTTCATGCTCGCAAGACATGTTGCGAGCGTGAAGCTCCTGCCGCCCAAGCCCGGGTGTCCCGGTGCGAAAGCCAAGGTTCTTCTCGCAGAGTGACCAAGACCGGCGCGAAGTGTGCCGGCCTTATTCAAGATCCACAATGAGGAGAAACAAATGGCACAGGGAACCGTGAAGTGGTTCAACGCTGAAAAGGGCTTCGGCTTCATCACCCCGGATGACTCCGACGGCGATGTCTTCGTTCACTACTCTGAGATCCAGACCGGTGGCTTCAAGACCCTCGACGAGAACGCCCGCGTTCAGTTCGAAATCGGCCAGGGCGCCAAGGGCCCCCAGGCTACCGGCGTCACGCTGGTCTAGTCACCCGTTGGGGGTTGCCCGAGGCAACCCTCCGCAAGAAATGATCCCCGGCATTAGTGCCGGGGATCATTTCTTTGGCATTGACCGGTATGGCCCCAATACGCATTCCCGCCAGGCGGCCGGAATGCAGCCCGCGCAATCGCGCTGTTCGGCAATTAGCCGACGAGCGTCCGAAGCAGGCGCGCACTCTGGCGCACCGAGAGCCCAGGAAGATAGGCGCGGCTCAGGGCGCGCCCGATAGCGGGCAGCTGCAGCGGGTCCTGGTAATAAAGGTAAAGCGTCCGGTACTCCGGCTTAAACCTCGATTTGAAGGTCGCCAGGGACCGGAATCCATAAACCGGTTCCAGCGCCCGGCCCACCACATCCAGGATGGCCGCCAGGCCCTCGGGCTTGCTGGCGGCACCGTCCTTGGCCAGCGGGGACCCGGAGAGCGAGATGATCTCCACCGAGCTCCGCAACTCCTGCACCGCCGACGCGATCAGGAACTCCATGACGCCGGGGAAGGCCTCCCCGCGCCGCCGCATGAAGTCCAGGGTCCAGCTCACCAGGCGTCCGTCCTCGAACACCGGCAGCCAGCTGGTGACGCCCAGCACCTGGCCCTCCGCATCCACCGCCAGGCAGCACAGCACGTCTTCGTCCTCGAGTTCATCAATGCCCCCGAGGGTGAAGCCCATTTCCGGGACGGACTTCTGCGCGGCCCATTCTTCCGAGACCTCGCTCAGCTGGGCGCGCAGCGGTGCCGGGAAGGCACTGTAGCGGCCCCAGACCGCCTGTACGCCCGTCTTGGCGGCGCGGTTCAGGGCGGTCCGGACGTTCTGCCACTCTTTCCCCTTGAATTCGAGCTCGCGCACGGCCAGCCTGGTCTCCTGGGCCACCGCCACCCGGCGGAAGCCCCGCGACTGAAAGGTCGGCCACAGCCCGTCCGTGCAGGAGTAGAAGCACGGGATCAGGGCGTGCTCTGCGCAGTACCGCAGGAATCCTGCGGCGGCGTCCTCGTGGAGCGCCGCCGGGCCGAACGGCCCGGCCAGGGTCAGTGCGACATTGCCGTGCTGCTGATATGCCACCCCGCTGCGCCGTTCCGGGGCGAACCAGTACTTGTTCGGTTCCCAGAGCGCCATCCAGGACAGGGAGTCGCCACCCTGCCGGATCAGGCTGCGGGCGACGTCGCGGTCCCCCGCACCGGCGTCGGTGCGGTGCAGCCGTCGAAGCAGGACCAGCCACACGGCAGCCAGGGCGACGATCCAGAAGAAGATGCCGGAGTAGGCGAATAGGAAGGCCTCGAGGGGGTTGCGGTTCTCGAAGACCCGGCTGTAGCCCCCCGGAATAGGCAGCGGCAGGTATTGCCGCGCCAGTTCGGCGGCCAGGCCCTGCAGTCCGCCGTCGCGGCTCATCCCTCCGGCGGCAATCCAGGCCGCCGTGTAGCCGGTCGCCAGCACCAGCCAGGTGCCGCCTACCACGGCGCCCAGCGTACGGCGGGCCCGCGGCGTCGTCTCCACCCGGAACTGCCGGCGGTTGACCCACAGCAGCACGACCAGCAGCAGCGGAACCGCCACGAGAGGCAGCACGTGGACGAAACCGGAACCCATCACCGCGGTATGCGGACGGCCGCCGGGGCCGTGCGGCATCCGGGCGAACAGGGTGAGATAGACCGCTGCCATCGCCGTCACCGCGAGTTGTACCAGCACGGCAATGCGGAGGGCGAGCCGGCGGCCGTGCCGCATGCCGTCCGCGCAGATGAGCAGCAGCACCACCGGCACCACGGACAGCGCAAGGCCCAGCGGCCCGGCGAAGCCAGCCCGGCCCACCTCCAGGCACCCGACGTCGATCGTGCCGCCGCAGTTCTGCTCCAGCTGGCTGAGCGTGGGCAGCGGGTTCAGGACGACGTCCCGCAGCAGTGCCAGCGGCCCGGTGGGGCTGCGGACCGCGGCGGTGAGGATGGGCCCGACCGCGAAGATCGCCACGGTGAGGGCCAGCAGGTTGCGGGTTTCACGCCCGGTGGAGCGGTGCCGGTGCAGCGTGCCCTTGTCGCCTTGGATCCACCAGCCCGCCGCCATTCCGGCCAGCGCTCCTGCCAGTCCGACGACGGTTTCCGGGTGTCCCACGTACAGCACCAGCAGGAGCGAACCGGACACGACGGCGGTCCGCAGCCGGCGCTGCCAGAGCGCGGGCAGCAGGCCGCTGGAGGCGAGGGACGCGGCGAGGACCGCCGCGTAGGGACCGATCAGACGGGCGTCCACCATGAGGCCCAACCAGCCATCGCCGGCATACCGGGCGAGCTGGGTGAACAGCAGGAACAGCGTGATGGCGGCAAACTGGCCGGCAAAGAAGAACACGGCCGCACGCCTCGAGCCGAGCCGCCGTTCGGCGAGGCCCAGCAGCAGGAGGATCATCAGTGACGCGGAAAAGTAGGCCAGCAGGTTGGTCGCGAAGAACATCGAGCTGAACAGGGACCACCAGTGGCCCGCTTTCAGGCCCGGGGCGCTGACCGAGGCCACGTCCAGCAGCTGCTCCGGTGGACCGGAGAGGAAGCTGCCGGTCACCGCCCCGGTGACCAGGAAGACGGCGAGCACCGCGAGCGTGAACGGAATGGCCCGGAAATGGGCCAGGACACCGCCGAGCCACTCCCGCACCACTCCCCGCGGCGAGGTACTGCCCTGCCCGGTCGCCGGCTGCGCTCCGGCTGCTGCGTCCGGCGTCACGGCCTGATACCCCACCGGGCGGCCAGGAAATCGAGGCCTCCGGGCAGGCCGCTGGAGGCCGCCAGCCAGGAATGTCCCGCGTTCTCGATGCTGCGGGTCTCCACGGTGAAGCCGGCATCCCGCGCGGCGGCGGACAGCACGGCCAGATAGCCCATGAACTCGGGGTCCCGGACACCGGCGGCGAAGTAGATGCCGTGCCCCTCGAAGCGGCGCTCGGCCATCAGCCGCAACGGCGTCAGCCGCTCGAAGGCCTCCGTGTCGCCGCCGAAAGAGGCGTCGATGGTTTTCTCGCGTTCCTTCGCGATGGCCGGTTCCTTCTCACTGGAGAAGGCCAGTGCGGAACGGTAGATCTCCGGGTGGCGGGTGACCATCTGCACCGCGCAGGTGCCTCCGAAGGAGAACCCGCCGGCGGCCCACTGGCGGCGGTCCGGATCAACGGCCAGCGTCCGGTCAATCCACGCCGGGACGTCCTGGGACAGGAACGTGTCGGCCTGCGCAATCCTGCTGTCTAGGCACATCGTGTTGCCCGAGGCCGAACCGTTCGGATCGACCACGACCACCACCGGCGCCACGCCGTGGTGCGCTGCAGCGAACCGGTCCATCCGGCTGCGGAGCGCGCCTCCGGTGAGCCAGTCCGCCGGCGCCCCGGGCTGTCCGGAAAAGAGCACCAGCACGGGCAGGGCCGGCCGCGGGGCCGCCTGGTACGCGGGCGGAAGGTAGATGTACGCCTCGCGGCTTTGGAAGCCCGAGTTCGTGCCGTGGATTGTGGCCCTCCGCAGCTCACCGCCATCCGGAAGGCCTGCCGGGGCCGACCAGCCGGCCAGGCTGACCCCGGGCGCGGCGCCCGCTGCCCGCTTCAGGCCGTCCTCGAGCGGCTGGATCCGGGCCACCGCCGTCCCCGTCAGGTCGCTCACGGTGTGGTTCAGGCCGAAATAGTCGTTGATCTGGACGGCGGAGAGCGTTCCCACGCCGAGCACAGCCACCGTCGCGGCGGCGGTCTTCCGCCAGGGGTGCGCGGGGCGCGGTGCTCCCCAGATCCGCCGGAGACGCAGGATCAGGAGCAGCAGCGCGGCGACGGCGGGAACGCTCCACGCCAGGACCTCCAGCGGAAGTACCTCCGGGAAGGCCGAGAAGACGTAGATCAGCAGCCAGTGCCCGCCGGCCACGAGGGCGGCAGCGAGCAGGGCCGCAAGCACGGCGGCGGCGGCGGCGCGGAGAACTCGCCGGGAACGGGACAGACCGTCCCGCCACCAGAGCAGATAGGCCAACCCGGCGGCGCCCGCGGCCCAGGCGATCCACAGGACCGGGCCGTCCACCAGCCGGATGTCTTCGAGAAAGTCCACCGGGGCTAGCGCCAGGTGCCGACGCCGATGACCGGTCCCGCCTCAAGCCAGGAGGAGAGCCCGGTGTAGGCGTCGAACCGCATCGCGAGTAGGACTTCCTGCCCCTCATACCGGAGTTCTACTATCACGGCATCGGGTTGGACCTTGACGAGTTCGGATTCCGTCGGCTTGCGCCGTCCCAGCAGCTCCAGCGAGCTGCGGCGGAACGTGTGCTTGGGCCGCATGCTGAGGGAGGCGAGGCGGAACCACTCAAGGTCGTTGTCCTGATAACGACAAACCCCCATCTGCCAGCTGTTTCCAGCCGTGCAAATGGAGGCGTCCACCGTGCCGAGGGCACGCCGCAGATTGAAGCGGCGCACCCCCGAAAGGCACAGTGCTAAGACCAGCAACGCAAAGACAGTTGCCAGGACGATGAACGGAAAACCAGTAACGTTCATCAAGGTCGTGCTAGCGGATCCCCGCAGTAGCCGCGTCGCCCATTTGGGCGTTGTCAGCAACAATGACCACCCTGTTGTTGTCGACGGAGAAGAATCCGCCGTCGACGACTACAGCAATGCGGCTACCGGACACCGGCTCGATTGCCAGTTCACCTTCGGCCAGAATCGCCAGCAGGGGCGAGTGGCCGGGCAGGATTCCGATTTCACCATCGCTGGTGCGGGCCTTGACCATCTTGGCCGCTCCGGACCACACGAAGTGGTCCGCTGCGACAATCTCAACCTCAAGCTCAGCCATATTACTTGGTCTGTTCCTGGATCTTGGCCCACTGGCGCTCGACGTCATCCAGACCGCCGATGTTGAAGAACGCCTGCTCGGCAATGTGGTCGAGATCGCCGTCGCAGATCGCGGTGAAGCCTTCGACCGTGTCCTTGATGGAAACGGTGGAGCCTTCGACGCCGGTGAACTGCTTGGCGGTGTAGGTGTTCTGCGAGAGGAACTGCTGGATGCGGCGTGCACGTGACACGACGATCTTGTCCTCTTCGGAGAGCTCGTCAACGCCGAGGATGGCGATGATGTCCTGGAGTTCCTTGTTTTTCTGCAGGATCTGCTTCACGCGGACGGCCGTGTTGTAGTGGTCGTTACCGATGTACTGCGGATCCAGGATGCGGGACGTCGACGTCAGCGGGTCAACGGCCGGGTACAGACCACGGGAAGCGATTTCACGGGAAAGTTCCGTGGTCGCGTCGAGGTGTGCGAAGGTCGTGGCCGGGGCCGGGTCGGTGTAGTCATCTGCGGGGACGTAGATGGCCTGCATCGAGGTGATGGAGTGGCCCTTGGTGGAGGTGATGCGCTCCTGGAGGAGGCCCATCTCATCTGCCAGGTTGGGCTGGTAGCCCACGGCCGACGGCATACGGCCGAGGAGGGTGGAAACCTCGGAACCTGCCTGGGTGAACCGGAAGATGTTGTCGATGAACAGCAGCACGTCCTGGTTCTGCACGTCGCGGAAGTACTCCGCCATGGTCAGGGCGGACAGCGCCACGCGCAGTCGCGTTCCCGGCGGCTCATCCATCTGGCCGAATACAAGGGCGGTGTCTTTGAGGACGCCGGCTTCTTCCATTTCGACCCAGAGGTCGTTACCTTCACGCGTACGCTCGCCGACACCGGCGAACACCGAGGTGCCGCCGAAGTTGCGGGCAACACGGGTGATCATTTCCTGGATCAGCACGGTCTTGCCGACGCCGGCGCCACCGAACAGACCGATCTTGCCACCCTTGATGTACGGGGTGAGAAGGTCGATCACCTTGATGCCGGTCTCCAGCATCTCGGTGGAGCCCTCGAGGGTCGCGAAGGCGGGAGCCTTGCGGTGGATCGGCCAGCGTTCGCTGATCTGGAGTTCCGACTCCTCCACGTCGAGGGGCTGGCCCAGGACGTTGAAGATGTGGCCCTTGACGCCGTCGCCGACGGGAACGGTAATCGGTCCGCCGCTGTCAACCACAGTGGTGCCGCGGACGAGTCCGTCGGTGGCCTGCAGGGAGATGGCGCGGATGAGGTTGTCGCCGAGGTGCAGCGCAACTTCGAACGTGATGGTCTTGGTCTCACCGTTGAGAGTAATCTCCGTGGTGAGTGCGTTGTAAATCGAGGGGATTGCGTCAGCCGGGAATTCGACGTCGACAACCGGGCCAATGACACGTGCAATACGGCCGGTAGCACCGGACGTTGCGGCTACGTGATCGGTAGCAGTGGCAGTCATCTCTCTCACTTCACTCAGTAGATGGCGTGGGGGTTTGTTGTTCTTTGGTGCAGGTACAGCCGGGTCCGGATCGTGCTGGCTAGGAGGCGCTCAACGCGTCTGCACCGGCAACGATTTCGGAAAGCTCCTGCGTAATTTCAGCCTGACGGGCAGTGTTGCGCAGACGCGTGTACTTCTTGATGAGGTCCGTGGCGTTGTCGCCGGCGGACTTCATGGCCCGCTGGCGGGCGGCGAGCTCGGAAGCTGCTGCCTGCAACATTGCGGCGAAGATTCGTGATTCGATGTAACGCGGCAGCAGGGCATCGAGAACCTGTTCCGTCTCCGGCTCGAATTCGTAGAGCGGCAGGAGGTCCGATTCAGACGCGGCCTGCTCTTCGACAACCTCGAGCGGGAGGAGACGCACAACCGTCGGCTCCTGCGTCACCATGGACTTGAAGCGGGTGTAGACGACATGGATCTCGTCGACGCCGCCCTCTTCGTACGCCGTCGCGAAATCTTCCAGCAGTGCGCTGCCGACTTCCTGGGCTGTTTCGAACACGGGTGCGTCGGTGTTGCCGGTCCAAGCGCGCTCGTAGGGGCGGTTCCGGAAGTCGAAGTACGCCTGCGCCTTGCGGCCCATGACATAGGTCTTGACTTCCTTGCCTTCCCCGTGGAGCAGCTCGATGAGACCTTCCGCCTGCTTGAGCACGGTTGCCGAGTACGATCCGGCCAGGCCGCGGTCCGAGGTGATAACCAGGACGGCGGCGCGACGGATCTGCGCCGGCTCGGTGACGAGCGGGTGGTCGATTTCGCTCTGGCTTGCGACAGCAGAAACGGCACGCGTGATCGCGTTCGCGTAAGGCAGTGAAGCCGCTACGCGTGCGCGGGCCTTGCCGATGCGCGAGGTAGCGATCAGTTCCATCGCCTTGAAGATCTTGCGCATCGACGTCGTCGAGCTGATCTTCTGGCGGTAGACCCGAATCTGGGCTCCCATACTTATCCTTTCCTAAGATCCCGGTGGCCGGGACTGCCGGAACCCGCGAGGGTTCCGGCAGTCCCCGCCAGCGAAACTAGCGCTTCTGCTTGACGATTTTTTCCTGGTCGACCTGCGCCTCGTCGATGGGGGTGTGCTCTTCGTGCCCCGCACCTACCAGGTAGCTGTCTCCCTCGCCGAAGAAGCCCTTCTTGAAGTCCACGATCGCGGTCTTCAGTGCTTCTGCGGTGTCATCGTCCATGACGTTGGTCTGGGCCAGCGTCGTCAGGATGGAGGACTTGTGCTTGAGGTGCTCCAGGAACTCGGTCTCGAAGCGGTTGATGTCTTCAACCGGAACCTCGTCGAGGTGGCCGTTGGTGCCGGCCCAGATGGAGACGACCTGGTCCTCAATCGGGAACGGCGAGTACTGGCCCTGCTTCAGCAGTTCCATCAGGCGGGCACCACGGGTCAGCTGCTGGCGCGATGCGGCGTCGAGGTCCGACGCGAACATTGCGAAAGCCTGCATGTCGCGGTACTGGGCCAGTTCCAGCTTCAAGGTACCGGAGACCTTCTTCATGGACTTGACCTGTGCGGCGCCACCAACGCGGGAGACGGACACGCCCACGTCAACAGCGGGGCGCTGGTTGGCGTTGAAGAGGTCCGACTGCAGGAAGATCTGGCCATCGGTGATGGAGATCACGTTGGTCGGGATGTAGGCGGAAACGTCGTTTGCCTTGGTCTCGATGAGCGGCAGGCCGGTCATCGAACCTGCGCCGAGCTCGTCGGAGAGCTTGGCACAACGCTCCAGCAGGCGGGAGTGCAAGTAGAAGACGTCGCCCGGGTAGGCTTCGCGTCCCGGCGGGCGGCGCAGCAGCAGCGACACGGCGCGGTAGGCTTCGGCCTGCTTGGAGAGATCATCGAAGACGATGAGGACGTGCTTGCCGCCGTACATCCAGTGCTGGCCGATGGCCGAGCCGGCGTACGGTGCCAGGTACTTGAAGCCTGCGGGGTCCGATGCGGGGGAAGCCACGATGGTCGTGTATTCCAGTGCGCCGTTGTCCTCGAGGGTCTGGCGGATGGCAGCGATCGTGGATGCCTTCTGGCCGATGGCCACGTAGATGCAGCGCACCTGCTTGGTGACATCCCCGGAAGCCCAGTTGGCCTTCTGGTTGATGATCGTGTCGATCGCGATGGCCGACTTGCCGGTCTGGCGGTCGCCGATGATCAGCTGACGCTGGCCGCGGCCGATCGGGATCATGGCGTCGATAGCCTTGAGACCGGTCTGCATCGGCTCGTGAACCGACTTGCGCTGGGTCACGCCGGGCGCCTGGAGTTCCAGGGCGCGGGTGGTTTCGGCCTTGATGTCGCCGAGGTCGTCGATGGGCATGCCCAGCGGGTCAACCACGCGGCCGAGGAAGGCGTCGCCTACCGGAACGGAAAGAACCTGGCCGGTGCGGTGGACTTCCTGGCCTTCTTCGATCCCGGTGAAGTCACCGAGGATGATGACACCGATCTCGCGGACGTCGAGGTTCTGGGCCAGGCCCAGAGTGCCGTCTTCGAAGCGCAACAGTTCGTTCGCCATGACCGAGGGAAGGCCCTCAACACGGGCGATGCCGTCACCTGCGGTTGTTACACGGCCGACCTCTACGCGCTCTGCGTTTCCGGGTTCGTAGGACGCCGCGAACTCGTTCAACGCATTACGGACGTCGTCGGCGTTGATGGTCAATTCGGCCATCTGCAGTCCCTGCTCTCCTGTTTTCGTGATCATCGTTGCTCACGATGACCGGGGTTTCTATCAGTTAAGTTGTGCTTGTCCGGCTAGCCGACAAGCTGACGGTGCAGCTGGCCCAGGCGGGCGGCGACCGAAGCGTCAACCACTTCGTCACCTACCTGGATCCGGATGCCACCGATCAGTGCCGGGTCAACGTTCATGTTGATTTTAAGGTCGCGCCCGTAGAGGCCGTTCAGCGCCGCCTGCAGGCGACCGGTCTGTGCCTCCGTCAGCGGACGGGTGACGCTGACAACGGCAATCCAGCGCTGCTGCCGCTTGGCTGCCAGCTCGGCGAAACGACGCACGAGCCTGGTTACCTTGAGGCCACGGGGCTGAGTAACGGCCTGTGCAATGAGGACTTTTGCTTCCTCGCTTGCACCGGGAACGAGCTTTTCGGCGAGGGCTATCTTGGCTGCCGGGCTCGCTTGCGGCTCGGACAGAGCACGCTGCACCTCGTGGTTGGACTCCACGGCCTGGCTGAAGGCGAACAGATCGTTCTCCAGCGCTTCCAGGCCGGTGATTCCCGAGGCAGAGACGGCAGACTTGTTTTCAGCAACGGCGATGACCACCGTAGCGGCAAGAGTCTCGAGTGCATCGCCGATATCCCGTGCCGATGCCCAGCGTGAGCCGGCCAGTCCGCTCGCGATTTCCACAGCATCCGCGGAGACGTTTCCGCCGAAGAGCCGCTTGACCAGCGCCGACTTTTCGTCACCGCTGCGGGACGGATCAGTCAGGGCGCGGCGCAAGCCAGCAGAGCTGTCCACCGTTCCCAGGATTCCGAAGAGTTCCTTAGCCAACTGCAGCGAGGCGTTCGGAAGCTTGGCTTCCAGGGACGCCAGGGCTGCGGCCAGCGATTCGCTCGATACACCTGCCATTACTTAGCTGCACCTGCGTTCTGGTTCTCCAGATCTGCCAGGAAGCGGTCAACCACACGGCGGGAACGCTCGTCGTCGCTGAGAGACTCCTCGACGATGCGGCCTGCCAGGGTGGTGGCCAGCGAACCGACCTCCGCGCGCAGCGACACAACGGCCGCCTGACGCTCGGCCTGGATCGCCGTGTGGGCCTGAGCGGTGATACGGGCAGACTCTGCAGCCGCCTTTTCCTTCAGGTCCGCGAGGATCTGGGCGCCTTCGGCACGTGCTTCCTCACGGATGCGGTTGGCCTCGGCACGGGCATCAGTGAGCTGCTGCTTGTACTCTTCGAGTGCGGCGGAAGCCTCTGCCTGGGCCTTTTCAGCCTTGGCAATGCCGCCTTCGATGGCCTCGGCACGCTCTGCGAAGGTCTTCTCGAACATCGGGACAATGAACTTGACCACGATGAACATGAGGACAGCAAAGCCGGCGAGGACGACGCCCATTTCCCAGACATTGGGAACCAGAGGGTTAGTGCCCTCAGTGGCGGCTGAGATGATCGTCTGATTCATAATTCACCCGTCCTATCTACTCGGTTCTGGATGTTCGCTTGTTCTGAAGTTCGCAACTAGAGAACGAAAGCGAAGACCAGGCCGAGGATGGCGAGGGCTTCAGTCAGCGCGAGGCCGAGGAATGCGATCGGCTGAAGCACACGCTGTGCCTCCGGCTGACGTGCGACGCCGTTGATGTAAGCGGCGAACACGAGACCAACACCGATACCACCGCCGATTGCGGACAGACCGTAACCTACGAGGTTGAGATTGCCTTCCATTTTTTTCCTTTCAAGATGCCATCTATGTGGCAGGTTGTTTGGTTTGCTCTATCCCCGCGAGGGGAAGTTTGTGGGTGCCTAGTGGCTGTCCGCGTGCAGAGCGCCTTCGATGTAGATGGCGGTCAGCAGGGTGAAGACGTAGGCCTGGAGCGCCATGATCAGCGCTTCCAGCATGTACATGGCGATCGCACCGGCGAGCACGAGGACCGAGGTGCCCTTGAGGAGCACGTTCTCCTGCATGACGAGGAACTCGATGCCGGAACCGGCGATCATCACGATCAGGTGGCCGGCCAGCATGGTCGCGAACAGACGGAGGCTGTGCGTGACGGGGCGGACCAGGAAGTTTGAGATGATCTCGATCGGGATAACGATCGGGAGGATGTAGACCGGCACTCCGGACGGCACGGTGGCCAGTTTGAAGTACTTGAGTCCGTTCTTCTTGATGCCGATGCCGATCCAGGTGACGTACACGATCGCGGCCAGCACGTAGGCGCCGCCGACGTGCGAGAAGCTCGGCAGCTGGATCACGGGGATCGCGCCGTAGATGTTGTTCACCAGGATGAAGAAGAAGAGGCTGAACAGCAGCGGGACGTACTTCATGAAGTCCCTGCCGCCGATGATGTCCTTGGCGATGCTGTTGCGGACGAAGCCATAGGCCATCTCGCCTGCGAACTGCAGTTTGCCGGGAACAAGCTGCTGCTTACGGGCAGCTAGCAGAAAGAATGTGGCGATAATAACGACCGACAGGATTACCAGCAGCATCTGCTTGGAGAATCCGTCGGCAGCCCCCCACGGCAGGATTGCCGGCAGGTGCATTTCTTCAATTCCAGGAGGCGTAAAAGGTCCTGAATCTTGGGCCGGGAGCGCAAGCGCGATCAACGCGTTTCCTCTCTGCAGTGTCCATCATTGGGCGTTGGTAGAGGAGCGGCGACGTAACGGACCGCATCTCCCCATGTGAAATTATTTGGCATTACTGATCCTCGTCCGAGGACGGGCCACGTGCAGCATTGTCCCCGCCAGCCGAATTAGCCGAACTGGTGAGGCCGTGCATATGAGAAAGATAGAACCCTCCTGCGGCTCCAAGCAGGGCGCCTGCGAGCACAATCCAGCGGGTTCCCCACAGATTATCCAGACCCCACCCTATCAAACTCCAGACGATGATTCCGCCAACAATGTAGCTAAAGACGGCGATTCCGGCGTTGTATCCGCCGTCCCTACCGTTCTCGGATACACCGGGGGCACCGGCGGTGGTTTTGGGGGTCGCGGCAGCCTTGTTAATGGGCCTGCGTCCGTCTTTGCGGCTAAACATTGGTGCCGCCTTCTGTGCTCTCGGGGTCGTTATAAATCTGAAGCCGGGCCTTGCTGAAGCCATAAACCTCAGCGGCCTGCCACAGCACTACGGCCACGACGGCGCCACCCAGGAACCACTTCCCGTTCAGCCATGCCGGGGCGCCGATTGCGAAAAGGACCACGGCAAAGCCGACGACCTTGATGAAATAGGTAGCCACGAACAGGCCAATGGCGCCGGACGGGTTGTTGCGGCCGGCGTAGTGGCCAACCAGCAGGCTGATCGCAAAAAATGCCATCACCAGGGCTCCGCCGAACAGGCAGGACAGCGCGGCCGGCATGCCTTCGATCAGGAGTGCGGCCACGCCTGCCAGCAGCAGTCCGCCGCCGGCTGCCGCCGAGCTCAGGGCCAGGAGCCGCAGCCACAGGGATTTAGTGGGACCCGAGACGCCAACGGGTCCGTTACCGGACGTGCGTCCGGAACCGGCGTTGGAGGTCATGAGATCCCAATCGTCGCAGGGTTGGTGCTGGCAGGGCGGAATGCAGGAGTCAGCGGTGCGGCGGGAAGCCGCACATGAATTCTACATGAGATAGAAATTATTCGGAACGCGCGCCGGGGGGAAGCGTGCGCAGGTACGGCCAGGCGGTCACGACCGCCATGACGGCGGTGGCAGCCACGTCGACGGCCACCACGATCTGCCAGGGGAAGATGGCGAAGGCCAGTCCCCCGAAGGCGAGGATGCACGTCCACAGGTACATCAGCACCACGGCCCCGCGGTGCGAGTAGCCGATGTCGAGGAGCTTGTGGTGCAGGTGTCCGCGGTCGGCCGACCAGGGCGAGCGGCCCAGGGCGGTGCGCCGAACTACCGCCAGGCACAGGTCCAGCAGCGGCAGGAACAGCACGGCGAAGGGCAACAGGATGGGGATGATGGTGGGGATGCCGTTGGCGCGGTCGTAGAGGCCGGAGGTGATCTGCCCCGTGGACACGATGCCCGCAGAGGCCATGAGCAGGCCTATCAGCATGGCGCCGGAGTCGCCCATGAAGATTTTCGACGGAAACCAGTTGTGCGGCAGGAAACCCACGCAGCTGCCCACCACCACTGCGGTCAGGAGCGTCGCGAGATCGGACTTGTCCAGCACGTCTGAGTTGCGGTGCACCCAGTAGGCCGTGAGGAAGAACGCCGCTCCCCCGATGATCGCGACGCCGGCGGCGAGGCCGTCCAACCCGTCAATGAAGTTGAAAGCATTCATGGTCGTCACGATCAGCCCGGCGGTCAGCACGATGCTCAGGGCGTGGTTCTCGATCACGAACGGCTCGGGGATGAAGGGGATGATCGTCATCCGAACGCCCCACGTGGCCACCACCAGCGCGGCGGCGCTCTGGCCGATCAGCTTGACCCACCACCGCAGGTCCAGCAGATCGTCGGCCACCCCCACCAGCACAATCAGGGCGGCACCGGCGAGGATCCCCCACGGCCCGTCGTTGTTCCGGAAGATGTCCTTGACGAAGAACGAGTTGCTCGCCAGGAGCAGGGCCACCAGGATGCCGGCGAAGATGCCCAGGCCGCCGAGCCGGGAGATCGGGGTGGAATGCATGTCGCGGCTGCGGATGGGCGAGAACAGCTCCAGCCTGTTGCCGACCATGCGGGCGCCCCACGTCGCCGCGTAGCTAACTACCGCCGCTGTCAGCATCATGAGCAGGTACATGATCACGGGGAAGCCACCTGCCCGAAGACGTCAGCGCAAGCGGCACCCGGCTGCACATTCCGCAGCCACGGTGTCCGCAGCGGGTATGGGGAGAGGGGTGGCGCAACTTGCCGTGGATTTGTCTTTCGGTAAATGAAACTTCTCCGTCGCCGTGCTCAGGGCAGGCAGTGCGTAGTGCCTGACAGGGCTGTATTACAGTGGACTCTAGTCAAGATACTAATGCCAACGGCCACCTGTCTTCGCGTCACACGGCCCATCGCCGGCGGGAAAACCACGCACGGCCCGCTGAAAGGACCCCCGCGATGACCCAGTCGGTTGCAGTTGCTGCCGTGACGTTTGACCGTCCCCGCGAGCTGGCTGTTCTGCTGAACGCCATCAACAACCAGACGGCTCCGGTGCGCTCCATTTGCCTCGTCGATAGTGGCACGTCGCCCGCCAAGGACGTCGCCGAAGAACACGGCAACGTGGACTATGTCAGGAGCGAGGCGAACCTTGGCGGGGCGGGCGGCTTCTCCCTCGCCGTCCTGAAGGCGGTGGCCAGCGGCGCTGACTGGATCTGGATGATGGACGACGACGCCGAACCCGCCGACGCGGAGTGCCTCGCCACGCTGCTCCGTGAAGCTGAAGCCCGGGACCTCGACGCCGTTGTCCCGCTGGTGGTTGCCCCCGGGCACCCCGACCGGCTGTCCTTCTTCTTCCGGCTGGACGGCAAGGTCACGCATGAGCGGGCCGAGTTGGAAAAGGTCGGGTTCCTCCCGGACGACGGACACTTCTTCAACGGCGCCCTGATCCGTTCGGACGTTTTCTTCAAGGTCGGGCTGCCCGATATGCGCCTCTTCATCCGCGGCGACGAAGTGGATTTTACGATCCGGCTGCGGAAGGCGGGCATCCGCTTCGGGACTGTGACCACGGCTGCCATCACCCATCCGCACGCATTTTCGGAGACCAAGCACGTCTTCGGGGCCAGATGGCATGTGATCGTTCCGGATTCCGCCTTCAAGCGCTACTACTATTACCGCAACCGCGGATACCTCATCCGCCGCTATTTCCGGGTCAAGTCCCTCGTGGCCGACGTCGGCGGGTACCTCGGGTATTTCCTGCGCCGCGGTGATTTCCGCGGCCTGGCCGGCTGGTTCCGGGCCTTTTCCACCGGCCTCCGCGGCAAGGGCTTCGGACCGCTGGAGGACCAGAAGTTCTAGCGCTGCCGGCGTTCCCGCAGGCGCTGGCGCAGCTGCCGCCGGACAAGCAGTCCCATCAGCACCCAGGGTTCGCCGAAGACCCGGTAGGCCACCCGCTTCGGGTGCAGCAGAAGTCGCCAGGCCCACTCAAGGCCGACCCGGCCGATCCACCGCGGGGCCAGTTTCTGGATTCCAGCGATCTGTTCGATGGCTCCGCCCACAGTGCAGTAGACCGCCGGCGGCAGGGCGGCCCGGTTGCGCTGGAGCACATGTTCCTGCAACGGCATCCCGAGTCCCAGCAGGACCAGCTGCGGGCGCTGCTCCCCCAGCCACGCGACGGCCCGGGCTTCCAGTTCGTCGTTCCAGCCCTCGCCAGGCATTCCCTCCACCTGCGCGTGGCGGACAACGTCCTGAAGCCGCGCCACGGCCTGCGCGTTGGCCTGGCTGCCGGCACCGATGACGGCGATTCGCTCCAGCCCTTTGATCTTTGCCAGCGCGGGGATCCAGTCCGTGGAGCCCAACCGGTAATCCATCGAGCGTTCCTTTGCGCCATCGCCTTCGAGGCTCTTGGCCCAGAGCCACAGCACCGGGGCGCCATCGATGAGCACCACATCGCTCTGCTCGTAGAAGGAACGGAATCCGGGATCGGAATGCAGCAGGGTCACGCTGTGCAGGTTGTGTCCCACAATGGTCCTCGTACCGCCCTCGGCGATGAACCCGTCGAGGACGTCCGTCAGTTCGTCAACGGTCATGGGCGTCGCGTCCACCTCGAGGAAGGGGACGTGCTGGCGCGGAAGGGTCATGCCGTACCGGCTGGTTCGCCGGAGCCTGCCGTGTCGCGGTCCGGGACCTCGGTGTCCGCCTCGGGCGCAGTGTTGCCGTCGACGTCCAGCAGTCCGGGGACCACTTCGCGCAGGCGTTCCAGGCTGATGGCACCCTGGCGGACCACGCGCAGCGGCGTGGCGGTGGCGTCGATGATGGTGGAAGGCAGTGCTTCGGAACCCTCCAACGGCCGGTGCCCGTCTTCCAGGTAAACCTCGACGGACTCGGCGAGCTGCGCCTCGGCCTCGGCTGCGGTCTGCGCTGCTGGCTGTCCGGTGCGGTTGGCCGAGGAGACGGCCAGCGGTCCGGTGATGGTCAGGAGGTCCTGGGCGACGTCGTCGGCGGGGATCCGCAGCGCCACGGTGCCCCTGGTCTCGCCGAGATCCCAATCCAGCGAGGGCTGGGCATGCAGAATCAGGGTCAGTCCGCCCGGCCAGAAGGCTTCGGCGAGGCGCCGGGCCTCCGCCGGGACGTCGGTGGCGAGTCCGTCGAGGGCGTTGAGGCGCGGGATCAGCACGGGCGGCGGCATCTTCCGGCTCCGGCCCTTGGACGCAAGGAGCAGTGTCACGGCCACGGGTGAGAAAGCGTCGGCGGCGATCCCATACACGGTATCGGTGGGGAAAACCACGCACTTGTGTTCCCGGATGGCCCGCTGGGCGTGTTCAAGTCCTGCGGCGCGCTGCTCAGCTGCCGTGCAATCGTAGCTAGTCGTCACTGCCCTATTCTTTCATCACTTCGGGGCTGCTCTGTCCCCCGGGGCCCGGGGCGCCAGGACCGCGCTCGTGGCCCGTTCCTTCCCGTTAAGGTCCAGGTGCGTGGCCACCTCGGTCCACAGTCCGGTGCGCTCCAGCATGCCGGCTATCCAGGCCGCTTGGACTTCCGCGTGTTCCATCACAAAGTAGCCCCCCGGAGCCAGGAGCCGCGCGGCTGAGGCCGCCGCCGCCGTCGGAAGTTCCATGCCGTCCGCTCCCCCGCCGTACAGCGCTTCGGGCGGGTCATGCAGTGCCACTTCCGGTTCATTCGGGATGGCTTCGGCGGGAATGTACGGAGGGTTGGAGACGACGACGTCGA
Source organism: Pseudarthrobacter sp. MM222 (assembly GCF_947090775.1). Taxonomy (NCBI): domain Bacteria; kingdom Bacillati; phylum Actinomycetota; class Actinomycetes; order Micrococcales; family Micrococcaceae; genus Pseudarthrobacter; species Pseudarthrobacter sp. MM222. The sequence goes on from NZ_OX352321.1 coordinate 2,928,554, forward strand.
AGCTGCCGTTGTGCTCCGGGAGGGCGTCCCGCAGATCGCCACGGACCAGGACGACGCCGAGCGGCAGCAGGTTCTTTGCGGCCCAGGCGTGGGCAAACTCGCTGAACTCCACCGCGTAGACCTCGGCGCCGGGCAGTTCGTGCGCGATCGACCCGGCGATGGCACCGGAACCGGTACCCAGGTCCACGATCTTCGGGCGCGCCGTCCCCGGCAGCCGGTCGCCGGCTTTAAGCCAGTCGAGCACCAGCTGCACCACGGATTCGGTCTCCGGGCGGGGAATGAAGACGCCGGGGCCGACGGCGAGTTCCAGGTACCGGAAGTGCGCCACACCGGTGATGTGCTGCAGCGGAATACGCCGGGCGCGCTCGGCCACGAGGTCGGCGTAGCCTTCGGGTGCCGGGGTGTCGCCCAGCATCAGCGCACGGAGCCGGCCCAGCCCGACGCCGAGGAGGTGCTCGGCCAGGAGTTCGGCGTCGACCCGCGGACTGGGCACGCCGGCAGCAGCCAGCACGGCAGTTGCTGCGCGGACCGCCTCGGCAAGGCTCGGCCCGGGGCCCTCAGTCATCCGCTGCGCTTTCCGCGGGCTTATTCGCCGATGGCGTCGAGCCGGGACTGCTCGTCCAGTTCGATCGCCGATTGAATGACCGGTTCCAGGTCACCGTTCATGACCTGGTCCAGGTTGTAGGCCTTGTAACCGGTGCGGTGATCGGCAATCCGGTTCTCCGGGTAGTTGTAGGTGCGGATGCGCTCGGAGCGGTCCATGGTGCGGATCTGCGACTTGCGCTGGGCCGAGTTCTCGGCGTCGATCTGCTCCTGCTGGTGCGCCAGGATCCGGGCGCGCAGCACGCGCATTCCCGCCTCACGGTTCTGCAACTGCGACTTCTCGTTCTGCATCGCCACCACGATCCCGGTGGGAAGGTGGGTGATGCGGACGGCCGAGTCGGTGGTGTTGACGGACTGCCCGCCCGGTCCCGAGGAACGGTAGACATCGATCTTGAGATCGTTCTGGTTGATCTCGAGTTCCTCGGGCTCGTCCACTTCGGGGAGCACCAGCACGCCCGCGGCCGAGGTGTGGATGCGGCCCTGGGATTCCGTCACCGGAACGCGCTGCACGCGGTGCACGCCGCCTTCGAACTTAAGCCGCGCGTAGACGCCTTCGGCGGGGTCGTTCGAGCTGCCCTTGATGGCCACCTGCACGTCCTTGTACCCGCCGAGGTCCGACTCGTTGGCCGAGATCATCTCGGTCTTCCAGCCGCGGGATTCGGCATAGCGGGTGTACATCCGCAGCAGGTCCGCGGCAAACAGGGCCGCCTCGTCGCCGCCCTCACCGCCCTTGACCTCGAGGATCACGTTGCGGGCATCGTCCGGGTCCCGCGGGATCAGCAGCCGGCGCAGCTTTGCCGCGGCCGTTTCCAGCGCCGCCTCAAGCTCCGGCACCTCCGCGGCAAACTCCGGATCTTCCCCCGCCATCTCCCGGGCCGCCGCCAGGTCATCCTCGATGCCATGCCAGGCATGGTAGGCCTCGACAATGCCGTTCAGCTGAGCAGAACGCCGCCCCAGTTTCCGGGCCAGCCGCTGGTCAGCATAAACAGCAGGATCCCCAAGCTGCGCCTGGATAGCATCATGCTCATCCAACAGCCCCTGTACGGACTCAAACATTTTTCAAACCTCTTTCGACTCTTTCAAGTCTAGTAACGCGACAGCGAAGGTGGGCAAACAGCGAAGCCGTCCGGTTTTCTGCCGCCCCGGGAGTGCGATCGATGACTCCCAACCTTCGCATGCTCAGGTCGGGTCCCTCGTCATCTCCCTTGCGGGCCTGCCGGAGCTGGGAGGCCAGCGATCGAAGATCGCAAGCCTCCCAGCGTAGGGGCGGGGGCGGCAAAAACCGAACGGCGAAGGCGGGGGCGGAATCCCGCACGGCTAACCGCGCGAGATTTCCGGCACCCCGCCTTGGACCCAGCTACTTGTCGTTATCGGACTTCGCACCAAGCGTCGTCTTCTGCACCTGCATGAGGAACTCGACGTTGCTCTGGGTCTCCCGGATCTTGTTGGTCAGCAGTTCAAGGCTCTGCTGCGTTTCGAGTCCGGACAGGACCCGGCGCAGCTTCCACATGATCTTGACTTCCTCGGGGGAAAGCAGGTTTTCCTCGCGGCGGGTACCGGACGCGTTGACGTCCACGGCCGGGAAGATGCGCTTGTCCGCGAGCTGGCGGGACAGGCGCAGTTCCATGTTGCCGGTGCCCTTGAACTCTTCGAAGATGACCTCGTCCATCTTGGAGCCGGTCTCGACGAGAGCGGTTGCCAGGATGGTGAGTGAGCCGCCATTTTCGATGTTGCGGGCGGCACCGAAGAAGCGCTTGGGCGGGTACAGCGCTGCGGAATCCACGCCACCGGACAGGATGCGGCCGGAGGCCGGTGCTGCCAGGTTGTAGGCGCGGCCCAGGCGGGTCATCGAGTCGAGGAGCACGACGACGTCCATGCCCATCTCCACGAGGCGCTTGGCGCGCTCGATGGAAAGTTCGGCGACCGTGGTGTGGTCGTCGGCGGGACGGTCGAAGGTGGAGGCAATGACCTCACCCTTGACGGTGCGCTGCATGTCCGTGACTTCTTCGGGGCGTTCGTCAACAAGCACCATCATGAGGTGGACCTCAGGATTGTTGGTGGTGATGGCGTTTGCGATGGACTGCAGGATGAGCGTCTTGCCGGCCTTCGGCGGCGAGACGATCAGGCCACGCTGGCCCTTGCCGATCGGGGCAACCAGGTCGATGACGCGGGGCCCGATCTTCTTGGGATCCGTCTCGAGGCGCAGGCGCTCGGAGGGGTACAGCGGGACAAGCTTCGCGAATTCGACGCGGTCCTTGAGTTCCTCGGGGGTCTTGCCGTTGACCGAGGTGATGCGGACCAGGGCGTTGAACTTCTGGCGGGCCGACTGCTGGCTGCGGTCCTCGCCTTCGCGGGGTGCACGGATGGCGCCAACGACGGCGTCGCCCTTGCGCAGGTTGTACTTCTTGACCTGGGCGAGGGACACGTATACGTCGTTCGGGCCCGGCAGGTAGCCGGAAGTGCGGATGAACGCGTAGTTCTCCAGCACATCGAGGATACCGGCGACGGGCAGCAGGACATCGTCCTCGGTGACCTCGACGTCATCGACGTCCGGTCCCTGGGCGCGTCCCCGACGGCGGTCGTTGCGGTCGCGGAAGCGGTCGTTGCGGGAGGTGTTGTCGCGGCTGTCACGGCTGTCGCGGCCGTCGCGGCTGTCCTGCGTACCCGAGCGGTCGTTGCGGTCGCGCCGGTTGCGGCGGTTGCGGCGGCTGCCGCCGTCGCTGTCATCGGTGTCGCGGGCGTTGTCGCGGCCGGCGGTGTCGCGGCTGCCTGCGGTCTCGCGGGTGTCTGCGCTGTCGCGTCCCCCACGGGTGCGGGCATTGTCGCGGCGCTGGCCGTCGTCGCTGCCCTGTTCGGCGCGCTGCTCCGTGCGCTCGGCCTGGCGCTGCTCGGAACGCTGCTCCGTCCGCTCGGCCTGGCGCTGATCGCCGGAAGGCTGCTCGGCCGGGGCCTCGACTGCTACGGAGCCCTGGCCTGCGGCCTGCTGCTCTGCGTTCTGCCCGGGGGCCTGAGCTGTGGACTGCGCTGTGCTCTGTCCTGCGGACTCGCCGCGGCGGCGGTTACGGGTACGCGGCTGGCGGGTGCGGTCGCTGCCTTCGCTTGCCTGCTCGGCAGGAGCGGCCTCGGCTGCGGGAGCTGCGGCAGCCGGAGCCTCGGCGGCAGGAGCCGTGATGACGCCGTCGCTGCCTGCACGGCGGCTGCGGCCACGGCCTCGGGCCCGGGCGTTTTCCTGGACAGGGGCCTCGGAATCGGCAGCGGCTTCCGGGGCTGCGGCGGGGGCCGCTGCCTGGGCAACGCTGCCGTTGTCGCTGGCCGTTTCTGCGGCGCGGGCCGGAGCCTTGCTCACCGGGGTGCCTGCGCGGTGGGCGGAAATGGCTGAGACCAGATCACCCTTGCGCATGCGGGATCCGCCGGAAATACCCAGCTGGCTGGCAAGTGCCTGCAGCTGGGCGAGCTTGAGGCCGGCGAGGCCACTGCTCTTGGCGGGTGCTGCCGTTGACGATCCGGCAGCAGAAGATGATGTTTCCACAGCTGAAGACAGCTCAGTGGTTTCGGTCACGAAGGATCCTTCCCCCTCGACGGCGTCCAGACTAGGAGCTGGACGCGATGATTTGATCTGGGCTGCAGTTCAGATCTGCAGCCGGGATTTCGGCCCTGCCGGATGGATTTCTGCCAGCACGGCCGGGTGGTTGCTTACACCTGGCGCGTTCGAAAATTAATGAACGGCGGGCTGACACTTGAGGGGGCAGAGGTAGTTTCTGCTGAATCCTGCATCAGACCAAAAGCAGGTGGCACCGGAAAATATTGCGCAGTGAAAGATGAGAAAGACAACTAGGCCAACATCGCGGTCTTATAAACAGTTGCCGAATTTACCGCCTGCGTGATTACTGCCGGTGCACTTCCACTTTAGCACCTTCGACGTCCACGGCCAGCTTCATCACACGCCAGGCCACTTCCGGCGTGTTGCCCGCCGTATGGGAGCCGATGAGGTCGACGATCCTCCCGGCTTCCGCTTCGCCATTGGCAAGAACCAGCACGGTGGGTCCCGCTCCGGACACGACGGCGGCGTGGCCGGCGCGCCGCAGCACTGCGATCAGCTCGGCACTGGGCCGCATTGCCTGCGCCCGGTAGCTCTGGTGCAGGTAGTCCTCGGTGCCGGGCAGCAGGAATTCGGGCTTTTGCGTGAGCGCGTGGATCAGGAGGGCCGCCCGGCCAGAGTTCATGGCCGCGGCGTGGTGCCCTACGGAGGCAGGAAGCAGCGCGCGGGCCGCTTCGGTGGACAGCTCAAAATCAGGCACTGCTACGACCGGAATGACCGAGGCCGCTACGGTCGCGCAGGTGCTGCTGTACTGGTCACTGTCCTGCCATGACAGCGCCAGTCCGCCGAAAATCGCCGGTGCGACGTTGTCCGGATGACCCTCCATCTCGCTGGTCAGCTGCAGGATCCAGTCCTTGGTGCGCCGGGACGCCGCCGGAACCAGCGCATTGGCCGCCGTTACGGCGGCGACGACGGCCGAGGCCGACGAGCCCAGCCCGCGGCCGTGCGGATTGACGTTCTCGGCCGTGATCCGCAATCCCTCATGCCGGAAGCCCAGGCGGTGCAGCGCCTCGGTAACGGCCTTAGCCACGAGGTGGCTCGCGTCCCGCGGCAGCGTTGCGGCACCCTCGCCGCTGAGTTCGAACTCGAGCTCACCGCTGGCCAGGGTCTCCACGGTGAGGGTGTCATGCAGCGAAAGCGCCAGCCCCAGGCTGTCGTAGCCGGGGCCGAGGTTGGCGCTGGTGGCCGGCACCCGCACGGTCACCAGCTGGCCGGCCAGGACTGCCGGAGTGTCGGCGGGGAACTCGGCCGGGACGGTGAGGGTGGTTTCCAAGGCTACTTTTCTTCCAGTCCCAGGGCTGCGGCAACGGTGACCACGTCATTGGAGACCTTGACCGGCTCAACGTCGCTGCCGTCCTCGGTGCGCAGGGCCCACTGCGGATCCTTCAGGCCGTGGCCGGTGACCGTGATGACGATGGTCTTTCCGACGGGGACTTCGCCGGCGGCGTGCTTCTTGATCAGCCCCGCCACACCGGCGGCAGAGCCGGGTTCCACGAACACGCCTTCACGGGCGGACAGCCAACGGTGGGCGGAGAGGATTTCCTCATCCGTCACGGCCTCGATCAGGCCCTTGGATTCGTCCCGGGCGGCCACTGCGGTGTCCCAGGAGGCCGGGTTGCCGATCCGGATCGCCGTGGCGATGGTATCGGGCTCGGTGATCGGGTGGCCGGCGACGAAAGGTGCCGCGCCGGCGGCCTGGAAGCCCCACATGATGGGGGTCTTCGTGGATACCGGCGCCAGGGTGCCGGCGGTGGCCGACTCGAACGGCGCGGAGTACTCCTTGTAGCCTTTCCAGTACGCGCTGATGTTGCCGGCGTTGCCTACCGGGAGCACGTGGATGTCGGGGGCATCGCCAAGGGAGTCAACGATTTCGAACGCGCCGGTCTTTTGCCCCTCGATCCGGGCGGGGTTCACCGAGTTGACCAGGAACACCGGGTAGGACTCCCCCAGTTTGCGGGCGATGTCGAGGCAGTCGTCGAAGTTCCCGTCGACCTGCAGCAGCGTGGCGCCGTGCGCGATCGCCTGGCTCAGTTTGCCCAGCGAGATCTTGCCCTCGGGCACCAGCACGGCGCACTGCAGTCCTGCGGCCGTCGCGTACGCGGCCGCGGAAGCGGAGGTGTTTCCGGTGGAGGCGCACACCACGGCCTTGGCGCCGGAGGCGACGGCCGCCGTCATGGCCATGGTCATGCCGCGGTCCTTGAAGGACCCGGTGGGGTTCATGCCCTCGACCTTGAGGTAGACGTCGCTGCCGGTCAGCTCGGAGAGCTTCCGGGCGTGGACCAGCGGCGTGCCGCCCTCGCCGAGGGTGATCACCTTCGTGGCCTCGGTGACAGGCAGACGTTCGGCGTATTCGCGGATGACCCCGCGCCATTGGTGAGCCACTTAGACTCCTTCTACCCGCAGTACGGATGTAACGGAATTGATAACGTCCAGGCCCTTGACGGCCTGGACGGTGGCTGCCAGTGCAGCCTCGCTTGCGCGGTGGGTGACGATCCGCAGTTCCGCCGACTCCACCTTGGAGTCTGCGTCGCGGTGGATGGTCTGCCGCATGATTTCGATGGAGACGCCGTGCTCCGCGAAGAGCTGGGCGATCCTGGCCAAAACGCCGGGCTGGTCCGCGACGTCCAGTCCGATGTAGTAGCTGGTGATGGCGGCGTCGATGGGCAGGGCCGGGACGTGGCCGGTGGTCGTTTCGGTCCGGCCGGGGCCGCCGAGGACCAGCCTGCGGGCAGCGGACACGAGGTCACCCATCACGGCCGATGCCGTCGGTGTTCCGCCGGCACCCTGGCCATAGAACATGAGTTCACCGGCGTTTTCTGCCTCGATGAAGACGGCGTTGAACGCCCCGCGGACGGCGGCGAGCGGGTGTTCGCGCGGCAGCAGCGTGGGGTGCACGCGCACGGAAACGCCCGGCTTTCCATCTGTGTCCGTGCCTGCGGCAGGGAGCTTCTCGGCGATCGCCAGCAGCTTGATCACAAACCCGGCGTCCTTCGCGGCGGCGATGTCCGCCGCGCTGACTGAACTGATGCCCTCGCAGTAGACGTCCTCGAGCGCGAAGCGGGTGTGGAAGGAGAGCGAGGCGAGGATGGCGGCCTTGGCGGCGGCGTCGTGGCCTTCAACGTCGGCCGTCGGGTCGGCCTCCGCGTAGCCGAGGCGCTGGGCCTCGGCGAGGGCATCGGCGAACTGGGCCCCGGTGGAGTCCATCTGGTCCAGGATGAAGTTGGTGGTGCCGTTGACGATTCCCAGCACGCGGGTGATCCGGTCACCGGACAGGCTGTCCCGGATCGGGCGCAGGATGGGAATGGCCCCGGCCACGGCAGCCTCGTAGGACAGCTGGACGCCGGCCTTGTCGGCTTCCTCGTACAGCGTCGGGCCGTCCAGTGCGAGCAGGGCCTTGTTGCCCGTGACCACGCAGGCGCCGTGACGGAAGGCGCTGAGGATCAGGCTGCGGGCCGGCTCGATGCCGCCCATCAGTTCGATCACGACGTCGGCGTCCTTGACGAGAGTCTCGGCGTCGGCGGTGAACAGTTCGTGCGGCAGTTCGACGTCGCGGGGGGCATCGACGTTGCGGACGGCGATCCCGCTCAGCTCAAGCCGGGCCCCGGTGCGGGAGGCCAGCGACTCGGCGTCGTCAATGAGAATCCGCGCAACCTGGGCCCCAACGTTGCCACAGCCCAGCAGGGCTACTTTCAGGGTTCGCAATTCGGTCATTCAGACTCCCATGTCGCGGTTCAGCAGATCTTGTTCGGTTTCCCCGCGGACAATGAGCCGGGCAGATCCATCGCGCACAGCGACAACGCCCGGCCGGGCCAGATAGTTGTAGTTGCTGGACAGGGCCCAGCAGTAGGCGCCGGTCCCCGGTACAGCGAGCAGATCACCGGCTGCCACGTCCTCGGGCAGATATACATCTCTAACAACTATGTCGCCGCTCTCGCAATGTTTGCCCACTACGCGGGCCAGCTGTGCAGCCGCCTCCGAGGTGCGGGAGGCCACAATTGCCGAATAATCCGCGTCATAGAGCACCGGGCGGGCGTTGTCGCTCATGCCGCCGTCCACTGACACATACCGGCGCGGGTACGTAACGTTTTCCGGTGCGGTTTCGACTGTTCCGGCTGTTCCGGCGGCCGGGGCGTCCACCCGCACGGTCTTGAGGGTGCCCACTTCGTACAGCGTGAACGTGGAGCTACCCACGATGGCGCGGCCCGGTTCGATCGAAATCCGCGGTGCGCTGATGCCGAGCTCTGCGCACTTGGAGCGGACGACGGCGGCCATCGCCTGCGCAATCTCGGCGGCGGGGCGCGGGGTATCCACGGGCGTGTAGGCGATGCCGTAGCCGCCGCCCAGGTCCAGCTCCGGGAGCACGATCGAGTACTTGGCCTGCATCGCGGCAAGGAAGTCCAGCAGCTTCTCGGCCGCGAGGGCGAAGCCGTCCGGCTCGAAGATCTGCGAGCCGATGTGGCAGTGCAGGCCCAGCAGCTCAACGCTCCCGTACCCCGAGGCCGCCGCGACGGCTTCTTCGGCCGCGGACAGGCCGGCCACCTCAGTGGAGTCCGGCGCCATGGAGAGGCCGAACTTCTGGTCCTCGTGCGCAGTGGCGATGAACTCGTGGGTGTGCGCGTGCACGCCGGGCGTGAGCCGCAGCATGACCTTCGCCGTCTCGCCGCGGGCATTTGCGATCTTGGCCACGCGGTCGAGTTCGGCCAGGCTGTCCACGACGATCCGGCCCAGTTTCATGTCCAGGGCGCGGTGGATCTCGCTGTCGGACTTGTTGTTCCCGTGCAGCGCGACGTCGGCGCCGGGGATCCCGGCCCGCGCCGCCACGGCAAGTTCCCCGCCCGAAGCGGTGTCGAGGCGCAGCCCTTCCTCCTCCACCCAGCGGACCACGGCGGTGCACAAAAAGGATTTCCCGGCGTAGTAGACGTCCACTCCCCCGCAGATATCGGCAAAGGCGTCATTGAACGCGTCGCTGAAGGCCCGGGCGCGGGCGCGGAAGTCGTTCTCGCTCATCACGAACAGGGGCGTGCCGAACTGGCGCTGGAGCTCGCTGACCGGGATGCCGTCGAGGGCGAGTTCGCCGTCGTCGTTCCGTGCCACACCCGCGGCCCACAGCGGCTCATGCAGCACGTTCAGGTCCGCGGGGACCTGGAGCCATTCGGGGGCCAGCGGGGAGGCGGCGCTGGCTGAGTTTGGCGCGTTTTCGGTCATGACAGTCACATCCGTTCCGGCGCCGAGACGCCCAGCAGGTCGAGTCCGTTGGCCAGCACCTGGCTGGTGGCGTCGTTGAGCCACAGCCGGGTACGGTTCACGTCGGTGATGGGCTCCTCGCCCTGCGGCGCCACGCGGCAGGCGTCGTACCAGCGGTGGTAGGCGCCGGCAATGACTTCCAGGTGGCGGGCGATCCGGTGCGGCTCGCGGAGTTCGGCGGCCTTGGCGACAATCGAGGGGTAGCTTCCGAGGTAGGACAGCAGCTCGTTTTCCGTCGCGTGGTCCAGCAGCGAGGCGTCGAAGCTGTCTCTGCCGTCAACACGGCGCTCGACGCCGGCCGCGACCGCGTTGCGGGCCGTGCCGCGGGACCGGGCGTGGGCGTACTGGACGTAGAAGACCGGGTTCTCGTTGCTGTGCTTCTTGAGCAGCTCCGGGTCCAGGGTCAGCGGCGAGTCGGCCGGGAAACGCGCCAGCGAGTAGCGGACCGCGTCCTTGCCCAGCCAGGAGATGAGGTCCTTGAGCTCGATGATGTTACCGGCCCGCTTCGACAGCTTGGCGCCGTTGACGGAGACCAGCTGCCCGATCAGGACCTCGATGTTGACCTCGGGGTCGTCGCCGGCTGCGGCTGCGATTGCCTTTAGCCGGTGGATGTAGCCGTGGTGGTCGGCCCCGAGCAGGTAGATCTTCTCGGTGTAGCCGCGGTCCTTCTTGGACAGGTAATAGGCGGCGTCGGCGGCGAAATAGGTCGGTTCCCCGTTCGCGCGGATCATTACCCGGTCCTTGTCGTCCCCAAAGTCCGTGGTGCGCAGCCAGACGGCGCCGCCGTCGTCGTAGACGTGGCCCTGTTCGCGGAGCCGCGCCACGGCATCTTCGATCGCTCCGGCGTCGTGGAGTTCCTGTTCGGAGAAGAACACATCGAAGTCGACGCCGAACCCGGCGAGGGTCTGCTTGATGTCGTGCAGCTGCGCCTTGTAGGCGGCGCCCCGGATGACCGGCAGCGCGGCCACGTCGGTGAGTTCGCGGATGTCCGGGTGCTGGGTCAGGACCTCATGGCCCAGATCCGCGATGTACTCGCCCGGGTAGCCGCCCTCCGGGACGCTGCGGCCGTGCATCCGGGCCAGCACCGAGTGGGCAAAAACGTTCATCTGCGAGCCTGCGTCGTTGACGTAGTACTCGGCCGTGACCTCCGCGCCGGAGGCCCGGAGCACGCGGGCGATCGAGTCGCCCAGGGCGGCCCAGCGGGTGTGCCCGATGTGCAGCGGCCCGGTGGGGTTGGCGGAGACGAATTCCATGTTGACCGTGTGGCCTGCGAGCGCGGCGTTGGTGCCGTAGGCCGGTCCTGCCTCGACGATCGCCCTGGCGAGAGCACCGGCCGCGGCGGCGTCCACGGTGATGTTAAGGAATCCGGGGCCGGCGATATCGACGGCCGAGACGCCGTCGATGGACTTCAGCCGGGCGCTGAGGACCGCGGCAAATTCCCGCGGGTTTGTGCCGGCGGCCTTGGCCAGCTGGAGGGCGATGTTGGTGGCCCAGTCGCCGTGGTCCCTGTTCTTCGGCCGCTCCACGCGCACCTCATCCGGGACGTCGGATGCGGAAAGCCCGATTTCACCGGCGGCGACGGCGTCCTTCAGGCAGGCGGAAATGGCGAGGGAGAGTTCTTCTGGGGTCACGGCTCTAGCCTACCGTCGGCCCGCAGTCCGGCGGAATTTCGCGCCCGGGAAGACGGCCCGGCCATGCGGGGTAATACTTCAAGGTTTTCCAAGTCTGCGTCCAAGGTGAACCATTACGCTGAAGGAAACGTTGTCTTGGGTGTAGCCGGCGGAAGTCTGTAGCCGGCCGGACCTGGCGACCCCCTGAGTTACTGCCCCACCGATCCACTATCGAAACGAGTCGCGGCATGCATACCTCCCTCCGCAAAAACGTCCTCGTCGGCATCGCCGGCCTGTCCTTGGCCGGGACCGCCGCCGGTTGCGCCCCCGGGGCGCAGGGCACCCCCGCACCCGCCACCCAGCCCGCAACTTCGGCGGCAGCCGCAGCCCCCGCCGGCAACTACAAGGACGGCACCTACTCCGCCGACGGCAACTACGTGTCACCGAACGGCCAGGAGACTGTCGGCGTGCAGCTGACACTGGCCGGGGGGGCCGTGTCCGACGTCGTAATCACACCGCATCCCTCCAACCCGAACACCAAAAAGTTCCAGGGCGAGTTCGCCAGCGGCATCAAGGCGCAGATCGTCGGCAAGAAACTCGATGAGATCAAGGTCTCCAAGGTGGCCGGTTCTTCGCTCACCAGCGGCGGCTTCAACCAGGCCGTGGAAAAGATCAAGACCGATGCCGCATAGCCGGCCGGCGGCCCGGCGGTAAGGGAGGCCAGGTGGCCCATCCGGGCTGGACTGATTTCAGTTTCGACGGGATCGGTACCCGTTGGCAGATTTCCACGCCCTCCCCGATTGCCGACGGGCACCGCCGGCGGCTGCTTGGCGTCGTAGCGGATTACGACGCCGCCTGGTCCCGTTTCCGGCCGGACTCGCTGGTCGCCAGGGCAGCGAGTCAGCCGGGCAGCTATGAATTCCCTGCCGGGGCCGCCGACCTTGGCCCGCTCTACGGGACGCTGTACCGGCTCAGCAAGGGCGCCATGACCCCGCTGATCGGCGGCAGCCTGGCGCACCTCGGCTACGGCGCCGGTTATTCGCTGCGCCCTGAGGGGCCTCCGCTTGCCGCCCCCCACTGGGAGGACGCGCTGGAGTGGGACGGGACGGTACTGACCACCCGGGCTGCCGTCGTGATCGACGTCGGTGCCGCCGGGAAGGGCCAGCTGGCTGATCTGCTCTCCGCAGAGCTCCTCGCGAGCGGGATCACCGACCACTTCATCGACGCCAGCGGGGACCTGCTGAACCCCGGAACCGCCCCGGTTGAGGTGGCCCTGGAACATCCGTATGACGCTTCCCGCGCCATCGGCGTCGTGATGCTTGGCGCGGGCGCCCTGTGCGCGTCCGCGGCGAACCGGCGCACTTGGGGCGACGGGCTGCACCACGTCCTGGACGGCACCACGGGAGCGCCGGTGCACACCATTGTGGCCAGCTGGGCCATGGCCGGCACCGCGATGCTGGCAGATGCACTGGCCACGGCCCTGTTTTTTGTTGAGGGAGCCCGGCTGCGGGAGGAGTTCGAGTTTTCCTGGCTGACCGTCTACTCGGACGGACACGCGGAGTATTCGGCCGATTTTGAAGGAGCGCTGTTCTCATGACCGCCGTTATCTCGACTCCCATCGGCTCGCGCCTGGACACCGCGCTGGGCCGGCTCACGATGTACCGGCTGGTGCTCTGGGTCCTTGCCGTGCTCGCCGCCTACAGCATGCTGCTGAACGTGCTGGGCTGGCTGACCTTCGGGCTGCCGGAGATGCTGGCTCACTTGGCGCTCTGCCTCGCCCTGACGTACGGCTCCAACCGCGTGCTGGCCGCGCTGTTCCGGGTGCAGCCGCACAGCGAGTCGTCCCTGATCACCGGCCTTCTGCTGTACTTCCTGTTCTGGCCGACGCAGTTTTCCGCCGGGATCCAGCTGCTGGACCTCGCCGGCGTGGCGCTGGCCTGCGTGCTCGCTTCCGCTTCCAAGTACGCGCTCGCCTGGCGTGGCCGCCATATCTTCAATCCGGCGGCGGCCGGCGCCTTCATCACCGGGCTGACCGGACTGAACATCGCCACCTGGTGGGCGGCCACCCCCGCCATGTTGTGGCTGCTGCTGCCGGGCGTGCTGCTGGTGCTGTACCGGGTGCGAAAACTGCTCATGGCGGCCGTATTCACCGTGGTCGCCGTGTCCATCGTGGCGCTGGAGCTGATCCGGTCCGGCGCTGCCCTCAGCGAGGCACTGTGGCAGCCGCTGGCCCAACGGCCGGTGCTCTTCTTCGTCGGTTTCATGCTCACGGAGCCGCTCACCCTGCCGCCGCGGCGCTGGCAGCAGCTGGCGCTTGGCGCCGTCGTCGGGCTGCTTTTCGCCATCCCTTATAACCTGGGCTTCATCGCCAATTCCCCCGAGCTGGCGTTGCTGGTGGGTAACGCCCTGGCCTTCGCCGCGGGACAGCGCGGCGGCGTCCGGCTCCGCTTCGAGGGCTCCCGGCCGCTGACCCCGACGACGACGGAATTCAGCTTCCAGCCGGAACGTCCCGTCCGCTTCAGCCCTGGCCAGTACCTCGAACTGCACCTGCCCACTGACAAGGCGGGCGGCAAGCACGACGGAAAGGGCCGCCGCCGGGTCTTCAGCCTCACCAGCGCGCCGGGCTCCCCGGTGCTGAGGATCGGCGTCGGAACGGCCGAGCCGCTGTCCTCCGCCAAGCATTCGCTCATGACCCTGGAACGCGGCGCCGAACTCACCGCGACGACCGTGGGCGGGGATTTTGTCCTCCCCCGGGATCCGGCGTCGCCGGTGCTGTTGATTGCCGCCGGCATCGGCATCACTCCCTTCCTGGCCCAGCTTGCCGCGGGGGCAGCACGGGAGCGGGATGTTGTGCTGCTGTATCTCGCCAAAAACGCCGGGGAGCTCGCCTACACCGAGGAACTGGAACGCTCCGGCGCCCGGATCCTGGCCCGTCTCGCGGACGGTTCGGCGCCGCCGTCGTTCATGCAGGATGCCGGGAGGGGCAGGATCGACGGGGAGGCCCTGAAGGCGCTCGTGCCGGACATCGGCGACCGGACAGTCCTGGTTTCCGGTTCGCCGGCCAGCGTCCGCTCGCTCCGCGGCGCCGCGCGGGCGGCCGGCGCACGCAGGGTTCACGTGGATTCCTTCGCGGGCTACTGAACCGCCTTCGGGAAGGGCGCTCCACGCGACATGAACGCGCCGATTTTCCCTTGGGGCCCTCCTTCCTGCTAAGCTCTAGGACGTCCCGCCGGTAACGGCAGGGCCCCTGATTGCCCTCGTAGCTCAGGGGATAGAGCGTCTGCCTCCGGAGCAGAAGGTCGTTGGTTCGATTCCAATCGAGGGCACAGCCAGGAACCCCCTGGAATCCACTGGATTCCTGGGGGTTCTTTTGTGTGTACCTGACTGCCCATACTGGTGGAAAGGCCGCGCCGCGGGCCGCCGGAGGGGGACCGTATGGACTGGGTTAACGAGATGCTGTTTCCGTTCCGGTGGCTGGTGTCCGCCATCATGGTGGGACTTCATGACGCCCTGGACGCCGTCGGCATGCCGGCGGCCGACGGCTGGACCTGGACCCTCGCCATCATCGGCCTGGTGCTGGTGATCCGTGCCGCGCTGATTCCGGTCTATCTGAAACAGCTCAAGGCCCAACGGCGCATGCGGCTGCTGCAGCCGGACCTGAAGGAGCTGCAGGACAAGTACAAGGGGCAATCCGATCCGCTGTCGCGGCAGGCCATGGCCCAGGAACAGATGGCCCTGTACAAGAAGCACGGCACCAACCCGTTCTCGGCGTGCCTGCCCCTGCTGATCCAGGTGCCGTTCTTCTTCGCGCTCTTCACGGTGCTGTCAGGCATTGCGTCCGCTGCCGCCAGGGGCGAGGGCCTCGGGGCGATGAGCCCTGAGCAGGTGGTGCAGTTCGAGGAGTCGAGCATCTTCGGCGCCCCGCTGTCCGCTTCCCTGCTCCACGGAAGCGGCGGGAATCCCGTCAGCGTGACGGTGTTGACCATTCTGATGATCCTTGCCATGACGGCAGCGCAATTCGTCACCCAGAAGCACATCATGGCCAAGAACTGGTCCGATCAGCCCCTGCCCGGCCCATTTGCGATGCAGCAAAAGATGTTGCTCTACATCCTGCCGATCGTCTTCGGCGCGGGCGGCATCATCTTCCCCATCGGGGTCTTGATCTACTGGACCACCACCAACCTGTGGACCATGGCGCAGCAGTTCGTCCTCGACCCGCGGGCGCCAGAGAAGGCTTAGCTCCGGGACTCCGTGATTTTCTTGAGCCTGGCCAGGGCC
The DNA here is from genome assembly GCF_947090775.1 of Pseudarthrobacter sp. MM222. Lineage (NCBI taxonomy): Bacteria > Bacillati > Actinomycetota > Actinomycetes > Micrococcales > Micrococcaceae > Pseudarthrobacter > Pseudarthrobacter sp. MM222. The sequence continues at coordinate 2,943,887 of NZ_OX352321.1, forward strand.
AAGGGCCAGGCGGCGTTGAACTCGGCAACGAACTCATCCTCGCTGTCAAGCTCCACGTCCACGGTGGTTACGCCGTCCGCTTCCCTGAAGGCATAGCTTTCGTGGGTCCCTATGAAGGACTTCGCCGCGTCGCTCCTGGTGTCGTCGGTACCGTCGATGATCTGGCCGGTGTAGCGAAGAGAGATGAACTCGTGCGGCCTGCATTCCTCAACGGTCGCTATCATCCCGCCGAGCTTGCCGTCGTCGTCCGGGCCCAGGAAGCGGATTTCGCCACCCTTGTCCCAACCGCCCTCGTAGTAGGAACCGCTGTTGAACACGCTGGTCCATTCCCGGTAGCTGGCGTCGTCCAGCATCGTGGACCACACGTCGGGGGCGGGAGCATTGATCTTCACCGAATACCGCAATTTTTCCATGCGCGATTCTACGTCCGGGCCAGCGGATCGGAACAGGGCCGGGCGCCGCGCCGGGACCGCCACTGCCAAATGTCGGAGCCCGCTCGTAGGCTGTTCGCATCGGCAGCGAAGCATAAAGGGGTCTCACATGTACTGCTCCATCATCCCTCCGTACCTGCTGCGCCGGCTGGCGGCGCAGCGTGAACCAGCATTCTCCGGGGCGGCCCGGGCCGCGCGGGAGGCACTGCTCCATGTCAAGAGCATTCAGTCGTCCCGCACCGCCCCCGCCCCCGCTGCTCCGCCGGGCATGCGCGAGCTCAAGCCCGCGGCGCCCGATCGGACGGTCTACGATGCGAAATTCTCGGAGCAGCTGCCCGGCTCCGTGGTGCGCAAAGAGGGCGAGCCAGCCACCGGCGATCCCGCCGCGGATGAAGCCTACGACGGTCTCGGGCACACCCACCGGCTCTACGCCGAGGCATTCGGCCGCAACTCCATCGACGGCCAGGGACTTCCGCTCGTCGCCACCGTGCACTTTGGCCGGTTGTACGACAACGCCTTCTGGGACGGCCGGCAAATGGTCTTCGGCGACGGCGACGGGCAGGTCTTCGAGCGGTTCACGAAGTCCCTCAGCGTCATCGGCCACGAGCTTGCCCACGGCGTGACACAGTACTCCGCCGGCCTGGTCTACCGGAACCAGGCCGGCGCCCTCAACGAGTCCCTGTCCGACGTTTTCGGAGCGCTGGTTGAGCAGCATGTGCGGAAACAGTCGACGGCGGAGGCCAGCTGGCTGATCGGCGAGGGTCTGTTCACGGATCAGGTCCAGGGAAAGGCACTGCGCTCCATGAAGGCACCGGGCACCGCGTACGACGACGACGTGCTCGGCAAGGATCCCCAGCCGGACTCGATGGACGACTACGTCCGCACCAGTGCCGACAACGGCGGCGTGCACATCAACTCGGGGATCCCCAACCGCGCGTTCTGCCTCGTGGCCACGGCCCTCGGCGGCAACGCCTGGGATGCGCCGGCACAGATCTGGTACGAGACCCTGACGGGCGGAGCGCTGGCGCCAAATGCGACCTTCCGCGCGTTCGCCAAGTCCACCGCAACGTCCGCCGCGGAACTCTTCGGAGCCGAATCGAAAGAGCATGACGCCGTACGCTCGGCGTGGGAAACTGTGAAGGTAAAGCTCTGAGAGTCCCAGCTCCATGAAAATGGGAAGTTTCCATGAAAATCACCGTCCAGCGCAGTGGCGGCATCGCAGGAATGAAGCGGACCTGGTCCGTGCTCGCGACGCCCCCGGAGGACAAGGACCTCTGGCAGCCGCTCGTTGAGGCGTGCCCCTGGGACGAAGCCTCCAAGACCGCCCGGGAAGCCGCCGGGAACCAGGCTGACCGCTTCCTGTACAACATCCGCGCCGGCCAGCGCCGCGCCACCCTGCCCGAGCGGGCGGTCACCGGACCGTGGCGCGAACTCGTCGACCACGCCCGGGCGGCCGCGGAGTCAACGCCGTCTGCACCCGGCGGGCGGCCGGGCGGCCGGCCGCCGTCGGGCAGCCTGCTGGATCCGGGGGCCTAAACCGCCTCGACCAGATGGCCCCGGAAGGTGCGCCGGTAGGACTGCGGGCTGGTGTCCAGCACCTTTGCGAAGTGGTGCCGCAGCAGCACGGAGTGACCGAAGCCGGATTCCCGGGCTACCTCGTCGATGTTGAGGTCCGTGGTCTCCAGCAGTTCCTGGGCCCGCAGGACGCGCTGGGAGTTCAACCAGGCGGCGGGAGTTGCACCTGTCTCCGACCGGAATCGCCGGGCGAAGGTCCGGGGCGACATATGGACCCGGGCGGCGAGTTCGTTGACGGAATGATCCTCTTCCAGGTGCCGGACCATCCACTGCAGCAGCTGCTCCATTGGTTCGGAGCCGCAGGCCGGGATCGGCCGGTCGATGAACTGCGCCTGGCCGCCGTCGCGGTGCGGGGGAACCACCATGTCCCGGGCAATGCTCGCCGCCACGTTCGCACCGAATTCCACCCGGACCAGGTGCAGGCACGCGTCGATGCCTGCGGCCGTTCCCGCGCTTGTGATGATCCGGCCGTCCTCGACATAGAGGACGTTTTCATCCACGAGGGCTGCAGGGTACTGGCTGGCGAGCTCCTCGGAGTAATGCCAGTGGGTGGTGCAGCGGCGGCCGTCCAGCAGTCCCGCCCGGGCCAGGGCAAAGGCACCGGAGCAAATCGACATCACCCATGCGCCGCGGGCGTGCGCGGCACGCAGGGCGTCCAGCACGGATTCGGAGAGGTCCTCGTCGCGTCCGTAGGGGGTCATGATGACCAGGTCGGCGTCGGCGGCGGCCTCGAGACCCAGCCCCACATGCATCGTCAGCCCGGATTTGAGCGGGACATCACCGGGCTCCGGGGTGCAGACGCGGAAGTCGAACGCGGGGACCCCGCTTCCGCGGGCCGAACGGTCGATGCCGAAAACCTCAAAGGCGGTTGCAAACTCGAAGACCGAGAAGTTGGGGACCACGATCATCGCCACTGAATTGATCATGACTCCATTCTGACAGAAACAGTGGCAGAAATTGTACCTTTTTGGGCATTTCTGCCACTTTTTTTGTCTGGCCGACAAGAGAACCATGGAGGTATGGAACTCCTCGGAATAGCCCTCATCATCCTCATCATCGCCGGCCTTGCAGCCACCGTTTCGGTCCTCCGCAACGACGGCCGGGGCCACATCCCCCCGGTCCGCTCGGAGGACCCCTGGTCCGCTTTGGACCTTCCCAGCACCAACTACACTCTGCGGATCTTCTGAGCGCCGCCCCCGAAATCGTCCGGCCCGTCCGGACCCCGCCACCAGTTGCCCGGCCCCTTGGGTCCGGGCAGCGTTATGTTTCCCGGGGGTTGCGGGCCCGGCCTGCCGGCGGAACGGCAACTGTCGCCGTCGGCAAGCCCAGTAGACTGTTCCCAGCCATGACACTGCATATTTCCTACCCCGCCGAACTGCCGGTTTCCGAGCGCCGCGAGGACCTGATGGCCGCCATCGCGGCCAACCAGGTCACCATCATCGCCGGCGAGACCGGTTCCGGTAAGACCACTCAGATCCCGAAGATGTGCCTGGAGCTTGGCCTCGGCGAGAACGGCCTGATCGGCCATACCCAGCCGCGGCGGCTGGCGGCGCGCACCGTCGCCGAACGCATTGCCGAGGAACTCGGGGTCGAAATCGGCCAGGAAGTGGGATTCCAGGTCCGCTTCACCGGCGAGGTCAGCCGGTCCACCAAGGTCAAGCTCATGACCGACGGCATCCTGCTGGCCGAGATCCAGCGCGACAAGCTGCTGCGCAAATACGCCGCCATCATTATCGACGAAGCGCACGAGCGCAGCCTGAACATCGACTTCATCCTCGGCTATCTCAAGCGCATCCTGCCGCAGCGGCCGGACCTGAAGATCATCATCACCTCCGCGACGATCGACCCGCAGCGTTTCGCCAAGCACTTCGGCAGCGACGAGGAACCCTCGCCGATCATCGAGGTCTCCGGGCGCACCTACCCGGTCGAGGTCCGCTACCGGCCGCTCTCCCAGCCTGCCGCCGGGCCCGCGGCCGACGACGAGGGAATCCCCGCCTCCGACGACGAGCTCGAAGAAGACCGCGACCCGCTGGACGCGGTGTGCGACGCCGTCGACGAACTCGCGCTGGAAGCCCCCGGCGACATCCTGATCTTCTTCTCCGGCGAGCGGGAGATCCGGGACGCGGCGGAGGCGCTCAACGGCAGGATCCAGTCCAACCGGAGGCTCGCCGGCACCGAGGTGCTGCCGCTTTTCGCCCGGCTGAGCCTGCAGGAGCAGCACAAGGTCTTCCACCCGGGCAACAAACGCCGCATTGTGCTGGCCACCAACGTCGCCGAAACCTCGCTCACGGTCCCGGGCATCAAGTACGTCATCGACACCGGTACCGCCCGCATCTCGCGCTACTCGCACCGGACCAAGGTCCAGCGGCTGCCGATCGAGCGGGTGTCCCAGGCGTCGGCGAACCAGCGCTCCGGCCGTTGCGGCCGTGTGTCGGACGGGATCGCCATCCGGCTCTACTCCGAGGAGGACTTCGAGTCCCGGCCGCTGTACACCGATCCCGAGATCCTGCGCACCAACCTCGCCGCCGTCATCCTGCAGATGACCGCCATGGGCGTGGCCCGCGGCCCCAAGGACGTCGAGAACTTCCCGTTCGTGGAACCGCCGGACTCGCGCGCCATCAACGACGGCGTCACCCTCCTCCGCGAGCTCGGCGCCCTCACCGCAGCCCGGCCGCAGGAACAGGCGGACGACGACGCCGGACGCCCCGGCCGCCGTCCGGCGGGCGCCGCTGCCGGAAGAAACGGTGGCGGACTGACCGCCGTCGGGCAGCAGCTGGCCCAACTCCCCGTGGACCCCAGGCTCGGCCGCATGATCGTGGAGTCCGGCCGGCGCGGCTGTGTCCGGGAAGTCATGATTCTCGCGGCCGCCCTGACCATCCAGGATCCCCGCGAGCGCCCGACGGACAAGCAGCAGCTCGCCGCGGAGAAGCACGCGCGCTTCCGGGACGAGAACTCAGACTTCACCGGCTTCCTGAACCTGTGGAACTACATCCAGGAAAAGCAGCAGGAACTCTCCTCGACGCAGTTCCGCAGGCTCTGCCGCACCGAGTTCATCAACTATCTCCGCGTCCGGGAGTGGCAGGACCTGTTCGCCCAGCTGCGCCAGCTCGCCCGGCCGCTGGGCATCAGCCTGGACAACACCCGGCTGGCCGATCCGGTGGGTAAGCATGAGAGCATCCACATCAGCCTGCTCTCGGGCCTGCTGAGCCACATCGGCATCCTCGACGAACGCAAGCGCGAGTACGTCGGCGCCCGGGGCACCCGCTTCGCGGTCTTCCCCGGCTCGGCCTTGTTCAAGAAGTCCCCCACGTTCGTGATGTCCGCGGAACTCGTCGAGACGAGCCGGCTTTGGGCCCGGGTGGCTGCGAAGTTCGATCCGCTCTGGGTCGAGCAGGTGGCGCCGGACCTGGTCAAGCGCAGCTACAGCGAACCGCACTGGTCCAAGAAGATGGGCTCGGTGATGGCCCATGAGAAGGTCACCCTGTACGGTGTGCCGATCATTCCGAGCCGCCGCATCAACTACGGCAAGGTGGATCCGGAGCTGAGCCGCGAGCTCTTCATCCGGCATGCACTCGTCGAAGGCGACTGGCAGACGCACCACAAGTTCTTCCACCGCAACCGCGCCCTGCTCCATGAGATCGAGGAGCTCGAGGCGCGCATGCGGCGCCGGGACATCCTGGTGGACGACGAGGCGCTGTTTGAGTTCTACGACGCGCGGATCGGCAAGGAAGTCGTCTCCGAACGGCACTTCGACAAGTGGTGGAAGGAAGCGCGCCAGCAGGACCCTGCGCTGCTGGACTTCGACCAGGCGCTGCTGATCAGCGAAGACGCCGACGCCCTGGACGACTCGGCCTACCCGCAGACCCTGCTGCACAAGGGCTTCGAGCTGCCCCTGACGTACGAATTCCACCCGGTGGCCCCCGGCTCGCCGCCGAACCCGTCCGACGGCGTCACCGCCGAGGTTCCCGTGCTCTTCCTGAACCAGCTCGACGACGCCGCCTTCCGCTGGCTCATCCCGGGCCAGCGCGTGGAGCTTGTCACAGCCCTGATCAAGTCACTGCCCAAACAAGTGCGCAAGAACTTTGTGCCCGCTCCGGATGTGGCGCGCCAGGCCGTGGCGGCGCTGGAGGCCGACTTTGATCCGGCCACCGATGAGCTGGAGCCCTCGCTGGAGTTGGTCCTCCGCCGGATCCGGGGCCAGGTCATCCCGCCGCATTCCTGGAACTGGGACGCCGTGCCACCGCACCTGCGGGTCAGCTTCCGGGTGGTGGACCCGCGCGGCAAGGTCTTGGACGAGGACAAGGACCTCTCGGCGCTGCAGGAGCGGCTGGCCCCGGCCACCCGTCGGGCGATCGCCGAGTCGCTCGGTGCCACCCCGGGCACCACCGCACCGAAGGCCGGGACGCAAGCGGGCGGGAAAGGCGGACCGTCCGGTCCGTCCCGGAACGCGGGGCCCGACGGCCGAGCCGTGGCGGCGAACGGGGCAGACGCCGTCGGCTCCACCGGGTTCACCGAGAAGTCCGGTCTCACCGACTGGACTGTCGGTACCGTGCAGCGCCAGGTCCAGGGCACCGTCAAGGGCCACACCGTCACGGGCTATCCCGCGCTCGTCGACGCTGGCAGCTCCGTCGCCCTGCGGCTCTTCCAGACCAGCTCCGAGCAGGAGCAGGCCATGCGCGGCGGCGTCATCCGCCTGCTGGCCCTGAAGGTCCCGCCGCCGGACCGTTACGTCCTGGAGCACCTGAACAACACCGAGAAGCTGACCTTCAGCCAGAACCCGCACGGTTCCGTGTCCGCCCTGATCGCGGATTGCGCCCTCGCCGCCATCGACAAGCTGACGCCCGCGGAGCTGCCCTGGGATGAGGCCTCATTCAAGGCCCTCTATGAAAGGGTTCGCGCCGAGCTCATCGACACCGTCTTTACCGTCACCGCCGTCGTCGAGCGCATCCTGGCGAGCACCCGGCGGATTGATAAGCAGCTCAAGGGCACGACGAGCCTGGCCCTGATCAGCGCCCTCAATGACATCAAGAGCCAGCTCGAGCAGCTCGTGTATCCCGGTTTTGTGGCACGCACGGGCTACGCCCAGCTCAGTCAGCTGCCCCGCTATTTGGCAGCCATCGAGAAGCGCCTCGAGAAGCTTCCGACCAACTTGCAGCGCGATGCCCAGCACATGGCGGCGGTCCAGGCCCTGGAAGACGACTACGACGACGCCGTGTCCGCCCTGCTGCCCGGCCGCCGGGCCGGGGCGGAATTAACCCAGGTCCGCTGGATGATCGAGGAGCTACGGGTGAGCCTGTTCGCCGTCGAACTGGGCACGGCTTATTCGGTCTCGGAAAAGCGGATCCGGGCAGTGCTTAATAAGGCGCTGGCGCCGGTCTAGCCTCCCAGGTTCCTAAGGCGTGCGCGGCGCCTCAGGCGTCCGGTACGTGCTCCGCGTGGCCCGCCTTGCGGAGGCCTTCGCGGAGTTTCTCCGCGTTGGCATCCAGCTTTGCGGGCTCGGGGTGGTGGTCCGCGGAGCCGAAGTCGAAGTCCGCCATCGTGTTGGACGGCCAGACGTGCACGTGGAGGTGGTTGATTTCGTAGCCCGCCACGATCAGCCCGGCGCGGGCGGCATCGAAGACGTCCACCTGGACGGCGCCGATTTTCTGGGCCACCCCCATGACCCGCGCCAGCAGCTCCGGAGGAGCGTCCGTCCAGCGGTCCACTTCCTCGGTGGGCACCACGAGGGTGTGGCCGTCGGCCAGCGGGCCCATGGTCAGGAACGCCACCACGTCGTCCTCGCGCCAGACGAACCGGCCCGGGATCTCACCGTTGATAATCTTGGTGAAGAGAGTGCTCATACGTCCGCCCTTTCCGAAGGTGACCCCAGGGTGCTGGCGTCCAGTACAAAACGGTACTTCACGTCACCGGCCACCATGCGGTCGTAGGCCTCATTGAGCTGATCCGCCCGGACCACCTCGACGTCGGACACCACGCCGTGTTCGGCGCAGAAGTCCAGCATCTCCTGGGTCTCGGCAATCCCGCCGATCAGCGATCCAGCGTACGCGATCCGGCGCCTGATCAGGGCGCCCGGGTTCACCGGGGGCATGTCCTCCGAGGGCAGACCGAGCTGGAACAGTGCCCCGTCCACGCGCAGGGTGCGGAAAAACGGGTTCAGGTCGTGCGACGCGGCCACGGTGTCGATGATGACGTCGATGCTCCGGTTCGCGGCCTCCATCGCGGCAGCGTCGCCGGACAAGATCACGTCGTCGGCACCGAGTTCCCGGGCCGCGGCAAACTTGGACTCTGAGGTGGTGAAGACCTTGACCTCGGCGCCCATCGCCTTGGCGAGCTTGACCGCCATGTGCCCGAGCCCGCCCAGGCCGACCACGCCGACGACGTCGCCCTCCTCGACCTCGAAGTGGCGCAGCGGCGAGAAAGTGGTGACGCCGGCGCAAAGCAGCGGCGCCGCGGCGGCGGGGTCAAGGCTTTCCGGGACCCGCAACACGTAGCGGCGGTCCACCACGATGGAGCTGGCGTAGCCGCCCTGAGTGATGGTGTCCGTGTTGCGGCGGTCCTTTGCGCCGTAGGTCCCGACCATGCCGTTTTCGCAGTACTGCTCCAGCCCGTCCAGGCAGCTGTCGCACTCGCGGCAGGAATCGACGATGCAGCCGACGCCCACCCGCTCCCCCGGCGTGAAGTCGTCGACGGCGGAACCCACACGGCTCACCCTGCCTACTATCTCGTGCCCGGGAACCAGCGGGTAGTTCTGGGTGCCCCACTCACCGCGGGTGGCGTGGACGTCGGAGTGGCACAGCCCGCAGAACTCGATGGCGATCTCGACGTCGTCTTCCTTCGGCGCGCGCCGCGTGATGGTCAACGGAACAAGACCGCTGCCGGTGGCAGTGGCACCATAGGCGGCGGCAAGGCGGGGGGCGACGAAAGCCTCGGACGGGGCGTCGACGGTGGGCAGCGGCTTGGCGAGGGGCGGCGGTACGGGGCTTCCAGGAGTCATGCCTCGACGCTACCCCCGGTATCCGGAACATGGCCAATTTTCAGCGCCCGGTCAGATGCGAAGCGGCGGGTGGCGCGGGGCGGGTCGCCATCCTTGGCTATCGACCCCTCCCACGCGGCATCATCCATCCCTAATGAGCCCAGAGGCCGAATCTCTTTTGTCAGAGGTGCCTGATGAACTGTCACCATGGACGGCAGCCCGGGGCCCGAAGTGGATCGGGCAGCAGGCGGCGGCACGGGACTCGCCACCGCTGGACGCGGCGCGACCATCAAAGATGGTACCCGCCTGCCCGCAACGGACTGCCTTTTCCTTCCCGACCCGTGGCGACTCCGGCTTCAATTCCGACGCAGGCTGGCGACGCCGCTTTTTGTCTGAGGTGCCTGATTAACTATGACCATGGACGGCAATCGGAGGCCCGAAGTGGTTCGGGCAGCAGGCGGCGGCACGGGACTCGCCACCGCTGGACGCGGCGCGACCGTGACCGAAGCCGCCCGGCGGCCTGCTACCTTGAGCCCTTCCCGTCCCGACGCGAACCTTGACGCCGTCTGCGCTGACGACTACGCCGAGGCCGCTGCGGGGCTGATCGATCGGCTCCGCGAGCTCGAGGACCGGAAGTCCGCCTTGTCCGCGGAGCAGGCCCGGATCGCGGTCACCCTGGACCTGGTCCAGCGCCGGGCCCGGCTCGCGCAAGGCATCCCCGCCAACCAACTGGGTGCCGGCGTCGCCGCGCAGATCGCGCTCGCCCGGCGTGAATCCCCCGCTAAGGGCGGCCGGCTGCTGGGCCTAGCAAAGGCCCTCGTGATCGAAATGCCGCACACCCTCGCCGCGCTCGAGACCGGCCAGTTCAACGAATGGCGCGCCACCCTTCTGGTGCGCGAGACAGCGTGCCTGCCCGCGGCGGACCGGGCCGCCGTCGACGAGGAACTGGCCGCCGACACCGGAACCTTCACCGGCGCCGGCGACCGCGCGATCGTGGCCGCGGCCCGGGCCGCGGCATACCGGCGGGACCCGCGGTCCGTCACCCAGCGGGCAGCGCATGCGGCCGCCGACCGGCATGTCAGCCTCCGTCCCGCGCCGGACACCATGACCTATCTGACCGCGCTGCTGCCGGTCGCGGAGGGCGTCGCGGCCTACGCCGCCCTGTCCCGGCACGCCGACGCGGCACGCGCCGGCGGGGACCCACGTAGCCGCGGACAGCTGATGGCGGACGCCCTGGTCGAACGCACCACCGGCAAGGCAGGCGGGATCAGCGGCATCGAAAATCCAGCTCGTTCTGACCGACCGCACCCTCCTCCAGGGCGACTCCGAACCCGCACGGCTTCCCGGCTACGGCATCGTCCCCGCCGGCTGGGCCCGCGAACTGATCAAGGGTGACGGCTCCGGCCCCGGCTCGGGCAACCCCCAGACCTGGCTGCGGCGGCTCTACACCGCACCCGGCACCGGCGACCTCGTCGCGAGGGACTCCCGCGCCCGGCTCTTCCCCACCGGGCTCCGACGCTTCCTCCAGACCCGCGACCAGACCTGCCGCACCCCCTACTGCGACGCACCGATCCGCCACATGGACCACGTTCTCCCCTGGGCCGACGGCGGGCAGACCACCGCAGCCAACGGCGCCGGGCTCTGCGAAGCCTGCAACCACACCAAAGAAATCCCCGGCTGGACCAGCCGCCCACGCCGCGGACCGCGCCACACCATCGTCCTCACCACCCCCACCGGCCACAGCTACCACTCCACCGCGCCACCCCTACCCGGCACGCCACTGACCGGGGATGCGCCCGACCTCTCCGCCCACTCCCACCGGAAGGAAGTCCGGCACCGCGCAAAGACACGAAGACGGCCACGCCCCGCAGTACAGCCGGCGGCATAACAGTGCGCGGCTCGATGGTGTTCCCCAACTCCGGCGGCTCCCCAGCCCGGAGGCATCTAGTCCGCCGCGGTGCCGTCGGCATAAGGTGCCGCCCCGGTCACGACCTCATTCGAGGGATTGTTGGACCATTCCGAGAAGGATCCTGGGTAGAGCGCGGCGGGGAACCCCGCGACGGTGAGTGCCGCGATTTCATGGGCGGCCGTGACACCCGACCCGCAATAGACAGCAGTGGGAACGCCGGGCCGCACGCCCAGGCTGGCGAAGCGGGTCCGCAACTGTTCGGCCGGCAGGAACCGGCCGTCGTCGCCGAGATTGCCGGTAGTGGGGGCACTCACCGCACCCGGGATGTGGCCGGCGCGCGGGTCCACAGGCTCGATCTCACCGCGGAAACGTTCGCCGGCCCGGGCGTCGAGCAGCACGCCCTGTTGGGCCCAGGAGGCCGCCTGCCCGGCGTCGATCACTGGCATGGCGCCGTCCGAGAGAACGACGTCCCCGGCCTCCGCCGGCTGTTCGCCGGTTTCCGTCTCGTAGCCGGCGGCGCGCCAGGCCGCCAGTCCGCCGTCGAGAAGATAGGTGTCCGTGAGACCGGCGTTCCGGAGCATCCACCAGAGCCGCGCTGCGGCCATGTTGCCGCTATCGTCGTACGCGACGATGACGTCGCCGTTACGGACGCCCCAGGCTCTGACCGACGCTAGGAATTGCTCCAGCGGCGGGAGCGGGTGGCGGCCGCGGGCCGGGTCCGCGGGGCCCGCCAATTCTGTGGCCAGATCCACGAAGACTGCGCCGGGAAGGTGTTCCTTCAAATAGTGTTCGCGTCCATGCGGATCGCCGAGGGCCCAGCGAACGTCCAGCAATACGGTGCGGCGGCCGCAGTCCAGCCGCTCTTTCAGGGAAGCTGCGTCCATAAGAGTCTGCATCTGCCAACTCTATCCATGCGGGCCGGGCATTCCTCAGGGCATCGTTGGCATCTGGCGGCCGCCGGTAGGCTTGGTGCCGTGACCAGAGAGACCATGCAGGACCGGGCCTGGGCCGACGAGGCCATCCGCCGGATCAACGCCGAAAACAACCGCTCCGCCGACACCCACCTGTACTCCGTACCGCTCCCGGAACACTGGGGCGTCCAGTTGTACCTGAAAGACGAGTCCGCCCACCGGACCGGCAGCCTCAAGCACCGGCTGGCGCGCTCACTGTTCCTCTTCGGCCTGGTCAACGGCTGGATCAAGGAAGGCGCCACGATCGTTGAGGCCTCGAGTGGCAGCACGGCCGTCTCGGAAGCCTACTTCGCGCAGCTGCTGGGCCTGCCGTTCGTCGCCGTCATGACCCGGACCACAAGCCGGGAAAAGATTGCGTTGATCGAACAGTTCGGCGGCTCCTGCCTGCTGGTGGACCACCCATCCGAGGTCTATGAGGCCGCCGCCGACCTGGCCAGGAGCCGCAACGGCCACTACATGGACCAGTTCACCTATGCCGAGCGGGCCACGGACTGGCGCGGCAACAACAACATCGCCGAGTCGATCTTCGGGCAGCTCGCGCTCGAAGAGCACCCGGTTCCCAGCTGGATCGTCGTCGGCGCCGGGACCGGCGGAACCAGCGCAACCATCGGCCGGTACCTCCGCTACCACCGGCACGACACGAGGCTGGCCGTCGTCGACCCGGAGAACTCCGCGTTCTACCCGGCGTGGCTGGAGTGCCGCGACGGCGGGGCGGTTTCTTCGAACGCCACCGGACTTCCCTCGCGGATCGAGGGCATCGGCCGGCCCCGAATGGAGCCAAGCTTCGTCCCGGCCGTGATCGACCACATGATCCAGGTCCCGGACGCGGCGTCGGTGGCGGCTATGCGGCACCTTCAGCGCTATGCGGGGCTGCACGCGGGCCCGTCAACCGGCACGAACCTCTGGGGCGTATGGCAGCTCATCGCCGGGTTGATCGCGGAGGGCCGCCGCGGCAGCGTGGTGTCCTTGCTTTGCGACGGCGGCGACCGGTATGCGGGCAACTACTACAACCCGGAGTGGCTGCAGTCCCAAAAGCTTGACCCGGACCCCCACGAAGCCACGCTCGGCGAGTTCTTCGCGACCGGCGTGTGGCCCGCCTAGGCCCTAGACCTCCACCGAGTCCCCGCTGGAGAGGTGCCGGTATTCGGTGCCGTACTTCGCCCCGATCCTCGTGACATGGCCCTCGACGAGGCCCAGTCCGCCCTCGTTGAGCAGGCCGTCATGAATTGGGAACGCGTGGGGCGCCCGGACGCCGATCACGAAGTCCACTACCTCACCCACCTTGTTCCAGGGCGCATGGATCGGCACGAGCAGGGTCTGGACCCCGACGCCGTCGGGCACGACGAAGGAGTCTCCCGGGTGGTAGACATTGGAATCCACCAGATAGCCGACGTTCGCCACCACTGGAATCTGGGGATGGATCAGGGCGTGCTGGCCGCCGAAGCTCTGAATCGCGAACCCCGCGGCGTCGAACGTCTCCCCTGGCGCCACGGTATGGATCCGGGCCCCGGCGTCGGGCGCCTTCTCGCGCAATTGCGCCGCCACTCCGCCCGGCGCAAAGAGCTGCAACGAGCCATCGCCCAGCAGGGCGGCAACGACGGCTTCGACGTCGATGTGATCCGGATGCTCATGGGTGATCAGCACGGCGTCCGCGCCAGCCAGCGCCTTGTCCGTCTCCGAGAGGTTGCCCGGGTCGAACACCAGGACCTTGCTGTCTTTTTCGAGGCGGACACACGCATGAGTGAATTTCGTCAGCTTCATCGGGCCAGCCTAGGGATCCGGCGTCGCGGTGTCCACGACCCCCGGCTGGTAATCTTGGACATTGCCAGCTAGCCAACGAAACCGACAGTGAAGTGAGTTCCTCAATGTCCCAGGGCGCCCCCGCCGACGGCAGCAGGACCCCTGCCCCGGCTCCCCCGGCAGGCAAGGAGCAGCGCGTCACCAAGCAGCGCCTCGCAGTGTCAGCCGCCCTCGACGAGCTGGCGGACTTCGTGAGCACGCAGGAGCTTCACCGTATCCTGCACGAGCGGGGTACCTCGGTTTCGCTTGCCACGTCCTACCGGATTCTGCAGTCCCTTGCCGACGACGGACTCGTGGACGTGCTCCGGAATGCCGACGGTGAGGCCGTTTACCGGCGTTGCGCCGTTACCGGGCATCACCATCACCTGCTCTGCCGCAACTGCGGAAAGGCCGTTGAAGTCGAGGCGCCTGCCGTGGAAGCGTGGGCCGCGCGGATCGCCGAGGAGCACGGCTTCACGGCTGTGGAGCACACCGTGGAGATTTTCGGCCTTTGCCCGGAGTGCACGGCCAGGCAGACCGCCGGATAGCCAAGCCTCCCCTTCCAAAGCAACTCAGTCCCTGGTGAACCTGATCTGGCCCGACCCATTGGTGACGGTCAACGTCTGAGGGTCCAGTCGGTAGATCAGCGGCTCCCGGAAATAGGCCGTGGTCCAGCTTCGTTGGTCCGACTCCGGACCAGTGCAGCCGTCTGCGGACTCCACGAGGCCGCCCGGAACGGGTGTCAGCGAAAAGGCATCGGCGGACACCGGGACATTCAAGACTCCGCACGGCATCCGGACCACCATGGTCAACGATGCATTCACCAGGTCAAAACTCAGGTGAAGCGGCGTGGACGCCAGCCAGGAGAGGTTCTGACCGCGGGCGTTGCCCGCCGTTGACGTGAACTGCCGACACGCCAGCGCCCCGGCGCCGCCGCCCGTGCCGGCACTGCTCCCGCTGCTCGAGCTGTCCACTGCATCGGTACAACCCTGTGAAAGTTGACCCGTCGAGGGAATGGGCACCGGGTCGCCCTGCCCTTCGTCCGGCAGGATTTTCGGATTGGGATCCTTGCCGATTCCGAGGCCGGCGCCTCCCGGCGGCGGGTTCTTTGTTTCGCCCAGGATCAATACCCAACGCCCCTGGCTCCAGGAGATCTGATACCTGACCGTCGGAGACAGGCCGTTCCGCGACGCCTCGACGGTGGCAACTGCCGGGAAGTCGTTGCTGAGCAGGAGCTGCCAGGAACCCGGTGCCCAGTCGCGGGTGGACTCGACCAGTTGCTGAGCCTCGGGCCCAACGTTGAGCCGGTCATCGAGGACCAGTTTCTCGACCTGTTCCACCGAGCCGGAGGTTGCCGCGGTCATGACGCTGCGGGCGAAGGCCTCCCGGCTGGACAGATCCGGCGGGATATCCTCCTGGACGCACGCCGTCACGGACGGCACCGATACCAGCAAAAGCGCGGCGAGGAACAGCAGCCGACGCGCCGCCGTCGTGATTCGAACCCCCATAGCTGCACCCTACGGCGCAAATGCACGGACAGGTAGCGGCATGCCCGCGGAATTTCCCCGCCTGCTAGGAGACCGGGACCGGCTCGCTCCGCAGCACGCGGCCGTTGATGCCGCGCTTGGCCCGGACTCCGCCGACCAGCCGGCAGACCACATAGATCAGGAACGACAGGGTGGTCACGTAGGGGCTGATCGGGAGCCGGCCGCCGAGGGCCAGCAGGATGCCGCCCACCGTCGCGGTTACGGCGAAGACCACGCTGAGGGCCACCACCAGCCGGGGCGAGGACGTCACCCGCAACGCGGCGGCGGCGGGCGTGATCAGCAGCGCGAGCACCAGCAGCGCTCCGACGATCTGGATGGAGAGCGCGACGCTGACGCCCAGCAGCAGCATGAACCCGAGGGCGAGGGCCCGGACCGGCACCCCGCGGGCCGCGGCGACGTCGGGATCGACACTGGCGAAGGTCAGCGGCCGCCAGATGGCAATCAGGGCAAGCATGACGACGACGGCGGCACCGGCCAGCACCTGGAGCTGGACGGTTCCGACGGAGACGATCTGTCCGGTGAGCAGACCGAACTTGTTGGCGGCCCGGCCTTCATAGAGTGACAGGAACAGGATGCCCAGGCCCAGTCCGAAGGGCATGAGCACGCCGATGGTCGAGTTCTTGTCCCGGGCACGGACGCCCATCAGTCCCAGGAGCAGCGCCGCCACGACCGACCCGGCGAGGGAACCGAGCATCACGTCCACGCCGACCAGGAGGGCAAAGGCAGCGCCCGCGAACGAGAGCTCGGAGATGCCGTGTACCGCGAACGCCAGGTCCCGCTTCATCACGAAGGTCCCGACCAGGCCGCCCAGCAGGCCCAGGACAGCCCCGGCCCAGATCGAGTTCTGGACCAGCACGAGCAATTCCCCGTAGTTTTCGAAGTTGAAGATCGAGTTGAGCAGGCTGTCGAGGTCCATCTAGCCCACCTCCCCTGCCACGGCGTGCGCATCCTCGTGGTGGTGCGTGGTGGCGTCGGGGACGCCGACCACGACCATCCGGCCGTTGGCGTGGATCACTTCGACATGGCTGTCGTAGAGATCGGAAAGGACCTCGGTGGTCATGACGTCCTCCGGCCGGCCAACCCGGAAACGTCCGCCGGCCAGGTAGAGCACGGTGTCCACGTAATCCACGATGGGGTTGATCTCGTGCGTCACGAACACCACGGCGCTGTCCTGCTCACGGCACTGGTCATTGATCAGGCCGCTGACGGCCTGCTGGTGCTGGAGGTCGAGGGACAACAGCGGCTCGTCGCAGAGCAATACCTTCGGGTCCGTGGCGAGGGCCTGGGCGACCCGCAGCCGCTGCTGCTCGCCGCCCGAGAGCTGGCCGACCGGTACTTTGGCATACTCTTCGGCGCCGACGAGTTCGAGCAGCCGGTCGATCTTGCGGTTAGCCGCGGCAGCCCCGAGGCGGACTCCCCAGCGGTGGCCGTCGATGCCGAGCCCCACGAGGTCGCGGGCGCGCAGTGGCGTGTCCGGGTCAAAGGACTTCTGCTGCGGGATGTAACCGATCCGCCGGCTGCCCCGTTCTACCGGGTGTCCGTCCAGTACCGCCGTCCCGGAGGTGAGCTCCTGCAGACCAAGCAACACCTTGAGAAAGGTGGTCTTCCCGCTGCCGTTGGGGCCGAGGACGGCGAAGAACTCACCCGGGTTGATGTCCAGGTCCAGGTTTTCCCACAGTGTCCGTTTGCCGAACGAGAGGGAGGCGCCGCGAAGGCTCACTGCCGGTGTCAACGTGGATTTCCTCGATTTCTGCGCAAAGTCGTTCTGCTCACGCTGTCCCGACAATCTTAGGCCAGCGCCTTGCTGATCCCGTCGACGTTGTCCGCCATCCACTGGAGGTAGCTCTTGCCGTCCGGCAGGGTCTCGCTGAAGTCCAGCACCGGAACCCCTGCCGCCGCGGCGGCCTCCTTCAGCGCCAGCGTCTGGGGGCCTTCGGTCTGCGGGTTGTACGCCAGCAGCCTGACCCCGCCGGAGCGGACAAGGTCGACGGCGGCCTTCATCACTGCGGGCGGGACGTCCGAACCGGATTCAATGGCAGCCTTGTACTCGGCGGGGGTCTCGTCTTCCAGACCGGCAGCAGCCAGCAGGTACGAGGGTACGGGCTCAGTGACGGCGACCGCCGCGTGGCCTGCCGCGGCCTTGGTGGTGGCCAGCTTGGCTTCAAGACCGGCGAGCGATTCCTTGAAGGATGCTGCATTGGATGTGAAGGTCCCGGCAGAGGCCGGATCCAGCTCGCCGAGTTTAGCGGCGACGGCGTCGGCCAGCCGCGACATTGCCGGCAGGCTGTACCAGACGTGCTCGTTGAAGCCCTCGTGGCCGTGGGCATGGCCGCTGGCGTCGGATGTTTCGGTGTGGGCGCCGGCGTCCTCCTCCGGAGCCAGCCCGGAAAGCTCGACGGCGTTCAGGACCTTAGCGTGGTCCAGCCCGGTATCGTCCGCGAGCTTGTGGATGAAGTCGTCGTAGCCGCCGCCGTTTTCCACGAGCAGTTCGGCCTTGGACACCGCGAGCTTGTCCTGGGTGGTGGCTTCGTAGGAGTGCGGGTCCTGGCTGGTGCGCGCGATGATGGAGTTGACCCGCACCCTGTCGCCGCCGATGGTGCCGACAATGTCGCCGTAGACGCTCGTGGCGGCGACGACCTCGATGACACCGTCACCGGCACTCGCCCGGGTGCTCTCCGCCGTCGGGCTGCAGGCTGTCAGCAGCACGCTGAGGCCGGCTACAGCGGTGACTAGGGCACGGGCGGCAGGACGACGCATGGGGAAACCTCGGATCTGGTAATGAGAATCAGGAGCAATAGCAACAGCTAAAAGTGTAGCCCTAAATAGGAATGGTTCCTATTTAGGGCTACGTCCCGTAGATGCTTAGTCCTGTCCGAGCCTCCGGTAGCCGGTCGCCTGGGTGGCGTCGCGGATCTCCCCGACGAGTTCCTCAATGACATCCTCGAGGAACAACACGCCCTGGGTCTTCCCGTCCGGCCCGATCACGCGGGCCAGGTGCGAGCCTGTACGTTGCATGACGGACATGGCCTTCTCGATCTCATCGTCCATCGCCAGGTTTGCCAGCGACCGGATGTGGCTTTCGGCGATCGGCTGGCCGTACGCCGCGTCGGGGATCGAGAGCACGTCTTTGATGTGCAGGTAGCCGGAGAGCATGCCGTCCTCGTCCAGCATCGGAAAGCGCGAGAACCCGGTGCGGCTCACGGCCTTCTCGAACTCCACCGGCGTGGTGGCCGCCTTGAGCATCACGAGCTTCTCCAGCGGGACCATCACCCGGGAGGCCGTGTGCTCGGAAAACTCCAGCGCGCCGGTGATGAGCCCGGCGTCGTCGTCCACCAGGCCGTGCCGCGTGGACTCCTGCACGATCGACTGGACTTCCTCGAGCGTGAAGGAGGACGTGACCTCATCCTTCGGCTCGATCCGCATCAGCTTCAGGATGTGGTTCGCGGACCAGTTAAGGGCCACGATGACCGGCTTCACCACCCGGGCGACGAACATCAGCGGCGGGGCCAGCAGCAGGGCTGCCTTGTCCGCGACCGAAACCGAAATGTTCTTCGGCACCATCTCGCCGAACGTGACGTGCAGGAAGGTGACGGCCAGCAGCGCGACTCCAAACGCAACGACGTCGGCGATTTCCATCGGCATGCCCACGGCTTCCAGCGGCACCGCCATCAGGTGGTGGATGGCAGGTTCCGCGACCTGCAGGATGAGCAGCGAGCAGACCGTGATGCCGAGCTGGGCGCAGGCCAGCATCAGGGAGACGTTCTCCATTGCCCGCAGGGTGGTCTGGGCCCGCTTGGACCCGGCCTCGGCGAGCGGTTCGATCTGGCTCCGCCGTGCGGACATGACCGCAAACTCGGCGGCCACGAAGAAGGCGTTGCCGATCAGGAGGACGACGAGCCAGAGAATTCCTACCCAGTCGCTCATGCGGCACCAACCTGGCCGGACTTTTGATTGTCCCCATGCTCCCCGCCGCTGACGCGGGCGGGCCTGAAGCAGATCCGGTCGATCCGTCGCCCGTCCATGCGGGTGACGCTCAAGGATCCGACGCCGACGTCGACGGTGTCTCCGACGGTTGCGATGCGGCCCAGCTTGCTCATGACGTAGCCTCCCACTGTCTCGTAGGCTGCTTCGTCGGGCACGCTGAGGCCGGGGATCTGTTCGGAGAGCTCATCGGGCCGGAGCAGTCCCGGGAAGTACCAGTCCCCCGAGGCACTCTGCAGCAGCCCGGGCCGGACCTTGTCATGTTCATCCGCGACTTCTCCGACGATCTCCTCCACCAGGTCCTCCAGGGTGGCGATGCCGGCGGTTCCGCCGTATTCGTCGAGGACCACGGCCAGCTGCAGGTTGCCTTCGCGCAGCTCGGCCAGCAGTGCGTCGAGGTGGATGGTTTCCGGTACGCGCAGCACGTCGGTCATGATGGCACCGGCTTCAAGGTTGGCCCGCCTGCCCGAGGGAACGGCGATGGCTTTCTTGACGTGGACCACGCCGCGGATGTCGTCGGAGGACTCGCCGATGACGGGAAAGCGCGAATAGCCCGTGCGTTTGGCGGCCTCCACGATGTCAGTGACAGGCTGGTCCGCGTCGATCGTTTCCACCCGGATGCGGGGCGTCATGACGTCCGCGGCCGTCTGGGACGAGAATTTGAGGGTTCGGGCCACGAAGTTGGCGGTTCCGGGGTCCAGGGTTCCCATCGCCGCGGAACGGCGCACCAGGGACGCCAATTCGGCCGGGGTGCGGGCACCCGAGATCTCTTCCTTGGCCTCGAGCCCGAAGACGTTAAGGACCTTGTTGGAGAAGCCGTTGAGCACCACGATGGCGGGCTTGAAGATGGCGGTGAAAACCAGCTGCGGGCGCGCGAGGGCCCGGCCGATCGGAAAGGACAAGGCGATGGCCATGTTCTTTGGCACCAGCTCGCCGATCAGCATCGACAGCAGCGTGGCCAGGGACATCGCGAGCACCAGGGACACCGAGGCTGCGGCAGCATCCGGGAACCCAAGTACGGTCAGGGGCCCCTCGAGCAGCGCTCCGACCGACGGTTCCATGACGTAGCCGGTGAGCAGCGTGGTCATGGTTATGCCGAGCTGGCAGCTGGAGAGCTGGGTGGACAGGGATTTGAGGCACTTGAGCAGCGGCGCGGCGGCAGTATCGCCGTTGTCCACGGCACGCTGGACGGTGGCCTGGTCCAGGGCGACAAGGGAAAACTCAACGGCTACGAAGAAGCCGGTGCCGAGAATGAGCAGCAGGCCGGCTGCGAGCAGGAGCCACTCCATCTAGCGGCCTGCTTCCGGCGCTGCGGCGTGCTGGTGGGATCGGCCCGGCGGAGGACGGTCGGCGTGCGCTGACCCTGTTTCCTGAAAGGCTCCGGGCTCGTGGGCTGCCGGTGAGCGATGGGCGCGTGAACGGGGTTTGCCGGCTCTGCGGGTGGACTGCGCGGTAACGGTTTCCGTTCTCCGCTGGCAGCCCCCAGGCCGGCACCTAGATTTACTGTCCATAAGAATGTCAGTCTACAGGAGCGCCTGCCGCCGGACGTTCGGTGACGCCCGGCGACGGGGCCTCAGACGGACACGCAACCGGCGGCGGCGATCACCAGCTTTGCGGGACCGGGCGGCCCTCCTCGTAGCCCGCGGCGGACTGGATCCCGGCAACGGCCCGCTCGCGGAACGCGGCCAGGTCCGCCGCGCCGGCATAGCTCATCGAACTGCGAAGCCCTGCCGTGATCATGTCGAGCAGGTCCTCGACGCCGGGCCGGGCCGGGTCCACAAACATGCGTGAGGTGGAGATGCCCTCCTCGAACAAGGCCTTGCGGTCCTTTTCGAAGGCACCCTCGCGCTGGTTGCGGTTCTGGACCGCCCGGGCCGAGGCCATGCCGAAGCTTTCCTTGAACTGCCGGCCGCTGGCATCCAGCTGCAGGTCCCCGGGGCTCTCGTGCGTGCCGGCGAACCAGGACCCGATCATGACCTGGCTTGCCCCGGCCGCCAGGGCAAGGGCCACGTCACGCGGGTAGCGGACACCGCCGTCGGCCCAAACCCGGCCGCCGGCCGCACGTGCCGCCGCGGAACATTCCAGGACGGCGGAGAACTGGGGACGGCCTACCGCCGTCATCATCCGCGTGGTGCACATGGCGCCGGGCCCCACACCGACCTTCACGATGTCTGCCCCGGCCTGGATGAGCTCCCGGGTCGCATCCGCGGTGACCACGTTGCCCGCTACCACCGGCACGCCGGGGTTGATGCCCTTGACGGCGCCCAGCGCGTCGAACATCTTCTGCTGGTGGCCGTGCGCGGTGTCGAGGACCAGCACATTCACGCCAGCGGCGAGAAGTTCGGCGGCCCGTCCTGCAACATCACCGTTGATCCCGACGGCGGCGGCAACCTTGAGCCTGCCCGCGTCGTCCAGAACCGGCCGGTACAGGGTGGAGCGCAAGGCACCCCTCCGGGTCAGGACACCGCGGAGCGAGCCGCCCTGCTGCACCGGCACGTAGTCGGTACCGGCCGAGTCCATCGCGTCGAACGCGCGGCGGAGCGCGGCCTCTTTGACGGCGCGTTCGACGCCGCTCCCGCCGTCGAACGCGCCGTCAAAGAGGGCCGCGTCCAGCACGAGCGGCTGGTGCCGGAGCACCGACGCCAGGGACGCAAAGCGGTCCTGGCCGTCGCAGTCAGCAGCGCGGACAACCCCGACTACGGCACCGGCGTCATCGACGACTGTCACGGCGCCGTGCGGCCGCTTGCCCATGAGGTGCAACGCATCGATGACCGTGTCGGAGGGCGCGAGCGTCACCGGGGTCTCGAGTACCGTGTCGCGGGCCTTGATCCAGGAAGTGACGTCCCGGATCACGTCAAGCGGCACGTCCTGCGGCAGGACGGCGAGCCCGCCGCGGCGGGCCATCGTTTCGGCCATGCGCTTGCCGGTGACCGCCGTCATATTCGCGGCGACGAGGGGAATCGTCGAGCCCGTTCCGTCGTCCGCGGCGAGGTCGACGTCCAGCCGCGAGGTGACATCGGAGCGGGAGGGAACCAGGAAGATGTCCGAATACGTCAGGTCGGTGGTGGGCTCGTTCAGGAATCGCACGCTGCTCCTTGATAGGCATTCTCGGTGCTCTTAGGGTTCTCAGAGCGATTCTAGGCGAGGTTGACGGCCCGTGGAGCGGCTGCAGAAGCCGCCCCCGGAGGCGCCGTTCCGGACGCCGCGGCGAAGGTTTCCGATGACCACATGATTTGAGTCACCCTTATTGGCGGTTTGGCAAGAATCGTCACTAGACTGGCAAAGGTCTGGGTTCACTGGACGCGGAGACTGGTCCACCGTCGTGCTAAGGCACCGTGGAAATCAGTGGGAATCAAACTCATGGAAGAGGCGTATTTCAAGTGCCAGAGCAGCCTAGCCACCGTCTACCAGAGGAATTTGGCGGAAACGAGTGGCTCGTTGACGAACTGTACGAGCGGTATCAGCAGGACAAGAACTCCGTGGACGCCAAATGGTGGCCGCTGTTCGAATCCTTCGACGCCGGTGATGGTTCTTCCTCCAACGGGGCCTCGGGCGCATCGCCTGCCGTGCACCCGGCCACCCGTGAGATGCCCGTAGTAGCTCCTCCTGCGGCAGCGCCGGCGGCACCTGCCGCCACGGCCCCGGCCACGGCCCCCGCGGCGGCTCCTGCTGCGGCCCCGAAGGCGCCTGCCACGGTCGCCCGCGACCGCTCCCGGACCCCCGAGGCCGGACCCGGCACCACGCCGATCCCGGCCCAGCTCCCCAAGAACGTCAAGGCCCCGACGGCGCCTGAAGAGGACGTCGTCTCCGTCCTGCGCGGCCCGGCCAAGGCCATCGCCACCAACATGATCACCAGCCTGGAGGTTCCGACCGCCACGAGCGTGCGGGCCATCCCGGCGAAGCTGCTGATCGACAACCGCGTGGTCATCAACTCCAACCTCGCCCGTGCCCGCGGCGGCAAGGTCTCCTTCACGCACCTGATCGGCTACGCCGTCATCCGCGCCCTGTCCCAGTTCCCGTCCATGAACGTGTTCTACGACGAGGTAGACGGCAAGCCGGTCGCCGTCCAGCCCGCCCACGTGAACTTCGGCATCGCCATCGACATGCCTAAGCCCGACGGCACCCGCCTGCTCATGGTGCCGAACATCAAGAAGGCGGAGACGCTCAACTTCTCCGAGTTCTGGCACACCTACGAGGACCTGATCAAGCGCGCCCGCGCCGGCAAGCTGACCGCGGACGACCACTCGGGCACCACGGTCTCGCTGACCAACCCCGGCGGCATCGGCACCGTGCACTCGGTACCGCGCCTGTCCAAGGGCCAGGCCGCCATCATCGGCGTCGGCGCCCTTGACTACCCGGCCGAATTCCAGGGCGCCAGCGAGAAGATCATCGCGCATAACGCCATCAGCAAGGTCCTCACGCTGACCTCCACCTATGACCACCGCGTCATCCAGGGTGCCGGCAGCGGCGAGTTCCTCAAGCTCGTGCACCAGCTCCTGCTCGGTGGCCAGAACTTCTACGACGAGATCTTCGAGTCGCTCCGCATCCCGTACGAGCCCGTGCGCTGGAGCCCGGACCTGCAGGTAGATCCGGCAGACCAGATCAACAAGGTTGCCCGGATCCAGCAGCTCATCCACTCCTACCGCGTCCGCGGGCACCTGATGGCGGACACCGATCCGCTGGAGTACGTCCAGCGCAAGCACCCGGACCTCGACGTCCTTACCTATGGCCTCACGCTGTGGGACCTGGACCGCGAATGGCCCACGGGCGGCTTCGGCGGCAAGCCGATGCTCGCCTTCCGCGACATCCTCGGCGTTCTCCGGGACGCCTACTGCCGCACTACCGGCATCGAGTACATGCACATCCAGGACCCTGCCGAGCGCAAGTGGTTCCAGGACCAGTTGGAGCACCCCTACTCCAAGCCAAGCCGTGACGAGCAGCTGCGCATCGTCTCCAAGCTCAACGCCGCCGAGGCGTTCGAGACCTTCCTGCAGACGAAGTTCGTCGGCCAGAAGCGCTTCTCCCTCGAAGGCGGCGAGTCCCTGATTCCGCTGCTGGACGCCATCATCTCGGACGCCGCCGACGACGAACTCGACGAAGTGGCGATCGGCATGGCCCACCGCGGCCGGCTCAACGTGCTCACCAACATCGCCGGCAAGACCTACGCGCAGGTCTTCCGCGAATTCGAGGGCACACAGGACCCGCGCTCCGTGCAGGGCTCCGGTGACGTGAAGTACCACCTCGGCACCGAAGGCACCTTCACCTCGGACAACGGCAAGGAGACCAAGGTCTACCTCGCTGCCAACCCGTCCCACCTCGAAGCGGTGGACTCGGTCCTCGAAGGCATCGTCCGTGCCAAGCAGGACCGCCTGGACCAGGGCGAGGCATTCCCAGTCCTGCCGATCATGGTCCACGGCGACGCAGCCTTCGCCGGCCAGGGCGTGGTGGCGGAAACGCTCAACCTGTCCCAGCTGCGCGGCTACCGCACCGGCGGCACCATCCACATCGTGGTCAACAACCAGGTCGGCTTCACCACCGCACCGTCCTCCTCGCGCTCGTCCACCTACTCCACGGACGTCGCCAAGATGATCCAGGCCCCGGTGTTCCACGTGAACGGCGACGACCCGGAGGCAGTGGTCCGGATCGGACAGCTCGCCTACGAGTTCCGCCAGCGCTTCCACAAGGACGTTGTCATCGACATGGTCTGCTACCGGCGCCGTGGCCACAACGAGGGCGATGACCCTTCGATGACCCAGCCGCTGATGTACAACCTGATCGAAGCCAAGCGTTCGGTCCGGAAGCTCTACACCGAATCCCTGATCGGCCGCGGTGACATCACCGAGGAAGAAGCCGAGCAGCTGCTGCGCGACTACCAGGAACGCCTCGAGCGGGTCTTCGCCGAAACGCACGCGGCCCAGACCTCGCCGATTCCGATCATCACGGCGGATTCCGCCGCGATCTCGGACCTCGAGCGCCCGATTGCGCAGCAGTCGGACAGCGGCATCAATGCACCGGCCTCCACGGCAATTTCCGCGGAAATGCTGGCCCGCATCGGCAAGGCCCACACCGACATCCCTGAGGGCTTCACCGTCCACGCCAAGCTCAAGCAGCTGCTCGAAAAGCGTGAGCAGATGTCCCGCGAGGGCGGCATTGACTGGGGCTTCGGTGAACTTGCCGCGTTCGGCTCGCTCATCATGGAGGGCGTTCCCGTCCGGCTCGCCGGACAGGACTCGCGCCGCGGTACCTTTGTCCAGCGGCACGCCGTCTTCCACGACCGCGCCACCGGCGACGAGTGGCTGCCCCTGGCCAACCTCTCGGAGGACCAGGCCAAGCTCTGGATCTACGACTCCCTGCTGTCCGAATACGCCGCCATGGGCTTCGAATACGGCTACTCGGTGGAACGCCCCGACGCCCTCGTCCTCTGGGAAGCCCAGTTCGGCGACTTCGTCAACGGTGCACAGACCATCATCGACGAATTCATCTCCTCGGCCGAGCAGAAGTGGGGCCAGCGTTCCTCGCTCGTGCTGATGCTGCCGCACGGCTACGAAGGCCAGGGACCGGATCACTCCTCCGCCCGCATCGAACGCTTCCTGCAGATGTGCGCCGAAGAGAACATGATCGTCGCCAACCCCACCACGGCGGCCTCGCACTTCCACCTGTTGCGCCGCCAGGCCTACAGCCGGCCGCGCAAGCCGCTCATCATCTTCACGCCGAAGCAGCTGCTCCGCCTCAAGGCCGCAGCGTCTTCCGTGGAGGACTTCACCCAGGGCACCTTCCAGACGGTGATCCCCGATTCCGAGCAGCTGCAGGCCGACGCCGTCGAACGCGTGCTGCTGGTCTCCGGCCGTCTGTACTACGATCTGCTGTCCACCCGGCAGAAGACCGAGGACAAGACCACGGCGATCGTCCGCGTCGAGCAGCTCTACCCGCTGCCCGCCGCCGAGATCGCCGCGGAGCTGGCCAAGTACCCGAACGCTGAGGTCGTCTGGGCCCAGGACGAGCCGGCCAACCAGGGTCCGTGGCCGTTCATGGGACTCAACCTGCCGGACGCCATTGACCGGCGTGTGCGCCTCGTTTCCCGTCCCGCCTCGGCGTCCACCGCGGCCGGATCGATGAAGCGGCACGCGGCCGAGCAGGACGCCCTGCTCAAGCAGGCGTTCGCACGAAAGTAAGTACATAGCTGCCCGGCCGGAGATGGAAGAACGCAACTCCGGCCGGGCAGCTTTGTTTAATCGTCTGTATTCAATTGGTTCCGTTTAATTGACGCGGTGGACTGAAGAGGTAGTCGTGGAAGATCGAAAGCTGCGGATCGCAGCCGTTGGCGATGAGCTGCTGGCCGGGCTCGGTGATCCCCGCGCGCTGGGCTGGCTGGGCCGGGTGCTGGCCCGTACCCCGCAGGACGGCGTGGCGGTGGAGAGCTACTCCCTGCCCTGCCCGCAGGAAGGCACCGAGGGGCTGGCCGCGCGCTGGCTTGAGGAGGCCGGACGCCGCTTCGGCCCCCACCACGAGAACCGCCTCGTCATCGGTCTCTCCAGCCGGGACATCGAGTTCGGCCTGTCCACGGCCCGCAGCCGGCTGAACCTGGCGAACATCCTGGACTCGGCCTCGCAGAACAAGATCGAGGTCTTCGTGGTCGGGCCGCCGCCCACGCTCGATCCCGCGCAGAACCGCCGGCTGGGCGATCTCAACACGGCGTTCGCCGACGTCACCACGCGCCGCAAGCACCTCTACGTGGACACTTTCTCACCGCTGCTGAACCACGAACAGTGGCGCCAGGACCTCGCGGCGAACGGCGGTACGCCGGGCCAGGCCGGCTACGGCCTGATGGCATGGCTGGTGCTGCACCGAGGGTGGTTCCAGTGGCTGCGGATCGAAGCACCCGAATAGACGGACCCACGTCCTCGCCGGGCCCCGGAACTCTGCCGCGATATATCTTGACCGCACCGGAGAGACGATATAGCGTGAGTTTCACAGTCGCGATATATCGCAATTGTGCACAGAGAGCCTATCTCCGGAGGAACCATGGAAGAGAACACCTGGACCGTCACCGGCCCGCAGGTCATCGACGTCGACGGCGTCCGCTCGCTTAAGCTCGGCATCGTCCGGGGGCGCTTCGACATCGTGACCCATGAGGAGGCCGTGGCCCGAATCGAAGTCTCTGAGATCTCCGGGGACCCGCTCACCGTCTCGCTGGTGAACGGCCGGCTGGAGGTACGGCACCAGCTGCACGGGGCCCAGGGCTGGTTCAAGAACCTGATGGGGACCGTCAACAACAACAGCAGCAACGCCGTCGTCATCAGCATCGCCCTGCCCGCCGGCGTCGAGGTCGAAGCGGGCACGGTCAGCGGCGACGGCCTGGTGTCAGGTATCAGCGGCCACAGCCGCCTCAGTACTGTCTCCGGCTCGGTCCTCGCCGACGGCACCTCCGGTGAGCTCGCGGTCAACACAGTCAGCGGGGAAGTGATCGCCCGCAACCACCGCGGCGTTCTGACGGCCAAGAGCGTCTCCGGGGAAGTCACGGCCTCGGGCGAGTTCAGCAACATCCGGGCCAACACGGTCAGCGGCGACCTCAGCTTTGACCTGCACGGCTTCACGCATGACTTCGGGGCCAATTCCGTCTCGGGCGACGTCACCATCCGGCTCCCGCACGACGTCGGTGTCGACATCGTGGCGAAATCCGCCAGCGGTGCCGTCATCATCGACAACCAGAAATACATTCAGCCCGGCGGCACCGTTCAGACGATCGCGGGCCCGGATACCCAGCTCATGCTGGTCCGGACCAACTCCGTCTCCGGAAAGACCTCCATCTTCCACGGCCAGCCATCCGCCGATACCGGACAGGCACGCTGATGCCCGCCGTCTTTGCCCACGGCGCCCTGCGGCTGTATCTGCTCGCGCTGCTCGAGTCCGGCCCCAAGCACGGCTACGAGCTGATCAAGGCACTCAGCGAACGTTTCGGCGGCACCTACTCCCCCAGCGCCGGCACGATCTACCCCCGGCTCGGGAAACTTGAGGAGGAGGGGCTCGTCGCCACTGAGGCCGAGGGCCGCAGGACGAACTACAGCATCACCCCGGCGGGGCTTGTGGAACTCAACCGCCGGCGGGACGAGCTTGCGGGCGTCGAAAACGAGATCTCCGCCTCGGTCCGCCGGCTCGCCGACAACCTGCGGCAGGACATCCGGGTCAACATGCAGGGCCTGCGGGCGGACCTGGCTGCGACGGCCGAGGCGGCCCGGTCCGCCGCGCGTTCCGCTTCACCGGTAGCGGGGTCAGCGACCGTTCCCCGCTACTCCCAGGAAGGGGACGCCCGGCTGCGGGAAGCTGAGATGCTGGTCCAGGCCTTCCGGGATGACATCCGCATCGAACTGCGCCGCCACGGCAGCGTCCGCCCGATCACGCCGGTGACGCTGGAGACGGTCAAGACCGTACTCGACCAGGCGCGGATCTCCATCCGCAATTCGCTGGAGGGCTGAGCCGTAGTGATTGTCGGCCCGGTTCGCGGCTTAACCCGTGATGTGGGAGACTTGAGGGCAGCTCTTTTGAGTACCCAGATTAAGGAGGCCAGCTATGAGCAAACGTGCACGTAAACGTCGTGACCGTAAGCGTGGCGGCGCGAACCACGGTAAGCGCCCCAACGCCTAAGCAAAAGCTTGGATTACAGCTTTAAAGCGAATGACCCCGGAGTCCTCACGGATTCCGGGGTCATTCGCTTTGTGCGGTCCTGGCGGTCAGGCCTCTACCGGGTTGCTGGCGTGGATCCGGTCGAGAATCGCGTTCTTCAGGTTCTCTGGGGCAGCCTCGGTGCACGAACGCTTCACCATTACGCGGATGACACACTCGAGGTCATACTGCTCGAAGCACTCCGGGCAGCCGTCCAGGTGGTCCTTGATCTCTGCGATGTCATCGTGTGTGAGCGCCCCATCCAGATACTCGTAGATCCGTTGCATCCGGGCGTCGTCGCAGTCGCCCAGTCCCTGGCAGTCGCTCATTTCCTGTTCTCCTGTTTGTCGCTTCCGGCTGTTGCTTTGGGTTCGGCCGCCTTGAATCCCCGTTCGGCCGCGTAATCGGCGAGCATGTCGCGCAGCATCTTCCGGCCGCGGTGCAGCCGGGACATGACAGTCCCGATCGGGGTGTTCATGATGTCTGAAATTTCCTTGTACGCGAAGCCCTCGACGTCGGCGAAGTAGACGGCCAGCCGGAACTCCTCCGGAATTGCCTGCAGGGCCCGCTTCACGTCCGTGTCCGGTAGATGGTCCAGGGCTTCCGCCTCGGCCGACCGCAGGCCCGCAGAGGTGTGCGACTCTGCCCGGGCGAGTTGCCAGTCCTCGATCGTGTCCGAATTCGACTGCAGTGGCTCGCGTTGCCGTTTGCGGTAAAGATTGATGTAGGTGTTGGTCAGGATGCGGTACAGCCACGCCTTCAGGTTGGTTCCCGGCTTGTACTGGTGGAAAGCCGAGAATGCCTTGGTGTAAGCCTCCTGGACCAGGTCCTCGGCGTCTGCCGGGTTTCGGGCCATCCTCATGGCGGCGGAATACAGCTGGTCCACGTACTGCATGGCATCACGTTCGAAGCGGACCCGGCGCTCTTCTCCCGTTTCGGTGGTGGTGTCCACCTGCTGCCCGTCGACGATCATCTCCTGGGCAGGGTCAGGAGACGCGCCAACCGGGCTGGCTAAGGGTGTCGGGCTGGGCGTGGCGTCGTTTCCGGCAACCTCGTGCGTGGCCGCAACGGCCGGATCCATGGAACTCATTGCCTTCAAGTCTACTGTCACGTGGCGCGGGCTTTCGGAACCAGCGTCCAGGGATTCAACCCGGCGGACAGGCTTCGCTTTGACCCAGGGATTTCCGGGCCCCACCTTCAGCTTTACGCTTTCCTTCACGAGCAACACATTTCCGCCCTCCATGCCTTCATCGCGCCGCGGCAAGCCCCGCCGTTACGGCGTCGCCCTCTTTGCACCGCTGCTGTTCTGGACTCCTGCTGTTCTGGAATGCTGCTGTCCGGCCCGTTCTGCCGGGCCAGATGCCACTCCAAATCCGGCCGCGCTATGCGCCCGGGAACCTGCAATTCACAACCACGCGCAACAGGCAAATATTCCGCAAAAGTGCAAGACTAGAACCGGTTCTCCCGCTTCGATTCCGCGGTTCGTTCATCCAGGAGGAAATTCATGTCCTTTGTCCGTTTTCTCGCCCGGCCCATGCTCGCCTCCAGTTTCGTCCTCGCCGGCATGGACAAGCTGAAGAACGCGGACGCCACTGCGACACAGCTTTCCCCCCTCCTGCGCCGCGCGGCCGCATCGCTGCCCTTCCAGACCGACGAGAAGGTCCTCGCCCGGGTTCTGGGCGGCACCCAGGTCGGCGCCGGAATCTGCCTCGCCCTGGGCAAGGGGTCGCGCCTGGCCGCCACTGTGCTGGCCGTGATCTCGGCCCTCAACGGCTACGTCGAGTGGCGCAGCGCGGACAGTTCCTCCAAGGAGGGCCGCGGTTCCCGCCGTAGGCAGCTGCTCAAGAACGTGACACTGACCGGCGGCGTCCTGCTCGCCTCCGTCGACACAAACGGAAAGCCCGGCCTGGCCTGGCGCGCGGAGCACCTCGCAGCCGATGCCAGGAAAACGGCCGGACACCTCGCCTCGGACGTGAAGAGGACCACGGGCAAGCAGCTGAAGAAGGCCGACCAAGCCGTCCGCAAGGCCGTACCCCACACGGCCGGAGCATAAGAGAGCAATGACAGGCGCCACCCCCACAGCAGCTGTTCACCCCATTCCGGCCGACGGGGCTCCGCACTGGCGGGCCCCGCATGCCGGACGGCCCGTCGACGCGACAGTCACCGTTCCGGGGTCCAAGTCCCTGACCAACAGGTACCTGGTGCTCGCTGCCCTCGCGGACGGCCCCTCGCGCCTGCGGGCTCCATTGCATTCGCGTGACTCGGCACTGATGATCGAGGCGCTCCGCCAGCTCGGAGCCACCATCACCGAGGTTCCCGGCGACGGCACCTTTGGCCCGGACCTGGAGATCACGCCGATCGGCCTGGACGAGCCGGCGTCCGCGGGAAGCATCGACTGCGGCCTCGCGGGCACCGTCATGCGCTTCGTCCCGGCGGTGGCGGCCCTGCGCCGCGGCGGGACGCTGTTCGACGGCGACCCGCACGCCCGCAAGCGGCCAATGGGAACCATCATCGAGGCGCTGACCGGCCTGGGCGTTGAGGTCCGGGGGCCGGACGGCGGAGCGGCCTCGTCCCTGCCGTTCACCGTCCGGGGCACGGGCACCGTGCGCGGCGGCCATCTCGTCATCGACGCCAGCGCCTCCTCCCAGTTCGTGTCCGCCCTGTTGCTGGCCGGCGCGCGCTTCGCCGAGGGGCTCCACCTGGAACACGCGAGCGTGGAACACCCCGGCAAATCCGTGCCGAGCCTTGACCACATCAACATGACGGTCGCGGTGCTGCGCACGGTCGGAGTCGACGTCGATGACTCCCGTCCCAACCACTGGGTTGTCTCCCCCGGCAGCATCCGCGCCTTCGACCGCCGGATCGAACAAGACCTCTCCAACGCCGGCCCGTTCCTGGCGGCCGCTCTGGCAACAGGCGGCACCGTGCGGATCCCAAACTGGCCCGCCGAGACCACCCAGGTGGGCGACCTCTGGCGGAGCATCCTGACCACCATGGGAGCGACCGTCACGCTCGAGGACGGGACGCTGACCGTCACGGGAGGCCCGGCCATCCTGGGCGGCGATTTCGACGAAACCAGCGAGCTCGCGCCGACCGTCGCGGCCCTGTGTGCGCTGGCCACGGGCCCGTCCCGGCTCAGCGGCATTGCCCACCTCCGCGGGCACGAAACGGACCGGCTGGCCGCGCTCGTGGCCGAGATCAACCGCCTCGGCGGAGACGCCGAGGAAACCGGCGACGGGCTCATCATCCGCCCGGCCGCACTGCACGGCGGCGTCGTCCACAGCTATGCCGACCACCGGATGGCCACAGCCGGGGCCATCCTGGGCCTGGCGGTACCCGGCGTTGAGGTCGAGGACATCGCCACCACGGCCAAAACAATGCCTGACTTCCCCCGGCTCTGGGAAGCCATGCTGGCCCAGGGCAGCGCCGCCGCGGGCACGGCAGCGCCTGCAGAGCCCGGCGCCTCGAACAAGGATGCGGCCCGTGGCCCGCAGCACTGATTCCTGGGACGAATCCGACGTCCGGATCCGTCCCAACAAGAAGGGCACGCGGCCGCGCACCAAAGACCGCCCAAGCCATGACGACGCCGTCACCGGCCGGATCATCACCGTTGACCGGGGCCGCTACACCGCCGTCGTCGACGAAGGCGCCGGAACTGAGCGCACCATCATCGCCGCCCGCGCCCGCGAACTGCGCCGCAACCCCGTGGTGGCCGGCGACTACGTCTCGCTCGTGGGTGATGTCACCGGGGAGCCGGACACCTTGGCCCGGCTCGTGAAGATCCAGGACCGCAGGACGCTGCTGCGGCGCAGTGCCGACGACACCGACCCGATCGAACGCGCCGTCGTCGCCAACGCCGACCAGCTCGTGATCGTGGTGGCGGCCGCCAATCCCGAGCCGCGGACCGGGTTCATCGACCGCGCCCTCGTGGCGGCGTACGACGCCGGCATCGAGCCGCTGCTGCTGGTGACTAAAGCCGACGTCAAGGATCCCGCCGAGCTGCTCTCCAATTACCAGCACCTCGACTTCCCGGTCATCATCAGCAAGACGGCGGATTCGGCCGCCTCTGGAATCGACGCCCGCTCGGACGACGGGCTGTCCGCCCGGCTGGACAAGGACGCGGTGTCCCAGCTGCGCGGCTACCTCGACGGGAAGGTGACCGTCATGCTCGGCCACTCCGGCGTCGGCAAGTCCACCATGGTCAATGCCCTGACCGGGGCCGAACGCGCCACCGGAGGCGTCAACGCCGTGACCGGCCGGGGCCGGCACACCTCCTCCTCCGCGCTGGCGCTCAAGGTCAACGATGCACCGGCCGGCAGCTGGATCATCGACACCCCCGGCATCCGATCCTTCGGCCTGGCCCATGTGGATCCCGACCGGATCCTGCGGTCCTTCCCGGACCTCGAGCCCGGCACGGACGCCTGTGAGCGGGGCTGCAAGCACGACTCCAGCGCCGTCAACTGCGGGGTCGATGCCTGGGTGGCGGCAGGCCATGCGGGACCGTCGGGCCCGGCCCGGCTCATGTCGCTGCGGCGCCTGCTGGGCACGGACCCGCGGATGGAAGCGCAGGACGTCAAGGAACTCGGCACCGTTTCCTAGGCCACCGGGGACGTGGCCTCCCGGCGGGGCGGCAGCTTTGGCGGTAGTTTGGAACCATGAGTCAACCCGCTTCGAGCTATAACGATGACCTGCGCCTTGCCCATGTACTGGCAGATTCCGTAGATTCCCAGACCATGAGCCGCTTCAAGGCGCTCGACCTTCGGATCGAAACGAAGCCCGACCTGACTCCGGTCACCGACGCCGACAAGTCCGCCGAGGAAGCCATCCGCGGCCAGCTGTCCCGCTCCCGGCCGCGCGACGCCGTCCTGGGCGAGGAATTCGGCAGCTCCGGCCACGGCTCCCGGCGCTGGATCATCGACCCGATCGACGGGACCAAGAACTTCGTCCGGGGCGTCCCCGTCTGGGCCACCCTGATCGCCCTCGTGGACGAGGGCGAGCCGGTCGTCGGCGTCGTTAGCGCCCCGGCACTGGGCAAGCGCTGGTGGGCGGCCAAGGGCGCCGGCGCCTACACCGGCCGCTCGCTCGCCTCCGCGACCCGGCTGAAAGTGTCCAACATTTCCGAGCTCTCCGACGCCTCCCTGTCCTACTCGAGCCTGGGCGGCTGGAAGGAACGCGGAAACCTCGACGAGTTCATCGGCCTGACCGAGGAAGTCTGGCGCACGCGCGCCTACGGCGACTTCTGGTCGTACTGCCTGGTGGCCGAGGGCGCCGTCGACATCGCCTGCGAGCCCGAACTGAATTTGTACGACATGGCAGCCCTGGTGCCGATCGTCACGGAAGCCGGCGGCCGCTTCACTTCCCTGGAGGGCGAGGACGGGCCGTTCGGCGGCAACGCGCTGGCGACCAACTCCATCCTTCACTCGGAGGTCCTCAAGCGCCTCAATCCGGGCCTCGACGACCTGCTGTAGCGGGAGGCCGAATCGGGCCGTAACAAAACGCTTCACATTCCTGCCCGTCTTTTCCCCGGCAGCAGGGATGTCTTACGCTCGAAGCAGGTCACGAGTGCCAGCGCTAAACCCCGGTTTGCTGGCCGGCAACCCTCCATTCGCGGTGGGGTGCCCCGGGTGACGACCTGGCCGGTCCGGAATGGACCCGGCAAGCGCGGACCCCCGGTGCACGGGGTCCTTTCTCGAGCGAGGTCCCATGACGACTGCAACTTTTCCCACCACCCCCAATTTCACCTCTCCGTCCGGGACGGCCGTGACCGACAGCTTCGCCCTTGCCGGCCGGCCGCTCGCCGCGGTCACCGGAGCGGAGATCCAGGCACCGTTGATCCAGGGCGGCCACGTCCGCTACGCCAACCTGGACTACGGTGCCTCGGCCCCGGCCCTGTCCGTGGTGTCGGCCTACCTGAACGAGATCCTTCCGTTCTACGCCAGCGTCCACCGCGGCGCCGGCTACGCCTCACAGATCAGCACCTCGGTCTACGAGAACTCCCGCAACATCGTCCGTGAGTTTGTCGGCGGCCGCGCGGATGACTCTGTGATCTTCACCCGCAACACCACCGACTCGCTGAACCTGCTGGCCGGCTGCCTGCCGATCGAAAACGGCCGGCACACCGGCGAGGTCCTTTACCTCGACATCGAACACCACGCCAACCTGCTGCCATGGCAGACCGTGCCGCACCGCAGCGTTGTGGCCGCCCCGACCATAGCGGAAACCCTTGAGAAACTGCGCGGGCAGCTGGCCGACGGCGGCATCAGCCTGCTAGCCGTGACCGGCGCCTCCAACGTCACCGGCGAGATCCTGCCGGTCCGCGCCTTGGCCGCACTGGCCCACGAGTACGGCGCCCGGATCGTCGTGGACGCCGCCCAGCTTGCCCCGCACCGGCGCATTGACATCTCCGCGGACGGCGTCGACTACCTCGCCTTTTCCGGCCACAAGCTCTACGCGCCGTTCGGCGCCGGCGTGCTGGTGGGCCGGGCCGACTGGCTGGACGCCGGCACCCCGCACCTGGCCGGCGGCGGTGCGGTCAGCGACGCACGGCTCGACACCGTCAGCTGGACCACCGGCCCGGCACGGCACGAGGGCGGCTCGCCCAACGTGCTGGGCGCCGCCACCCTGGCCAGGGCCACCCAGGTGATCGCGGCCCTGGACCAGAGCCAGTGGCACGCCCACGAGAACGCGATCCGTTCCTTCCTCGTCGAGGGCCTTCGGCGGATCGACGGCGTGACCGTGCACCAGATCTTCGCGGACACCGACGCTCAAGACCGCGGCCAGGGCGCCGGCACGATCGGCGTCGTCAACTTCTCCGTGGAAGGCTACGACGCCGGCCTGGTGGCCGCGTACCTGTCCGCCGAACACGGCATCGGCCTGCGCGACGGCCGGTTCTGCGCCCACCCGCTGCTCAAGCGGCTGGGCCTGCCCTCCGGTTCCCTGCGGGCCAGCTTCGGCCTCGGCTCGCGGCTCGAGGACGCGCAACGGCTCCTGGCCGGAATCCAGGAACTGCGGCAGACCGGCCTCGGCTGGGACTACGTCGTCGACGCCGGGCGCTGGGTCCCGTCAAATGACACCCGCAGCTACCCGCACTGGGCACCGAACACCCCGGGTACCGCCGGCGCCGCGCCGTGCGCCGTGGTGGACTAAGGCAGGAAACGCGGGCAGGTCCGCATGCGGTAAATTCAAAAGGTGAAACTGCACGGTGTTCCCAAACTGCACGGTGTCCCCAAACTGGGGAATGCTCCCAAACTGCACGGCGGACCCAAACTGCACCACGTACGGCGGCAGGAGCTCGGGCAGAGTTTCCAGGACGGCGGCGCCCACTACGAGCGCGTCCGGCCGGGCTATCCCGGCGAGTCGGCCGACTGGCTGATTCCCGCCGGCGCCGGCGACGCAGCGGACATCGGGGCGGGGACCGGGAAGTTCACCGCCCTCCTGGTCGAACGCGGTCTGCACACGGTCGCCGTCGACCCTTCCGCCGACATGCTGGACCAGCTCCGGCAGACGCTGCCGGGGGTGGCCACCATTGAAGGCACCGCCGAAGACACCGGGCTGGACGCGGCAGCGTTCGACCTGGTGACCGTCGCGCAGGCCTGGCACTGGTGCGATCCGCTCCGGGCCAGCACCGAGGCGGCCCGGATCCTTCGCCCGCACGGCGTCCTGGGGCTGATCTGGAACCAGCTGGACACCTCCGTGCCGTGGGTTCACCGGCTCTCCCGGATCATGCATGCCGGCGACGTTCACAAGCCCCACTTCAAGCCGCCTCTGGGGCCGGAATTCACCAGCCTCGAAAGCCATTTGACGCGCTGGGAAGATCCGGTGACCCCTGCCGACATCCTGGAACTGGCAAAGTCCCGGAGCTACTACCTCGCCGCCGGCGAGGCGACGCGAGCCAAGGTGCTGGCCAACCTCGGCTGGTACCTGCACGATCATCTGGGGCACGCCCCCGACGAGGTGCTCCCGCTCCCCTACCTGACCCAGACTTGGCGGGCCGTCCGGGCCTGATCCCGGGCTGCCGGACGGTAGGCTTGTGGCTGTGAAGACCAGTCCGCCATCCTCCTCCATTGAGGACTACGTCAAGGTCATCTACTCCTTCACGGAGTGGCAGGACAAGCCCATCACCTCCTCGCAGCTGGCACAACGGCTCGGGGTCGCCAATTCCTCGGTATCCGAGATGGTCCGCAAGCTCAAGGACCAGGGCCTGGTGGACCACCAGCCCTACAGCGCAATCACGCTCACGGCCGACGGCGTCCGGCTGGCCCTGTTGATGGTCCGCCGTCACCGGCTGATCGAGACCTTCCTCGTCCAGGAACTCGGCTACCGCTGGGACGAGGTCCACGATGAGGCCGAACTCCTGGAGCACGCGGTCTCGGACACCTTTATCGAGCGGATGGCCGCCAAACTGGGCAACCCGGTCCGGGACCCGCACGGCGACCCGATCCCCGCCGCTGACGGCTCCGTGTTGATGCCCACGGCCTACCGGATGAATGAGCTCGACGACGGCCACACCGGCCGGATCACCCGGATCAGCGACGAGAACCCGGAGCTCCTGCGCTACCTTGCCGCCGAGGAAATCGACCTGGACGCGGCAATTGAGGTCATCGGCCGACGGCCCTTCGGCGGCGCCCTGGTTGTCCGGATCGGGCCCGGTCCGGGCGGGCGCGAGGTTGACCTCGCCGAAGAGGTTGCCTCGGCCCTCTGGGTCCACAGCGAGGTTGCCCACGCTGGCTGCAGCGTCGAAGCGCGCTGAATGCTTGGCGCACCGGGCGGGGCCAGGACTGAAAACCGCCCCCGCCTGCCGGACTGGCGGGCCTGGGCTGCCGTCGCGGCGGGCGGGCTGCTGGGAACGGAACTGCGCTACGGTGCGGGCCTCGCGTTCCCTGAGACGGCAGGCTCGGTGCCCTGGACCACCCTGGGAATCAACGTCGTCGGAAGCTTTGTCCTCGCCACCCTCACCACTCTCTGGATCGCGCGGCCCCGGACGGCCTTCTGGCTCCGCGCCGGTCTGGGACCCGGGCTTCTGGGTTCCTTCACCACGTTCTCCGCGGTGGTCTTCTCGGTGGACCAGCAGTTCCGGGGCGGGCTGCACGGCACCTGGCTCGCGTATCTTGGGCTCTCGCTGGTGCTGGGACTTGGGGCCGCCGCCGCCGGCTGGAAGACCGGCAAAGCGCTGGCCAACCTCAAAGCCGGTGCCTGAATGATCACCGCGGTGCTGGTCGGCGTCTTCGGGGTGGCCGGCGCCCTGCTGCGGTTCGCCGTCGACTCCTGGTTTGCGCACCGCCCCGGGCCGCGGCCGCACTGGCCCTGGGCCACCCTGACGGTGAACATCGTGGGCTCCTTTCTCATCGGCGTCTCCCTCGGCCTGACCGACCTGCTGGGCCTGGCACCGGAATGGCACACCGCGCTCAGCGCCGGCCTTGCGGGTGGGCTGACCACGTTCAGTTCCTGGACCACCGCTACGGTGCGGCTGGTCAGCGAGGCCCGCTACCGCGCCGCCGGGCTCAATGTCGCCGTCAATCTGTTGGCCGGACTCGCGGCCGCCGCGCTCGGCCTCGCGCTGTGACCGCGCTAACATCGGGGCGCCGGGGTTCCCGAGTCCCGTAAAGTTGAAGGATGGTTACCCGACGTGAAGCAGCCCAGATCCTCGATATTCCGCTGGAAATGGCGCACCGTCACGGCATTCCTTCCCGCCTTTCCGACGCCGAACTCGGCGAACTCCTGGACCACCCGCCGCAGTGGCTGGTGCAGTCGAAAGCCAACCGGACGGGCAAACGCCCGGTCTGGGTCCAGCTGACCTGCGCTGTCTGCGGGTTCTCCGAGGCGGCCCGGCCGAAGAAGTGGTGGCCGGAATTCACCTACGTCTGCTGTGCCCATCACGCCCCCTACGAGGTCCCCGGCGTGGCCGCGGGGCTGGTCCGCAGCGAGTACGAGGGCGTGGGCAGCCGCTTCGTGGGCATCGTGGACGTCGCGGTGCCTGAGGCGTAACTTAAGAGCACGGGGCCACCCCGGCCCCTCCGCCTTAGGAGGGCGCAATGCCTGACAAAACTCCACACCAGAACCAGGCCAAGAAGCCGGTCAAGACGATCAAGGAAAAACGGGCCGACAAGAAGTCCAAGAACATCGCGGACACCCACGCCGACCCGGTGGCGCACATCAAGAAGCGCTGATCCAGCGGGCCGGTCAACGACGGCCCACTGCGAAAGCGCCGGACGAAGACGCCGCAAAAAACCAGAAAGGCCGGAAGCAGAAGCTTCCGGCCTTTCTGGTTCGAGCCCTTGCGGGCTCATACGGGGTGGAGCACCGTTGCCGGCGATCCCATGTGGAGATGGGGGGAATTGAACCCCCGTCCGATGTCGTGTTGTCAGGGCTTCTCCGGGCGCAGTTTGCGTTGGAGTTTCTCGGCCCCAGCCACGCTGCAAACAGCTGGCTGATCCGGGCCCAGTCATCTAAGAGTCCCGTTCACCCCGATGACGGGGGTAAACAGCAGTGGCTATCTAAATGACGCCAGGATCCGGGGCAATAGCAACCTCGGGCTGACGGACTGTCTTACTGCTTAGGCAGCGAGAGCGAAGTCAGTGCGTTTTGATTCGGCACTTATTGGTTTGCAGACAGCGTTTACGAGATAATTCTGCATCCTCGGCCCGCTTCACCTGTCGCGACTAACATCGTCGAAACCGATCATCCCCGTATTTTTTTATCAAACCGGTCAAGCCCCTCGGAGTCTCCTTGCGGATTCCCGTCGGTTCCTTCCCGGACTACCAAGCATAACGCACGCTGCCGCAGAATCATTCCCGCTAGCGGCGGTTCCGTTCGCGCATCACGCGGAGGGCCTCGCGTTTGTCCTGCTGCTCGCGCAGCGTCTGGCGCTTGTCGTATTCCTTCTTGCCGCGGGCGACGCCGATTTCGACCTTCGCGCGCCCGTCCAGGAAGTACAGCTGGAGCGGAACGATCGTGAAGCCCGATTCGCGGATCTTGTGCGAGATCTTGGTCAGCTCGTCGCGGTGCAGCAGAAGCTTCCGACGCCGCCGGGCGGCATGGTTGGTCCAGCTCCCCTGGTGGTACTCGGGGATGTGGATGCCCTCCATCCACAGCTCGTCGTTGTAGAAGGTGCAGAAGCCGTCGACCATGGAGGCGTGGCCTTCGCGGAGGGACTTCACTTCCGTCCCCATCAGGGCGATCCCGGCCTCATAGGTGTCGAGGATGTGGTAGTCGTGCCGGGCCTTGCGGTTGGTGGCCACTACCTTACGGCCACTTTCTTTAGGCACGGTAGAACTCCTGGTTCGTGTTGAGGCCGGCTGCGCGCCAAGGGCCAGTGGGTCCGCCACCACTCCGGCGCGGCTTTCCTCCAGTTTACGGCAGAGCCGCGGTACAAACCGCGAGGCTTCGCTTGCGGCGGATCAGAGCAGGTTCATCGGATCTACGGCCCGGCCGTTCAGCCAGGTCTCAAAGTGCGAGTGGCAGCCGGTGGAGTTTCCGGTGGTGCCGGAATAGGCGATGAGCTGGCCTTGGCTGACCTGCTGCCCGCGGGAGACCACCACGCTGGAGTTGTGGTAGAAAATCGTGGTCAGTGAATTGCCCTGGACGACGCCGTGCGAGATCTTCACGTTGTTGCCGCCGCCGTCGTTGGCCCAGCCGGCCGAGAAGACGGTGCCGGCCGCCGGCGCGTAGACAGGGGTGCCGCAGGCGGCGCCGAAGTCGATGCCGGTGTGCATGTAGCCGCCCTGGCCGTAGAAGTCGACGGTGCCTGGCGGCGTGGCGCGCCAGCCGAAGCCGGAGGTGATCCGGGTCCCCGAGAAGGGACTCCGCAGCCCGAACGCCGACGGCGGACCCTGGGCGGGTGCGACGTACGGCTGGACTGCCTGGCCCTTGGCGCGGGCTGCCGCCGCTGCGGCTTCGGCAATACGCCGCTGCTCGGCTTCCCAGGCCTCGCGAAGTTTCCGGTCGCGCTCGACGATTTCGGCGGCGACGGCGTCCTGCTGGGCCTTGACCTGGGCCAGTTGGCTCTGGATGCCCGGCTTTGCGGCCTGCAGTTCGGCGTCGAGCCGGGTGGTGTCCGCGATGAGCTTGTCCACCGCAGCCTTCTTTGCTTCGGCTTCGTCGCGGGCGGCCTGCTCCCGCGCCAGCGCGGCGTCGGCTTTGGCCTTCAGGTCCTGGATTTCGGCTTCCACGGCCTCGAGGCGGGCCTGGGCGTTTGTGTTCGTGGCGCTTTGCTGGCTGAGTTTGTCCATCGCCGCATTTTGGCTGCGCATCGCCTGGTCGGCGAGGTCGATCGTGTCCGTGAGGCTGCCGTTGTTGGAGCCGAAGAACAGCGAGAGGTTGGACGGTACGCCGCCGGACTTGTAGGCCTGGGTAGCGATCTGCCCGATCAGCTTCTTGGTGTCCGCGATCTTTTGCTTGTCGGTCTCCAGCTGCTGGGTGATCTTGGCCTTGTTCTGCTGCGCGAGGTCCACCCGCGCCGCGAGGGCCTCGACTTCCCGGACGGCGCCGGCCACCCGGCCCTGCGCATCGAGCAGGGCCTGCTGGGCACCGGGAAGCTGGCCTTGGTAGAGGACCAGGTCGCCCGCGGCCTGGGCGATGCGGGCGTCCACGAATTCGAGGGAGTGCTGGACCTTGGCGGCTTCCTCCTGGAGGGCCGCCTGCTGGTCTTCGAGTTCATCGGCGAAGGCCACCGGTGCCGCCGTGCCGAGGCTCGCCGCGAGGATCAGCGCCAGCGCGGCACTGATCATGCGGCTGCGGGCTCCGGCCGGCCGGGCTCCGGCCTGGCGGGACCGCCGCTCCAGTCGATCCTTCGGTGTCATGTGCGATTCCGTTTCGTTGCGCACGCTAGACCCTGAGGTAACGGCGGAGGGTGAGCAGAGAGGAGATGCCTGCCAGGAGGACACCTGTTCCGATCAGGGCCGGGGCCAGGATCAGGGTCTGCCCGGGTGAGATGAAGGCGGTGTCCGGATATTGCTGGGACAGGTAGTCGCCGAGGAAGAACTGCGCCACGGCCCAGAGCGTCGCCGAGGCCAGGGCGGCACCAATGACGGCCGCGATCACACCCTCGAGGATGAACGGCAGCTGGATCACCATCTTGGACGCACCGACGAGCCGCATGATGCCCGTTTCGCGGCGGCGGCTGAACGCGGACAGCCGAATGGTAGTGGCGATCAGCAGGATCGCGCAGACGATCATCACGCCGGCGATGCTGACTGCCACGAGTGACGCGGCGTTCATCGCTGAGAACAGCCGTTCAAGCAGCTGGCGCTGGTCGATCACAGTCTCCACGCCGGCCTGCGAGGAGAAGGTCTCGCTGATGATCTGGTACTTCTCCGGGTCCTTCATGTTGATCCTGAAAGACGCCGGCAGCTGGTCCGGCGTCACGGAATCGACGATCGGGGAATTGGAGAACTGTTCCTTGAAGTGCTTGTAGGCGTCGTCCTTGGACTCGAACTGGAAGTCGTTGACGTACGGGGCCACCGCGGGCGACTCCAGCAGGGCGCGCAGGTTGTCCTGCTGCTCCGGGGTGACCGGGCCCGTGGCGCAGCCGGCCGCCGTCGAGCCGTCACTGCAGAGGAAGATCGCCACCTGGACCTTGTCGTACCAGTAGCCCTTCATCTGGTTGATCTGCAGCTGCAGCATGCCGGCGGCGCCGACGAAGGTCAGGGACACGAAGGTCACCAGGATGACGGAAACCACCATGGACAGGTTGCGGCGCAGGCCGCTGCCGATCTCGCCGAGGATGAATGCAAGCCTCACAGCTGGCCCTCCCCTACGACAGGGATGTTCGTGGCGCCGCTGCGTCTGGACGCGACGGAGGCGGTGACCGGCTGCGGGTCTTCCCGGCCGCTGGCGTCCCGCAGCCGGCGGGACTGTCCCACGATCGGGATCATCGACGTGTAGAGGGCCCTGGCCTCGTCACGGATCACGACGCCGTTCTTCAGCTCGACGACGCGCTTGCGCATCTCGTTGACGATGTCGTCGTCGTGCGTGGCCATCACCACGGTGGTGCCGTTCTGGTTGATCTTGTCCAGCACTCCCATGATGCCCATCGAGGTGGTGGGGTCGAGGTTTCCGGTGGGCTCATCGGCCAGCAGGATTCCGGGGCGGTTGACGACGGCGCGCGCGATTGCCACGCGCTGCTGCTCGCCGCCGGAGAGTTCGTGGGGCAGCCGGTTCTCCTTGCCCTCCAGGCCGACGGTCTTCAGGACCTCGGGCACTGTGTCGCGGATGACGCTGCGGCTCTTGCCGATGACCTGCATGGCGAAGGCGACGTTGGCGAACACGGTCTTCTGCGGCAGAAGCCGGAAGTCCTGGAACACGACGCCGATCCCGCGGCGGAGCCGGGGCACGCGCCAGCTGGAAATCTTCGCCACGTTCTGGCCGGCGACGTAGACGGCGCCGGAGGAGGCGCGGTCCTCCTTCAGGACCAGCCGGAGGAAGGTCGACTTGCCGGAGCCTGAAGCTCCGACCAGGAAGGCGAATTCGCCACGGTCGATCTCAAGGTTGATCGAATCCAGCGCGGGACGCGCCTTCTGGTCATAGACCTTGGTGACATTTTCGAATCGGATCATGGCCCTAAGTACCCTGCGGGGCGTGGCTCGTGGCCAGTCCTGCTGCCGGTGCGCGGGCTTTCGGTGGGGAGGCAGAGAGCTCCGGCTTCTTGACTATACGCACGGGCAAGTGCGGTTGGGCCGGAGCATCGGGGCGTGTCGCGGGATTGCCGGGACACTCCCAGCTGGGCGGCCGGCCGCTGCCGGCGTCGGGCTACTTCTCGGCGTTCCGGTTGTC
This sequence comes from Pseudarthrobacter sp. MM222, assembly GCF_947090775.1. Taxonomy (NCBI): domain Bacteria; kingdom Bacillati; phylum Actinomycetota; class Actinomycetes; order Micrococcales; family Micrococcaceae; genus Pseudarthrobacter; species Pseudarthrobacter sp. MM222. The sequence goes on from NZ_OX352321.1 coordinate 2,987,482, forward strand.
GGTCCGCCAGCGGATGCCGGCGTCGATGAAGTCGTCGATCTCGCCGTCGAACACGGCGGAGGTGTTGCCCACCTCGTGTTCGGTGCGGAGGTCCTTGACCATCTGGTACGGGTTGAGCACGTAGGAGCGCATCTGGTCCCCCCAGGAAGCCTTCACGTCTCCGGCGAAGGCCTTCTTCTCGGCGTCCTCCTGCTCCTTCTTGAGCAGCAGCAGGCGGGACTGCAGCACCCGGAGGGCCGCCGCGCGGTTCTGCAGCTGGGATTTCTCGTTCTGCATGGACACGACGGTGCCGGTGGGGATGTGCGTCAGGCGCACCGCGGAGTCGGTGGTGTTGACCGACTGGCCGCCCGGGCCGGAGGAGCGGAACACATCGACGCGGATCTCGTTGTCCGGGATGTCGATCGAGTCCGTCTGCTCGATCAGCGGGATGACCTCGACGGCGGCGAAGGAGGTCTGGCGGCGGCCCTGGTTGTCGAAGGGGCTGATCCGGACCAGGCGGTGGGTACCGGCCTCGACGCTCAGGGTGCCGTAGGCGTAGGGCGCCTTGACCTCAAAGGTGGCGGACTTGAGCCCGGCCTCTTCGGCGTAGGAGGTGTCCATGATGGTGGTCGGGTAGCCGTGGCGTTCGGCCCAGCGCAGGTACATCCGCATCAGCATTTCGGCGAAGTCGGCGGCGTCCACGCCGCCGGCGCCGGCGCGGATGGTGACCACGGCTTCGCGGACGTCGAATTCGCCGGAGAGCAGGGTGACCACTTCGAGGTCCTTCAGGGCTTTCCGGATCGATTCCAGCTCCGTGGCGGCCTCGCCCATGGAGGCGGCGTCGTCCTCGTCCTGGCCCAGCTCCACGAGGACCTCAAGGTCGTCGATCCGGGAGACCAGGGAATCCAGGCGCGCCAGTTCGGACTGGCGGTGCGAGAGCCGGGAGGTGATCACCTGGGCGGCTGCGGGATCGTCCCAGAGGTTGGGTTCGCCCGCGCGCTCGCTCAGCTCCGCGATGTCTTCCTTCAGCGCCTCGACATTCGAAACGTTTTCGATGGAGACGTAGGTGGCGCGCAGCGCGCGGATTTCTGCGGGAAAATCGATGTTAGCCATGGTTTTTTAACCCTACGCTATCCGCGCAATCCGGCCCGCCCCGGGGCTGCGGCCCAAGCGGGCAGGCCGGGACTGGTACCTAGCGGCTCAGCCGCGAGCGCGCCGTCGAACTGGCTTCCACCCGGATGCCGTCCGGGACCAGGAAGTTGACCACCGGCGGGTGGACGGCGACGCTCAGGGTCACGACGGCGGTGGCACCGTCCGGGGTTCCCGTTCCGGGCGCGACGGCGAGATCGCTGAACCGCGCGAAGGCACCGTTGCGCTCCAGGTAGTCGACGGCGGCGCTGCGGACCCTTCCCCCGTCAAGCACCGCGGTGGGCGTTCCCGCGGAGCTGCCGAGCTGGCCCAGGGTGAAGCTGTCCGCCGCGGCCACGGAAGCGCCGTCGGCCAGTGAAAGCAGCTTTTTGTGTTCGAGGTAGACGCTGGAAGCTGCCATCACGACAGTGGCGAGGAGCAGGGCGAGCAGGATGTAGCCGATGATGAGCACCATCATCTGGCCGTCGTCGCTGGCGGGGGCGCGCCGGCTCACCGGAAGCGCCCGACCAGCTGGGTGGCCGAGGCGGTGAGCTGGCTCGCGTTGAGATGCAGGGCTTCGCTGAACGGAACAAACGGTAGGGGCACGGTGAGCTGGACGGTGGCGGTGACGGCAGAACCGGCGGCCGTGCAGTCCGCCGGCTGGCAGCTCGTGTCCAGCCTGGCGTTGGCCGGCTCATACCCGTAGTCCGCGAGCGCCAGCAGGACGGCCTGCTCCGCTGCGGCCCGGCCGCTCGCGGCGTCCGGCTGGGCAACGAAGACCTTGGCGGCCTGGTCGGCAGCGCCGACCACGGCGAAGGACCCTGCCTGGATCTGTCCGACGGTGATGATGAAGTAGACGAGCGGGACCATCAGAAGCAGTGACAGAAAGGTGAATTCCACTACCGCGCTTCCCTGCTCCGCGCCGTCGTCCTCGGCGCGGTTGTCCTCGGAGCCGTTGTCAGGGCCGGATGGCGGCATGCCCCTTCACCTCCAGGCTTGCGCGCGGTCCGATCAGACCGATCACCGGCAGCGGGGCACGGACGGTTACCTCCAGCGTGGGGACGCCCTGGTAGATGGTCTCGGTGGTGCTCACCTCGTTGGCGAAGCCGGGGTTGAGCGCAACACTGATCAGCTGTGCCGTCCGGGCGCGGGCATCAGCGGCGCTGCGGTCCGCGAGAGTGCCGTATCTGGCACCGGAGGCTGCTGCGTCGATCAGGGTGTTCCGGACGTGCAGGACCAGGGTGAGCTGGATGATGGCCAGAAAGAACAGCGTCAGCAGGCCGCCGACGAGGACGAAGTCCACCACGGCCGCGCCCCGTTCCCCGGCTTTCCGGACGTTGTCCCGCCGGGGGCATCCCCAGCGTTCGCCGGGCGCCGCCACTTGCTACTGCCCGACCTTGTCCATCGCCTGGTTGAACAGTCCCTCGAGCGCCGGCCCCGCGAGGGCAAGCAGTGCTGCGACGAGGACTGCCGACATCAGGGTGATCATCACCCAACCCGGCACGTCCCCGCGCTCATGGTGGTCCGGGCCGCGGTATTTTCGTCCAGCGGGGGCCGGGGGCCGCCGAAGGAGCGTGCCCAAGATAAAGATCGTCAACGCCGTGCGGATACCGATGAGTTTCACTGTGTCCCCTTTGAGTGTGGAGCCGGAGCTTGTGCTGGCCGTGCTCCTGTTCCTGCTGTTGTCTGGTCCGTGCTGTTGTCTGGTCCGTGCTGCTGCGTTGGTGTGCCATTTTCCTCCTACAGTCCGAGGCTGATGGCAGCCAGACCAGGGAACACGGCAAAGACGACAGTGAGCGGCAATACGCCAAAAACCAGCGGCACCATCATCCCGATTTCCTTTTTACCGGCCGATTCCATCAGCTCGCGTTTAGCGGTGTCCCTGACGTCCTGCGCCTGCGCCCTCAGCACATCGGCCAGCGGGGTACCGCGTTCGACTGCCACGATCATTCCGTCCACGAAACGGATCAGCTGTCCCAGATCCGTCCGGGCTGAGAACTCCTGCAAGGCGTCGACCAGCGGCGTTCCCGCTCTGGTTTCCGCGAGAACCCGGGTGAATTCCTTCGACAACTCGCCCCGCGCGCTGCGGCAGACCCGGTCCAGTGCGCCGGTGGCGCTCTCACCCGCGCTGACGGCGAGCGCCATGAGTTCGGCGATGCTGGGGAATTCCGCCATCATGCGGGATTCCCGTCTCCTGATCTGCACGGACAGCACGTAGTCCCTCAGCAGGTAACCGGATCCGGCGCCGCCCAGGACGACCACGACCGCAGCGGCGGGGCTGAACCGCCCGGAAGCGCCGGCCAGCACCACGGCGCCGACAGCCACCACAAAGCCGGCCGCGCCCCACAACAGCTGCTCCGCCCGAAAGTCGATTGGCGGCTTGGTGGTCCCGGCGCGGGCCAGCCGGCGCGTCAAGGCCGAGGTCCCGGGGTTGATCTTGCCCAAGGAGGCGAGTGCGTCGCGGAGCACAGGTCGCAGAATCCGCCCAAGAGGGCCGAATGGCGTGACATTGCGCGGGGCCGGCCGCAGGAGCCTCGATTCCAGGTTGTGCGACTTCAGCTGCGGCCCGATGCGCTCGGTGAACGTGGTGGGGCGCAGAAACGGCAGCCTTCCGAGGAGGAGCCAGAGTCCGGCGCCCAGGACCAGCCCGCAGGCCGCGGCGCTGGCCATGAGCCCGCTCATCGCAGCACCCTCTCGTCTTCCGGAAGGGCCCCGATTCGCAGCATGACCGCGTAGGAGATGAGGGAGACCGCGAGACCGCCCAGCAGGACACCGGCCCCGGTTGGCGTGTTGTACGCCGCGACGGCTTCCGGCCTGCTGGCCAACAACACGAGCACGATCCACGGCGCGGCCACCGCGAGGCGTGCCGCATTGACTGTCCAGGACTGCCGGGCCTCCAATTCGCTGCGTGTGCGGGCACTCTCCCGCAGGAATTCGGCGAGCGTTCCCAACAGGCGGCCCAGGTCTGAGCCGCCCACTTCGCGGGTCAGCCGGAGTGCCTCGACAATTCTGTCGGCCACAGGGTCGGCCAGCCGATCCTTCAGCCTGGTCAGCGACGGATCGAACTGGCCTCCCGCACGGTAATCGGAACCGAAGTCGCGGAATACGGGCCGGAGCTCCAGCGGGCCGTTGTCTCCGAGCTGGATGAGGGCCTCGGGCAACGACAGGCCCGCCCGGATGGCGGATCTCAGATGGTCCACGACGTCCGGCCAGAGCTGACGTAGGACGGCAGTTCGTTTCCGGGCGCGCCAGCGAACGACGGCAAGCGGCAACCAGGCGCCGAACAAGCCGAAGCAACCCGAGATCGGCCAGGACCGGGTCAGCGCGAAGAAGACGATGGTAGTAAATGCTCCGACGCCGAGACAGCTTGCCACCAGACCCGGCCCGGTGACTTTTTCGATGCCCGCCGTCAGCAAGAGGTCCTCCAGCCTGCGGACGCGCGGCGCACGCTGTATTCCTGGTGGCTGCTCCCATGCGGACCACCAGATCAACAAGAGCCCGGCGCCAGCGACCACGCCCAACAGCGGCGCCATCAGCGCGGCTCCAGCAAGGCGGCGACGTCGTACCCGGACCCGGCGAATTTCTCCACCGCGGGCATGGAATTGGCTTTGGGCTGGAGCTGTCCGTTGGCCATGGCAAACACCATGGAGGATTCAATGATGCCGTTTTCGACTCTGCGTCCGAGAGCCAGGATCTCGGTCACCTGCCTGCGACCGTTGGCGTGCCTGCTGCAATGCACCACCAGGTCGATGCACGATGCCACGGTGGGAACGACGAAGGCGCTGGAGATGTTCTCACCGGCCAGCAACGGAAGCGTACACAGTTTCGTTACGGCATCGTGGGCTGAATTGGCGTGGATCGTGCACATCCCGGGAAGACCTGAGTTCAAGGCAATGAGCATGTCGAGGCTCTCGGCCTCCCGGACTTCGCCTACCACCAGCCGGTCCGGCCGCATGCGCAGGGCCTCCTTGACGAGCCGGCGCAGGGGAATCTCGCCTTCCCCTTCCAGGTTCGGTTGCCGGCACTGCAGGCCCACAACGTCGCGGAGCGGAAACTGCAGTTCGAAGATTTCCTCCACAGTGATGACCCGCTCACGGGTGCCGATCCCGGCGGCGAGGCAGTTCAGCATGGTGGTCTTGCCTGCCTGAGTGGCACCGGACACCAGGATGTTCAGGCCGCTGGCCACCGCGGCTCCGAGAAACCGTGCGGCCTGCGGCGTGAGGGTTCCGAGCTCCACCAGGTGTTCGAGCCTGCTGGCTTTGACGATGAACTTGCGGATGTTGACGGCCCAGTGCCGCCGGGTGATGTCCGGAATGACGACGTGGAGCCGGGATCCATCGGGAAGGGCGGCATCGACGAAGGGCGAGGACAGGTCAAGGCGCCGCCCTGAACTCTTGAGCATCCGCTCCACCAGGTCCCGGACCTGCTGGTCCGTCAGGGAGATGGAGGTGAGCTCCGATTCGCCGTTGCGGGCCACATAGACCTCATGCGGTGAGTTGAGCCAGACTTCTTCGATTCCGGGATCGTCCAGCAGCGGCTGCAAGGCGCCGAAGCCGGCCACGGCGTCGAAGACGAACCGCCGGGCGGGTTCCAGCGGGCCGATCGGGGGCAAGGGCGCCAGCAGTGCACGCTCGTCGTAGTCGCTGACGGCCGCCTCCACGAGGCGCCGGACTTCCCCGGCCTGACGCAGCGGGTCCAGCCCGCGGCGTCGAATGAGCTCGCGGACTTCGTCCTCAACAATGCGTACAGCCTCCATGTGGGCCCCCGATAGGACTGCCACCCTGTCGCCGAGGCAGGGCAATTGGGTTAAAGCTAGGGGAGCGTCCCGCGTTGTACAAGGTCACAGGGCGCTGTGTGGAAAACTCATGGCACCCGGTTTGTCGCAGGCAGGTGCTTTGGCAATCCCAAAGTAGTCTTATCTGTGGCGGATCCGGGTCCGCCGTGTGCTGGCGTCGCCGAGTCGGGCGGACGCCGCGACCGAAAGGCTTTTTCATTGAAACACCGCGGCATCAGGTCCCTGGCGGCGCTCACCGCAGCCTCCGCACTATTGGTTGCCTGCTCCCCGGCCTCCAACGGGAGCCAGATCCGTGGCTCCATCACGGCCGTCGGGACCGGGATCCAGAGCGCGGCCATCGCCGCCTGGCGCAACGGCTGGGTCAAGGACTTTCCGGAGACCTCCCTGAGCTTCTCACCCGACGGGGCCGGCGTCGGCGTCAAGGCCCTGCAGACCGGACAGGCGCACTTCGCCCCGATTGACGAGCCGTTGAGCGCCGCCGACGCCGAGGCCGCCCGGCAGTCCTGCGGCCCGGACGGGGCCTTCTCGGTGCCCGTCGCCGTCGTTCCGGTCGGCGTCGCCTTCAACCTGCCCTCGGTCAAGAACCTCAAGCTCTCCCCCGACGTCCTCGCCGCCATCTACGCCGGCGACGTCACCTCCTGGGACGACGCCGAGATCGAACGCCTCAACCCCGAAGCCGACCTGCCGGACACGGAGATCGTCCCGCTCCGGGCCGCCGAAGAGTCTGCGCTGACGGTCGCCACCACGGCGTACCTCCAGCGCGGCGGCTGGGAAGACGCGGCCGGGAAAACCTGGCCGGAGTCCACGGCCGGCGAAGAGGTCCCCCGTTACACCGACCTCGGCAACGAGGTCGACGACACCGCCGGCGCGATCGCGTTCATGGACAAGGCCGCCATCGGGACCCGCTTCGACACGGCCCTGCTGGACTTTGGCCAGGGCTTCGTCCGGCTCAACGACGACACCCTGGGCCTGTCCATCGCTGCCGGCACCGTTAGCACCGGCCCGGGCGGCAGCATCATCTTCCGGACACCGGACAGTCCGGACTCCGGCTACGGCCTCACCACCGTGACGTACCAGGCCTTCTGCAGCGAATACCAGAACGAGCCACTGGCCCGGCTGGTCCGCTCCTGGGGCGAGTTCGTCCTCGGCGACGGCGGGCAGGGAAACTCCAGCTACTTCGCGGGGGTCTCCGCCCCCAGCAAGGACGCCCTGGAGCGGGCCAGCAGCCGTGTCGCAGAAATCACGGCAGCCCGATGAGCCGCCAGACCGTCTTCGGACGGCGGCAGGAAGCACGAAAGGCCCCCATGAGCAGCATCATTCCGGGAACCCCCGCGGACCAGACGCAACGTACCCGCTCTGCGGCACGGATCTTCTGGCGGATCTTCCTCCTGCTCTCGGCCATCACGGTGCTTTGGTCCCTCGCCACGCCGCTCATGGCCTACCCCGACGAGCCCGTCCACACCGTGAAGGCCGCGGCAGTGGCGAGGGGACAGATCCTGCCCGCTCCCGGAACCTCGTTCGGCCACGGGGTGCACGTACAAGTGCCTTCCTACATCGCCAACCTGCAGGCCCAGACCTGCTTTACGTTCCTCCGGGACAAGCCCGCCGGCTGCGCACCGCCCGTCGCGGCCGATGACAACTACCTGACCATCGGCGTAACGTCAGCCGGGCTGTACAACCCCATGTACTACTGGGTCGTGGGCTTCCCGAGCCTGTTCATGTCCGGGGCCCCGGCCATCTTCGCCATGCGGATCCTCAGCGCCCTGATCTCGGCGGCATTCTACGCCGCAGGATTCACCGCGCTGAGCCGGCTCCGGCACCCCAAGTGGCCGATCGTCGCCGCCGCCATCGCCATGACACCCATGGTCTTCTTCCTCTCCAGCGGCATCAACCCCAATTCGCTGGAAGTCGCGGCCACCATGGCCGCATTCTGCGGCTTCCTCGTGGTGCTAGAGAATTCCGGGCAGCTCAGGGTGGTCCGGCCCGCTGTGATCGCGGTGGCCGTTTCCTGCGCGGCACTGGCCAATACCCGCAGCGTCTCCCTGGTCTGGCTGCTGTGCGCCTTCATCGTCGCCGGCCTCTGTTACCGCTGGAAGGACTTCACTGCCCTGTTCCGCCACAAGGCGGTGGTCATCGCGATCGCCCTGGCCGCCGTGGGTGTGGCCCTTGGCCTGGTCTGGAACGTGCTCATGCTCAACGCGCCGCCGTCGGCCGGCGAGGCGCCGCTGGGCATCTCGAACGCGACGGGGGAAATCCGGCCCTACAACGCCTTCCTGACCATGCTGGACCGCAGCTTCGACTACGTGGCCCAGTACATCGGCGTGATGGGCTGGCTCGAATCCTCCCTCCCCCAGGCCGTCTTCATGTTCTGGAACCTGCTCCTGATCCTCACTCTTCTGATGGTCTTCCTGATCCGGCACTGGCGCCTCCGCATGGCCTTCCTGGTCGCCCTTGCGATGCTGGTCCTGGTGCCCGCCGTCATGCAGGCAGCGCTAGTGTCCAGTGTTGGCTTCATCTGGCAGGGCCGCTACAGCATGCCGCTGTTCATGATCGCGGTCATCGCCGCCGGCATGTGCTTCCGGTTCCGGCGCTTCCCGCTGGGCCGGTCCTCGGAGGCGCTGGCACGCCTGCTGCTGGTGGCGGCCATCGTGGCCCACGTTTACGGCTTCCTCTACGTTCTCCGCCGCTACGTTGTGGGCATTCCGGATTCCGGCAACTGGCAGACCATGATCACCGTTCCCGGCTGGCAGCCGCCGTTCACCTGGGAGGTCCTGACCTTGGCCTACGCCGGCGTGATGATCGTGGCAGCCGCCATGCTCTTCGGCTACCTCTACCCGGGCCGGACGTTCGCCCGGCTCCCGGCGCGCTTCCGCCGGTAGCCAAGCTCGACAGAAAGTCCGGCCCACCGCAAGCGGTGGGCCGGACTCTTTGCATGGCCTGCTTCGAGGACCGCGGCCGCTAGGAGCCGAGGTACTCGTTCAGCCGCTCGGCGGCACTGGGAACCGGGAACCCGGTGGCCTTGATCTTGCTCAGGTCCAGGCCGCTGTTCAGCGGGCGCGGCGAGACGTCCTTGCCCTTGAAGTACTCCTCGGTGCTGACGCCGGTCACCGCGGCGCGCGGCTTGCCCGAGAGCTCGTAGACGTCCGCGGCAATATCCGCCCAGGACTGCGGTTCGCCGTCGTTGCTCAGGTTGTAGACGCCGTACTCCGCGCCGCTCTCCAGCAGGTGCCGGATGGCGGCCGCGATGTCCGCCGTGAAGGTCAGGCGGCCCACCTGGTCGTCGACGACGGACGGTTCGATCCCGCGCTCGGCAAGCGAGGCCATGGTCCGGACGAAGTTGTTGCCCTCCCCGATGACCCAGCTGGTGCGCACGATATAGTGCCGGGGAACCACGCTGACGACGGCGTCGCCCGCCGCCTTGGTCTGGCCGTAGACGCCCAGCGGCGCGACGGGTTCGGATTCCGGATGCACGCTGCGGGTACCGTCGAAGACGTAGTCCGAGGAAACGTGGACAAGCGTCAGGTCATGTTCGACGGCGGTGCGGGCCAGCCGTGCCACGGCGGTGACGTTGACGGCCCAGGCGGCGGCGCGGCCCTCTGGCGTCTCCGCCGCGTCCACGGCGGTGTAGGCGGCCGCGTTGATGACCGTGGAGTAGTTCTTCCAGTTCCGCGCGGCGAAGGAATCCTCGCTGGCGAGGTCGAACTCACTCCGGCCGGCGAACTCGACGGAAGCGTCGCCGTCGTACAGTTTCCGCAGGGCCTTGCCGAGCTGGCCGTCCGCGCCGACCACGAGGATCTTCTTGCCGGGCATCGGCACCACGTCCGCCAGGCGGGGGTGCGCCTTGTCCTTGTCGGACAGTTCGGCCTGCTCCAGCGGGATCGGCCAGGCGATCGCCGCTGTCTCGTCCGCCAGGTTCAGGAAGGTGTACTGGCCCTGCGCGTCGGCGGACCAGTGGTCGTTGACCAGGTAGGTGTAGGCGGTGTTGTCCTCGAGGGTCTGGAAGGCATTGCCCACGCCCCGGGGGATGAAGATGGCCTGGCTGGGATCCAGCTCGGCCGTGAAGACCGCGCCGAACGAGGGGCCCTCGCGCAGGTCAACCCAGGCGCCGAAAATCCGTCCGGTGGCGACCGAAATGAACTTGTCCCACGGTTCGGCGTGGATCCCGCGGGTGGTCCCGGCCTTTTCGTTGAAGGAGATGTTGTTCTGCACCGGGCGGAAGTCCGGCAGGCCGAGGGCCCCCATCTTTTCGCGCTGCCAGTTCTCCTTAAACCAGCCCCGGTTGTCGCCGTGGACCGGAAGGTCGTAGAGGACGACGCCGGGAATGGCGGTCTGGTGCGCGGTGAGCTTCTTCGAGAACTCGATCGACATTATCTACTGGCCCTGTTCCTTGTACTTGGCTTCCGTGGCGGCCTTCTGCGGGCGCCACCAGTCCTCGTTGTTCCGGTACCAGGCGATGGTGTCCTCGATGCCGGCGTCGAAGTTGGAGAACCGGGGCTCCCAGCCGAGCTCGTCGCGGAGCTTGGTGGAATCGATGGCATAGCGCATGTCGTGGCCCGGCCGGTCCACGACGTGGTCGTAGGCGTCGGGAGCCTGGCCCATGTGCTTGAGGATCAGTTCGACGACGTCCTTGTTGTTCTTCTCGCCGTCGGCGCCGATCAGGTAGGTCTCGCCGATCCGGCCCTTGTCGATGATCGCCAGGACGGCGGAGGAGTGGTCGTTGGCGTGGATCCAGTCGCGGACGTTCTCGCCCTTGCCGTAGAGCTTGGGGCGGATCCCGTCGATCACGTTGGTGATCTGGCGCGGGATGAACTTCTCCACGTGCTGGTAGGGGCCGTAGTTGTTCGAGCAGTTGCTGATGGTCGCCTGCAGCCCGAAGGAACGCACCCAGGCGCGGACCAGCAGGTCCGAGCCCGCTTTGGTGGACGAGTACGGGCTGGACGGGTTGTACGGCGTTTCCTCGGTGAAGCGTTCCGGATCGTCCAGCTCGAGGTCACCGTAGACCTCGTCGGTGGAGATGTGGTGGAAGCGCTTGTTGTGCTTCCGGGCCGCCTCGATGAGCGTGTAGGTGCCGATGATGTTCGTGTCCAGGAACGGCCGGGGATCGTGCAGCGAGTTGTCGTTATGGGATTCCGCGGCGTAGTGGACCACGACGTCCGCATCCGCGACCAGCGCGTCGACGACGCCGGCATCGCAGATGTCGCCCTCGACCAGCCGGAAGCGGTCCTCGGGAAGGCCGGTCAAGGACTCCACATTGCCGGCGTAGGTGAGCTTGTCGAGGACCGTGACCTGATGGTCCGTGTTCTCCAGGACGTAGTGGACAAAATTGGAACCGATGAAGCCGGCACCGCCGGTGACGAGGAGTTTCTGCATTAAGCCAGCTTACCGGCTGGCGAAAACCCTCCCCCTCGGCGTCTCGGCACACCTTCCGCACCAATGGCCCCACTGGTAACACTGAAGGCAATTGGGTACTCTTTACCCACCTACGGGGGTGATTGTGGCCTCTGTCCAGATCCGTCCGGAGTAATCGTGATGACAACCACCGCCTCCAGATTGCGCGCCACGGCGGCTCTCTCCCTTCCCCTTGTTCTGGCGTTGGCCCTGGCAAACCCCGCCTACGCGGATACCAAACCCACCCCGTCACCCGCCGCTGCGGTCAGCACTCCTGATCCGGCGGCCACCACGTCCGCGCCCGTCACGACTGCGCCCGTTGCGCCCACCCGGACTGCGGCGCCCGCCCCGACCGGCACCGCTGCCGTTCCCAGGGCGCCCGCCAGCACGGCCCCGGTACCTGCTCCTGCAACGACGGCGGCCGCACCCGAACAGGGCGAGGCCCGCATGGGCAGGGCAGGGCTCAACCCCGCGTCCGGCTCCGCGGCCCAGGCCGTGACGGAGCAGCTGAACGCCACGCAGGCCACGGAGCCCTGGGTCTCAGAACAGCCCTTCGCCACCCGGGGTCAGCCCCTCGGCCTCGATGTCAGCAACTGGCAGGGCAGCGTGAACTGGCCCAGCGTCAAGGCCAACGGCGCCCGCTTCGCCTACATCAAGGCCACCGAAGGGACCGGCTACCGGAGCGCCAGCTTCGGTGCGCAATATTCCGGAGCGGCGGCTGTCGGGCTGCTGCGCGGTGCGTACCACTTCGGCCGACCGGATGGTGCCAGCGGGGCAGCCCAGGCCAGCTATTTCGTCAACAACGGCGGCGGCTGGTCAGCGGACGGCATCACCATGCCGCCCGTCCTGGACATCGAGGACAACCCGTACGCGGGCCTGAACCGGTGCTACGGCAAGACGCCCGGACAGCTCGCAACCTGGGTGCGGGACTTCACCCAGACCGTCTACCGCCTGACCAACAAACAGGCCATGATCTACACGAGCTACTACTTCTGGCGCGACTGCCTGGGCAACACCAGCGAATTCAGCCAAACCAACCCGCTGTGGCTCGCGTCCTACTACACCAACTCGCCCCTGGTGCCCGGCGGCTGGCCAACGTACACGGCCTGGCAGTACGCGAATGACTACGCCAACGCCTCCCAGACCGTCAAAGCCACGTTCCCCGGCGACCAGAACGTCTTCAACGGCTCCATTGACCAGTTGCGGCGGCTCGCCTCCACGCCGGACAACTATCCGATCGGCCTGATCCCGGGTGCCACACTGCTCACCGGCAAGTGGGGCGGTGACGGCAGGTCCTACACCGGCTGGTTCAAGGACGGCTTCTGGTGCCTCCAGATGCCGTTCGCCCCCCGGCGCTGCTTCGGCTACGGCAACCCGGGTGACCAGCCCGTCGTCGGCGACTGGAACGGGGACGGCCGGGCCGGAATCGGCATCTTCCGCAATGGCATGTGGTGGCTGGTCGACGACCTCAACACCATGGCTATCACCAAGGTTGTGGCCTTCGGCGTCGGCTCCGACAAACCGCTGGTCGGCGACTGGAGCGGCGCGGGCCGCGACAGCATCGGCATCTGGCGGAACTCCAGCTTCCAGGTCAGCTACAACATCGACCGGCCGGTGGTTAACGAGTTCACCGGCTTCGGGATCCCGTCGGACACGCCGATCATCGGCGACTGGGACGGCAACGGAAGGGCCAGCATCGGCGTCTGGCGCAATGGCGAGTGGTGGCTCAGCAACCGCATCACGTCGCCTGTTGTGTCGCACTTCATCGCCTTCGGCGTGGGCACAGACCGCCCCGTCACCGGCGACTGGAACGGCGACAAGCTGACGACCGTCGGCATCGTGCGGGGAAACAGTTGGCAGCTGACAAACAGCCTGGCCACGCGGACCGTGGATATTTCCTACTTCTGATCCGCTGGAGCTTTGCCGGTCGGGTCCGGGCGGGAACTTAGGAGCCGGCCGCCGCGCGGAGCCTCCGGCGGGCCTCGCGCATGAGGCGCAGCAGGACCACGCGGGCGGACAGAATGACGCGAAGCGAGCGCCACCCGCGCGGTGTGGCGTTCGTGTCATGCAGCCGCCGCAGCAGGGTTGAGCGGTCCAGATGCCCGATGGACCCTCCGGTGTTGCCCAGGATGGCAAGCCACAGGTCGTGGGACTCGGTGAGGTAGCCGGGCACCGGGGCGAAGCTGCCCAGGACGTCCCGGCGGAAGGCCATCCCGCAGCCGTAATAGGCCCGGTAGCCGACCAGGATGCCAAACAGGTTCGCCCGGTGGCGGCTGCTGTCCGCCGCCCGGAGCCGCGGGATCCGGGGCCGCTCGCCGCCGCCAAGCACACCGAAGTTGCTCGCCACCACCGCGTGCGTTTCCAGCGCCGCCAGCATGGCCTCCAGCCGCCCTTCCACCCAGACGTCGTCCTGGTCGGCCAGGAAGATCGCGCCGCCCCGGCTGGCCAGGACGGCCTGCTCGAAGGACCGCACGTAGCCTTGGTTGGCGCCGGCCGCGATCAGGCGGATCCTGGGGTCGGCGAAGCGCCGGATCCGCGCCACCGTGTCATCGGTGGAAGCGTCGTCCACGATCACGATCTCGTCCTCGGGACCCAGCTGCGCCAGGATCGATTCGAGCTGCTCCCCGACGTACTGCGAGCCGTTGTATGTTGCCATGCAGATGCTGGCCCGGAGCGGCGTTTCGGCCTGCTGGTTCTGATCTTTCATGGCCTCGGGTTTCTGGTTGTCGGCGGGTGCGCTCCGCCGGGGCGACGGCGGATCAGGTCATCTGCACCATCCTAGGCGACCCCCGTCAGGGCCCGGGAATCCCGTAGGATCGGGGGACGATGTTACTGAACCAAGGATTCCAGCACGCATGAAAACCGTACTGCTTCGACTTTCCGGGTTCACGGTTTTGCCCCTGCTGTCCTTGATAACGCCCCTCCTGCTCCTCCCCGTGGTCGCAAACGTCGTCGGCGGGGCAGGGATCTCCAGCGTGATCTCGGGACAGGCAATCGGCACCTTTGCCGCCACGGTCCTGATGTGGGGTTGGAACGTTGACGGGCCCGTTGCCGTAGCCCGGGCAGCCGGCGCCGCCGAGCGGGCCGCCGTCTATCTGCGCAGCGTCCGGACCCGCCTGGTCCTGCTTGCCGTCACCCTTCCGGCCGCCGCCGCGGTGGCGGCGCTGGTTGCCGTCCCCGGGTTCCGGTGGCAGGCCGTCGCGATGGCCTGGGCGGTCGCCATCGCCGGGATGTCTCCCGCCTGGTTCTGCATCGGCCTGGGGCAGCCGAAGCTGCTGGCTCTCTACGACACCATGCCGCGGTTCATCGCCACCGCCCTCGCGGTCCCGCTGCTGTTGCTCAGCAACCACCTCTGGTACTACACGGGCCTGATGGCGGCCACCGGCGTCGCGTCCCTGATGATGTTCCACCGGGCCTTCTCCCCTGGCGGGAGCTGGGTGCCCCGGGACCTCCGCGGAACCCTCCGGGAGCTTGCGGCCCAGGGCCGGACCGCCGGCATCAGCCTGGCGGGCAACGCCTACGCGTCCACCCCCACGCCGATCGCCACGGCCACCACCGCGCCGGCGGCCTCCGGCAGCCTGGCGACGGCCGACACGCTCTACCGCTTCGGGCTGTTCACCGTCGTGGCACTCGGCAACGCTTTCCAGGGCTGGACGATCGAACGGGGCGTGACCGGGCGCCGTCGCCGCCACCTCGCCGCGATCTGGGCCCACGCCGGCCTCGGCGTCCTTGGCGCCGCGATCCTGACGGCGGCCGGACCGTTCGTCAGCGGCCTCCTGTTCGCGGGCAAGGCCCAGGCAACCACCGAGCTGTGTTTCTACTACGGGCTCGCCTTCCTCTTCCTCAGCGCCAGCACCCCGTTCATCCGCAACCTGCTGATCCCGGCAGGCCAGCAGAACCTGGTGCTGCGCTGGACCCTCATCTCCGCCGCCTTCGGCGTCGCCGTCATGATCTGGGCGGGCGCCAGCGGCAACGCCCCCGGCATCGCCCTGGGCATGGCCCTGAGCGAGGCTATTCTCTTTTTGACCCTGCTGATCCCGGGGACGAAGCTACTCGAAAAAGAAAGCAAGGAATCCGTTGACGCTGAATGACCCCACCCGGACAGTCGTGGCCGTGGTCGCCGCCTACCGGCCGGACCCGTCCCTGACGGGCACCGTCAGGTCCCTCCTCGAGCAGGTCTCCCACGTCGTCGTCGTCGACGACGGGTCCCCCGCCGGTTCGGACCAGGTGCTGGCAGCATTGGCCGACGCCGGCGCAACGGTCGTCCGGCAGCCGGAGAACACCGGCATCGCCGCCGCCCTGAACGCCGGCGTCGCGGCCGCGACCTCCCGGTGGAATCCCGATTTCTTCCTCACCCTGGACCAGGACTCCCAGCCCACGGACGAGTACGTCCGTCGGGGCCTGGCGGCCTTCGACCGGGCCATGTCGGGCGGGGTCGCGGTCGGATTCGTCACGGCGGCCTCCTACAGCGGCCATCCCATCCCGGTGCTGCAGGGGCACGGCGAATTTGTCCACGCCTTCGATCCGATGCAGTCCGGCTTCCTGATTCCGCGCACTACAGTGGAAAAGGTCGGGCCGTTCGAAGAGGACCTGTTCATCGACGGCGTCGACTCGGAATTCACCATGCGCACGCGCACCGCGGGCCTCGCGGTCCTCGTCGGCCCGGGCTGTGACATTGCCCACGACCTGGGCCAGCGCCGGCCCGGACGGCTCTTTGGGCGGCCGGTGAAGATCCTGGGGCGCGACATGTCCTACAACTACCACTCGCCCAGCCGGGTCTACTACATCGCCCGGAACGGCACGTTGCTGACCCGGCGCTATCTTTTGAAGGACCCCCGCTGGGTGCTGCGGCGCCTCCTCGAGGAATGCAAGGCGCACCTGCTGCGGTTCGCGTTCAGCCCCGGACGGGCAAGCCTCCTGAAGGCCGCCGCCGCCGGATTCAGGGACGCCTTCCGCGGCACCACCGGACGCATCCCTGCGGATCTGGAGCGGCGCCTGCGTTGACCACCGCGGTGGACGGCGCGACCCGGGACGGCGGCTGCCACCGGGGCACCCTTAGGCAATTGATATAGTTTGGACAATATGGAACCCCTACCCTCACCGCGCGTTCTGGTCATCATGCCTGCCTGGAATGAAGGCGACGTCGTCGGCAGCACGGTGCGAGAGGTCCTCGACACGAACGCCCGCTACGACGTGCTGGTCGTCAACGACGGTTCCACGGACTCGACGGCGGAGCAGGCCGCGGCCGCCGGCGCAACCGTCCTGAACCTGCCCTTCAACCTCGGCGTCGGAGGTGCGATGCGGGCCGGCTTCAAGTACGCCCGCCGCCTTGGCTACGTCCAGGTGATCCAGGTCGACTCTGACGGCCAGCACGATCCCCGCAACATTGACGAGGTACTGGCAGGCCTGCAGCACGCGGACATCTCCATCGGTGCCCGCTTCGCCGACCGCGGTGCCTACAAGGTCACCGGACCCCGCAAGTGGGCCATGCAGCTGCTCGCCAAGGTCATCTCCTCCCTTGCCAAGACCCGGCTGACCGATGTCACCAGCGGGTTCCGGGCCGCCAACGAGCGGGCCGTCGTCCAGTACCTGGACCACTATCCGGCCGAATACCTCGGAGACACCATCGACTCGCTCGTCGTCGCGATCCGCTCCGGCTGCACCGTCACCCAGGTGCCGGTGGAAATGCGCGCCCGCCAGGGCGGCAAGCCGAGCCATAACCCGCTCAAGGCCGCGATCTACCTTGGAAGGTCCGTGTTCGCGCTGCTCTTTGCCCTGACCCGAAAACCCACCCAGCTTGCCGTCCCTGCCACCCAGCACACAGGAGCCTAGGGATGGGAAATTTCGCAGCCTTCCTGCTGGCGCTCGTCATCGTGGCCCTGGTCATCGAGATGCTCCGGCGCAAAAAGCTTCGGGAGAAGTACGCCGTGCTGTGGCTCGTTGTCGGCGTGGCCACGCTGGTCCTTGCCGCCTTTCCGCGGCTGCTGAACATCGTCGCCGAATACGTGGGCGTGCAGGTCCCCTCCAACCTGCTCTTCGCCATGAGCATCCTGATGCTGCTCGGTGTCTGCCTGCACCTGTCCTGGGAGATCTCGGTCGTCGAGGACGAAACCCGGACCCTCGCGGAGGAAGTGGCGATTCTCCGGACCCAGCTCGAAGCCCTGGAGCACCGGGCCAGCCTTTCCGCCCTGAGCGCGGACGGCAAGGAACCCCGTTCCGGTTGCCCCGCACCGACCACCGACCGTCCCACTGAAAGCTCGGATTCCTAGATGCCCCTCGATATTTTCATCCCCTACTGGGGCGACCCCGGCTACATGAAGGAAACCGTCGAAAGTGTCCTGGCCCAGGAGAACGGGGACTGGCTGCTGACCGTCGTCGACGACGCCTACCCCGGCCTTGAAATTTCCGAGTACATGGCCGGAATCCAGGACGAACGCGTCACGTACATCCGCAAGGACGTCAACGCCGGCATCACGGCGAACTACCGCACGTGCGTGTCCATGGCCAGCCAGGAAGTCCTGGTGATCCTCGGCTGCGACGACGTCCTCCTGCCGAACTACGTCGACACGATCCTGGCCGCGCACAAGCGGTTCCCGGACGCTGCCATCATCCAGCCCGGCGTGCAGGTCATCGACGAGAAGAGCCAGGTTGTCGCCACCCTGGTCGACTCCGTCAAGCAAAAGGTCATCCGGCCCCGCGGTGGCGGCCATCAGCTCATCTCGGGCGAGGCGATCGCGACGAACCTCATGCACGGGGACTGGCTGTACTGGCCTTCGCTGGCATTCCGCACCGACAAGATCCGCGAAGTCGATTTCCGCGACGGTTTCCCCATCATCCAGGACCTCGCGCTCATCATGGACATGATCTACAAGGGTGACCAGCTGCTGATTGAACCGACGGTCTGCTTCCGGTACCGCCGGCACTCCAACAGTGCCTCCTCGTCAAAGCTGATCGACGGTTCACGGTTCGACGGCGAACGCGAGTACTTCGCCGTCGCGGCCGCCCAGGCCGAGGACCTCGGCTGGCACCGGGCGGCCCGCTCCGCGCGGCTGAGGCTCACCTCCCGCGCCCACGCCGCCTCCCTGCTGCCCCAGGCCATCCTGGCCCGCAATTCCACAGCCGTCGGCGCGCTCGTGCGCCACACCTTCGGCAAGTAACCTCCCCGCTACGAAAGGTCCGCCGTGACTTCTCCCGTAACCTCTGCCCGCCCCGGCGGGACCGTCCTGGTCACCGGCGGCGCCGGCTTCATCGGCTGCGCCATTTCCGCGTCGCTGGCTGACGCCTTCGACCGCGTCGTGGTGGTGGACAGCCTGCACCCGCAGATCCACGCCACCGGCGAACGGCCTGCCGAACTCGACGCCCGGGCCGAGCTCATCGTGGCCGACGTGGCCGAAGCCGCGACCTGGGACAACGTCCTTGCGGACGTCACCCCCGACGTCGTCATCCACCTGGCTGCCGAGACCGGAACGGGCCAGTCACTGGAGGAATCGACGCGGCACACGCACGTCAACGTCGTCGGCACGTCCCAGCTGCTCGATGGCCTCAACCGCCACGGCAAGCTGCCGCGCCGGATCGTGCTCTCCTCCAGCCGCGCCGTGTACGGCGAGGGCGCGTGGAGCGACTCCAGCGGCAAGCCGTTCTACCCGGGCCAGCGCACCAGTGCCACCCTGGACCAGTCGCAGTGGGACTTCCCGGGCGCCACCCCCCTGGCCATGAAAGCCTCGGAGACCTTCCCGGCCCCGGTCAGCGTCTACGGTGCCACCAAGCTCGCCCAGGAACACGTCCTGCAGGCGTGGGCGAAGTCCTACGGCGTCGAGACCGTCATCCTGCGGCTGCAAAACGTCTACGGTCCCGGCCAGTCCCTGATCAACCCGTACACCGGCATCATGAGCCTGTTCTGCCGGATGGCCATGGGCGGCAAGTCCATTCCGCTGTATGAGGACGGCGAGGTCCGCCGCGACTTCATCCTGATCGACGACGTCGCCTCCGCGATCGTCGCCGGCGCAGTCTCCCCCACTGTCCAGGGCGAGCCGATGGACATCGGCTCCGGTGAGTACCAGACCATCGGCACGGCCGCGCAGCTGATCGCGGCGCACTACAACGCACCGGAGCCCCACGTCACCGGACAGTACCGCCAGGGCGACGTCCGCCACGCCTGGGCCGACATCACGGCAGCCAAGGACGTCCTCGGCTGGACTCCGCAATACAACCTGGCCCAGGGCATCGACCGCCTCGCCAACTGGATCGACGCCCAGCCAGACGTCAAGCCTGCCTGACGGGAACGGATACCAGCATGCCTTCCACTGCCGCCGTCGTTTCCCTTTTCAACCCCACCGACGGTGTGCTGGCGAACACCGCGGCGCTGCTGGCCCAGGTCGACTCGGTCATCGTCGTCGACGACGGCAGCCCGCAGGATCCGGCCCGGATCCTGGCCGAGCTGGCGGAGCAGGGCTGCATCGTTGAGCGGCTCCCCGAGAATTCCGGCATCGCCGCGGCGCTGAACGCGGGCATCGAGAAGGCCCTCACGGCCGGACCGAAGCCCGACTACGTCCTGACCATGGACCAGGATTCCCTGCTGGACCCCGGGTATGTGGACGCGCTGCTCTCCGCCGCAACGGCCGCGCAGCATGCCGGAGTGCCCGTGGGCATGATCGCCCCGGCTTCCGTGCGGGGGCTCCCGGTCCGCCGCGGGCCGGTCCTGGACGGCATCCAACTCGGCGGGGAGCCCATCCAGTCCGGACTGCTCATCCCCGTCCCGGTGCTCGAGCGGCTCGGCCTGTTCCAAAGCACCCTGTTCATCGACGGGGTTGACAGCGAGTTCTACCTCCGCTGCGAGGACCAGGGCCTGCGGACCGTCCTCGCCGCCGATGCCTCCCTGAACCATGCACTGGGCAGTCAGTCCGCGGCCAGCATGTTCGGCAAGGAACTGTCGCTCGGTCACAAGACGCTGAGCATCCGCACCGCCGCGGACTGGCGGTATTACTACCTGTTCCGGAACCGGCTGCTGCTTGCGCGGCAGTACGCCCGGCGGTTTCCGCTGTGGACCGCGAAAGGACTGCTGGCCGACTACCGGCATCTGGCCATCGTCACGCTCCTGGCCCCCGGCCGGCGTGTCCGCCTGGCCAACGCGTTGCAGGGCATCGCCGACGGCGTCCGCGGCATCTCCGGACCCCGACCGAAGCGCTAGCTCTTCCTGGCCCGCCGCATGACCGGCCGCTCAACGAACAACCAGCTGGCAGCAGCCAGCGGTATGGTGCACAGGGTCGCGGCCAGGGTGAACCACCAGACGCCCCAGTGATAGGCACCGAAAACGGCCAGCAGCTGCTGGACCGGAAACGCGTAGATGTAGGCGCCATAAGAGATGTCATGGCGGGCCACGATGGCGGGCTGGGGCAGCCAGGTGGAGATCCACAGCAGGCCGTACGCGATGAATGGGGCGGCCAGCTGTCCGCCGAAGCCGTCCACGAAGAAAATGGACAGCGCGGCAATGGCGAGCGAAACCGGTCCGGCGATCTTGTGGATGCCGATCCGGTGGCTGAGGACCTGCACCACGGCGCCGCCCAGGAAGAACGGGACGAGCCGGGCCGCGAGCTCAAAGTCAAGGTTCGACTGCAGGTAGGGCTTGATCAGGCCCACATTGGCCCACACAAGAACGCTGACGGCAAAGGCGGCGATCACCGGCCACGGGGTTTTCTTCACGATCGGCAGGAAGCCCATCAGCCCCACCAGCAGGTAGCACAGGAACTCGAAATAGAGGGTCCAGAGCGAACCGTTCCAGGCTCCGGGGTAGGGCACGCCGGCGGGGGTTCCGGCGATGTCGTAGCTGACAATCCGCAGCGACAGGTTCGCGAAGACCGAGTTCAGCGGCGTCGTCGGCGTCTGCAGGAAGCCGCTCAGCGAACCGTGCTGGATGAGGTAGGCCACCGGGGCGAACACGAAGGCCATGACCAGCAGGCACACGATGAAGGCCGGGAAGATCCGGGCGACACGATGGACAAGGTACGGACCGATCCTGTTTCCGAAGCGGCTGGCCGTGATGAGGTAGCCGCTGATGCCGAAGAATCCGGCCACCGCCCAGCCGCCGAGGTTCTCCCCGCGGAAGCCCCAGCCCGCCCCGTCTCCGACGATATGCCAGCTGTGGGCGAGCAGGACCGAGAACGCCAGGACAAGCCTGATCAGGTTCAGGCTGTTCCGCCGAGGGTCCAGCCGGCTCCCGATGTCCGGGGTCGGAAGTGCTTTTGGTGTCAGTACAGCTGCGCTCAAGCCCGGGCTTCCTTCATCAGTTGGTCCAGTCGACAATTCTACCCTCTGGCCCTCTGCCGCCCTGCCCCTGGTTTGCTGTCGGGGCCTGGGTACGGGAGGATTGGGCGCATGCGTGGAATAATCTTGGCCGGCGGGACTGGATCCCGGCTTCACCCCATCACCCATGGGATCAGCAAGCAGCTCGTACCCGTTTACGACAAGCCCATGATCTATTACCCCTTGTCAACCCTGATCCTGGCCGGGATCCGGGACATCCTCATCATCACCACACCCCATGACGCGGAGCAGTTCAAGCGGCTCCTGGGTGATGGTTCCCAGTTCGGCGTCAACCTCACCTACATCCAGCAGCCTTCACCTGACGGCCTGGCCCAGGCATTCATCCTGGGGGCCGAGCACATCGGCAACGAGACGGTGGCGCTGGTCCTCGGGGACAACATCTTCTATGGCCAGGGCATGGGCACGCAGCTGCGCCGGCACGCCAACATCGACGGCGGCGCCGTCTTCGGCTACTGGGTCCGGGATCCCAAGGCGTACGGTGTGGTCGAGTTCGACGACGACGGCAAGGCCCTCTCGCTCGAAGAGAAGCCGGAGAAGCCGCGCAGCCATTACGCCGTGCCCGGCCTGTACTTCTACGACAACGACGTCATTGACATCGCCAAGAACCTCAAGCCGTCTCCGCGCGGCGAACTCGAAATCACGGACGTCAACCGCACGTACCTGGAACGGGGCAAGCTGCACGTCGAGATCCTCCCCCGCGGCACCGCGTGGCTGGACACAGGCACCTTTGACGACCTGAGCGACGCCTCCAACTTCATCCGCACCGTGGAAAACCGCCAGGGCCTGAAGATCGGGGCCCCCGAGGAAATCTCCTGGCGCCTGGGATTCCTGACCGACGATGAACTGCGCCAGCGCGCTGAACCCCTGGTCAAGAGCGGCTACGGGGCCTACCTGCTGGGGCTTCTCGACCAGACCATCTGACGTGCCCGCATTGAACGCGCCGCCGGTGCGGCGCGCGGTTCCTACCCTGCGGCCAAAATCTTGAGCTGGCTGCAGACCCTTCCCTTCGTGCTCGCGGCGGTCCTGTTCCTCCTGCTGCCCGGCGGGCTGGTCACTGCGTCCCTGGGCCTCCGGGGCCTGCCGGCCGCAGCCCTCGCCGCGCCCGTCACGGTGTCCATCGCGTCCGTGCTGGCCGTCCTGATGCCGTTTGCGGGCCTCCCCTGGTCCGCGGCCGCCGTCCTGGTCGGCGGTATCCTGCTGTCCGCCCTGTCCCTCGCGTTCCGGCGCGCCAAGGAGGGCACCAGCCTGCGCGGTTCCTTCGCGGACTTGCTGCCGCGGCCGGGAACACGGGCAGGGAATGGCCGGCCCCGGACGGCCGGCTGGGTTGCTGCTGCTTTCGCCGCGGGCGCCGGGCTGATCCTGATCGAGTTGGCCCTGGCCTTCGTGACGCCGGACAGCATCTCTCAGACGTTCGACAACGTGTTCCACCTCAACGGCGTGCGGTACATCCTCGACACCGGCAGCGCCTCCTCGTTGACGATGTCGAAAATGACCAGCGGGGATGCGGCACCCTATTTTTATCCCGCCGCCTGGCATGGCCTGGCCGCGGCCCTGATCCAACTGACCGGCCTTCCCATTGCGGTGGCCGTCAACGTCCTGAATATGGCGATCGCCGCCGTCGTATGGCCGCTGGGCTGCATGCTGTTGACCCGGACGGTGGCAGGTAACCGGCCCGTCGCCGTCGGCGCCGCCGGCATCCTCTCCGCGATGTTCGCGGCCTTCCCGATCCTGCTCCTGGATTTCGGCGTCCTGTACCCGAACTTCCTGGCCATCAGCATGCTGCCGGCCGCCCTGGCCAGCGTCGCGTTGCTGTTCCGGGTCGCACGCGAGCTGGAATGGCCGCCGCTGCCCCGCTTCGTGCTGCCGGTGCTGATCATCCCGGGACTTGCCCTGGCCCATCCCAACGGTTTCATGTCCCTCGTGATTCTCGCCGTGCCGATTGCCCTGCAGGCGTACGTCCAGACGTATCTGGGGCCCGGGAACCAGCGGCGCGGGCACCGGACGCAGTGGATTCTCGCGACGTCCGGCCTGGCCGCCGGGGCCGCGGCCCTGTATGTGCTGTGGTCGCTTGTCCGCCCTCCGGAGGATGCCGCCTTCTGGCCTCCGCCCCAGACACCGCGGGGGGCCGTGCTGGACCTTCTCACGAACGGCGCCGTTGACCGCCCGGCAGCGGCGGGCGTCAGCGTCCTGATGCTGCTGGGCCTGTTCCTGTGCTGGCGGCGCGGCGGCCGGACGTGGATGCTCGCCGGCTTTGTCATCACCGCGGTGCTTTACGTCATCGTCTCCGGCACCCTGAAGGGCGATGTCCGCAGCGCGCTGACCGGTGTCTGGTACAACGACAGCAACAGGATCGCCGCGCTTCTTCCGCTGACTGCGCTGCCGTTCGCCGCCGTCGCGGTCGATACCCTTGCCGTCTGGCTCCGGCGGACGGCGGACAGACTGGCAGGCTCACGGCGGGCCGGAACGGCGCGCCGGCCGGTCGGGAGCCGCGGCAGGATTGCCTTCGGGATTATTGGAGGCGTGCTCGTGGCGGTGTTTGTTGGAGCGCAGGTCCCCTCCATGAGGACAGCAATCGGCTCGGCCCAGAAGGCGTACCGGGTGACGGACCACTCCCTGCTTGTCACGGCGGCGGAACAGCGCGTCATCGACCGGCTGGATGAGATCGTTCCGGAGGATGCCGCCATCGCCGTCAACCCATGGACGGGAGGAGCGCTTGCCTACGCCCTCGCGCACCGGGAAACCACCGCAAAGCACATCCTCACCGCCAACACCGCCGACGTCGAGACGCTGAACCAGAAGCTGCGCGACGCCGACCACGATCCGGCCGTGTGCGCGGCCCTGGCCGCCACCGGTGTCCGGTACGTCCTCGACTTCGGCGCCAACGAAGTCCACTTCGGAAAACATCCGTTCCCCGGCCTCCAGAACCTCAACAACTCGCTCGCCGTGCGGCTCGTGCTCTCGGACGGCCCAGCCCGGCTGTATGAAGTGACCGCCTGCCGCTAGCAGGGGTCATGCCTGCGGGTCAGCCGAGCGGGGCCAGGGCGGCCAGTTTGTCCTTCGGATTATCAACTGCCGGGGCGTCCGCCGGCAGGGCCAGCGTGACCCGCACGACGGTCAGGCCGTCCAGCACCTCGAGGACGTACTCGGTGGTGTCCGTGAGCTTGTTGAGCGAATACCAGGCCTTGCTGCCCAAACCTTGAACGGGTTCGGCCGCCATCATCAGCCGCGGCAGTCCCAGCTGGTCGAGCACGGCCTGGTCCTTGGCTGTCGTGGTGGCCACGATCAGGGAATTCCCCGGGTCGGCGGCCTGCCCCGCCCCGACCGGTGACAGCGCGAAGGTGCAGTCGAGCTGGGCGAGTCCATCCTTCGACGACGCCGCCACTTCGGCCGGCTGCGCGCCCCGGCCGGTGTCTCCGAGCACGCGCTGGATTTCCGGTACTTCCGGGCGGGTGCAGTCGTTCCCGGCCGACGGCAGCACCGTGCGGCCGTCGTGCGTGAGCGGCTCCCCGCCGGGGGCGACACCGGACGTCCCGGTCGGCGTCGGGGCCGTCGTCGGGGCGGCCGCTGTTGTCTCCGGGGCCGGGCCCGGCGCGGCCGTGCAGGCGCCCAGGAAAAGGCTGCCGAGCAGCACCACCTGGCAGGTGCCGGCGGCGGCGCGGCGCCGGGAGCTAGTTGAAGATGTCATACGCGACTCCCATGACGAAGCGGTCTCCGGGGTTCGCGGTCCGCAGGTACTGCAGGAGGTCGCCGTCGTTGAGCGAGATGCAACCCCAGGTCGGGAGGTTGTTCCCGTGCAGGAAGATGGCGAACCCTGCATTCATCGTGATCGGCGCATCCGGCGGCCGGTTGTAGTTGATGACGACGCCCTGGCGGTAGTCGTGGGACGGCCGTGTGGCGAAGTACCACATGTTCTCGTCGGGGAAGACGTCGGCGCTGGACTCGAAATACTTATTATAGTTTCCGTTCAGTCGCCCGCCCCAGCGCGAGTAGGCATTGAGCTGGCGGTAGGCCAGCTTGGTCCCCGGGTTGCCGAGGCCGAAGGCTTCCGTGACGGTGAAGGATCCCGTGGGCGAGTATTTCTGCCAGGTCGGTCCGGTGGCGGCGCCGGGGCCGGCGAAGCCCGATTCCCCCGCGTGGCCCAGCGCTCCCCATTCCTTCGCGTAGGAGCCGTCGGCCTGGCGGACGCAGGTGATGAAGTTGATGCGGGTGGAACCGTATTCGTCGGCGATGGCGAAGGTGACCCGTGAGGCGTCGGCGGTGCGGTATTTGACGGCGCCGGTGGAGATGGCCGGGCAGTAGGCCGCGGTGTTGATCCGGTACCGGACCCCGGTTCCGGGAATCCACTGCAGGACACCGTACTGGAAGGACTGGCTGCAGTAGCCGCTCCCGTTACACGCCTCGGCCGTGGTGGGGTACCCCAGGGCCCCGTTTTGCGCCTTGCGTGCCGAGTAGAACTGTCCGACGCCGCCCCAGACGGCCTGGGTGCCGGCTCCGGCCGCGTAGTAGACGTTGCCGCGCTGGAAGGACTGGGAACAGCCGCCGCCGCGCAGTCCGCATTTCTCTGCGCCGGTCGGGTAGCCGAGGTAGCCGCGGCTCCCGCCGTGGGCCTCGTACTTTGCGTTGATGGCGCCCCAGACCGGGAAGGTTCCGGCGCCGGGCGCGAAGTAGACGGCTCCCCGCTGGAAGGTCTGGCGGCACGCCCCGCCCGGAAGCCCGCACTGCTCGGCGGCGGTGGGGTAGCCGAGATAGCTGCCCGGGCCGCCCAGGTTGTCGTAGGCTGCGCCGACGGCGCCCCAAATCTGCCAGGTACCGCCGGGGCCGTAATAGATCAGGCCGCGCTGGAAGTGCTGGATGCAGTGGCCCGCTGCGGGCTCCCCGCACTTCTCCGCTTCCTTGGGGTAGCCGAGGTAGCCCTTGATGCCGCCGAGGGATTCATAGGTGGCGTTCATACCGCCCCACACCGGGTAGGTTCCGGTGCCGGGGACGTTGTACAGGCTGCCGCGCTGGAACTTCTGGTGGCAGACCGAGCCCGCCGCGGTCCCGACGCAACCGGCAGCGGCGAGCGGGTAGCCCAGGTAGCTTTTCGAGCCGCCGTACTTCAGCCAGCCGGTCTCGATGGCGCCGGCGAGCAGGTGGGCTCCGGTGCCGGCGCTCCAGACGATCGTGCCGTTGGCGAAGGTCTGCAGGCAGCCTCCCCCGGTCAGCCCGCACTCCTGGCCGGCGGTTGCGGGCCCGACGGCGCCGGGGGCGCCTCCCAGGCGTTTGTATTCGGCTCCGATGGCGCCGGGCACGGCGAACCCGGCTTCAGCCACGGCAGAAGCGGTGGGCGCCGGAGTCGCCGCGGCCGGAGTGGTCTTGGCGGAAGGTGCTGCGGGCGTTGTTGTCCTGGGCCCGGCAGTCGGCGCGGCGGTCGTCGTCGGGGCGGATGTCGGCGGGGCGGTTGTCGGCGCCACCGCCGTCGGCGTCGCTGCCGGACCGGGCACGCGGGCCGGCTGCGTCGCCGCCGGTGTCACCGCCGCCGGTGTCACCGCGGCCGGCTGGCCGGTGGCCTGACGCGTCGGTGAGGGGTCCGTGGTGTCGGCCGCCACGGCGCCCTGCGCCAGGCTGGCCGCCACGATGCCGGCCGTGACCGTGATCGCCGCCGCTTTCGTTACCCACCTCAGCGATACCGGCCAGGCAAACCTCCGCCGCCTGTTTTCTCGCTCGCTCGGACCCACAGCTGCCATCTTTGCTCCCGCCTCCCCCAAGGACGGGGCTCAGTCCCCGTTTCGGCCTTAGCCTAGCGGATACCGCGCGGAGTGGAACCGGCCACGCCGTTACAGTGAGACGGACCTGCGCCGGAGTTCGCCGACGACGTCGTGCACTTCCCCGTCCATGATGATCTCGCCGTGCTCCAGGAGCACGCCGCGTTCGCAGACGGTGGCGACCAGGTCAAGGTCGTGGCTGACGACGAACAGCGTCTTGCCCTTGTCTGAGAGTTCCTTGATCTTGGCGATGCATTTCCGCTGGAACGGCTCGTCGCCCACGGCCAGGATCTCGTCGATGAGGAAGACTTCGGGGTCGGTGTGCACCGCGATGGAGAACGCCAGCCGCAGGTACATGCCCGAAGAGTAGAACTTCACCTCCGTATCGATGAACTCCCCGATTTCGGAGAATTCCACGATGGAGTCGAACTTCTCGTCGATCTGCTTCTCGCTCATGCCGAGGATCGCGCCGTTGAGGTAGACGTTGTCGCGGCCGCTGAGGTCGTGGTGGAAGCCGGCACCGACCTCGATCAGGCCTGCGACGCGGCCCCTGGTCCGCACGGTCCCGCCGTCGGGCTGCAGCACGCCGGAGATCAGCTTCAGGAGGGTCGACTTGCCGGAGCCGTTGAGCCCCAGCAGCGCGACCGTTTCGCCCTGCTTGACCTCGAGGGAGACGTCCTTCAGGGCCAGGAATTTCTTGGACAGGTCCCCCTTGCGGCCCTTCACGAGCCACACGAGGGCTTCCTTTAAGGACCGGGTGTGCCGCAGGACGAACTGCTTCCGGAGGCTTTCGCAGCTGATCGCGACGTGGCCGTGCGCTGTCATCTCAGAGCTCCTGTGCAAAGTGGACGGCGAGCCGGCGGAACGTCAGCTGTCCCAGGAACAGCACCACCAGCGTTATGAGCATGGCGACGGGGAGCCAGAGCGTCAGCAGGTCCGGGGGCATGGTGTCGGCCACGAACTGGTCGGCCTTGAGGGTCGGTTCCCAGAAGGCCCAGTGGAAGACCTCAACGGCGACCGTCATCGGGTTCAGCTGGTAGAGCCAGTACCACGGCCCCATTACCCGTTCGACCATCGACCAGACGTACAGGACCGGGGACGCCCAGGTGACGATCATGACGATCATGTCCACGATGTTCTCGGAATCGCGGAAGTAGACGTTGACCGCCCCGAACATCAGGCCCAGGCCGGTGGCGAGCACCGCGACCATGAAGAAGATCAGGACCACGGCCGCCAGTTGCAGGAGCGACGGCGTCCAGCCCACCACGAGGCAGGCGCCGATCAGGACCAGGAGCTGCGGCAGGAAATGGGCAGCCGACACCCAGACCGTGGAGACCGGGAACAGCTCCCGCGGCAGGTAGATCTTCCGGATCAGGTCACGGTTGTCCACGACCGAGCGGGTGGCGTTTGAGAGCGACTCGGTGAAGAAATTCACCAGGACAATGCCGGCGAACAGGTAGATGGCGTAGTTCGGCGTGCCCCGCTGGAGATTGAGGAAGATGCCCAGCGCCACGAAGTAGATCAGGAACTGCACGAGCGGCTTGACGTAGGACCAGAGCAGCCCGAGCACCGAGCCCCGGTAGCGCACCTTGATTTCCTTGCGCACCAGCAGCTTCAGCAGGAACCGGTCACCGTAGACGTCGAGAAGACCCCGCCCGCTTCCGGGCTTGACCAGCTGGTCGGCCGGACCCGCCATCTAGTTGCCATCCTTGGAATGCGCCTCGAAGGTCTTCTTCCAGGACTCGATGGAGCTGATATCGGCCACCGCGCTCCGGTACTGCTCGGCCAGCCGGTCCCACTCGCGGAACAGCCGCAGGTGCAGCCGGGTCGCTTCGGTGAGCATCGACTTAAGCTTTTTGGGGTCGCGCTGGTACCACGACGCACCCGTGCCCTCGGCGTTGGACACCACGACGCTGTCGTAGTGCGCCACCCTGAACCAGCGGTTGTCCCGGTGCGCCAGGTAGCCCTGCGGGCGCACGGCGCTGTCCGGGCCCGGGGCTTTGATCAGCTGTCGGGCCACTGTCTTGATGCCCCACGGAATGAGGTCTTTCTTGCGCGGCATGCCGACGACGGTGCCGCCCATGGGGCCGCGTCCCAGTTTCGGCGCCGGGAAGTCGTCCACGTCGTCTTTCAGCTGGGCATCCGGGTACTCGGATTTCAGCGCGTTGATTTCGGGCAGCTTCGAGGCCAGTACCCGGTGCAGCTCGTGCGGTCCCTCGAAGATGTCGCGGAGGGCCTCGATCCGGCCGTGCTCCGTGAAGTACTGCATCGACACGAGGTGTTTGACGTCGGCCTGCACGGATTCGCGCAGGACGCGCCCGCCCTTGGGGTAGGGGCTGTGGATCAGCGTGGTGATGAGCCTGTTGCGCTCGTGGAAGTAGGCCTGCCACCCCACGAGGTCGTCCTTATCGATCCAGGACACGTGCCACACGGCCGCACCGGGCATCGACACGGTCGCAAAACCGGCCTCGCGGGCGCGCAGCCCGTATTCGGCGTCGTCCCACTTGATGAACAGCGGCAGCGACAGGCCGATTTCCTTGATGACCTTGGTGGGTATCAGGCACATCCACCAGCCGTTGTAGTCCACGTCCACGCGGCGGTGCAGCCATGGCGTCTGACGCAGGTTGGCGACGCTGAAGTCGTGCCTGACCTCCATGTCGACGTGCGGTGCGGTCGGCACAATCCGGTACGGGTCGACGACTTCGCCGAAGGTGTGCAGGATGCTGCGGTTGTAGAGATCGAACATGTGGCCGCCCACGATGGTGGGCTTGCGGCAATGGTCGGCGAAGCCGACGAGCCGGACGATGCTTTCGGGCTCCACGACGATGTCGTCGTCCAGCAGCAGGACGTAGTCGCTGCCGTTTTCCACTGCCTCGTACATGCCCCGGGCAAAGCCGCCGGAGCCGCCAAGGTTGGCCTGGTTGATGATCCGGAGCTTCCCGCCGAGGGCATCCCGGACCTCCGCGAAGCCTTCCTGGTCCTCGACCTTCTGCGTGCCCTGGTCCACGATCAGGATTTCCCGGACGTTTTCCAGGACATCCGGATTTTCGGACAGGATGCGGGCGTTGTTGAGGCAGAAGTCGGGCTTGTTCATGGTGGTGATTTCGAGCGTCACCTGGCCGCTGGCGCCGAGTCCTCCGGCGGTCTCCCACTGGCCGTTCTCAAGCACGAGTCCGTCCGCACCGGCCGCCAGATCGAACCAGTACCAGCCGCCGTCGCCGAACGGCTTCAGGGACAGTTCGAACACCGAGGTGGTGTCACCGTCGACGTGTTTGCCGTCAACGCGCTGGATGGATCCGCGGGCGTTCGACTTGTAGACGGTGACAGTGCCGGTTCCGCTGGTCCGGACTACGAGCCGGATGTCCCGGACCGAGGTCCAGCGCCGCCAGTAGCTCGCCGGAAAAGCGTTGAAGTACGTCCCGAACGAGATCTGTTCACCGGAACGGACCCGCATGGAATGCCTCGTGAGGAGGTCCTCGAAGTGCGCCTCGCGGTCGCCCGAGCTGAGCATCTGCAGCTTCTCTTCGGGAAGCTTGGGGGTGCGCGCCAGTTCGTCATTCTCCCGCAGCCGGATGCCGCTGGCGCTGCCGGCGTCGGCGTAGAGCGAGATGGTGTCCGGCTGGTCCGCCGAGGGAAGGATGACCCGCTGGATCGTCTTCCAGGGGTTGGTTACTTCTGCGGCGCTCATGCGTCCACTCCTCCGCTTTCCAGCTTGGCGCCGCTTTCGAAATGCGGGCGGATCTGATTGTCGAACATGGTCAGGGCCGAGCCGATGGCCATGTGCATATCCAGGTATTTGTAGGTACCGAGCCGTCCGCCGAAGAGGACATCCTGCTCGGCCGCCGCCAGGTCACGGTACTTGAGCAGGCGCTCCCGATCTGTGGCCGTATTGATCGGATAGTAGGGCTCGTCGCCTTTTTCCGCGGCCCGCGAGAATTCCCGCATGATGACGGTCTTCTCGTTCTGGTAGTCGCGCTCCGGGTGGAAGTGGCGCGGCTCGATGATCCGGGTGTAGGGCACGTCGGCGTCGTTGTAGTTGACCACCGACGTTCCCTGGAAATCACCGACGTCGAGCACTTCCTCCTCGAAGTCGATGGTGCGCCAGGAGAGGTCGCCCTCGGCGTAGTCGAAGTAGCGGTCCACGGGCCCGGTGTAGATCACGGGGATGTTGCCGGCGACCTTGTCCTTGCTGTACTCGTGCGACTCGTCGAAGAAGTCGGTGTTCAACCGGACTTCGATGTTCGGGTGTTCGGCCATCTTCTCGATCCAGGCCGTGTAGCCACCGGTCGGCAGGCCCTCGTACTTGTCGTTGAAGTACCTGTTGTCGTAGTTGTAGCGCACGGGGAGGCGGGAGATGATGCCGGCGGGCAGGTCCTTGGGATCCGTCTGCCACTGTTTGCCGGTGTAGTGCTTGATGAACGCCTCATACAGCGGCCGGCCGATGAGCTGGATGCCCTTGTCGTTGAGGTTCTGCGGATCCGTCCCGGCCAGTTCGCCGGACTGTTCCTTGATCAGCTCGCGCGCCTGCCCGGGGGTGAGGTTGGCCCGGAAGAACTGGTTGATGGTCGCCAGGTTGATGGGCAGCGAGTAGACCTCGCCCTTGTGCACGCCATACACCTTGTGCACGTAGTTGGTGAAGGTCGTGAACCGGTTCACGTACTCCCACACGCGCTCGTTGGACGTGTGGAAAAGGTGCGCACCGTAGCGGTGCACCTCGATGCCGGTCTGTTCTTCCTTTTCGCTGTAGGCATTGCCGCCGATGTGGTGGCGGCGGTCGAGGACAACGACCTTCAAGCCCAGCTCAGTGGCGGCCTGTTCTGCGATTGTCAGGCCGAAGAAGCCCGACCCTACGATGACGAGGTCAGCGGTCACAAACTCTCCTGGTTCGAATGCGGGCAGCCCAATGTTGCGCATTGTCTGCTGCTCTAGCCTACCCGAGGCTCGATCGGCACCGCGGACGGGAGGTCTTATCCACATGGCACGTAATCCCCGGATCGTCGCCCCGATGCCGCTTCTAGCGTGGAGTACAGCCCGCTCTCCAGAAAGGATTCTTCGCGGTGATCTTGCACTGCACCCTGCTGCCGGCACCAGGTTCCACGCTCCCGGCCGGCCCGATCGAACTCGCCGTCGAGGTGCCCGCGGAGTGCCCCGGTACGGTCCTCCAGGAAGCCATCTCGCGCCGCTACGGGACGGGTCAGCTGAGCGTGGGCGGGATCCCCGTCCGGACCCTGCGCGCCGGTGACGCGCCGCTGCGGAACGGCGCGGTCCTGGTCGACGGCGCGGCGGCGGCCCGGGCGGTCCCTGGCCACGGGACCGCCGGGGGCGGCCCGGCGGCTCCGCAACTCTTCCTCGCCGTGCACAGCGGGCCCGGCGCCGGCACCATCGTCCCGCTAAGACGCGGGCGGTTCCGGATCGGGCGCAGCGGGACGGACCTCGTCCTTCCCGACGCCGAGCTGTCCCGTGAGCACGCGGAACTGGACGTCTCTGACTCGGCGGTGACCCTTGAGGACCTGCGCAGCGCCAACGGAACCACGGTCGACGGCGAGCGCGTGCACCGGGCGGTCGTGACCACCGGATCGGTCATCCGGTGCGGCCATTCCACGATGTCCCTCCTCTTCGGCGGTGATTCCGCGTCCTCCGGGGTGTGTGACGCCGCGGGCCGCAGCGTGGCCGAGCCGCTCCCCGTTGGCAGCCCCGTGATCAGCTCCCACTCCGGTGGCAGCCGCGCCACCGTCCTGCTGGTGGCGGCCCTGCCCCTGGCCATCGGCGTCGGCCTGGCTGTCACCACCGGCTTGTGGATGTTCCTCGCCTTCAGCCTGGCCTCGGCGGCATCCCTCCTGATCCCGGCCGTGGCGGGCCGGAAACAACGCCGGGGGCTGAAGGCGGCCCTCGGCGCGGCCCTGCGGAAGGACAGGGACCGACGACGGCGGTCAGCGCCGTCCGCGGCCGAGCTATGCGCCGGCAGCGCCCGGCCGGAGCCGGATTGCGGGCCGCAGGTCGCTCAGTCCGGTGCCGTCTGGCTGAGACTCGGGCTTGCCGAGCAACTGGCCAACATCAGGTCGGAACCGGCGGATCCAGCTTTCCGCGCACCCCCGCTGGGTCTGATGCCGCTCACGCTGGACCCGGCCGCCGCGGTCACCTCGGTCCTCGGGCCGCCCGCAGCAGTTGCCGGGCTGGTCCGCTCCTGTCTCGTGCAGCTCGCCGCCTATCCCGCCGCACACCGGACGCATGTCCTGGTCCACGGCCCCCCGGAATACCTTCCTCTCGCCGCACGGTTCCTTCCCCGCCTGACGCTTTCCTGCCACGAGTCCGGAACCGCCGCCCGGCTGGGCGCCGGCCCCGGTCCGGGGTGCGACCGTGGCGTGCTGATCATCCTCGGCTCTGCCGGCGGACCCATCCCTGGGCCTCGTCCTGACGCCTCCGGGGCCGCCGCTCTGAGCGCCAAGGCGGCCAGCCATGGCTGGCAGGTGATCCTTTGCGTGCCCCACGCCGGTCCCCCGGACACCCACGCCATTGTCCTCGGAGGGCGGGCCGCCCGGCTGACACGCGGCCGCGATGTTGTCCCCTTCCTCCCTGACCTTGTCCCCAGTCCGGTATTTGACAACATCTGCCGCCGGCTGGGATCGGCCGGGACCCCGCACACGGATCCGCAGGCCGCCATGACCGCCGTCGTTGCCCTGGCCGGAATCCTGCCGCTCAGCTCCGCCGAGGTCGCCCGCCGCTGGTCACCATCAGCGGACACCACCGGGTTGGCCGTTCCGGTCGGCCTGGGCAGGAACGGAACCGTCCACCTGGACATCGAGCGGGACGGCCCCCACCTCCTGGTGGCAGGCACCACCGGCTCGGGCAAGTCTGAGTTTCTCCGCACGATGGTCGCCGCCCTGGCTGCCAGCTACCCGCCGGACCGCATCAACCTGCTGTTCGTGGACTTCAAGGGCGGTTCGGGGCTCGGCCCCCTGACCGGGCTTCCGCACTGCGTGGGAATGCTCAGCGACCTTGGGCTGCAGGAAATCGACCGCACCCTGGTTTCGCTGCGGGCCGAGGTCCGCCGCAGGGAACAACTGCTCGCGTCCGCCCGGGCCCGCGATCTCATCGCATACCGTGCACTGGACCGGGACCTTCCCGCCCTCCCCCACCTCATCATCGTCATCGACGAATTCAGGATGCTGGTGGACGAAGCCCCGCGCGCCCTGTCCGAGCTGATGAGGATCGCGGCCATCGGCCGGTCCCTGGGACTCCACCTCATCATGGCCACCCAGCGTCCGCAGGGGTCCATCACCGCCGACATCCGGGCAAACGTCACAAGCCGCGTCGTCCTGCGGGTCCAGTCCGGGATGGAATCGATCGACGTGATGAACTCGGCGCACGCGGCGGACATCCCGATCGCCACGCCTGGCCGCGCCTTTCTGGTCAAAGGGACCGAACCGCCGCAGGAGTTCCAGTCGGCTACCCTCACGCCGGACCGGTCCCCGCCCGTCGGACGAACAGTGACTGTACTGACAGCCGCAGAGCGGCTCTGCCGCCCACCCGCGGAGGGCAGCGCGGCAAGTGAGCAGGCCGCCCGGACCCAGGCTCAGGAAGCGGCAGCACTCGCCGGGGTCACGCGAAGGTTGTGGACGGCGGGCTGCGGCACCCTGCCCCGCCGGCCCGTCGCGGGGACGCTCCCTGCTTTGCTGCCGTTTCCGTCCGCGGATCCCGGTGTCGATACACCGGCCGCCAGCGCAGTCCGGCTGGGGTGGCTGGACATGCCCGAACAGCAGCGTCTCGCCGAGCTGTGCTGGCGCCCGGATGATCACGGCCACCTGGGACTTGTCGGCGGAGCAGCGGGCACGGTCTCGGGCAGCGCACTGGCGGGCGGCGGGCTATCGGGCACGGACCCGGGTGGCGTTGACGCGGCCCTGGCGCTGGTGGTGGACCAGCTGCTGGCCGCGGAGCACGAAACGCACCTCTACATCCTCGATGCTGCCGGCTCATCCAGCCGGACCGTCGCGTCACCCCGGGTGGGCGCCGTCGCGGGCCCCCACGAACTGCGGCGTGCGGTCCGGGTGCTGGAACGCGTGGCCGGCGAAATGATCCGCCGGCTGGGCGCGCCCGGCATTCCCCGCCCTCGGCTGGTGCTGGCCGTGTGCGGCTGGGGCTACTGGGTCTCGGCCTTCCGCTCCGGCCCGCTGGCCCGCGGCGAAGACCTGCTCCAGGACATCGTCCGCGACGGCGCCAGGGCAGGGATCGCAGTCCTGATCGCCGGCGAACGGGAACTGACCACGTCACGGATCTTCGGCGGCATTGCCAACCGAATCTTCTTTCCCGCCGGAAGCTCCGATGACGAACGGATCGCCTGGCCGCGTCTGCCCGCTCTGGAATTTCTTCCCGGCCGGGTGGCCGTCCTGGGCCCCTTCCTCGGGACCACCTCGGCGCTGGTGCACGTAGCCCAGCTTTATGGACCGCCGCCGCGTGGACTCCAGGCGCGTCCCCGGTCGCCTGTGCTGCAGGCGCCCTTCAGGGTCGAGGCACTGCCGCAGCGGATCAGCGTATCCGAAGTGCTCGCCGGGCTGGGCAGACCTGCCCGGGAAGAGACTGCCCCCGGGATCCGGGAGCAGCGGGCGCACGTGCCCCTGTGCTTCGGAGTGGGAGGAGATGAGCTCGGACCGGTCTCGATCACGCTCCGGGCGGGCAGCGTCCTGGCCGTTCTGGGCGGTCCCGGCTCGGGCAAGACGGCTCTGCTGGCAGCCCTGCCGGCTCTGAATTCCCCGGCGGGCGGCTGGTTGCGGCCTGCCACGGGCACGGATCCGGCGGACTTTTGGGCCGACCTCCACGCGAGGGCCCGCGCCGGCGCCTTAAATCCCGGGGCGGTGCTGCTGGCCGACGACGTCGATCTTCAGTCCGAGGACACCAACCGTCAACTGCTCGGACTCAACAGCCTCGGCTGGACAGTGGTCCTGACCGCCGGCTTCAGTCCGGCGCTTCAGCAACGCGTCCCGCTCGCGCAGTGCGCGCGTCGTCAGGGAACAGGAATCCTGATCTGCCCCAGAAGCCTGCTGGATGGCGATCTCTTCGGGGTCCGGTTCGAACTGGAGGCCAGCCCGCCGCCGGGACGGGCTGTGCTGATTTCGGACGGACAGCCCCTGGCCGTGCAGCTGGCCGACCCCGCTGCTGGCAGCGCCGCACCGGATGCTGCGAAGTAACGGCAACCGGCTACAGGGCCGGAGGTGAGCCGCCGAGCCTGGAAGCGAAGGCGATGACCCGTTTGTCGAACAGCAGCACGATCGCCGCGGCCGCCGGCACGACCATGGCCAGGCCCGCCAGCGGGTATCCGCCCGTCAGGGTGGGAAAGCCGATGGTGAGGACGAACAGCTGGGCCACGAGGGCACCCGCCCGGGGCCAGCGGTACCCGCGGAAAAGGAACCGGGCTACGGCAAAGAGCCACACGGCAAAAGCGAGGAGCAGGCCCAAAGTAAATACCGCACCCCAGAAAGAGAGAACCGGGGCACCGGTCAGCAATTGGCTTCCGTACCAACCGGCAGCAGTAAGCAGGGCGGCGGCTTCCAGCGCCACGATTACCGTCAGAACAACGATGCCAGCCGGCCGCTCGACACCCCGCCTGCCTGGGCCTTCCGGGCCGTCAACGCCTGGTCCGGGAGCTGCGGGGGGGGTCTCAGGGGGTCTTGACACACTGGCACAGTACCGGACATAGTCGACTAACGGTAAAGGCGCCGCCAGCCAATGTGATGCATCGCTCACGATTCCGTGGCATTTCAAGGCCTATTACCCCTTGTTTACACAGCGTTAACATGACACGCTTAATTCAGATGACCGAGGGGGCCCCAGAGGGCCCCTTTCTTATGAAGCCTCTAGTGAATAATTTCACAAAGCCCCTTGATGTGTTCCCACGAATGGAGTGACTGATCAGCATGGATTGGCGTAACCGCGCAGCGTGCCTTGACAAGGACCCGGAGCTGTTCTTCCCGGTAGGAAACACCGGCCCTGCCCTCCTGCAGATCGAAGAAGCCAAGAGCGTATGCCGGCGTTGCCCGGTGGTAGACACGTGCCTGCAGTGGGCCCTCGAGTCCGGCCAGGATGCCGGCGTCTGGGGCGGCATGAGCGAAGACGAGCGCCGTGCCCTGAAGCGCCGCGCAGCACGCGCCCGCCGCGCCTCCTAAATTTTTCGGCCTTCGGGCCAGAGGTCCCGCCGCGGGCGGGACAGAAGCAAGGGCCGCAGACCCCAGGTCTGCGGCCCTTGCTGTTTTTTCTTGTCGCCCGGCCTAGTTGGTGGCCAAGCTCAGGACGATCTGCACGGCCGTGCCGCCGCCGTCCCGTGCTGTCCACTGGATGCTTCCACCAAGCTCGCTCGTAACGAGGGTGCGGACGATCTGCAGGCCCAGGCCTTCCACGTAGGGCGTCTCGGGAATGCCCACACCGTCGTCTGCTACGGTCACGGTCAGGAGTTCGTCGCCGTCCTCACTTTCCGAGCGGTCCGCGATCAGTGAGACGGTGCCCGCGCGTCCCTCCAGCCCGTGTTCGACGGCGTTGGTCACCAACTCGTTGATCACGAGGGCCAGCGGGGTGGCGAAGTCGCTCGGCAGCTCGCCGAACAGGCCGGAGCGCTGCGTCTTTACCTGCTGCGACGGAGACGCCACCTCGGCGGACAGACGGAACTGCCGCCCGATCAGCTCATCGAAATCCACGCTCTGGGTCAGGCCCTGGGACAGGGTTTCGTGCACCAGGGCGATCGTCGCCACCCGGCGCATGGCTTGCTCGAGCCCCTGCTTGGCCTCGTCGCTGACCATGCGGCGGGACTGCATCCGCAGCAACGCCGCCACGGTCTGCAGGTTGTTCTTGACCCGGTGGTGGATCTCGCGGATCGTGGCGTCCTTGGTGACGAGTTCCATCTCCCGCCGCCGCAGCTCCGAAACGTCGCGGCACAGCACCAGCGCCCCGAACCGGTGCTCCTCGTCCCGCAGCGGGATCGCCCGAAGCGAGAGGCTGACCCCGCGGGATTCGATTTCACTGCGCCACGGCATCCGTCCCGTGACCACCAGAGGCAGCGTTTCATCGACCAGGCGCCGGTCCTTCAGGAGCCCCGCCGTCACCTCGGCCAGGCTCCGGCCCTCGAGGGACTCGCCGTCGCCGAGGCGCCGGAAGGCAGACACGCCATTAGGGCTGGCGTACTGGACGATTCCCTCCGCGTCGAGCCGGATGAGGCCGTCACCGACCCGGGGCGCGCCCCGGCGGGAGCCCGTGGGCGAGGCAAAGTCGGGCCACAGCCCCAGCGTTCCCATCCGCAACAGGTCGTAGGCGCACTGCCGGTAGGTCAGTTCCAGCCGGGATGGCATGCGGGAGCTGGACAGATCCATATGCGTCGTGACGATGGCGAGCGTCCGGCCGTTGCGGACCATCGGTACGGCCTCAACTCGCAAGGCCATGTCGCTGCTCCAGTTGGTCTCGTTGGAGCGCTCAATCGCGCGGCTCTCCCAGGCCTTGTCGACCAACGGCTGCAGGTCCGACCGGATCCCCTCCCCCACGAAGTCGGCGTGAAACACCGTATGCGTGGTGGAGGGGCGGACGTGCGCGAGCGCGACGTAGCCGAACTCGGGGTGCGGGAACCAAAGCGCCAGGTCCGCGAACGCCAGGTCGGCGACCATCTGCCAGTCGCCGACCAGGAGGTGCAGCCACTCGGCATCCCCCGGACCGAAATCGGCATGCTCCCTGATAGGGTCCGTAAAGATTGCCACAGCACCTCCATTTGCGACGCGGCCGGCACCAGGGTGCTTTAGCGTCGAACGATTGACCTCAAGAGCCTCAATGCTACCGACAGGGAGGCCATGTCATCGGCTTCGAGGGCATTGACCTCGTCGAACATGCTCTTGGCCCGGTCCAGCTGATCGGCATTCTGGCTCTCCCACAGGGTCAGCCGTTCCTCGGCAGGTGCTTCGGCAGGCGTCGTCTCGAGCACGGCAATCGTCATATCTGACACTGTTGAGTACAGATCGTCGCGCAGGGCCGCGCGCGCCAGTGCCTGCCAGCGGTCATTCCTGGGCAGCTTGGTGATTCGTTCCAGCAGGGAATCCGCGTGGAAGCGGTCGAAGACGGTGTAGTAGACATGCGCGATGTTCTCCACGGGCTCCTCGCTGACGTGGACAATCTTGGCGATATCCAGCAGCACGAAGCTTTCGAACAGTTCCGCCCAGCGGTGGGCGAGGTCTTCGGGCAGTTCCCAGCCGCGCGCCTTCTCCAGCCATGCGGTCACCCGGGCACGGTCATCGCCGCGCAGGTAGTCGAGGAGCCGTGCGCGCATCGGGTCCATCAGCGGCTTGAACTCCGCGACGGTCTCGGCGATCGGCCGGGACGCGTTGCTCTGGCTCAGGACCCAGCGCACGGCCCGGTCCAGGAGCCGGCGGATGTCGAGGTGGACCGTGCTCCAGTGCTCGGTCGGGAAGGACGCCGGCAGCTCATTGAGCTCGCCGATCATGATGTCCAGTTCATAGACCTCGCGGAGCGCCACAAACGCCTTCGCGACGGCGGCCTCGGTGGCCGAGGTCTCCTCCATCGCACGGAATGCGAAGGTGATGCCGCCCATATTGATCATGTCGTTCGCCACCACGGTCGCGATGATTTCCCGGCGCAGCGGGTGGGTGTCCAGTTCGGCGTCGAACCGTTCCCGCAGCTGCTTCGGGAAGTATGCCCGGAGCGTCTCGCGGAACCATGGATCGTCGGCCAGTGTGCTGTCGCGCAGCGCCGTCGTGAGCTCGATCTTGGCGTAGGCCGCCAGCACGGACAGCTCCGGGGAGGTCAGTCCCTGGCCCTGTTCGAGGCGTTCCTTCAGCGTCTCCGTGGTCGGCAGTGCCTCCAGGTCGCGCTTGAGGTCAGCCGACTTCTCGAGCCAGTCCATCAGGCGCTCGTAGCTGGGGCTCCACTCGGAGACCCGCATGCGGTCGTTGAGCAGCAGGATGTTCTGGTCGATGTTGTCCTCAAGCACCAGCCGCCCGACTTCGTCAGTCATGGAGGACAGGAATCCTGAGCGTTCGGCGGGCTCGAGCTTCCCCGCGGCCACCATCCGGTCCACGAAGATCTTGATGTTGACCTCGTGGTCCGAGCAGTCCACACCGGCCGAGTTGTCAATCGCATCGGTGTTGAGGATGACGCCCTGCAGCGCCGCCTCGATGCGCCCGCGTTGCGTCATGCCCAGGTTGCCGCCTTCGCCGACAACCTTGACCCGCAGCTCCCGGCCGTCGACGCGGATGGCGTCGTTGGCCTTGTCGCCGACCTCGGCGTTCGTTTCGGTGCTGGCCTTGACGTAGGTGCCGATGCCGCCGTTGTACAGCAGGTCGGCCGGGGCGAGCAGGATCGCGCGGAGCAGTTCCGGCGGGCTGAGCCGAGTGGTGCCGTCCGGCAGCCCCAGCGCTTCGCGCACCTGTGCCGAGACCGGAATCGACTTGGCCTGGCGTGCGAACACGCCGCCGCCTTCGCTGATGAGCGACTTGTCGTAGTCGTCCCAGGACGAGCGGGGAAGCTCGAAGAGCCGCTGGCGCTCCGTGAAGGATGCCGCCTCGTCCGGGGTCGGATCGAGGAAGATGTGCCGGTGGTCGAAGGCCGCGAGCAGGCGGATGTGCTTGGAGAGGAGCATGCCGTTGCCGAAAACGTCGCCTGACATGTCGCCGACGCCTACTACGGTGAACGGTTCGGACTGGGTGTCGAGGTCCAGCTCGCTGAAGTGGCGTTTGACCGATTCCCAGGCGCCGCGGGCGGTAATGCCCATGGCCTTGTGGTCGTATCCGACCGAGCCGCCGGATGCGAAGGCGTCGCCGAGCCAGAAGCCGTATTCGGCGGCCAGTCCGTTGGCGATGTCCGAGAACGACGCCGTGCCCTTGTCTGCTGCGACCACAAGGTAGGAATCGTCGTCGTCGTGGCGCACGACGTCGGCCGGCGCAACGAGCGTCTCCCCGTCCGGCGTCGTGATGAGGTTGTCCGTTATGTCCAGCAGGCCGCGGATGAAAGTCTTGTAGCTTTCGATCCCTTCGGCCATCCAGGCGCTCCGGTCCATGGCCGGGTCCGGCAGCTGCTTCGCGTAGAACCCGCCCTTGGCGCCGGTTGGGACGATGACGGCGTTCTTGACCGTCTGTGCCTTGACGAGGCCGAGGATTTCGGTGCGGAAATCCTCGCGGCGGTCCGACCAGCGCA